>CP133958.1:731301-1462603 GCA_036251205.1 Orbaceae bacterium BiB | reverse complement strand
TATGTAATGAAACAGTATTTAGCACTTATGCAGAAAATTTTAGATGAAGGTAAATCAAAGTCAGATCGTACGGGTACTGGAACATTGTCTATTTTTGGTCATCAAATGCGTTTTAATCTACAAGATGGTTTTCCGTTAGTTACCACTAAAAAATGTCATTTAAGATCGATTATTCATGAATTACTTTGGTTTTTGAAAGGTGATACGAATATTCAATATTTGAAAGATAATAAAGTATCAATTTGGGATGAATGGGCGGATGAGAATGGTGATTTAGGTCCCGTTTACGGTAAACAATGGCGTGCTTGGGGCGCTGCTGATGGGCGACAAATTGACCAAATCAGTCAATTAATTGAACAGATTAAAAAAGATCCTGATTCTCGTAGAATGATTGTATCTGCTTGGAATGTTGGTGAGTTAGAGCAAATGGCATTAGCACCTTGTCATGCTTTTTTCCAATTTTATGTGGCCGAAGGTAAATTATCTTGTCAACTTTATCAACGTTCTTGTGATGTCTTTTTGGGGCTACCTTTTAATATTGCGAGCTACTCTCTGCTAGTACACATGATTGCACAACAGTGTGATTTAGAGGTTGGCGATTTTGTCTGGACTGGTGGAGATACTCACTTATATTCTAACCATATGGAACAGACTCATTTACAACTAAGCCGTGAACCTAAAAAACTACCTAAATTAGTTATAAAACGCAAACCTCCAACAATTTTTGATTATGTTTTTGAAGATTTTGAGATTGAAGGGTATGATCCTCATACTCCAATCAAAGCTCCGGTTGCAATTTAATTTCACCTATTTAAGTATATAGGTTTATCCTATATACTTAGTCTAGTTTTTATAACCTATATATCATACAGTAAATGCAAAAATTTAATCGTATTATCCTATATTGTCGTTCTGGTTTTGAAAAAGAGTGTGCAGCAGAAATTACAGATAAAGCAGCTGAACTCTCTATTTTTGGTTTTGCAAAAGTTAAAGACCAAAATGGTTATGTTGAGTTTGAGTGTTATCAGGAAGGTGAAGCAGAGAAGCTTATTACTTTGCTTAATTTTCGAACCTTAATCTTTGCAAGACAGATGTTTGTTGCTGGCTCATTACTGACTGATTTACCGGTGAAAGATCGAATTACTCCTATATTAGAAACGCTTGACGGATGTGCTATCAAATTTGGCTCTCTACGTGTTGAAGTTGCTGACACAAACACCGGTAAAGAGTTAGCTAATTTTTGTCGTAAGTTTACCGTACCATTAAGACAAGCTTTACGGGATAAACGTTTATTATTGAAAGTAGAAAATCCATTAAAACCGGTTATTCATCTCTTATTTATTGATGGTAATAGCTGCTTTGTTGGTTACTCATATAGTAATAACAATTCTCCTTTTTATATGGGAATTCCCCGTTTAAAATTTCCTGCTGATGCACCAAGCCGTTCTACATTAAAGCTGGAAGAGGCTTTCAATGTGTTTATTCCCTACGAAGAGTGGGATGAGCGATTAAGAGGTGGTCTTAATGCCGTTGATATTGGTGCTTGCCCAGGTGGTTGGACCTATCAATTAGTTAAACGCAGTATGATGGTTTATGCTATTGATAATGGGCAAATGAACGAAAAGTTAATGGCAACAGGACAGGTTAAGCATTATCAAGAAGATGGTTTTAAATTTAGGCCTAAAAAGCATAATATCTATTGGTTAGTTTGTGATATGGTAGAAAAACCGACTAAAGTAAGAATGTTGATTGCCGATTGGTTAATTAACGGTTGGTGTAGAGAAACAATTTTTAATCTAAAATTACCAATGAAAAAGAGATATGAGGAAGTAAAACAAAATCTTCAGATGTTGGATGATGAGTTAAAAGAAAATAAAATTAATGTGCAGATCCAAGCTAAACAACTTTATCATGATCGTGAGGAAATTACGGTTCATGTACAGCGTATTTGGGGATAACTAGTCAAATATATTCCTCATTCGTGTATGTTTATATGATATCTACACGGTGAGTTTTATTTAACAAATTGATGATGGATAGTTTAATACTGTTTAATACGTAATTTATTATATTTATAAAATAGATGAGAGCATATAATGATGATATCAACCTTTTTTGCCAGATTACAGATATTTTGGCAAGCTTTTTTTAAGATTGCTTTTATTTCTATCTTTGTTGGATTACTTGTAGGGTGTCCAGCGAATGTATCAAAACAAATCGGTTTTGATGAAGCTAAAAATTCTCAATATTATTTATCTCAATATTCCGGCGCATCAGGCAACGAGAAAATTGATTGGCAGCTATTGGCGATTAGAGCGTTACTAGTAGAAGGTAAGGCACAACAGGCGGAACAATTAATTATTCAATTACCTAATGGATTGAATCAATCTCAGCAAAAAGAGAGTCTTTTGTTACAAGCTGAATATGCCGCTCAAACAGGGCAGAGCTTTGACTTAAGTCAGTTATCCGTAAGTGGATTAAATGAAAGTGATAGTATTCGCTATTATCGAGCTAAGATTGGCTTAGATAAGCAAAAGAATGATATTAATGCACAAATTCGTGATTATATTGCCTTAGAAAAATATGGCACAACAGAACAACGACATAATGTGATTAATGAAACTTGGAATTTTCTAACCGGTTTGGATGAATCATCAGTAAATAGTATTTTAGTCTATGTTAATGAACCCGTATTACAAGGCTGGGTTGATTTAATCTATACTTATAGAAATAACTCTAATATCTATCCGATTACTCCTGAAGATGATTCATCGTCTATAGCGTCTAAAGAAGAAGCACAATTTAATTTACTTAAAAATGCAGTTAGTGAATGGCAAATGCAATATACAAACCATCCAGCTGCACTTTATTTACCAAGAAATATTTATGGTGATAAATATCGTTTACCAGATGATTCTAGTAAAAAAACCGTTGCGTTATTCTTACCCCTAAGTGGTTCATCTAAAGTGTTTAGTGATACTATTCGACTAGGTTACTCTGATGCTAGTAAATTTTACTCGCAGGAGCCACAACAAAATATTGCCATATATGATACAAGTAGTGCTTCACTCGATTCGTTAGTGAAACAAGCGGAACAACAAGGTGCAGAGCTAATTGTTGGACCATTATTAAAACAAGATGTTTTAGCTATAATGAAGTTGTCTCCAACGATCCCTGTATTGGCATTGAATAAAATTGATAGTACTGATTTGGTAAATAATAATTCACAGATCTGTTTCTTTGCTTTATCTCCTGAAGATGAAGCCGCAGATGCAGCTAGCCATATCTATCATCAGAATAAGACAAAGCCTTTGTTAATTGTTCCTAAAAATGATTTAGGAGATAGAGTCGCAAAGAGCTTTGCTGAGCATTGGCGACAGGATAATCCATCACAACGTGATGTTTATGTTCAATATTTCGAATCAGAAACGCAACTAAAAACTAAAATAAATTCAGGTGTTGGTATTGAATTAGAAGGTACTTTAGTGCCTGATTCCACTATAGTATCAAACCAGAATGATTTATTATCTATCATGGTTTCTGGTATGAAATCATCATCGGATAGTGCTAATCCACAATTTGATGCTATTTATATTTATGCATCTCATGATGAGTTAGCATTAATTAAATCAATGTTAGATATGAAATCAAATAAAGTACAATTAGATGCTCAAGGTTCTCCAGTATTAGATAGAAAAGGTGATCCGGTTGCTTTAGTTAAAATTATTCCAACACTTTATGCTAGCTCCAGAAGTAATATTGCAGATACAACACAAGACTACCGTTATGATATGGATCAGCTCCAATTTAGCGATATTCCATTTATTTTGACTCAGTCTTCTTTAATGGAGCAGTTACCTAACTACATTAAAGATGATTATTCGTTAGTTCGTTTATATGCAATGGGATTTGATGCCTGGCAGCTTGCGAATCGTTTCAATCAGTTAAAATCGCATCAAATCGATGTGTTAAATGGTATGACTGGAATGTTATCTGTTGCTCAAAATTGTGAAATTACTCGTGCATTGACATGGCAACAGTATTTAAATGGTCAGGATGTTATTGTCCAATAATGGAAAATAAGAGACAATTGGGCAAGTTCTATGAGGAACATGCCTGTGCCTTTTTAACTAAACAAGGATTACTGCTTATTGCTCAAAATAGCATATCAAAATTAGGTGAAGTTGATTTGATCATGCAAGATGATGAGTGTCTAGTTTTTGTCGAAGTACGTTACCGTAAAAATGCATCGTATGGTGATGCGCAATCAACGGTTACAACAGCAAAACAGTACAAAGTAATTAAAGCAGCTTATAATTGGATGCAGCAGAAAAAAATAGATATTGAAACCAGTGAATTTCGCTTCGATGTGTTTGCTATTACGGGCAAAGAGTCTATTTGGATAAAAAATGCATTTTGTCACTAATTAATTATGGATAATGAGCGAAACATATTCGGATATTGAAATATGCAAAATATAATCAAAAATTATTTTACGGAAAGTATTCAAGCACAGATTGTAATGACAGAAGCATTAAGTGAACCTATTGAACAAGCGGCTAGTATTATGATTAATGCTTTATTAAATGGCAATAAAGTATTAACTTGTGGTAACAGTCTCTCGGCTGCAAATGCACAAAGTTTTACTGCCCAACTTGTTAGTGGTATTGATATTGAAAGACCTAATCTACCAGCAGTTTCTCTTGTCGCTGATAATATTTTGATTAGTTCAATTGCCAATCATTATAATCAATTCCACGATATTTATGCTAAACAAATTCAGGCGTTAGCTGTCCAGGGGGATATTCTGATTGTTTTATCTCCTACTGGTAATGAGAAGTCTATTATACATGCTGTTCAAGAGGCGGTAATAAAAGATCTCTCTATTATCGTGTTATCGGGTGGCGATGGGGGAGCTGTTGTTGGGTTGCTTGGGCGAAATGATATTGAAATTCGAATACCATCAGATAAAGAAAGAACAATAAGTGAAATGCAGTTAATTATTTTAAACTGTTTGTGCCAATTAATTGAAAATAAACTTTTTATTCACCGAGACAGTTATTAAGATATTTGTCGAATAAACACGTTAAACAAGGAATGAATTGATGAAAAAAATTGTATTGATTGCTGCTATTATATCAAGCTCGGTAATGTTACAAGGTTGTGTTGCAGCTGTAGTCGGTATGGGAGCGGGTGCGACAAAAGTGGCCACCGATCCAAGAACAACTGGAACTCAAGTCGATGATACTACTCTTGACTCTAAAATTGGTATTAAATTAAAAGATGAAGGGGATTATTTCAAGGGTTCTCGCGTGGTTGCCTCTTCTTATAATGGTAATGTATTATTAACAGGACAAGCAGCTTCTCAAGCGGTCATTGATAAAGCTGTATCTATTGTGGAAAGCGTAGATGGTGTGAAGAAACTCTATAATCAGATGCGTATTAGTGATACGGTGGGGGCGCTTACTATAACTGATGATGCTTGGATTACAACAAAAGTTAAATCAGCTCTGGTTGCTAATAAAGACACAAAGGCTCGTGATATTAAAGTTATTACTGAAAATGGCGAAGTCTTTTTATTAGGGATTGTTACGCCAACTGATGGCCGATTAGCGGCTGATATTGCGAGTAAAGTGTCAGGAGTTAGATTAGTTACAACCATTTTTACTTATTCTGAATAGTATTTATTATAGAGTACATTAGATCATATTAATGGTATAAAACCTGAGTTGACTGGTTTCTTGACTTAAATTCAGTTAATTCAAATTGAATAAATAGTGATAATCCCATTGACGAAAATGGGATTTAACGGTAAGATGCGCGCCTTATGGAAAATAGATTGCCTTTAACAATTGACCCAATCAAAACCGCTCAGAAGCGATTAGATTACTCTGGGTATTATCCAGCTAAAAATGCGAGTCGTTTGGCTGAGTCAGTTGAAAGTGTAAATAGTAATATTGAATGTAACTTATCATTTAATATTGATGAACAGCGTCTTTGTGTCATTACAGTTGATGCAAAGGTAACAGTGACATTAATTTGTCAACGTTGTCAGCAACCATTTGATATGTTTATTCATGTTAAAAATAAGTTTAGCCCTGTCAAGAGCGATGCTCAAGCAGAGGCACTACCGGAGCACTATGAGCCCGCTCTTGTTAATGAGTTTGGTGAAGTAGATATGCTTGCATTGGTTGAAGATGAAATTATTCTCGCTTTACCGATTGCGCCGGTACATGATAGTCAGCACTGTGAAGTGTCGGAAGCAGATTTGGTATTTGGTCAGATTCCTGTTGAGGATGAAAAACCCAATCCATTTGCAATTTTAGCCAGTTTGAAAAATAAGCCTTAAAGAAGAGGAGTTAGTCCATGGCCGTTCAACAGAATCGAAAAACTAGAGCAAAACGTGGTATGCGTCGTGCTCATGATGCATTAACTGTAGCAAATATTTCAGTTGATGAATCAGGAAAAACCCATTTACGTCATCATGTAACCGCTGATGGTTATTATCGCGGTCGTAAGGTTATTATTAAATAATTACCTGATATTTGGATGATATTTTGGACAATCTAACCGTTGCGTTAGATGCTATGAGCGGGGACTATGGTCCTCGCGTTGTTGTTCCTGCTGCTCTGCAAGCATTAGATAGTTATCCTAATCTACATATTATTTTGGTTGGAGATCCAGCTAGAATCGTACCTCTGTTGCCTAAAAATTATTCGCGTATAAGCGTTGTTGAATCTACCGCTGTTATAGCAAATGATATGAGGCCTTCTTTGGCTATTCGACATAGCCAAGGATCTTCTATGCGCGTTGCTTTAGATTTAGTCAAACAACATAAAGCTCAAGCTTGTGTCAGCGCTGGAAATACAGGGGCTTTGATGGGATTATCTAAGTTGTTATTACATTCAATTGATGGTATTGAACGCCCTGCATTAGTAGCAATATTACCCGCCTTAAATCACCGACATACAGTTGTGCTTGATTTGGGAGCTAATGCGGAATGTAACAGTGATATGCTAGTGCAATTTGCTTTAATGGGCGATATTTTAGCGCGGACGATGCTAAATATTGATAACCCGAGAGTTGCTTTGCTCAATATTGGCGAAGAAGATATTAAGGGCGTTGATCGCATACGTGTAGCAGCTAGTATTCTAAAAGCTGATAATAATATTAATTTTATTGGTTATCTAGAAGGTAATGATATTCTTACCGGTAAAGCTGATGTATTAGTTTGTGATGGTTTTGTTGGTAACGTTACACTGAAGACTGTTGAAGGTTTAATTCAGATTTTCTTATCCTCAACACAACTAATGGCAAAAAGGCGTTCAATCTTGATGAAATTGATCGGTCATTGGATCCAGAAAAAGATGACGAAAAATTTTGGTCATTTAGATCCAAGCCATTATAATGGAGCTTGCCTGCTTGGTTTGCAAAGTATAGTGATTAAAAGCCATGGAAGTGCAAATCAAAAATCATTTTTTGCTGCAATTGAGCAAGCAATATTAGCGATTAAAAATAATATACCTGAAAGAATTGCAAAAAGCCTTTCTTCCGCATTACCAAAGAGTGAAAATAACTAATGTATACAAAAATTTTAGGCACAGGAAGTTATCTTCCAAAACAAATCAGAACTAATGCTGATCTTGAAAAAATGGTTGATACGAGTGATGAATGGATAACAACTCGTACCGGGATAAAAGAAAGACGTATTGCTGCGCCAGATGAAACAGTTACGTCAATGGCCTATGAAGCTGCTATTAATGCTATTGAAATGGCTGGTATCGATAAAAATGATATCGGTCTAATTGTTGTTGCAACAGCGACATCAGTGAATGCATTTCCAAGTACTGCGACAGAATTACAAGCAAAACTGGATCTACCTGACTTAATTGCGTTTGACGTTTCAGCTGCATGCTCTGGTTTTATTTATGCGCTTGATATTGCTGATAAATATGTAAAAACAGGTGCAGTTAAACATGCTTTAGTGATTGGCGCTGACATGCTCACTCGTGGGGTTGATCCTGAGGATCGTAGTACTATTATCATTTTTGGTGATGGTGCTGGTGCAGTTGTTGTTGGGGCATCCGAGCAACCAGGAATTATTGCTAGCCATTTACATTCTGATGGTCGTTATGGTGATTTATTAAAATATCCTTATGTTGATCGCCGTAATATGAATGATCCCGTTTATATGACGATGCAAGGTAATGATGTATTCAAAGTAGCTGTGCGTGAGTTATCAAATCTTGTTGATGAAATGTTGATAGAAAATAATATTGATAAATCACATTTGGATTGGCTTATTCCTCATCAAGCTAATTTACGTATTATATCTGCAACAGCAAAACGTTTAGATATGGATATGAGTAAAGTGATTGTCACTCTTGATAAGCAAGGCAATACATCTGCTGCATCGGTTCCTTGTGCATTAGACATTGGTGTTCGTGATGGACGAGTTAAGCGTGATCAATTATTACTATTAGAAGCATTTGGTGGTGGTTTTGTTTGGGGATCGATTTTAGTTCGATTCTAATATGAAATAGGGAGCGAGGGCATTTGCTCTTATCTCCATTGATGATTAAAAGTAAAAAGGTATATTCATGACTCAGTTTGCAATGGTATTTCCAGGACAAGGCTCACAATCAGTTGGAATGCTTAATGAATTAGGTGAAAAATATTGTGTAGTAAAAGACACATTTGCTGAAGCATCATCAGTTCTAGGCTATGATTTGTGGCAACTCGTGCAAGATGGCCCAGCTGAAGAATTAAATAAGACTTGGATTACTCAGCCAGCATTGCTTGCGGCCTCAGTTGCTGTTTTTCGTGTTTGGCAACAAGAAAATGGTGCTAAACCACAGTTCATGGCTGGCCACAGTTTAGGTGAGTACTCAGCTTTAGTATGTGCTGGGGTTATTGATTTTAAAGATGCGATTAAATTAGTTGAATTACGCGGTAAACTAATGCAAGAAGCGGTTCCAGTCGGTACAGGTGCTATGTATGCAATTATTGGTTTGGATAACGATTCGATAGTTAAAGCTTGTCAAGAAGCTACACAGGGACAAGTTGTATCACCGGTCAATTTTAACTCGCCAGGACAAGTTGTTATTGCGGGTAATAAAGAAGCTGTTGAGAGAGCGGGTATTTTATGTAAAGAAGCTGGTGCAAAACGTGCTTTACCATTAGCGGTAAGTGTTCCTTCTCACTGTGCTTTAATGAAACCTGCGGCTGATAAGTTAGCAAAAACATTAGATGATATCGTATTTAATAAACCTAATTATCCAGTTATTAATAATGTAAATGTTAAAATTGAAGATGACGCACAAGCGATAAAAGATGCATTAGTTGCTCAATTATATAGTCCCGTTCGCTGGACTGAAATTGTTGAATATATGGCAAAGAATGGCTCATCAGTACTTATTGAAATGGGACCAGCTAAAGTATTAACTGGACTAACTAAGCGTATTGTTGACTCACTCTCTGGTTCAGCAGTTAACGATTCTACTTCACTATTAACCGCACTAGAAAGTGTTAAATAACAAAGGGGTTAACATGAATTTATCTGGAAAAATTGCTTTAGTTACTGGCGCAAGTCGAGGAATTGGTCGAGCAATCGCTGAAAAATTAGTTGAAAATGGCGCAATTGTTATTGGTACGGCGACAACTGAAAATGGCGCTCAGGCTATCAGTCAATATTTAGGATCTCACGGTAAAGGATTTGCATTAAATGTTACTGATGAAAAATCAATAGAGTCAGTGATTGATGCGGTCAAAACACAATATGGTGATATTGATATTTTAGTTAACAATGCAGGTATTACCCGAGACAATTTATTGATGCGAATGAAGGATGATGAGTGGCAAGATATTCTTGATACAAACTTAACATCTGTATTTCGTTTATCTAAAGCATTAATGCGTACAATGATGAAAAAACGTTATGGTCGAATTGTTACAATAGGTTCTGTTGTAGGTACTATGGGTAATGCTGGCCAAGCGAATTATGCTGCTGCAAAGGCGGGCTTAATTGGTTTTAGTAAATCATTAGCGAGAGAAGTTGCTTCACGAGGAATTACCGTTAATGTGGTAGCTCCTGGTTTTATTGAAACAGATATGACTAAAGCACTGACTGATGATCAACGTGCTGCTATTTTATCACAGGTTCCAGCTAATCGTTTAGGTGATCCTAAAGAGATTGCTAATGCTGTTGCTTTTTTGGTATCAGATGATGCCGCATATATTTCAGGTGAAACTTTGCATGTCAATGGTGGCATGTATATGGTTTAATTTGTTAGAATAGTGTAAAATAGCCTAAATTTTTGGTAGAATGAGCAAAAAGTAAACAGTTGGGTTGAAAAATTTAGTTGCAACTTTTTCAACATTTTATAAACTTACAATCACCGCCGATTTTGGCGATATTTATAGGAAAAAAAAGAGTATGAGTACTATTGAAGAGCGAGTTAAGAAAATTATTGTTGAGCAACTTGGTGTTAAAGAAGAAGAAGTTAAAAACGAATCTTCTTTTGTTGAAGATCTAGGTGCTGACTCTCTTGATACTGTTGAATTAGTTATGGCTTTAGAAGAAGAATTTGATACTGAAATTCCTGATGAAGAAGCTGAAAAAATCACAACAGTTCAAGCTGCAATTGACTATGTGACGGCAAATCAATAAGATTTAGCTAAAATCTGAAATTAGGCGGTCATATGATCGCCTAGTTTTTATTTAAATATCACAGTCATCTTATTATGAAAAATAAGAGCAATTCTCTTTTTTATCCTTTTCAGGAGAAACAACATGTCTAAACGCAGAGTTGTTGTTACTGGAATGGGGCTAATATCTCCAGTTGGTAATACAGTTGAGTCTACATGGCAGGCATTATTAGCTGGTCAAAGCGGTGTAGAATTTATCGAACACTTTGATACAACCCCTTTCGCAACACGTTTTGCAGCCATGGTAAAAGACTTTAATGGCGAAGATTATAATATTACTCGTAAAGATGCGCGTAAGATGGATTATTTCATCCAATATGGTATCGCAGCGGGTATTCAAGCTATGCAAGATGCAGGCATAGAAATTACTGAACAAAATGCAAAACGCATTGGTTGTGCAATTGGTTCCGGTATTGGTGGATTGGGATTGATTGAAGAAAATCATAGTGCTTTGATTAATGGTGGTCCACGTAAAATTAGTCCATTTTTTGTGCCATCAACTATTGTTAATATGATAGCGGGTCACTTATCGATTATTTATGGTCTAAAAGGTCCTAGTATTTCGATTGCAACCGCATGTTCATCAGGTGTTCACAATATTGGTCATGCAGCTCGTATGATTGCTTATGGTGATGCTGATGCAATGCTTGCTGGTGGTGGTGAAAAAGCCAGTACACCTTTAGGGATCGGCGGATTTGGAGCTGCTCGAGCACTATCTACAAATAATGACAATCCAAAAGCAGCAAGTCGCCCTTGGGATAAAGATCGTGATGGATTTGTATTAGGTGATGGTGCTGGTATTCTATTTCTAGAAGAGTTTGAGCATGCTAAAAAACGTGGTGCTAAGATTTATGCTGAATTAGTCGGTTTTGGTATGAGTGGTGATGCTTATCATATGACTTCACCGCCGGAAGATGGTAGTGGGGCTGCTTTAGCTATGGAATGTGCAATTCGCGACGCTGGTATTACTCCTGAACAGATTGGTTATATCAACGCGCATGGTACTTCAACACCAGCAGGTGATAAAGCTGAGACTCAAGCGGTTAAATCGATTTTTAAAGAAAATAGCCATAAAGTAATGGTTAGCTCAACTAAATCAATGATTGGTCATTTGTTGGGTGCAGCCGGTGCAGTCGAATCTATTTTTACTGTTCTTGCTTTACGCGATCAAGCGATTCCACCTACAATTAATCTTGATAATCCAGATGTGGGTTGTGATCTTGATTATGTCCCTCATACTGCTCGTCAAGTCAAAAATATGGAGTATGCATTATGTAACTCATTTGGCTTTGGTGGGACAAACGGTTCTGTTTTATTTAAAAAAGTATAACTTTTTAATCATGCTATATTCCGCTGATTTCAGCGGAATATTTTCTTATTCTGCTTGTTTATTTTGCCTCAAACAAAATTGTTATTTTCAAAATATTAATCTCAATAGGCATTTTGATATTAATCCTCTATAATTTAAACATCTTTTTTGTTGCCTTGGTTACGTATGTTTACCATTTATCACTCAAACCAACTCGATTTATTAAAATCATTAACAGCACAACTGATGAAACGTCAGCCGCTTAATGCTGTATTTGAACAAGAGGTGATTTTAGTACAGAGTCAAGGAATGGGGCAATGGCTACAAATTCAGCTAGCACAAGAGTTAGGCATTTCAGCTAATATCCATTATCCATTTCCTACTCAATTTGTTTGGGATATTTATCGCGTATTTTTTCCTGAATTACCTCAAAACAACACATTTAGTGCCGATTTTATGGTGTGGATTATTATGGCTCTTTTACCTGATTTAGCTAAAATGCCAAGTTTTGCCACTCTCAACCACTATTTTGAGTTGGATGATGAACAAAAACGTTATCAGTTAGCGAGTTGTATTGCTGGATTATTTGATCAATATATCGTGTACCGAGCTGATTGGATTGATGCATGGAAAAATGGCGAATCGGTTAGCGAACTGGGTAGTACTCAAGAGTGGCAAGCAATATTATGGCGAGAGCTGGTCTCTTATAGTCAAAATATATTGGGTTTATCGTCTCACCGTGCCGATATTCATAAAAAAGTTATCGAGATTTTAACTCATAAAAAGTTAACTAAAGCTCAGAAAAAACAGCTTCCTAAACGTATTTTTATTTTTGGTATTGTCTCTCTGCCCCCGCTTTATTTAGAGTTGTTTAATGCATTAAGTCAACATATTGATGTGCATGTGATGTTTATGAATCCCTGTCGGCAATATTGGGGCGATATCGTTGATCGTTCTTTTGTTCATAAATATGTTACTGATGAAAATGTTGCAAATATGATGTTACAAGAGTCTCATCCACTATTAGCATCATGGGGTAAATTGGGACGGGAACATTTAATTCTGTTGCAGAATTATCAGAAACAAGATATCGATGCTTTTTTTGATTATGAGCAACAATCTTTATTAGGATTTGTCCAACAGTCAATTTTAGAGTTGCAAAGTAATGCTTCAAATCAGTCTACTTTGCAGCTAGAGACATCAAGTCAAAAACAGCCAATTTTAGCTAATGATGACTCTATTACATTGCATGCTTGCCACAGTGAACAACGGGAAGTTGAAGTACTTTATGATTATCTACTCACTATTTTGGAACAAGACCCTTCCATTGATTTAAATGACTGTGTGGTTATGGTCGCTGATATTGAACATTATGCCCCTTATATTCAAGCCGTATTTGATAATGCGCCTAAAAGTCGTTACTTACCATATACGATTTCAGACCAAAAGTTACGTTATATTGATCCGATCATTCAAGGTTTTTCACTATTGCTAGAATTACCAAAGAGCCGTTTAGAGATTGATTATCTTTTTGATCTACTTGAAATTCCTGCGATAGCTAAACGATTTAACCTTGATGAAGAAGGACTAAAGTTACTACAGCATTGGATTGTTGATTCAGGTATTCGCTATGCTTTAGATTCGAGTGTTGATGAACCCCATAGTTGGTTAGTTGGTATTCATCGAATGTTGCTTGGATACACGATGGAGAGTCAGCTTGATAGCTGGCAAGATATTTTACCTTATGATAATACGACAGGGCATGACTCTGAATTAGTTGGTTACTTAGCCGACTTTATTATGGCTATTGCTAAATGGTACGATATCCTTAGTTGCCGTCATACTATTGCGCAGTGGCAAAACATATGTGTACAGCTATTAGATGAATTTTTTGTAGTTGATAGCGATAGTGAATCATTACTATTAATGATACAAGAGCAGTGGCAAAATATTATTGAACAAGCGGTATTAACGAACTATCAAGATGAAATTAGTGTAATGATTTTGCATAGTTTATTACAAGGCAAATTTGAACAACAAGCTATATCCCATCGATTTTTAATCGGTAAGATTAATTTTTGTACTTTAATGCCAATGCGCTCAGTACCATTTAAAATAGTCTGCTTATTAGGTATGAACGATGGTATTTATCCAAGGCCTATTACTCAACTAGGTTTTGATTTGATTGCCCATCATTGGCGACTAGGTGATCGTAGTCGACGCAATGATGATCGCTATTTATTTTTAGAAGCTCTTCTTTCGGCACAGCAGCAGCTCTATATTAGTTATATTGGTTATGATATCCAGACAAATGATGTTAGATATCCTTCTATTTTGGTTGATGAGCTCATTGAGTATTTAAAGCAAAATTATCTATTATCGGGTGATGAGTTGTTAAATACTGAAGTAAGTAGTATACGTTTGCAAAACCATCTGTTACAAACTCATACTAGAATGCCCTTTAGTGCGAGTAATTATTCTGGTCAAACGAGTAAAATGGTAAGCTATGCAGATGAATGGCTGCCTGCGGCTAAAAAGCAGGGGGGTTCATCAACTTTTATTCGTCAATTATCTACCAAGCCATTCGATAGTATTAATATTGATGAACTTAAACGTTTTTATTCTCATTCGATAAGAACATTTACGAAAGGGCGTTTAGGTTATGTCATTAACTATATTGATGAACAGCTTCCAACGACTGAGCATTTTAATCTCAATAATTTAGAGTGTTATCATGTCAATAATCAAATCATAGCGCAATTTTTACCACAAGAACAGATTGATGAAAATTTAGATGAGCGTTTGTACCAAAAAATGTTGCGGAGTAACCAGCTACCTTATCGTGCTTTTGGTAAAATATTATATAGTAAGCAAAAAGCATTAATGGCGCCTTTAATCAGTCGTGTTAATCAAGCGAAAAAAGGTGTTTTTTCATCATTAGATGTTAATCTTGTTATTAATGATATATTACTGACGGGTAGAATAAAAAATATTCAACATGACGGAATATTACAGTGGCGTACAAGTAAATTAAGTATTAAAGATGGTATTAATTTATGGATCGACCATTTAATTATGTGTATATCTCATGATGAATTAACGGATATCCATAATCGAATTTATGGACGAGAAGATAGCCAATGGTGTTTTCATGTATTGCCCAAAGAACAGGCATTAATATTTCTATCACAATTAATTGATGGCTATTTGACCGGTATGAATCAACCTTTGTTTATGCCGTTACAGAGTTCTTGGCGTTGGTTAGATAAAAGTTATGATTCAGAACAGAAAGATATTACGAAAGATGTGTTAATTTTAGATAAAGCTAAATCCGATTTTATTGATTGTTTTACTCCACGTTGGTCAGATAATATTGCTGAATGTGATGACTATTATTTACGTTTGTACCCCGAGTTAACCAACGAATTAATCGAAACAGCAATCGAATTTGCAACGATGTATTTATTACCTCTTAAAAAATTTAGGGATACAGAATATGTTGATTGATACTCACTGTCATTTTGATTTCCCCCCTTTTAGTGATGATATTGCTTTATCGATAGAGTGCTATCAACAAGCGGGTATTGATAAAATTATTGTTCCCGCTGTATCTGTAGATCGTTTTGCTAATATTATTGAGTTAGCAAATACTCACTCATCAATTTATTATGCTTTAGGACTTCATCCAATCTACACACACCACCAACAGGATTTAGACTATTTGAACAGTGAACTTGCACTCAACCGTTCTAAATTAGTTGCTATTGGTGAAATTGGTATTGATGGCTATATTGACGGCGCTGATATTGATCAACAGATATATTTCTTTTCTGCTCAGCTTGATTTAGCAAAACAATATCACTTACCAGTCATTTTACATTCTCGTAGATCTCATCCATTGTTATATAAAATCTTAAAAAATATGAAATTAACCGATTCAGGTGTTATTCATGGCTTTTCCGGTAGTTATGAAGAAGCAATGCAATTTATTCGATTAGGTTTTTTTATTGGTGTTGGTGGTGTCATTAGTTATGAACGCGCCAAAAAAACGCGTAATGCTATTAGTAAAATTCCACTATCTGCCATTGTATTTGAAACGGATGCCCCAGATATGCCGCTGAGCGGGCACCAAGGTCAACCTAACCGTCCTGAAAATATTCAATCTATTGCAAACTATTTGATTGCATTACGCACCGAATCACAAACCACTATTTTTGAACAGGTTGCGCTAAATACGCTAAACTTATTCCCTAAGATGGCGATTAATTAGTAAAATTATTTTAACTTGCAGAATATAAATTTTAATATTTCTATTCTGTTTTATTTATTTTTAGTGTCAATCCAGTGTACTATGTAAAAAGATACTATGTAAAAAAAAAGTAAATACTGATAAATAAGGGAAAACAGTATGGCTAATCGATTCAGTCAAATCTTTATGCAAACCATCGTGACATTAACAAGAATGTTTCCTTTATGGGCTATCTTATGTGCTATTTTAGCCTATTTTATGCCGAATATATTTTTGCCTATGAAATCACATACTTCTGAATTATTGATGTTTGTGATGTTTACTATGGGGGTTACGTTAAGTATTGATGACTTTAAACGCGTTATTGTAAAACCTAAAGCGGTAATTGTGTGTACACTACTCCATTATATTGTGATGCCGTTAACTGCACTGATTCTTGCTAAAGTATTTCATATGAATCCTGAACTTTTGGTTGGGATGGTATTAGTCGGAAGTGTTGCTAGCGGGACTGCATCAAATGTGATGATTTATTTAGCAAAAGGTGATGTGGCTTTATCTGTTACTATTTCATCTGTCTCAACTCTTGTCGGAGTAGTTGTGACCCCTTTGCTGACATTAGTGTTAGTTGGTACCAGTGTTGAAGTACCATTTTGGGGGATGCTGATGTCGATTATTAAAATCGTTTTCATCCCTATTGTAGCTGGATTAATTGTCCATCATCTATTTTTAGGTTTTATAAAAAAACTAGAACGTTTTTTACCTATTATGTCGATGATCTGTATATTAATGATCTTAAGTATCGTCGTTGCTGGTAGCCGGGATCAAATTACTCAAGTTGGCTTTATGGTGATTATTGCGGTAGTATTACACAATGCTATCGGTTTACTTGGTGGATATTGGGGTGGGCGATTACTTGGCTTTGATGAAGCAACTTGTCGAACCATGTCACTTGAAGTTGGAATGCAAAACTCCGCTTTGGCGGCAACATTAGGAACGACCTATTTTTCAGCATTATCAGCACTGCCTGCCGCTGTTTTTTCAGTATGGCACAATATTTCAGGATCATTATTGGCCGGCTACTGGCAGGGTAAACAGGTAAAACGCCGTAAATAATCATTGAGCTGGACCATTCAACTAGATAGTTAGATATAGTAAGTATCACTATCTAGTTTAGTATCGTTTGATATTTTGGGGTTTATAGCAACCACAAAAGTTAACGATTTTATTTAAGAAAACATAATAGCAAATTGATACTCATAGATAAGTTAAATAATGACGAATACTAATCAGTCTATTTCACCACTAATGTTACGCATGATGCCATGGATTGCAGCCGTGGCATTTTTCATGCAAACACTCGATACCTCTATTTTGAATACTGCGCTCCCATCAATCGCTATGGATTTGGATGAGTCACCATTAAACATGCAATCAGCTGTTATTTCTTATGCCTTAGCGGTTGCTCTATTTATTCCTGTCAGCGGTTTTTTTTCTGATCGATTTGGCACACGTAATGTTTTTGTTGCTGCTGTATTTTTATTCTCTACAGGTTCACTATTGTGCGCGTTATCTCCTTCATTAGTGATGTTGGATATCGCTAGAGTGATCCAAGGTATCGGTGGCGCAATGATGGTACCCGTGTCGAGGTTAGCACTGATTAAATCGTTTAAAAGAAGTGATTTTCTTGCAGCCTTAAATGCTTCAACTATTCCAGGTTTAGTCGGGCCCGTTGTTGGGCCAGTACTTGGTGGATACTTAGTTGAGTACTCTTCTTGGCACTGGATTTTTTTGATCAATATACCGATCGGAATTATTGGTATGGTTAGCGGTTGGAAATTTATGCCTAATATCAAAGGCGAACGGTTACGTTTTGATCTTGCTGGCGTATTATTTATTTCAATTGCAGTAATTAGTGCCACTTTAGGATTAGAGTTTATTAATGAAGGGATGAATATCTATCTCTCGCTAGGATTAATTTTAGCTTGCTTCATATTATTTTTATTTTATATTTATCACGCTAAACGTTCATCAGCCCCTATTTTCCCTCTATCATTATTTAGTATTCATACGTTTAGAATTGGAATTATTGGTAATTTGATTAGCCGTTTAGGGATATCAGCCGCGCCATTTTTGATTCCATTACTGTTACAAGTTGCATTCGGTTATTCTGCAATTTACGCAGGTTTAATGCTAATACCGATGGCTATCGCCTCATTAACGATGAAAACGTTTGTGCCGCCTATTTTACGATATTTTGGTTATCGACGTGTTTTGATGACAAATACGATTGTTGTCGGCCTTATTATTATGGCAATGTCTTTACTTAACAAAGATTCTTCAACAATATTATTTGGTATACTACTATTTTGCTTAGGTGCAACAAATTCATTACAGTTTACATCGATGAATAGTATTACATTAGCTGATTTACCAAATGATTTGACAAGTAGTGGTAATAGTTTAATGGCAGTCAACCAGCAGTTGGCTATTAGCTTTGGTATCGCGTGTGGTGCCGTATTAGTACGTGTGTTTAGTTATCAGTCAGAAACGATACCCCAAGATGTGACACATGCGTTTAAAATGAGTTTTATTGTATTAGGTGCATTAACTTGTTTATCAAGTCTTATTTTTAGACAACTCTATCCACAAGATGGGCAAAATTTAACAGTAAAGCATCAATCTAGCTCAAAACAATAAAAGGATAAGATCATGCAATATCAGATTATTCCCGTAACCGCCTTTCAAGAAAATTGTTCTATTGTTTGGTGTGAAAAAAGTAAATCCGCGGCGATTATTGATCCTGGTGGTGAGGCTGAACTCTTGAAGCAAGTAATCACTAAGCTTGGTGTGAATATTACTAAAATATTATTAACTCATGGTCATCTCGATCATGTAGGGGCAGCAAAAGCGTTAGCGGAGTATTATCAAGTTAAGATCTATGGCTCTCAAATTGAAGACCAGTTTCTTTTTGATAATTTACCTCATCAATGTGTACAGTTTGGTTTCCCATTTACTGATGCTTTTTTACCTGATGTTTGGTTACAAGAGAATGATACAATTGCCGTTGGTGAGCTTAATTTTGATGTGTTACATTGTCCGGGGCATACGCCAGGCCATATTGCTTTTGTCAATCAGTCTAAAAAATTAGCATTTGTGGGGGATGTTCTATTTAAAAACAGTATTGGTCGAACGGATTTCCCTAGAGGAAATTATGCTGATCTTATTTCATCAATCAAAAATAAGCTTTTTCCACTTGGTGATGATATTACTTTTGTACCTGGTCATGGTCCAATATCGACATTTGGTGCTGAAAAAAGGAGCAATCCATATTTGTCATAGCTAATTTTTCATCAAAAAGATGATTTAGCAGTTGACAGTAGGTGTTTATATCTGTAACATTCGCGCTACATTTTCGGATCCTCCATAGTTCAGTCGGTAGAACGGCGGACTGTTAATCCGTATGTCACAGGTTCAAGTCCTGTTGGGGGAGCCAACTTATTTTAAAAGCCTGCTTTATAGCAGGCTTTTTTATATCAAAAATTTACCTTATTTATAGTGACTTTGTTATCTAATATTTTAAGTCTGGAATTTGTAAGACATTTTATGTTTGAAAGCGCTTTATAACATAATATTCACAAGGTTTTTTACACTATAATAACGTATTACAACAATATTATAACGAAAGTATAATTATAGTATTCTATTTCTGTTAATCGCCAGATGATTTAATTGCTAGTTATCATCGATTTTGCCTTTTATTGACAAAGTTATCATAATGATTGCGATTTAGTTCGCATCCTGACAGAATAATCAGTATATAAAATTATTTTTATTGATATTATAAAAATAACTTGATACTGTATTATTATACAGTATAATTACCTGTATTAAATAATCAATTATATTATGGATATATGATGAGTATGAATGAGAATAAACAACGAGCTTTAACTGCAGCTTTAGGTCAAATTGAAAAACAATTTGGTAAAGGATCTATCATGCGATTAGGGGATACTCAAACCCTTGACGTGGATGCTATCTCTACAGGTTCGTTGGGACTTGATATCGCTTTAGGTATTGGTGGTTTACCAATGGGGCGAATTGTTGAAATTTTTGGACCAGAATCATCAGGAAAAACTACGTTAACATTATCCGTTATTGCCCAAGCGCAAAAAGAGGGTAAAACGTGTGCTTTTATTGATGCTGAACATGCTCTTGATCCAATTTATGCTGCTAAATTAGGTGTACAAGTTGACGATTTGCTTGTTTCTCAGCCAGATACTGGTGAGCAAGCACTTGAGATTTGTGATGCATTAGTTCGTTCAGGTGCGGTTGATGTGGTCATCGTTGACTCCGTCGCAGCTTTAACGCCTCGTGCTGAAATTGAAGGTGAAATGGGTGATTCCCATATGGGGCTACAAGCACGTTTGATGTCACAAGCATTAAGAAAATTGACGGCTAATATTAAAAATGCGAATTGTCTTGTCGTATTTATTAACCAGATTCGAATGAAAATCGGCGTTATGTTTGGTAATCCAGAAACAACGACTGGTGGTAATGCGCTTAAGTTTTATGCTTCAGTTCGTTTAGATATTCGTCGTATTGGTGCAGTGAAAGAAGGTGAAGATGTCATTGGTAGTGACACTCGCGTAAAAGTTGTAAAAAATAAAGTTGCAGCACCATTTAGACAAGCTGAGTTTCAAATACTATATGGTTGTGGTATATCTAAAGAAGGTGAGTTGATTGATTTAGGTGTTAAACATAAATTAGTTGATAAAGCCGGTGCTTGGTATAGTTATAATGGTGAAAAAATTGGGCAAGGTAAAGCTAACTCAATTAAATTCTTACAAGAAAATCCACAAAAATCTCAAGAACTGGAAGAGAAATTGAGAGAACTATTATTAAGTAATCCTGGTAGTCTAGCTGCGGCTGAAGAAGATTCACCTATTGGCGATGATGAATAATCCATCGCTATACAAAGAGTTATTACATAAAGCTGTGCAGCTACTTGCACAGCGTAATCACTCAGCCTATGAATTAAAAAATAAGCTAATCTCCTTCTGTCAAAAAAAATATTCTGGTGAAGAGGATGATGGAGATACTATTTATCCTGTTATTAACCAAGTGATTGATGAATGTATAGCAAAAAAATGGTTGAATGAAAACATTTATATTGAGCAATATATTGCGATGAGATCTCGTAAGGGTTATGGTAATAATCGCATTATATTGGAGCTAAAACAGCGTGGAGTGACTAATTCGGCAATCATGAACGTGATGTCAGCGTCGAATATTGATTGGATTGAAATTGGTATTAAACAAGTTACTAAAAAATTTCCTCTTATTGAACATAACGATTTAAAACAAAAAAGTAAAATATTTCAGTTCTTATCTTATAAAGGTTTTTCACAAGATCAAATTCAGCTTATTTATTCAGCAATATAATTATTTTTTTCTGAACGATTAATTTGCTGATTTTCTCTCATCAATAAATATTTTTCTCTCATTTTCCATAAAGTTATCCTTGAAGTCGTTTAGCGATAACAGTATATTAATCAGATAAAGTATTAATACACTATTAATTATTGGAAGTATAAATGAAAAGTACCACTGAAATTCGTCAAATGTTTCTTGATTTCTTTCATAGCAAGGGACACGAAGTTGTAGAAAGTAGTTCACTTGTTCCACATAATGATCCCACTTTGCTTTTTACTAATGCTGGGATGAATCAATTTAAAGATGTTTTTCTTGGTATGGATAAGCGCGCTTATTCAAGAGCAACTACGGCTCAACGCTGTGTTCGTGCAGGTGGTAAGCATAACGATTTAGATAATGTAGGTTATACTGCTCGACATCATACATTTTTTGAAATGTTAGGTAATTTTAGTTTTGGCGACTATTTTAAGCGTGATGCTATCCATTTTGCGTGGGAACTATTAACGAGCGAAGGTTGGTTTAATTTACCAAAAGATCGTTTACTTGTGACAGTTTATGCAACAGATGATGAAGCTTTTGATATTTGGGCAAATGAAATAGGGATACCAAAAGAGCGAATTATTCGTATTGGTGATAATAAAGGTGCACCATATGCTTCGGATAATTTCTGGCAAATGGGTGATACCGGCCCATGTGGTCCATGTAGCGAAATCTTTTATGATCATGGTGATCATATTTGGGGCGGTCCTCCAGGTAGTGCAGAAGAAGATGGTGATCGATTTATTGAGATTTGGAATATTGTCTTTATGCAATTTAATCGCTTGTCTGATGGCACGATGGAATCGCTACCAAAACCGTCAGTTGATACAGGGATGGGATTAGAACGGATTTCAGCGGTATTGCAGCATGTTAATTCTAACTATGATATCGATTTATTTAAAAAATTGATTAAAGATGCAGCTTCAGTAATCGGCACTACTGATTTGTCTAATAAATCATTGCGCGTTATTGCTGATCACATTCGTTCATGTGCATTCTTAATTGCAGATGGTGTCTTACCTTCAAATGAAGGGCGTGGGTATGTATTACGCCGCATCATTCGTCGTGCAGTTCGACATGGCCATATGTTAGGTGCAAAAGATATTTTCTTTTATAAGCTCGTTCAATCATTAATTGATGTTATGGGCGATGCAGGCAGCCACCTTGTGAAGCAACAAAAACAAGTTGAAGATACTTTAAAACTTGAAGAAGAACAATTTTTAAAAACGTTAGAGCGCGGTTTACTATTATTAGATCAAGAGTTAGCTCAAGTTTCGGGTAAGATCTTACCAGGTGAAGTCGCTTTTAAACTTTATGATACTTATGGTTTTCCATTAGATCTAACGGCCGATGTTTGTCGAGAAAAAAATATCCGTATCGATGAAGCTAAATTTAATCAATGTATGGAGCAACAACGCCAGCGTTCGCGTGAAGCTGATAATTTTACCGTTGATTACAGCAATAGTATTAAACTAGATAGTACAACTGAATTTGTTGGTTATCAGGAAACAGAAGTTGCAGCTAAAGTGTTGGCGATTTTCCAAAATGGAAAAAGTACACAAAGTGTACAAGCTGGTCAAGATGCAATTATTGTATTAGACAAAACGCCATTTTACGGTGAGTCTGGTGGTCAAGTCGGTGATAAAGGTATATTTACCGCACCAGATACTATTTTTACAGTGCAAGATACCCAAAAATACGGCCAAAGTTTTGGTCATATTGGTTCAATGACCAAAGGAAAATTAAATGTTGGCGATATGATTACAGCCGCAATTGACACTGAACTGCGTGACCGAGTTCGTCGTAATCACTCCGCAACACATCTATTGCAGGCTGCGTTACAGCGTGTATTAGGGAATCATGTACAGCAAAAAGGATCGTTAGTGAACGATAGCTATTTGCGTTTTGACTTCTCTCATATGAGTCCTATCTCGTTGGCTCAGCTACAAGAGATTGAGAATCTTGTTAATCAGCAAGTTCGTCGTAACTCACCTGTTGCTGTTGAATTAATGCCAATTGAACAGGCTAAAAATAGAGGGGCGATGGCATTATTTGGTGAAAAATATGATGATATTGTCCGTGTATTAACGATGGGGAATTTTTCAATCGAACTTTGTGGTGGGACTCATGTCGATCGCACTGGAGATATTGGATTATTTAAAATTATGTCTGAGTCAAGTATTGCATCTGGGGTTCGACGTATTGAAGCCACGACAGGGCAATCGGCTATTGAACTGGTACATAGTGATGATATCAAACTTAGCGATATGATGTCATTGTTGAAGAGTGATAAACACAATCTTGTAGCAAGATTATCACAATTGATTGAACAAACTAAATCGCTAGAAAAGAATATTGAACAATTGAAATCACAACAGGCATCTCAAGAGAGTGCTCAACTAGTTCGTCAGGTTGAAGAGATCAAACAACATAAGTTATTAGTTGCTAAAGTTGATGGTGTTGAAGCGAAAGTATTACGTGAGATGATTGATGATTTAAAGAATCAGTTAAAATCAGGTGTTATTGTGTTAGCAACAGTAAATGACGATAAAATCAGTTTAGCTATTGGTGTAACTAAAGATTTAACTGAACAAATTAAGGCGGGTGTATTCGTTTCCTTATTAGCAGAAAAAGTTGGTGGTAAAGGTGGTGGACGACCTGATTTTGCTCAAGCTGGTGGGACAGATATTGCTGCATTACCAAATGCATTACTAGAGATTAAAGGTGCTATTGTCGAAAAATTGAACTCAATGTGAAATCGGATTATGTCGGAATAGGGAGATCGGATGTTAATATTAACAAGAAGAGTTGGTGAAACACTTATTATTGGTGATAATGTTGCTATCACCGTTTTAGGGGTAAAAGGAAATCAAGTCAGAATTGGAATTAACGCACCAAAAGACATTCCTATTCATCGAGAAGAAATTTATAACCGGATTCATCAACAGAGTGATGAACAAAATAGCAGCGAAGATACATCAGAAAACCCATAATTGGGTAGTAAATACACAACTGACACAGATAAATGAAAAAAATATTTGACATATTTTCTGTAAAACGTAATATGTGCGCCATACGTTACAGATTTATAGCGTGTATTTTATAAAGAAACGGTGAGATGGCCGAGAGGCTGAAGGCGCTCCCCTGCTAAGGGAGTATAGGGTCAAAAGCTCTATCGAGGGTTCGAATCCCTCTCTCACCGCCATTTATATCGTGCATCCGTAGCTCAGCTGGATAGAGTACCCGGCTACGAACCGGGCGGTCAGGGGTTCGAATCCCTTCGGATGCACCATTTTCTTACTTTATGTGCATCCGTAGCTCAGCTGGATAGAGTACTCGGCTACGAACCGAGCGGTCAGGGGTTCGAATCCCTTCGGATGCACCATTTTATTTTACTCCTTTTCTACCTGCATCCGTAGCTCAGCTGGATAGAGCACTCGGCTTCGAACCGAGCGGTCAGGGGTTCGAATCCCTTCGGGTGCACCACTTTATTTCTCATCTAATATTTATTAGCAATATATGCTTAATTATTGTTTCTCAGTGATTCAAAGAATGGTATCATATGGCAATTTTAGACCCTTATAATAAATGGTTGTGAGTAACGATGATAAAAACAATTTCAGGACATAAATTAAATAAAATCGTATTAGCTATTTGTCTTTCTTCTGTCATTAGTGGGTGCACACTGACTGGCTCGAATATTTCAACTAGTAATAAAAATGTGGTTAAACAGCAAGATGATAACTTTGATATTAATAAGTTAGTCGATATTTATCCTGTAACCCCAATGTTAATTCGTGATTTATATAAATCTCCTGTCGTTGCTCAAAACAATCTTCAATTAGATAAAGAAATTAAAAAATATCAATATCATATTGGTGTTGGTGATATCATCAACGTAACAGTTTGGGATCACCCAGAATTAACAATTCCTGCTGGTTCATATCGTAGTGCTAGCGAAGCGGGTAACTGGGTTCATGCCGATGGTACTATCTACTATCCCTATATTGGTAAATTGAGTGTTGAAGGTAAAACGCTAGAGGAGGTTCGTAATACGATCTCTACTAAACTTGCGACTTATATCGAGAGTCCACAAATTGATGTTAGTATCTCTTCGTTTAACTCACAAAAAGCCTATATTACTGGTGAGGTAACTAAATCAGGCAAGCAACCGATTAGCAATGTTCCATTAACTTTATTAGATGCGATTAATAATGCCGGTGGCCTGACTGATAAAGCTGATTGGCGTCATGCGGTATTAACACATAACGGTCAAAAAGAGCAAATCTCATTACAAGCATTAATGCAATATGGTGATTTAACTCAAAATAGATTGTTATCAGGTGGTGATATTGTTTATGTACCGACTAACGATACGTTAAAAGTATTTGTGATGGGAGAAGTTGAAAAACAATCTACGTTGGTGATGGATCGCGCTGGAATGACCTTAGCAGAAGCGCTTGGAAATGCATCGGGTATTAATCAAAAAACCAGTGATACTTCAGGGGTTTTCGTTATTCGATCTGTGATAGATGGTGGTGATGCTGATAAGCAAGGTAAAATTGCTAGTGTGTATCAATTGAATTTAAAAGACGCGACAGCAATGGTACTAGCTACCAATTTCCAATTAGAACCTTATGATGTGGTTTATGTGACAACCGCGCCAATCGAAAGATGGAATCGTACTATTATGCAAATTTTACCAACCATTCAAAGTGCTAATAGTATGACTGAAACCATTCGATGGATTCGTAACTGGCCTAACTAAAAACGGATAAGTGATTATAAAGAATGTTTGATTCAATTTGTGTGGTATGTATTGGTAATATTTGTCGCTCACCAATTGGTGAGCGTCTTTTACAGAAACTTTTCCCAAATAAGAAAATTTCTTCGGCCGGTATTGCTGCTGAGGTTGGCGATCCTGCTTATCATAAATCAGTTACAGTTTCTGCTCAGCATGGTTTATCTCTTGATGAGCATATAGCAAGACAACTGACCAAATCGATTTGTGCTGAACAAGACCTGATTTTAGTGATGGAGAAAGGCCATATTGACGCAGTGTGTAAAATAGCGCCAGAAGTCAGAGGGAAAGTGATGTTATATGGTCATTGGATTAATGAGATGGAAGTGACGGATCCTTATGGTCATAGTCTAGAGTTTTTTGAAAGAACCTATGAGTTATTAGATAAATCAGCACAAGCTTGGGCGAGTAAGTTGAAGTAAAATTATAAGGTTTAATTAGGTTATGGTTACAAAAGAAACAAAAAATTTGTCCAAAGATAGTGATGAAATTGATTTATTAGGTTTACTCTATGCCTTGCTTCATAAATGGAAAATTATTGTTGGATTTACTATTTTCACTACCTTAATTGGTGTGCTCTATGCCGTTTTTGCTACTCCAATTTATAAAGCAGACGCCTTAGTTCAAGTTGAACAAAAATCAGCAAATTCATTGTTAAATGATTTTTCAAGTATGCTTTCTGGTACGAAACCGACGTCAAGTACTGAAATTGAATTGATTCGTTCACGTATGATTGTGGGTAAAACAATCAAAGATTTATCACTGGATATTGATGTTAAGCAGTCTTTCTTTCCTATTTTTGGTAAAGGATTTGCCCGATTGATGGGAGATAATAATCAGATTGCATTATCTCGTTATGATGTACCACAAAGTTGGAATGATCAGCCACTTGAATTAAAAGTGATTGATGGTGAACATTATACTTTATCCAAAGATGGTAAAGCGCTTTTATCTGGAACTGTCGGCGAATTTAGTACTAATCAGGGTGCTGCGATTTTAGTTAGCCAGATAGATGCTAAGCCAGGGACCGTATTTTTAGTAACAAAACGTTCACAATTACAAGTCATCAATGATATTTTGACTAACTTATCGGTAGCCGACAAAGGTAAGGATACTGGTATGCTTGAATTAAGTTTGCAAGGCGATGATCCTGTACTTATTCAAGATATTTTAGATCAAATTAGTAAAAATTATTTGGCACAGAACGTTGAACGGGGCTCAGAGGAAGCTGCGAAAAGTCTTC
The DNA here is from genome assembly GCA_036251205.1 of Orbaceae bacterium BiB. Lineage (NCBI taxonomy): Bacteria > Pseudomonadati > Pseudomonadota > Gammaproteobacteria > Orbales > Orbaceae > Orbus > Orbus mooreae. Next base: position 1,434,819 of record CP133958.1, on the reverse strand, counting down.
AGTTTTTAAAGAGTCAGTTACCTCGTATCAAAGCTGAGTTAGAAGATTCTGAGAATAGACTTAATAAATACCGCCAAGATAATGATTCTGTTGATTTATCACTAGAGGCTAAATCAGTCTTAGATTTATCGGTACAGCTTGAAGCGCAGTTAAATGAGTTAACATTTAAAGAGGCCGAAGTATCTAAGTTATACACTAAAGAGCACCCAGCTTACCGTTCTTTATTAGAAAAACGCCAAACTTTATTAAATGAACGAGATAAACTTAATAGTAAAATTACGTTTTTGCCTCAGACACAGCAAGAAATTCTTCGTTTAACGCGAGATGTTAAAGCGAATAATGAAGTCTATATGCAGTTACTTAATAAACAGCAAGAGTTAAGTATTTCTGAAGCGAGTGCAGTCGGTAATGTTCGAATTATTGACAATGCCTTAGTGCAACCTAAACCGGTTAAACCGAAGAAAGTCATCATCGTTGGTGTTGCCTTCTTATTTGGTCTGATTCTCTCTTCTGGTGCTATTATTTTAGTAACAGCCTTAAGAAAGACCATCGACTCTGTTGAACAGATAGAAGATATTGGTTTAAACGTATATGCGAGTGTTCCTCTTTCTGATTGGCAAAGTAAGCAAAATCAAACCTTCAGAAATACGCTCAAAGCTCATCGTAAAAAGAATATTAGAGCCAAGCAATTGGTATCGGTTGGTGCTCCAAACGATCTTTCTGTTGAAGCTTTACGTAGTTTAAGAACTAGTTTACATTTCGCGATGTTAGAGGCTAAGAATAATATTTTAGTGATATCAGGATGTAGCCCTGAAATTGGTAAAACCTTTATTACAACTAATCTATCGGTGGTAATTGCAGACTTAGGTAAAAAAGTTTTACTGATTGATTCTGATATGCGTAAAGGGTATTTGCATGAATTGATGAACATAAATATGAAGCACGGTTTATCTGAATATTTATCTGGTCAGCAAGATATCTCCTCAGTTATTCATAAAACACCGTTAAACTCTTCACTGGATTTTATTCCAAGAGGTGTTGTACCGCCAAATCCATCTGAGCTGTTAATGCATCCAAGACTCGCTGAGCTATTAGAATGGGCAAGTCAAGAGTACGATATGGTATTGATTGATACTCCACCTGTATTAGCCGTAACTGATGCATGTATTGTTAGCCAGTATGCAGGTACGCTGATGTTAGTGGTTCGTTATGGTCAAAATACGATAAAAGAAGTTCAATTAGGCGTGCAACGTTTTGAACAAAACCACATTCAAGTTAAAGGTGTGATATTTAATGGTGTGGTACGTAAGGCTGGTAGCTATTATCAATATGGTTATAGTTATAAATAATTTATAGTTTTGAGTGTGAATAAAAAAAACCACCTTTTATCAGGTGGTTTTTTTATAGGTTTATCAGTAATAATATCTGATGTTTTATTATTCTATTTTACTGTGCAGAATAATTTTGCTAATACGATTGTGTTATATTTAACGCATCGTGACAAATTCTTCAGCAGCAGTTGGGTGAATTGCAACAGTATTATCGAAGTCTTTTTTGGTTGCTCCCATCTTTAAAGCAACAGCAAAGCCTTGTAATATTTCATCCATGCCATAACCAATCCCATGAATACCAACAATCTTTTCTTCCTTACCGGCACAAACTAACTTCATTTTACAAGGTTGTCGGTGATGAGTTACTGCGGTATACATTGCGGTAAAGCCAGATTGATAGGTTTTAATATTTTCCTTACCATAAATTTTTACAGCCTCAGGTTCTGTTAATCCGACTGTTCCAATTGGTGGATGGGTAAAAATAACGGTTGGAATATCATTATAATCTAAATGTTCATCAGGTTTATTATTAAATAATCGTTCTGACAATCGGCGTCCTGCGGCAACAGCTACAGGTGTTAGAGCTACAGCTTCAGTATCATCACCCACTGAATAAATTCCAGCTATATTAGTATTTTGATATTTATCGACTTCAATAAAGCCTGACGATTTAACTTTTAGTCCAGTGACTGCAAGATTAAGTTTATCTGTTGCTGGTTTTCGTCCAATTGCCCAAATTAAGCAGTCAACTTCGTAATTTTGACCATTTTCCAGTTGTAAAGTCAGTGAACTATCACTGTTTTTTATAACCGCTTTAGGTATTGAATTCGGATGTAATTGCTGGCCTTCTTGTTTAATCACATCCATTAATGTATCAATAATAATTGGATCTAAAGAGCGTAATGGAGTGTCCTTACGAATAAATTGGTGAACTTCACTACCTAATGAGTGAAGAACACCAGCAATTTCACATGCAATATAGCCAGCTCCCACAATTGCAACACGCTTTGGCTGCTCAGTTAAGGCAAAAAAACCGTCAGAAGTAATACCATATTCTGCTCCTGGAATATTAGGAATCATCGGCTCACCACCGACGGAGATTAGAATATGTTCTGCTGTATATTGTTGACCATTTACTTCAAGTGTTTTTGGGTCGATAAACTTAGCATAGCCATTAATGACATCAACTTTATTATTTGTTAAGACTCTATCATAAGATTGATGGATTCTATCAATATATGCGCTGCGACTCTCGATGAGCTTTTTCCAGCTAAATTGATTAATTGTCGTGTCAAATCCGTAGTCGGGGCCATAATGATTAATTGCTTCTGCAATTTGTGCTCCATACCACATCACTTTTTTTGGCACGCAGCCAACATTAACACAGGTTCCGCCTAATGCCTTAGCTTCAATGATGGCACATTTTTTACCATAAGATGCGGCACGATTGATCGATGCGATACCGCCACTACCACCACCTATTGCAATATAATCATAATGTTTTACTGTCATCTCTTTTATACCTTTTAGTAAGAATATTTATAACTTATCATATAATTAAATAGATAAAAACCTATAATAAGGTAATAGAATAATCGTTATAATCTATTAAAGCATAAATTACTTTATTAATTATTCAGATACTAACTCTTTAAGTAATATATGCCCCATCCCCTCTGGATCAAGAATATCTTTTAACCAAGGTAGAATGCTCTCCATTTGCTGTTGTAGTTTCCAAGGTGGATTAATAACAATCATTCCGGAAGCTGTCATTCCTTTCTGGTTATTATCCGGTCTAACTGCTAGTTCAATTTGCAAAATTCGTTTAATCCCACTGTTTACAATACCATCAATCATACCTTGAGTTTGTTTACGATTGACTACAGGATACCAAAGTAGATAACAACCCGTTGCAAATCGTTTATAGCCTTCATGTAATGCTAATGGTATTTTTTGGTAGTCATCTTTTATTTCATATGAAGGATCTATCAAAATAACACCTCGACGAGACTCTGGTGGTAATTTAGATTTTAGTTGTAAAAATCCATCCTCTCTGAGGACTTGGGCTCGTTTATCTTTATTAAATTCTTGCCTTAATAGTGGGTAATCGGACGAGTGAATTTCCGTTAAAGAGAGCTTATCTTGTGGGCGTAATAACTGCTTTGCAATCAATGGTGAGCCTGGATAGTATTTCAGCGTTTCACTACGATTGTAATATTTTAGAACAGACAAGTAAGGATTTAATAGATCTAATATTTCTGTCTGTTGCCAAACTCTGGCAATACCTGATAAATATTCTGCTGTTTTTTCAGCATGCTCACTCTGTAATAGATAGCGTCCAGCACCTGAATGGGTATCTAGGTATAAAAAAGGTTTATCTTTTTCTTTGAGTGATTCAATACATAGTGTCAGGACAATATGCTTTAATACATCAGCATGATTACCTGCATGGTAGCTGTGTCGATAACTTAACATTTTAATCTCTACTAAATATAATATTTGTTCAGTATATATGAATTGGACAAGTGAGTGGATTTTTATTTCGTTAAAATATTGCTGTAATATACTATTATAGTGAAAAAATACTTGAATTGAAGTCAGATGAATTAATTATTAAATCATAGAATAATTAATTCACCTTTAAAACAGTAATATTATGAGTGACTATTTCATTGCTTGATGTAGCTTATAATAAACTTGAAGTAGCTTTTGATGTGCATTAAATTGCGTTAAATTATCATCAACATTAAACAGGCCGAAGAAACTCTTTTTCGCCGTTGCATATTGCCACATTTCAGTTACACATTCTTCACCATACATTTTATTAAATGCTGTTTGATAATCAGAAAATTGTTTACGATCTCGCATTAACATAAAATCGACTAATGTGGCTAGACAGCGATAAGCGTGATTACGTTCAGGCGTGAAAATAGAACTATTCATCTCAATCGTCCAGTCGAGCCATAATTTTGCTTGTTCTAAGTCTTTACCAGCTAAAGCTAACATCGCTTTAAGCTCACCAACTCGTAAAGTATACCAAGCATTATCTTGTCCTGTCGCAAGTCCAAGAAGTTCGCGCACTCGAGCAAAATCATCTAGCCCATCGTCATCAAATTGCTCAATTAGAGCCAAATACTCTTTTGCTTTTAATTTACTTTCTGGTAAGGATAAGATGGTATCCCGCCAGTGGATAGCCATATTGTTATTGGCAATGAGTAGATCTTCTGGAGGATAGATTTCAGACATTCCAACAGCAAGGATACGACAAGCATAAACCTCTAAATGCTGATAATCCATGATCAACACTTCAACATCTTGCTGATTAATAATAGCCATTAAATCATGAAATTCTTGTTCGGTAGAATTTGTACCACTTTTATTTGTAAAAGACCATTCAACAAACTCATAGTCTGCCGTTTGTTTAAATAGATCCCAAGAGATTAAACCACTTGAGTCAATAAAGTGAGTTTCAAGATTACTTAAATCAGCAACATCATCATTATCAAAAGAGGGTGGAGAGAATACGTCTAAATCTTTTAAGCTACGTCCTTGTAATAACTCGGTTACAGTTCGCTCTAATGCAACACCAAAATTAGGATGGGCACCAAATGAAGCATAACAAGTACCATTATTGGGATTAAATAGTACCACACAAATAACCGGATATTGTCCCCCCAAAGAAGCATCAAAGCAAAATAGCGGAAAACCTTCTTGTTCTAAGGTTTTAATTGATTCTACCGTATTTGGATAACGTTGTAATACTACGTCAGGAATCAGTGGTAAGCTGATTGCTTCGGTGATAATACGATTTTTGACATAACGTTCAAAGACTTCAGATAAACCTTGTACCCGGGCTTCAAACATCGTATTACCAGCAGACATACCATTTGAAGCATAGAGATTGGCAATTAAATTAACGGGAACATAGACTGTTTTTCTATCAGATTGCTGTTCAAAAGGTAACGTACAAATTCCCCGCTCTGGATTGCTAGATTGTAGATCGATTAAGTCGCTAGCAGTCAGTTCATCATTTGCATCGTAAAACGCTAATAATTTTTTACTTAAAATACCTTTAGGTATGGTATCACTTGGGCCAATTGGAAACCATTTTTCATTAGGGTAATGGACGAAATCAGCATTAGCGGCCTGTTTTCCAAGGTAAAAATCAGAAAAGAAATAATTGGTTGATAAACGTTCAAAATATTCGCCTAATGCAGAGGCTAACGCAGCTTTTTTACTCGCTCCTTTACCATTAGTGAAGCACATTGGACAGGCTTTATTTTGGATATGTACTGACCATACATTGGGAACCGGATTTAGCCAAGACGCTTCTTTGGCTTCTAAATCATAGTGACTGAGTAGTTTTTCAAAATGGTTAATTGAGTCTTCAAGTGCTGCATCTTTGCCTGGAATATAAGTTTTCATGTTGTTTCTCATTATCATTTATAGGGTTGAATTAGGCTCAGTTGATAGCTCACTTAATGACCAACGAGGTTTTACTGTAATCGATAAATCAGTCGCGATATGCTGGTGTTTAAATCGTACCATACCCGCATAAGCAATCATGGCACCATTGTCGGTACAAAATGCTAGCCTTGGATAGTAAACCTGCCCTTGTCTTTTTTGCATTAATTCAGCTAATTTTTGTCGTAATGTCAAATTTGCACTAACTCCACCCGCAATGACTAACCGTTTATAACCGGTTTGTTCAAGTGCTCGTTTAGATTTGATCACTAATGTATCAACGATAGCATCTTCGAATGCTCGAGCAATATCCGCTCTAGTTTGCTCATCAAGTGGACTATGTTGGTGAACGGTATTAGCTGCAAAGGTCTTTAAACCTGAAAAGCTAAAATCAAGCCCAGGTCGATCCGTCATTGGACGAGGAAATGTAAACCGTTGACTATTCCCTAACTGAGCTAGTTTTGATAATTTTGCACCACCAGGATAGTCCAATCCTAATAATTTTGCTGTTTTATCAAATGCTTCACCCGCAGCATCATCAATAGACTCACCTAACAGTTCATATTGACCAATTTCCGTCACTTTAATTAGTTGGGAATGGCCTCCAGAGACTAATAAAGCAATAAATGGGAATTCTGGTGGATTATCTTCCAGCATAGGTGCTAATAGGTGTCCCTCCATATGATGAACAGCTATAGCCGGCACACCCCAAGCGTACGCTAAAGAGCGACCAATTGATGCTCCAACAAGTAGGGCTCCAATTAATCCAGGTCCTGCGGTATAAGCTACTGCATTAATATCTGAACTGGTCAAATTTGCTTCTTTTAATGCTGCTTGAATTAAGGGAATCGTTTTACGAATATGATCACGAGAGGCAAGTTCAGGAACTACGCCGCCGTAATCAGCATGTAGACTGATTTGTGAGTAGAGTTGGTTTGCAAGCAATCCTCGTTCATCATCATAGATAGCAATACCTGTTTCATCACAGGAAGTTTCAATACCAAGAATTATCATACTCAATTATCTTTATGGCTAAAGGGAGTAATATCATTTTCACTCCACATATCTTGTTCATTATTTTCATCGACCAGAATTCGATGGGTTTCATTTGCCCATTCACCAAGATCTATTAACTGGCAGCGTTTACTACAAAATGGGCGATAAGGATTTTTTTCATCCCACTCAATCATTTTTTGACAAGTAGGGCAATTTACAATTAATGGCTCTGTTTTCATGTATCATAGATCGTGTTTTAATAAGTTCCAGCACACCTTAGCAGGTAGCTAACTCAAATTCAACACAGTTAGTGTCTATTTTATCATTTAGTGATGGTTCAAGATGTACAAATCTAATCGCGTAACGAGCTGCATTACCAGATACTTGTGGGTATAAGCTATTAGCAAGTGGCAGCCTTATTCTTAATAAACTACTAGAATCGGTACAGTTCTGGTAAAAATTATTATTACATGAAAAAGGTTTGAAGATGCTGCATTGACGAATAAGTGGTAATAAAGTAGAAATAGCTTGATATAATGTCAGAAAACTATCGCGCCATATTGTAACATGAGTATTTCGATAAGTTTGTGGCTGTTGTAGCCATAAATAGAAAGAGGGAAGATCAAAACTACAACAACCGCCAGGAATCGTCAGTCGTTTACGGATCGCGGAAACAAATCGATCCTCTTTTAAACTCTGCCCCATTTTATCATTCTTGCTTAATTGATTTTGTATATAGTTGATTCGTTCAAGTAATGTTTCAAGTAGATTACTATCAACTCCTGCCACATTCAACCAAGTAGAGAGTTTTTGTTTCTGCTCATCAAGCTCTTTATATAAATCACCTCGCACATCGTTGCGTTCGACGATTTCTAATAACTCTGAAAGCGAATGAAAGAACAGCAACGCATTAGCTGTATTTACTGTTTTATTCTCTTCAAGCTGCTTAATCAAAAATTCAATACGTAACCAAGTGCGCATCTTTTCATGCAGAGGATGTTCAAAAATTACCTTATTATCCATATTAAGTTAACTCTTATTTGCATTGTGAGACAGTATGAGGTATTTATGATGCAATTGTTCAACTTGTGAAGATAGTGCTGATAGTTGCCCATTATTGACGATGATATCATCAGCAAAACTCACTCTTTCTTTATTACTCTTTTGAGATGATAACATGTTTTTCGCTAAATTTTCATCAATATTATCGCGTTTTTGTAGCCTCTCTAGTTGAGTTTGATAGTCGGTATCAATAATCAATATGCGGTCTGCATAATTATGTAAATTGTTTTCAATTAATAATGGCACTGACCAGATGATATATGGGCTCTGCTGTTTTGCAATTTGTCGTTGTGTTTCATCAGCAATGAGTGGGTGTAGATAGTTATTTAACCAGATCCTCTCTTGGGCATTATTGAAAATAATATTACGTAGTTTGCTACGATCTAATTCGCCCGTTGTGAGTAATATCTGTTTCCCAAAGTGTTGAGCTATCTGCTCAAGGGCGATTGAACCTTTTTCGACAACTTGTCTTGCAATTAGATCTGCATCAATAATTGGCACGCCAAGTTGAGCAAATAGATTTGTTACGGTTGTTTTCCCACTGGCAATTCCACCACTTAACGCGACAACATATGGCATATAATTAATAAATATTCAATATGATACATCACATTAGCTTATCATATCAGTAGGCAACTTCAAGTCTGATGTTAACTAGATAAACTAGAAGGTTAGTTGAATGATAATATTAATAAGCGTAGATAAGCACAGATCAATAGACATGAGCCAAATGGCACCAGAATATTTTTTTCTATTGGCCGAACAATTGCTTTATAGATTATAAAGTAAGTGATTCCGACTATTGATGCATATAACAGTAAATTCACTAATTCAGTAACTGGCAACCATGTGCCGAGTGCGGCTAACAGTTTTATATCACCGCCACCTAAACCTGCTCGTTTTTTTATTAAATAATAGACCGCAGCGGGTATCGATAATAATGTATAACCATATATTGCACCAAAAAGCGCATCATAAAAAGTGATCAGCCCAACATCAAAATAAGCGAATAGTAGTCCTGTTAATAATAGAGGATAAGTCAAATAGTTTGGTAATAAGAGATATTTAAAATCAATTATTGCCAATAAAGCGTAATAGAGTCCAATGAAAATAAGTATTATTGACCAAACTGTTAAATTGTAGCAGTACGTAATACCTAAACAATAAATACCAACAATAAGTTCAGTGATGAGATAGTCAATAGGTATAATCGCTAGACAATATTTGCAGCGTCCCCGCTGTTTTAACCATGAAAAAATGGGAATCAACGATAATATATTAAGCTTTTTATGGCAATGTGGGCACTTTGAGCGAGAAAATATTATCTCTTTGAAATATTGTATCATTGTTTGATCGGGCAAAAAACGGCTAATAGCACAATGTATAAAACTACCCAAACAGAATCCCAAACAAATCATGACGGATAAAATTAGTATATTCATACTACATACTTGTTAGCGAATTACGCTACTGAGTTGAAAAACTGGCAAATACATAGCAATCACTAAGCTACCGATAATAATTGCCATGAGTAACATCATAAGTGGTTCTATTTTTTGCGATAAATTATCTGCTAACTCAATACTATTTTGTTGATAAAATTCAGCTAATCTTTGTAACATTAATTCCAATGTTCCTGACTCTTCACCAACACGAATTAATTGTACACACAAATTGGGGTACAGTGAGTATTTGCTGATTGCTTGGCTAAATGATTGTCCTTGCTCTATCGAATTTGTAATTTTTAATAGGCTATGTTGAAATAAGATGTTTTGTGTCGTCTTTTGCGCTGTTGCAAGTCCAGTTAGTAGTGGAATTGCTGATTTTTGAGTAATAAATAGTGTTTGAAAGATTTGTGTCAAACATGAGTAAGTAATAATTTTACCTATAATGGGGGATTTCAATAGGTATTTGGCAACACTTTCTTGATGGTATTTCTGGATATATTTTTTATAAAATAGCACTATTATCATGAATAATCCGCATAATGCTAGATAATACTCTTTTATCGTGTTTGATAATGCAATTACCATCTGTGTAAAAAGTGGTAGTTGGGCATTAAAACTTTCATATACTTCTGCAAATTTAGGTAGTACTAACAGTAACATAATAAGAGTAACGATCAATGATATGCTTAATAAAAATAAAGGATAACGCATAGCTTGGCGGACTTTTTTATGGAGTTTTTGGTTATTTTCTAATTGATACGCTAACGTTTCAAAACTATCTTCCAACTGACCCGTTAATTCTCCTGTAGCAACTATCTCCTTATAGATAGCAGGAAATACGTAGGGATAATGACTTAAACTCTCCGATAGCTGGTCGCCCTTCATTATTTGTAACTTTATCTCCGTTAATAGCCATTGCCATTGATGAATGGGGTGTTGCTCTGCTAATAAAGCTAAACATTCAATAATCGGTAATCCAACCTTTAACATTGTTGCAAGTTGTTTAGTGATGATGATGAGCTCTTGTTTTTTGAAACTATAACGGGTGATATAGCTCTTGAAAGTCAACTTAAAAAAGTACTCTTCTCGTTGTAATAATATCTGCTTAGCATCAGATAATGATTGTGCTATAAGGCTCTGCTTTACACCGTTTAACCCTTGCCATAAATAGAGTTTTTTTATACTAAAATAGTGCTTCATTTTAGTCTCCTAATACTCGTTGTACTTCAGCTATAGAGGTGATGCCTTGCGTAACTAACTCTTTTCCTGATGAGGATAATGTTTTTATATTGTTTTGTTGGATTATCTGTTCAATTTGATTTAAGGAACATTCGCTATTGCTTAGCAGTAGTGCTTGCAATTGTTGGTTGACTAATAAAAATTCATATACTCCGATACGGCCAGAGTAGCCGTTGCTACATTGACTACAACCTTGAGCAATAAAATGGCAACTGTTTGGAGATATAACATAGTGTTGAGCATTATGTTTTACATCTGCAATCATTTTGCAATGGTTACATAACTTTCTAACTAAACGTTGAGCAATAATTAATTTTAGGCTAGATGCAATCAAATAATTTTTTATACCGATTTGGTTGAGTCGAATTAGCGCTTCTGCACTTGAATTTGTATGTAACGTTGATAAAACCAGATGTCCTGTTTGAGCTGCTTGCATTGCGATTTCAGCTGTTTCATTATCACGTATTTCACCGATCATCATAATATCGGGATCTTGTCTTAAAAATGAGCGTAAAATACTACTAAAACCAAGTCCTGCTTTTGTATTGATTTGTGTTTGATTAATACCATCAATAGGCATTTCAATAGGATCTTCAACGCTGCAAATATTACGGGTATCATTGTTAATCTCTTTCAAACCACTATAGAGCGTAATCGTTTTTCCGCTACCTGTCGGCCCGGTTACTAAAATTAATCCTTGTGGGCTATTCAATATCTTACGATATTGATTCTGTTCTTGATTGGTCAAACCTAGCTGCTCTATTGAGAGTACTAATTTATGATTATCCATAACTCGTAAGACAATCTTTTCACCATGCAAAATAGGAATACTTGATACTCGCATTGTCTGTTGGCCGATAGTTAGTAAACCGTCTTGTGGTAAACGTTGTTCTGCAATATTGAGTTTAGCCATGATTTTTAATCTAACAATTAATGGCTTAGCTAAAGTTATTGGTAGTCTCTCAACTGTTTTTAATACGCCATCAATACGCATTCTAATACGTAATTGTTGCTCATAAGGTTCAAAGTGAATATCTGAGGCGCGTTGACTAAGTCCATCATTGAGTAATTGATTAACCTGTTCAATGACATCACTTTCATGATATTTGATATTGGTGTTTAGCATAATGATTAGAACCTAAATACATCATTACAAGCATCATTAATACTGCTATTTGTTGGGGTTGTAGTACAAACTCGAGCCCACTCTAAGTGCCCATGTGTTGTATTAATTGTTGGTGTTAAAGTGGTTGTCAATCCAGCTAAGGTACCTTGACCAATAAGCGATATTACACCGCTAGAGACATTGATCGAGGCTACATAGTTAGTGGCTTTTGAGGTAGCAATACCATTGCTACCACTATTGCAGGCTGTTAAGTCGCCCTGTTGCAATGCACATATTTCAATTGCTGTTTTATACGGGGCCATCGTTTGTAACATATCCGTCATCGCTGCTTTTTGTACATATCCTTGATAAGCGGGAACACCGATTGCTGTGAGTATTGCGATGACAGCAATCGCAATCATCAGTTCAAAAAGGGTAAATCCACCTTGCTTGATTTGGTTATTGTATTGTTTTGCCATAATAAAACCTCCATTGTGCTATTTTGATAAATAAGGTTAAAGTCATCATGGCATAACTGGATTTTAGTTCTGTTATTATCTTTAGTTATTGCTACTTAATAGCAAATATTTTTGTATATTAGTTGAAAGTGATATAATTTCGCGATTAGCTATACAAAATCGTGGTGGTGAAAAGAGATATGTATTCAAAAATTCAAGGTGGTTATTTAGTTGATGCTAAAAAAGTTGTGTCACCTTATTTTAATGAACGCCCAATCGGTGAAATGATATCGTTACTTGTGATCCACAATATTAGTTTACCGCCAAACCAATATGGTGGTCCCCACGTAGAACAATTATTTACTGGTCGCTTAAATCCAGAAGAATATGAGTATTTTAAAGCTATTTACCAGTTACAAGTTTCATCTCATCTGTTTATTCGTCGGACTGGTGAAGTCATTCAATTTGTCTCATTTGAGCATAGAGCCTGGCATGCTGGTGTTTCTAGTTTTAATGGGAAAATGAATTGTAATGATTACTCTATTGGTATTGAGTTAGAGGGGAGTGATTTTGAACCTTTCACCGAAAACCAATATAATGTGTTAGCAGATGTAACTCGATGTTTAATGCAATACTATCCTATTGAAAATATTGCTGGGCATAGTGATATTGCACCAGATCGTAAAACCGATCCAGGTCCTTATTTTGATTGGTTACGATACCGATCATTACTTACTTAAAATTTGACTGGTTTATTTATGGAAAAATTTAATCAAAGCATTTCATTACTACTTAATGAAATAAAGCAAGAGATGCAATTTAGACAGTTATGGCAAAGTTTACCACCGCCGCCAGAGGCTTTTATTAGTGAACAACCCTTTGCGATTGATACGATGTCAGCTTATGAGTGGTTACAATGGGTCTTTTTACCGAGAATGCATGCCCTAATTGAGGCAAATGCTAGTTTACCTCGTAACTTTGCTCTCCACCCTTATTTTGAGGAAATATTGAAAGAGCAAGATGAAGCATTGCAATTGCTCTCCTTGCTCAAACGTTTAGATCTGTTAGTTAAAGAATAAAAAAGACGATAGAATTAACGATAAATACGGGAATTAATATCCCGATTGACCATTTCATATAACCAAAAAAACTCGGCATTTTAATATTATTTTGGCTAGCAATACTTTTCACCATAAAGTTAGGAGCGTTACCGATATAAGTTAATGCTCCCATAAATACGGATCCCATTGAAATAGCTAATAATGTTTTTTCTAGTGGCCCCATTAATGTCGCCGCGTCTCCAGATGCTAAGTTAAAGAAGACTAAATAGGTTGGTGCATTATCTAAAAAGCCAGATAAAAGACCGGTTAACCAAAAGTACATAAGATTGATTGGTGAGCCATTGTTATCGCTGACTAGTGAGACCAGTGATGAGAGACTTCCTTCATTACCCATTCGTAAAATAGCAAGAACTGGTACGATTGTGATAAAAATACCAATAAATAATTTCGCGACTTCTAAAATCGGTTCCCAGTTAAATTGATTAGCTGAACGTATTTGCTTTGGCGTAATAAATAGAGAGATAAAGGTAATTACCAAAAATAGAATATCTCGTATGATATTTTGTAAAGCAAGGTTTGTTCCAAATAGAGAAATATTAATATTAGGCTGCCAAACACCAGAAAGTAGAACGGTTATGATAACGGCAATTAATAAAATAAAATTCTGTTTACCATAAATTTTTATACCTTTATCTGGTGTAGGATCGCGTTCTAAAATTTCATTTTGTGATTGGTAATAATAGTTATCAATAAAGTAAAAAACCACTAATAATAATATTGATGTTAATAACACCGGTAACAACATATGTTGTAATGTCCAGATAAAGTCAATACCTTTCAAAAAGCCAATAAATAATGGCGGATCACCTAATGGCGTTAATCCACCGCCTATATTGGCAACAAGAAAGATAAAAAAGATAATAATATGTACTTGGTGTTTACGGTTATCATTTGCTCGAATAATCGGTCTAATCATTAACATTGCTGCGCCCGTTGTTCCCATTATTGAAGCAAGTACAGTACCAATTGCGAGTAAAGCAACATTAAACTTAGGAGTACCTTTTAAATTGCCTTTAACTAAAATTCCACCTGAAACTGTAAAGAGAGCGAGTAGTAGTAAAATAAAGGGGATATACTCTTCAAGTACTGCATGAGCTACAATATAAGTGATAGTATCAAGACCAAATGTGATGGTAAATGGTACCGCAAACAATAGTGTCCAGACGAAAATTATTTTTCCATAATGGTGGTGCCAAATAGTTGGCGCAAACAGTGGGAATAATGCAATAGAAAGTAAAATTCCAGCGAAAGGGATTCCCCAGCCTAGTGATAATGAAGATGCATCAAAATTTGCAGCATAAACCTCGTTAGGTAAAAAACAAAACAGAATCAGTATAGCCATTAGTCTAGCTGGCATTTCATTACTCCAAAAAATAGTTAAATTGACTGCGTTATTATAACAAAGATATCATCATTAAGTGCGCTATTTTATGGAATGTAATAAGCAGTGTTGCCAATTGTTATTATATTTTTATAAAATAGATTTGTAGCTAAAAACGAGAATAAATTATTAGATTTGACTATCTATGTGATCTTTGCATTTTGGATAGGCTACACTAATTAGTACCAGTTTTATAAGGTCATTGTTATGATAATCCAAAAACACAAGAAAGGAGCAACAATGACACAACATTTAAATCGAAAAGAAAAGCGTAGTTTTAGTCATGAGTTTAAAAAACAGATGGTTATGCTACATCGAAATGGCAAAAAGCGAGCAGACATCGTTGCTGAGTACGATTTAACTAAATCAGCATTAGATAAGTGGATAAAACAATACCAAGAAACGGGTTCATTTACAGCGCAAGGTAATCGAAGTCATGAGGAGAATGAACTGATTGCCTTACGCAAAGAAAATAAACGCTTGTTAATGGAGAATGATATCCTAAAGCAGGCAGCGTTGATAATGGGGCGAAAATCGCATTAATTTCGCAGAATAAGCATCGATATAGCCTACGAAGTTTATGTCGATGTTTGCACGTCACCCGAAATCAGTTTTATTATCAACGACGAATGGTACCGTATCAACAAAATGAAACACTCTGCGATAAAGTAAGCGAAGTATTTGACCTAAATTATCGTGTTTATGGTACAAGACGCTTGCAAGCAGAGCTGAAACGGCAAGGTATAGCATTATCGAGACGGCGAATTGGTCGAATAATGAAGGAAAAGGAATTAGTCTCAAAATATACCTGTAAAAAATACCGTATTGATGCTGAAAAGAGTAATGAATCAATCGTGAGCAATGCGCTTGACCGAGAGTTTGAAGTGGGTCAAAAGCGAAAAGTTTTGGTAACTGATTTAACCTATGTAAGGGTAAAACAGCGTTGGAATTACCTGTGTATTATTGTTGATATCCGTAATCGAGAGATAGTCGGACGAAGTGCTGGCAGAAATAAGACAGCAGAGCTTGTGATGCAAGCAATAAGCCAAATACCCATGGACTTACATGATGTTGATTTATTTCATTCTGATAGAGGAAAAGAGTTTGATAATCACCTGATTGATGAATGTTTAACGACATTTGGTATTACACGTTCGTTAAGTTATAAAGGTTGCCCGTATGACAATGCGGTTGCTGAAGCAACATTTAAAGCCGTAAAAACCGAATTCGTCTCAAATGGTGTATTTGATTCGCTTGAACAGTTGACGTTACAATTTAATCATTATGTTGATTGGTTTAATTATACTCGGCTTCATTCAACATTAAATTATCAAACACCCGTTGAGTATAGAAATAGATAATGACCTTATCTTTTTGGTACTAAAAGGTGTGGACATTCCACATGCATAAAACGCTCGATTATAAGCAACTTACGAATTGTATTACAGTGCATAACCCTTATAACGCATTACCATTACATCTTCAATTCTCTTTATCTGGCTATACTAAAACCGCGCCGAAACCGACACCAATTAATGGGGTTCTGAGTATTTCAAGACAATATTTTGATACTAAAGGTAATCCAATAACGCCTGACCAGCTTCACGTCGGTGATATGATTATTGTTATGTTAGATGTTTCTGCCGATAGAGTGATTAATGATGCATTAGTTGTTGACATGTTACCTGCTGGGCTTGAGTTAGAAAATCCAAATTTAGTGAATAACTGTATTAATCTGCAGGCAATGCCAGAATTAGCTGAGTTACTTAAAGAACAACACAGTAATGATATTAAATACCAAGAGTTTCGTGATGATCGTTATATTGCGGCTATTGCAATCCATAATCGTACAACCGAAAATCGTTATAGTAAAAAATTAATTTATTTGGCGAGTGCGGTTAGTGTTGGGCAATATAGGGTTCCAGCACCTTATGTTGAATCGATGTATAGTACTCAATGGTATGCGATTGGCGATTCCATCCCTTTAATGACAATCAATCCTAAAAAAGAGTAATCATGATGAATGACTCAGTTAGTCCGATAAATAATAGGTTTTGATAGGGTTTAATGAAACGACGATTGAAAAAATATCTGTATACAGTCATTATTTTTCCCGTAATTCTGTTTACTATATTTATTGTTGCAGACTTTTTTTTACCTTTACCGATTGTTAATGTTAAATCAACGCAAACTGTTTTGGCCCAAAATGGTACTCCACTATGGCGATTTGCTGATAGTAATGGCATTTGGCGTTATCCAGTGACATTAGAGGATGTGCCTGATTACTATATTGAGGCACTACTTACTTATGAAGATCGACATTTTTATCAACATGTCGGGATCGATTTTTTAGCTTTATTACGTGCAACCTATCAAAACATTACTAATGATAAAATAATTTCAGGGGGGAGCACACTTTCAATGCAAGTGGCGAGAATCCTCGATCCCCATGAGCGTTCAATATGGGGTAAATTTAAACAACTATTTCGTACGTTACAATTGGAATGGCACTATACGAAAGACGAGATTCTCACTTTATATATTAATCGTGCCCCATATGGTGGTACGATTGAGGGAATTGGTGCAGCTAGTTGGTCTTATTTAGGGATATCGCCACGGGAATTGACTCGAAGTGATGCTGCTCTTTTAGCTGTATTACCACAAGCCCCGAGTCGTTTAAGACCTGATCGTTACCCTGAAAGAGCGCAACAAGCTCGAGATAAAGTATTAGAACGATTATTAACCTATCATGTTTGGTCTAAAGAGATTATTGAACAAGTTAAACAAGAAGAGGTTTGGGTTTATCCTCGTCGCTCACCTCAATTAGCACCATTACTTGCGCGTAGATTAAGTCTTGCTTATCCAACAAAAGATATTATTCACTCAACGATTGATGAATCCTTACAATATGCGCTTGAAGATATGGCTATTAACTGGAAAAACCAACTTCCACCGAAAAACTCATTAGCCATTTTAGTGGTTGATCATGTTGATATGACCGTGAAAGGCTATGTTGGATCAATTGATTTCAATGATCGAACTCGATTTGGTCAAGTTGATATGATCAAATCGCTACGTTCTCCAGGCTCAACATTAAAACCTTTTTTATATGGATTAGCCCTGAATGATGGCATGATTCATTCTGAATCATTATTACAAGATGTACCTCGGATTAGTTCTGATTACCGGCCAACTAATTTTGATGAAGGGTATAATGGTCCAGTTAGTGTCAGTGAGGCATTACAACGCTCACTGAATTTACCTGCCGTTCAAGTAATGGAGATTTATGGACCTACTCGTTTTGCCAGTCAATTGAACTCTGTAGGTTTATCACTAGTATCAAGTCAAAATCAGCCAAATATCAGTTATATTTTAGGTGGTGCATCAGTCCGTATGGATGAGTTAGTTAGTACTTACAGTGCTTTTGCTAGAAAAGGGCAGGTTGCGCAGTTACGTTTTACGAGTGATGAACCATTATCAGAAAAACCATTAATGAATGAGGGGAGTGCTTGGATCATTCGTCGGATTTTAGCTTTTCAAACTGTTCCAATGTTGGGTTCACAATCCGGAAACATTTCTCCCCTTGCTTGGAAAACCGGTACTAGCTATGGTTACCGAGACGCTTGGGCTATCGGTATTAATCCTCGTTATCTTATTGGTGTTTGGGTTGGTAGACCAGATGGAACTCCTGTGGTTGGTCAATATGGTAATATTACGGCGGTTCCTATTTTGCAACAAGTAAATCGTTTTTTACTGAATAGAGAACGTAATCTTAATCGAAACTTACCGATTGACCCGATGCCTAATTCGGTGAGTGCTGTTAATATCTGTTGGCCCACAGGTACGCAGTTACATGAGAATGATATCAACTGTCATCGAAAAAAACGAGCCTGGATTGTTGATGGCATTATTCCCCCGACACTTGAACAACTTAATATGATAAGAAAACGAGCTTTTCGTTCAGGTTTTATGACAATTTGGGTTAATGAGCAAGGTCTAAGTGTTGGTGCTGATTGCACAAATGCCATTAAAAAAGATATCGCACTGTGGCCTATCCAACTAGAGAATTGGCTATTACCCAATGAGCGCAGAGCGAAATTTATTCCACCAATTGATCCAACTTGTCCACCGGAAGGCGGAGCGCAATATTCACCTCTTTTTATGAGTGGTATTCTTCCTAATCAAGTGTTACAAATATTACCTAATCAAGATAGTTTAGAGTTAACAATCCGGAGTCAAGGTGGTCTTGGTCAAAAATGGTTATTTTTAGATGGTGAGTTAATTACTGACACGAGCGGAGATCTTGATGCTAAAATAATATTTACCAGTGTAAATAAAGGTTCCCATAATTTATTATCATTGGACGAAAGTGGCCAAATTGATAGAATAAACTTCCAAGTACAACAGGAGTAAGGCAGAATGAGTATGGAACAAACATTATCAATAATTAAACCTAATGCAGTAAAAAAACAGCTTATCGGTAAAATAATAGAACGTCTTACCCAGGCTAGACTCAATATTATTGCATTAAAGATGGTTCATTTAACTCGTGAACAAGCAGAAGGCTTCTATGCTGAACATAAAGGAAAAGTGTTTTTTGAACGCTTAATTGATTTTATGACTTCAGGTCCTATTGTCGTTATGGTATTACAAGGCGATAATGCAATCACTCATTATCGTGAAGTTTTGGGGGCTACCGATCCCGCCAAAGCATTAGCGGGAACTCTTCGTTATGATTTTGCTGATAATGTGACTGAAAATGCGTTACACGGATCAGATTCTATTGAGTCTGCGGAACGTGAAATCGCTTACTTTTTCGTAAAGAATGAGATTTTTTCTGCATAATAAAAAAGGCACTTTAGTGCCTTTTTATCAATTGTCGGTATATAGCTACTCTTCAGCAGATACATAGCTTTTAATACTCTCAGAAGCGCGTCTTGCTTCACCTTTATGCTGCAATTTATTTAACTGTTTTTCGAGTTTACTAATTAAATCATTAACAGCTGTATACATATCATCATGTTTAGCGGAGGCGACCAGTGGTGTTCCCTTCGTTGCAATCGTCGCATCAATAATAAATCCATCAGGCTCTTTTGATAAAATGAAATGTGGATTAATTAGTAATGCATGCCATTTATCAAGTTTGCTAAATTTATCTTCAATATAGCTTCTGATTGCTGGTGTAATATCCATTTGCTTACTGGTAATACTTAAAGTCATAATTGACCCCCTTTTTATTTACTAACAAATATAACAAGGATATAAACTACTTACTACATTCGCAAATTATTACTCAAAGGTCAATATATTCGTGGTAACTATTTTATGTTTAACTAAAAATTTACAGAGAATTGTAGTCCCATTGTAGTTTCATTATAGTTCTACTCTAGTTCCGTAAAGAACCTTAGCCACCGCTTCGTTATCTATTTTTATACTATATTCATATCTTACATCAAAATTATAACGAATCTGATTCAGCGATGCTAATCTTCACCATATCCAGACAATGGGATCTCTTTATTATCTAAATAAGCTTTACCTTGTTGCATCGATAATCGATTATCACAAAACCATTTGATAACTAATGGATAGATTTGATGCTCTTGTACCAGCACTCTATCAATCACATCTTGTTCGGTATCATCGGCAAAAATTGGTACTTTAGCTTGCAAAATAATTGGTCCACCATCAAGCTCTTCAGTAACAAAATGAACGGTTGTACCGTGCTCTTGATCTCCGGCTTCAATGGCTCTTTTATGTGTATGAAGTCCAGGATACTTGGGTAAAAGTGAGGGATGAATATTAAGCATCTTACCCGCGTAGTGTTTAACGAATTCTGGGGTCAATATACGCATATAGCCTGCAAGTACAATCAGATCGGGTTGATAGACATCAATTTGTTTAGCAACAACCTGATCAAACGCTTCTCGAGATAAATAATCTTTATGATTAATTACATGGGTAGGAATATGACTGTTTTTTGCTCTTTTCAGTGCATAGACATCGGGTTTATTACTAATGACGGCAACAATATTTCCATTAATGTGTTTTGTTGCACAGGCATCAATAATTGCCTGTAAATTTGAACCGCTACCTGAAACAAGAACCACTATATTTTTCATTATTGTCACTTACTATATTTATCCACAACGAAAAAAGAAAAGGGCGTTAATTCGCCCATATTTTCAACATCTATTATTTGATAATGACTCGTTCCGTTGAATTAGATGATTTTATTTCACCTAACAACCAAGCCTTTTCACCACTATCGTTAAGTAATTTTATTGCTTTATCAACCAGTTGTTTTGGTAGCACCACAATTAAACCAACGCCACAGTTAAAAGTACGATACATTTCGTGGGTATCAACATTCCCAGCTTTTTGTAACCAATTAAATACTTCAGGCCATTGCCAACTTTTTGCATCAATAATGGCTTGTGTATTATCAGGTAGTACTCGTGGAATATTTTCCCAGAAACCACCACCTGTAATATGAGCAATAGCATGAACATCAATGTTCTCAATTAAGTTAAGTATTGATTTAACATAGATTTTAGTTGGTGCTAATAGATGATCCGCTAAACTTTTCCCGGCTAATAACTCTTTGGCTGGGTTTGCTTTGCTAACTTCAATAATTTTACGAACTAATGAATAACCATTTGAGTGTGGTCCGCTTGAGGCTAAAGCGATAATTGCATCACCATCTTGCACTTTACTTCCATCAATTATTTTTGATTTTTCAACCACCCCGACACAAAAACCTGCGATATCATAGTCATTACCATGATACATACCTGGCATTTCTGCTGTTTCACCACCAACAAGCGCACAACCTGATTGTTTACATCCTTCTGCGATACCCGTTACAACTGTTGCTGCAACATCAACTTCAAGTTTGCCTGTTGCATAGTAATCTAAGAAAAATAACGGTTCTGCACCTTGTACAATAAGGTCATTGACACACATGGCAACTAAATCAATACCAATTGAATCATGACGATTTAAATCCATAGCTAAACGTAATTTTGTTCCAACACCATCGGTACCAGATACGAGAATAGGTTCTTTGTATTTTTGTGGAATTGCGCACAATGCACCAAAACCACCTAATCCACCAATGACTTCAGGTCGTTTGGTTTCTTTAACAACAGATTTAATTCGATTGACGAGTTCATTGCCGGCATCGATATCAACACCAGCATCTTTATAGCTTAAAGATGTTTTGTCTGACACAGTAAAACCCTCAAGGTTCATTATGTAAGGTGAAATGTGGGGTTATTTTAGCAGTGTTAGGGAGTAATGGCGATAGTTGTTTTTAATTACAATTCAATAATTTTAGTATGCAGCACCATCCGCGGCTGCATACTTTAGATATGTTAACTAAAAAGCTTAAGTATTGCGTCTGTGATTAATGATAATGAGGTAAAGTCTGGATCAGCAAAGGTGACGCCTTGTACACCTAAAAAAGAAAATAGTGGTAATGCCAGTGCCGGCAATATACAAAGTAGTAATCCATTAATAAAGGCCGCTATGATAGCGCCTCTCGCTCCTCCTGTTGAGTTTCCAAATATTGCTGCCGTACCGCCTGTAATAAAACTTGCCATGATGCCAGGGATAATGATCGGTAAATGGATAAATGGAAAGATAACAACACAAAGAATTTCAGTAAAGAAGCTGACTAAAAAACCAATTAAGACGCAGTTGGGGGCTTTATCAAATAATACCATCGGATCGACAGCTGGAACGCAGCCTGGTGCAACTACTTGAGCAAACCCTTTAAATGCAGGAACAACTTCTTCAGTAAAAATAGCGACCCCTTTTTTAGCAATATATAATCCTCCAGCAAAAATTGCTGATTGTTCTAGGGCAAAGATGATAAATGTATCATTGCCTATAATTGTTTTTAAATAATCTTCTGATGAAAATATTCCAGAGATACATAATAAAATAAACATTGTTATAAATGTTGCAACATCTGCTTGTTTTAAAAAACTGTATCTATCATTGATTTTTAAATGTTCAACATCTATTTTTTTGTTACCAAACCATTTTCCGCAATAAGAACCAGCAAGATAAGAGATTGTGCCTGCATGGGCAATACAATAATCGTTATTGCCAATAATTGAACGGCTGAATTTAGATAAAAGAGTCGGGAATATTGCCATATAACAGCCGATGATTATTGCACCTGCGATAATTATTGTATTACCGCTGTAGCCTAAGCCTTGTAATACCGCGGTAAAAGAGAAGGCCATAAAAAGAACTAAATGTAGTGATAGATAGATTGATTTGAAGCGAGTATATCGTGCCAATAGTAAATTGATAATCATGGCAAAAAATAAGATAAATGCAGCACTTGTTCCTAATGTATCCATTGTTAAAGCGGTAATGGCTTCGTTACTTGGCACAACGCCATGCATACCAAATGCATTTGAAAACATAGCACTAAACATGCCAAGGACACCACCCAGTATTTTACCCCCTGTCTTTATTAAGACGAAACCAATAAATGATAATAGCGTACCTGTTATAATTTTTGATATTTTTGCTTTTTGTAAAACTAATCCGATAAATGCAACGAGCGCAATGATTATTGCTGGTTTTCCAAATATACTTAAGAATAATTCCATATTATCACCACATAGTTTAATTAAAATTTCGGATCATTATATTTAAAACGATGTTTTAATTTTGAGATATTTCTCACAGAAATAATATTCCCATAAAAATAATATGGTTATAGTTGTATCTATTTGTTTATATAAAATATTTTTTATTTATACTGTATAAAGTGCAATGATATTGGTAGTTAATGGTAGCAATTATTCAAAAAGGAGCTAATTTTTGCCAGTGAGCGGTGGTGTGATAATTCGTCAGGAAGTCTTTATCCTTTATTGCAATTTAGTGTAATTAATATATAATTTACAGCCCACAGAATGTGCTGAGTTAGAGATCGGCACTTCTTTTTTTAATCTAAAATATTTTAGGAGTTATTATGTCTCTAAGTACAGAAGATAAAGCTAAGCTTGTTGCTGAATATGGTCGTGGAACAAATGATACTGGTTCTACTGAAGTTCAAGTTGCATTATTAACGGCTCGTATTAATGATTTGCAAGGTCACTTTTCTGAACATAAAAAAGATCACCATAGCCGTCGTGGTTTATTACGTATGGTTTCTAGCCGTCGTAAATTACTCGATTATTTAAAACAAAGTGATGTTGATCGTTATAACCAATTAATCCAAAAATTAGGCTTACGTCGCTAATTTTAGTTAATTTTTTTAAAAAGGGGATATTTTTATCCCCTTTTTTTATGGTTATAATTAAGCTAAATGATAAGTAATTGTAAAAAATGTATTAATTTTAATCATTTCTATTTGATGTAGCACAAAAACCTTAAAAAATTAAATTTCATTATAAATCAATTTATTATGTTTTTATAAACTCTAGTTTTATTCAATTCTGTTCTATTTTTAAACAAACAGTGTCAGCAATATCTTGCACGGCTATTTTTTCTCTCTATTATTTGGGATGTGTAATGTTGCACGTTTCTGAGATTTTCTCATGGTCTTAAAGATTATAAAAATTATATTAAAAGTTCTATTCCATGTTCGTATCAAAGGTAATCTTAACAATTTTAATCAAGATAAGCTGATTATTACTTCCAACCATGTTTCTTTTCTTGACGGTGTTTTATTAGGTGTCTTTTTACCCGTTAAACCTGTTTTTGCCATCTACTCAGGCTATATTGATCATTGGGTGGTAAACATCGCCAAACGTTATGTTGATTTTGTGCCGATGGATCCAACAAATCCAATGGCGATTAAACGATTAGTTAGAGAAGTCAATAAAGGTCGATCTATTGTGATTTTCCCTGAGGGGCGAATTACTATTACGGGTTCATTAATGAAGATTTATGATGGTACCGCATTTGTTGCAGCAAAATCTCAAGCGACTATTGTGCCAATTTGGATCGAGGGTGCCGAATTCACGACGACTAGCCGTTTAAAAGGAATCTTTAAGCGACGATTATTTCCAACTATTACCATTCATGTACTTGAGCCAACCTCTATTGCGATGCCAAATGCCAAAAAGGCTAGTGAAAGACGTTATATTACAGGTGAAAAACTCCATCAAATAATGATGGAAGCAAGAATGGCAAGTCGTCCTAAATTGACTTTATTCAACGCATTATTAGAGTCGCAAGCTCGTTCAGGATCGAGTACCACGATCATTCAAGATCCAACTAGTAAGAATTTAACTTATCGCCAATTATTACAGCAAATTCTAGGCATTGGTTTGATTATTGAAAAATTGACGGAACCAAAGGAACGTGTTGGTGTGCTATTACCTAATGCTGTCATTAGTGTCTCAGTTATTTTTGGGTTGTCGTTAAAAAACCGAATTCCCGCGATGTTAAATTATACTGCTGGTGAAAAAGGTTTGAATTGTGCGGTCAAAGCGGCTTGTGTTAAAACAATCATTACCTCAAGAAAGTTTTTGGATAAAGGTAAATTAGACCATTTATTGGATGAAATAGATGGAGTTAAATGGTATTTCTTAGAAGATTTTAAAAATAGTTTGTCGATTACCGATAAACTATCGGTTCTTACCTATCAGTTTATGCCGCGTTTTTTAAAACGTAGTCACAATTATGAAGATGAAGCATTAGTCTTATTTACTTCTGGTTCAGAGGGGAATCCTAAAGGGGTCGTTCATTCTCATGGGAGTTTGTTAGCTAACGTTGAACAGATTCGTAGTGTTATTGATCCTATGCCAACCGATCGATTTATGTCAACACTACCACTATTCCATGCTTTTGGTCTTACTGCTGGCTTATTGTTACCTCTTTATTCTGGTAGTAAAACCTTTTTATATCCAAATCCTCTGCATTACAAAGCCGTCCCTGAAGTTGTCTACGATCAAAATTGTACGGTACTATTTGGAACACCAACATTCTTAGCCAACTATGCACGCTACGCTCATCCTTATGATTTTATGCGTTTACGTTATGTTGTTGCAGGAGCTGAACGATTATCTGATGCAACTCGTGAATTATGGAAAAGTAAGTTTGGTATTCGTATTTTAGAGGGGTATGGTGTTACTGAATGTGCGCCGGTTGTTTCATTAAATGTACCGATGGCTTATAAAGCTGGTTCGGTTGGCCGAGCTTTACCTGGAATACATACCAAAATTATCCCTGTCCCTGGTATTGAAAGTGGCGGTCGTTTACAGTTACAAGGGCCGAATGTAATGAAAGGCTATCTATTAGTTGATCATCCAGGTAAATTAGTCTCTGTTAGTGCAACCGATAATGATGGTAAAGCGATTAAAGGCTGGTATGATACTGGCGATATTGTGGACATTGATAACGATGGGTTTATTACTATCAAAGGTCGACTAAAACGTTTTGCTAAAATAGCTGGTGAAATGGTTTCTCTTGAAAGTGTTGAAACATTAGCGAAGATGGTTGATGCCGATGCAATGCATGGTGCGACGATTAAAGCTGATGGAAGTAAAGGGGAAGCAATAGTTTTATTTACCACTTCTGAAAATATGTCACGCGATAAGCTTAATCAAGCTGCACAGTCATTAGGTATTCCTGCCTTAGCTGTTCCTCGAGATATTCGTATTATTAAACAGTTACCATTACTCGGTACAGGTAAAATTGATTTTATTACCTTAAGAAAAATGGCAGACGAAAGTTAAATAATTGCAAACTTAATCTCAATATCAAGCCTCGTATAGTTTTTATACGGGGATTGATGAGGAATTATTATGGACAATCAAACTTTATTAAATCGTGGTATAGTTGCGACCATGCTTGCTCAGTTCTTCTCTGCTTTTGCTGATAATGCTTTACTGTTTGCTATTTTGGCATTGATTAAAAATCTCCATTATCCCGATTGGAGTAAACCAGTACTACAGATGGTATTTGTTATTGCTTTTATTGTGACAGCTCCTTTTGTTGGACAAATTGCTGATAGTTATTCGAAAGGACGAGTGATGCTGATTTCGAATTTATTAAAACTATTAGGGGCCATGATTATCTGTGTTGGTGTTAGTCCTTTCTTAGGTTATGTGTTAGTTGGAATTGGTGCAGCATGCTATTCACCAGCTAAATATGGCATTTTGGGGGAATTAACGAGTGGTGATAATTTAGTTAAAGCAAATGGATTAATTGAAGCATCAACAATCGCTGCGATACTGTTAGGTAGTGTTGCAGGAGGATATATATCAGATCTTCATATTACTGCATCAATTATTACCTGCATAATTATGTTCGGCATTGCGATGGTTGCCAATTTATTTATCCCTAAGTTAAAACCTGCTAGAAAAAATGTGACGTGGAATCTTATTGGTATGGTCAACGATTTTGTTCATTCAGCAAAGGTGCTATTAACACATCAGCAGGCAAGGATTACTTTAGTTGGAACTAGTCTATTTTGGGGAGCGGGTATTACTTTACGCTTTTTATTAATTGATTGGGTACCGTTAGTATTGAATCGTCATGATAATACAACGCCAACGATTTTAAATGCCGTCGTTGCAATTGGTATTGTATTTGGAGCTGGCTTGGCTGCTAAATGTATTAATATGGAAAATACTAAACGCTGTATTCCCGCTGGGATATTGATGGGAATAGCGGTCATCTGTTTTACATTGCAAAGTAGTATGGTTTTTTCTTATTTATTACTGGTAATTATTGGTATGCTTGGCGGATTCTTTCTTGTTCCACTCAATGCACTATTACAAAATTTTGGTAAAAATACTATTGGTGCAGGTAGCGCGATCGCGGTACAAAACTTTAGTGAATATAGTGCAATGATGGTCATGTTAGGACTCTATTCTGCAGCTATTGCAATCGGTTTACCAGTGATTGTAATTGGCGTTGGCTTTGGAGTGCTCTTTTCTCTCGCTATTGTTGTTCTATTACATTGGTCAAGAAAATTAGCTTAATTATCTATTTCAAAAATTGTACTAAAAATCATCCTCTTGAGCTATTTTACCGCAAGAGGGTGATTGTCTAATTACCCTACGTTAAATACTAACCTTTCATTGAGCACTTCAATTTTGAACTTTTTTTACACTATAATGATAGTTTATAGCAATAAAATAACGAAAAAACGTTAAGTATACTGAACAATCATATATGATAACTTAAGTGCCGTATAAGTGTTCTGCTTGAATATATTGCCAGACTTTAGGCGGTAATAATGTTTCACAGCTTTTGCCATTACTGATTTTCTCTCTGATTTCAGTCGCTGAAATATTTTCTAGTGGGGTATTGGCAAAATAGATAAAGCCATTGGGATGAGTATGTAAATCATCAATATTTTTTGTTTGATGACGCTCGATCCAATCTTTAAGTTGTGGATTATCGCTATTCTCGGCATAGCCAGGTCGTCGGCAGATGAGTAAATGGCAATAGTTGAGTAATGTTTGCCAATTATTCCATGTTGGTAAACTGAGGAGAGAATCCTGTCCTAATATAAACGCTAAACCAGGCTGATCCCCATTTTCCATACGCCATGCTTGCAGCGTTTCAATGGTATACGATGGTCGATCTAGACGACTTTGACTCATTTCCCGCATATCGATAGATAGCATCGGGTAGTCTGCAATAGCTAACTTAAGCATCTCTATACGCTGATAAGTAGATGCTTCAGGTTGTGTTTTATGGGGTGGGATATGGTTCGGTAATAAACTTACCTGTGACAATTTAACCTCTTCAACTAAGGCGACAGCAGGTAATAGGTGACCATAATGAATAGGATCAAACGTACCGCCAAATAATGCTGTTAATGATTTAGTCATGCATTTTTACCTATAAATAACATATTTAGGGTGGTGAGTTGTTCCCAAACAGGGGATTGATAATCATGTTTTAAGATAATTTCAAGTTCCGTTAATTTATTTAAAATTTGATAAAGTTGTTCAATATTTGTTTTATTTAAATAAGGTGTAATCAAATTACGTCTATTTTGCCAAACTTTATAAAAATCATAAGCCATTTTTAGATTATGCTTAGCGGTATATTTATGGATATTGATTAATAGAATGAGTTCACGTTGCAGAGTTCTCAATAAAATAAGTGGCTCAGTATCATTACTTTTTAGTTGTTGTAAAATATGTATAGAGCGTTTAGTTTTACCTGCAAGCATCGCATCAACCCAGTGGTAAGGGGTAAAGATAGCTGTATCATTGACATTATTTTCTAATTGGTTATAACTGATTTTACCGGTTGGATAAAGCAATTTTAGCTGCTCTAGTATTTGCGCTAGTGCCAGTAAATTACCTTCATAATAGTAAGAGAGCAGTTCAATACTCTGTTTTTCAAGATCTAATCCATAATGTGGTAATTGTTGTTTAATCCACTGAGGTAGTTGTTCGGCATCAGGCGTATTACAGCTAATAACCATTAAATGTTCAGATAACGTTTTAAACCATTGAGCATTCTCTTGTGTTTTAGTCATTTTGCTTAATGAGATTAATAAACTGATATCTGGAGATAAACTTGCTGTCAATTCATCAAGTTTTTTTGCTAAGGCAACTGTTAGTGCCGTTTCACCAAATTGGAGTATTAAAGCAATTTGATTCGCAAAAAGACTCATCGCTTGACTACTTTGATAAATTTGGTTCCAATCGGTTTGATTATCAATAACAAAAACAGTATGTTCAGCATAACCAAGAGAGGTTAGCTTCGCTTTGATTTGATTTTGTGCAGTATATTGTAAATAGGGATCGTTACCCACTGTTATAAAATAGCGCAGAGAATCATTCTGCGCTAACTTGATTACTAATTGGCTATCACTAATTTTTATCATAGGATATTGGTTTTTTATCAAGGACGCTAATTGATTTTAATTTACCAATAAGCTGTTTAGCTGCTTGATTATACATCTCTTGTTCTATCAAGTTTTGTTCGGTACTTTTTGCCAGTGCACTTGCTGGGTTATCAAAGAACGTTCTAAATACTTTCACTGTTAACGGATAAATATCATCTCCAGCAATGATCACTTGTGCATTAACAATTAAAATTAGCTGATATTCAGCTGATTTACCATCTGGGTAAATCGAAATAGTATCTTTGGTGATTGAATGGTTCAGTATTTGCAATGAAGGAAAATCGCGTTTCTCATCACTATTCAATAACTTGACATTATTTTCACGTAATACATTTTTGATTTCACGTGATAACTGACCATATGGATCATGGCTATAAAATGTCATTGTTTGGAATTGCTTTGGTATTTCTGTGTTGTTTTGTAGATGAAAACCACAACCACTTAATACAACCGAGAAAAACAGACATAAGCTGAGCAATTTTTTCATGTATTTTACCTAAATTAAGGGGGTGACTATAACACCCCGTATTTTTATATTAGCTAGCAACAATATTTAATAATTTACCCGGTACGTAAATCACTTTGCGAATTGTTGCACTTTCTAGATGTTTTTGAATATTCGCGTCAGTTTTTGCAAGATTTGTGACAAACTCTTCAGTTGCATCAGCTGGGACGGTTAATTTTGCACGAACTTTACCATTAATTTGAACAACGACAAGTTTCTCATCTTCGATCATGGCAGATTCATCGGCAACTGGCCAGCTAGCATTATCAATACTATCTTTATGGCCTAATGCTTCCCACATAATAAAACAAGCATGTGGCATCATTGGATATAATAGACGAACGATGGCCTGTAGCGCTTCATCCATTAATGCTCGATCTTGTGCTGATTCTTGCGGTGCTTTTTGTAAACGATTCATAAATTCCATGACCGCAGCAATCGCAGTGTTAAATGTTTGGCGTCGACCAATATCATCACTTACTTTCGCTATAGTTTTATGCAATTCACGTCGTAATGTTTTTTGTTCACTATCTAGAGCGTTGACATTTAATGCTGGCGCAGCGCCTTTTTCAGCATGTTCAAATACTAAACGCCATACACGTTTAATAAAGCGATTTGCACCTTCTACACCAGACTCTTGCCACTCAAGAGTCATATCCGCTGGAGAGGCAAACATCATAAATAAACGTACGGTATCTGCACCATACTTTTCAACCATCTCTTGTGGATCGATACCGTTATTTTTTGATTTAGACATTTTTGTCATACCGGCATGAATCAATTCACGACCGGATTTATCAGTGGCTTTCGCAATTCGACCTTTTTCATCACGTTCTACAGTAACTTCAGTTGGTGAAATCCAAATACGTTCGCCAGTCTCAGTTGTATAGTAAAAGGCATCAGCAAGAACCATTCCCTGACAAAGTAATCTTTTGGCTGGTTCATTAGAAGTAACCATTCCAAAATCCCGCATCAATTTGTGGAAGAAACGGAAGTAGAGTAGATGCATGATGGCATGTTCAATACCACCAACATACTGATCAACCGGTAACCAATAGTTTGCCACTTTTTCATCAAGCATGCCTTGGTCATAATGAGGACATGTGTAGCGAGCATAGTACCAAGATGACTCCATAAATGTATCAAAGGTATCTGTTTCACGTAATGCCGGTTGACCATTAACCGTTGTTTTTGCCCAATTTGGATCGGCTTTAATTGGACTCGTAATTCCATTCATTTCAACATTTTCAGGTAAAATAACGGGTAATTGATCCGCTGGTGTTGGAATGGTTGTTCCATCCTCAAGTGTAACCATTGGAATTGGCGCTCCCCAATAACGTTGACGAGATACACCCCAATCGCGCAAGCGGAAATTAACTTTACGAGCACCAACACCTTTAGCTATTAGTTTATTGGCAATTGCATCAAAAGCTTGGGTAAAGTCTAAGCCATCAAATTCACCTGAGTTAAATAGCTTCCCATGTTCAGTATAGGCTTGTTCACTTAAATCTGGTGCTTGGCCATTCGCATCTAAAATAACGGGTTTAATGGTTAAGTCATATTTACGGCCAAATTCAAAGTCACGTTGATCATGTCCAGGAACGGCCATTACAGCCCCAGTACCGTATTCCATTAAGACAAAGTTAGCAATCCAGACAGGGATCTTTTCATTAGTCAGTGGATGGATTGCATAGAAACCAGTCGCAATACCTTTTTTCTCCATTGTCGCCATATCGGCTTCTGCCGTTTTGGTATTTTTACATTCAGCAATAAATGCAGTAATATCTGCATTTTTTTGTGCTGCTAGTTGAGCAATAGGGTGCTCAGAGGCAACAGAAACAAAACTGACGCCCATTAAGGTATCTGGACGCGTGGTATAGACACGTAATTTTTCACTGTAGTTTTCAACCGCAAAGTCAATTTCAACCCCTTCAGAACGACCGATCCAGTTTTTCTGCATGGTTTTAACTTGATCTGGCCAACTTTCTAGGGTCTCTAAATCATCAAGTAACTCTTGTGCGTAAGCGGTAATTTTAATAAACCACTGTGGAATCTCTTTGCGTTCAACCGGAGTATTACAGCGCCAACAACAACCTTCAACAACTTGTTCGTTAGCTAAAACCGTTTGGTCAGTTGGGCACCAGTTAACTGCTGAGGTTTTTTTATAAACTAGACCTTTTTCATAAAGTTTAGTGAAAAACCACTGTTCCCATTTGTAGTATTCGGGTCTACAGGTTGTTACTTCACGATCCCAGTCATAACCGAAGCCCAGTAATTTTAATTGCTTTTTCATATAAGCAATATTTTCATAAGTCCATTTTGCTGGTGCAGTATTATTTTTTACCGCCGCGCCTTCAGCAGGTAAACCAAATGCATCCCAACCAATCGGTTGTAAGACATTTTTACCTTGCATACGTTGAAAACGAGAAATAGTATCGCCGATAGTATAGTTACGTACGTGACCTAAATGCAGTCGTCCAGAAGGGTAAGGAAGCATCGATAAACAGTAATATTTTGGTTTATTGGGATCTTCGCTAACATGAAACGTTTTATTGTCCTGCCAGTGTTTTTGAACTTGTGCTTCAATCTCGTCCGGGCGATAATTTTCTTGCATATGTATTGACATAATCGGTCTGTGTCCTATTAACTATTTTTATATTTGCATTTTAATACAATTAACTAAAATATGATCTGCTAATTGTATGGGTTATTGACCAAAAATGAAATATCTGATTAATAATTTGTCGGATTTTTGTGTCATCATTGAGTGGAAATAGCTAAATTACATTATAATGATACCTTTCATCAGTATTATAACGAAATCGTTTATTGTTATTTTATGGTTTTAGCCAAGATGAGTAATACTAAGATAAAGTTGATTACTTATTGCTAATTTAAGACTTTTTGACGTAGGGTAGTGCTATATGGGATTAATTTTATTAGGTATTTTTGCAATTGCGATTCTGTTTACCGTGATCATCGTTACGATTTTGATCTGTTTGTTCAAACCCAAAGAACTAATAGCTATTATTACTGGAATAGGTGTAACGGCTGTTAGTATTCTTTTTTGTTATTTCTCCATTATGAATATCACTGATCCTGGCTCAAATTATCAAGCCTTTAAACAATTTGTTTTTTATATGATAGGGCTAGCATTAGCTCCCTGTATTGGTACAGTTTTTGCTATTCTTGTCTCAAGAATTTATAGAAAAATCATTAGTTCGGGTTATCAGTCATCTTGATTAAAAAATAGGGTATCTTATTAATAGATGATGATTAAAGATACCCAAAGCTGCTTATTTACCTAATGTGTTTTATAGTGAATAAGTGCGATTTTATTTGTATAAACTAATCCTATGAAAATATTGGTAACTCTGTCATTAAGACGATAATATCAAGTATGATTAAAATCGCTAAATAGAGCAGTTCATGCTTTGCAAAAATTGGTTCATTAGGTCTGTTTTCTTTACAAGCTATAATAAAAAATGGCAAACCACAGGTTAATAATAGTGGTGTCATGATGACATATTGATAACTACTTGCATAAATCATAAATAAGCAGAATATTAGTCCAATGACACTCGTTAATACGATACGTAGACGGTGTTTAGGGAAGTTATGTTTGAAGTCATCAGTAATCGCTAATTTAAATAAATAAGCTGCGGAAGCAAAGTAAGCCGGTAAAACCATCACGGCAGATACATTAAGTAAAGTTAGCCAAGCATTATGTGAAAAGTAAACTAATAAGATCACTAATTGCATGATGCCACTACTAACCCAAAGAGAGACCGATGCGGCTCCTTTGCTATTTTTCTTGGCAAATATTTTAGGGAATGTTCCATTTTGTGCTGCTGACATCGGGAGTTCGGCACATAACATAGTCCAAGCAAGCCAAGCAGCTAATACCGAGATCACCACACCAACATTGATTATCCATTCACCCCATTTCCCAACAACAGCTTTTAATACACCAGCTGTAGATGGTGTCGGAATATTTGCTAATTGGTGTTGAGTTAATACGCCAAATGGTAACACTGAGACTAAAACACATAATATTAGTGAGATAAAAAATCCCCAAAATGTTGCTTTTGCGATATCCTTTTTATTTTTTACTCTGCCAGACAAAACAACCGCTCCTTCAATTCCGATAAAGGACCATAAGGCAACATCTAAAGGCGAGAGAATTTGGGATAAAATAGATATTTTAATGTCATTATGAGTATTTACTGCTGTTTCGCCCCATAAATTGCTAGTAATTTGATGATAATTGACGGCATAAACTAAAATACAAACAAAGAGTACTAGTGGAATTAATTTTGCAAATGTACCGATTGTATTAACAATACCAGCATCACGAACACCAGTGAGTGTTAAAAAGTTAAATCCCCAGATCAGTACTGAAGTACCGATGATTGATGCTAAATTATTACCGCCTTGAAAATAACCTGGGATGAAATAATTTAATGCATCCATCACCATCACACCATAAGCAACATTACTAAAAATACACATCAACCAATATCCCCAAGCGACAATAAACGCAATAAAGGCGCCAAATCCTTGTCGTGCATACATGTAGACACCATCTTGTAAATCAGGGCGTATCTGGGAGAGATAAATAAAGGTTTCTGCGATAAAATAGATACCAAAGCCGGCAATGATCCAAGCGATTAAGACGGGACCAAGGGCTGAATTTTGAGCCATATTTTGAGGCAATCCATCGATTCCGCTACCGATCATTGAGCTAACAACAATCGCGATAAGAGCGATGAGTCCGAGTTTTTGTCCTGAATTATTTTTGATGTTTTCAGACATATAAATTCCAAGTAGGTTATTTTATTTAGTGGTAATTACAGTTAAAAGCTCGTTAATAATTACGTTTAAGATTGATTGATATTATTGATGAAAAGGTTATTAGTTATAATCGTGCCAGTATAAGAACTGGCACGATACACTTGCTATAATTATTCGGTTAATACTTTAACCACATATTCACCATCATCATTTTGATAGACGCCGTGAATATCAGTTTCAAAGCCCGGATAATGTGAACCAATATCACATAACATTTCAAGAAAACTTAAGATCGGCTGATTATCTTCAGTCACTTTTTCACCTGGCATAATTAATGGAACCCCAGGAGGATATGGTAAAATCATATTCGCACTGATTTTACCAACCATGTCTTTTAATTGACATTCGGTGACGTTACCACGGATCTCTTGTTGGTATGCATCGTGAGGAGTCATCTCCATAACTGGCAATTCATCAAACGCTTTATACATTAACTCAGGTAGGTTATGTTGTATCGTTAACTGATGGATTCCTTGTGCTAACTCTTGTATACGCATATTATGATAAAATTCTGGATCTTTTTTGTACAGTTCAGGCATTGCTTCACTAATTTTTAAGTTTGTATCGAAAACACGTTTAAACTCCATCAATGTACGTAATAGCGTCAATGATTTTGTTTTGTTAATTCCGATACTAAATAAGAATAGTAGTGAATAAGGGCCTGTTTTTTCAACAATAATGCCATTTTCATCTAAGAATTGTGCTACAACTGATGCAGGAATCCCGGTCTTTTCTAGATTACCGTGGATATCCATACCCGGCGTAACCAGTGTGACTTTAATTGGATCGAGATACATGTGGTCATCATCAATATTATTAAAGCCATGCCAGTTATTCACAGAACTTAATGGCCAGCAGTCAACACTATCGATATTATCGGGTTGCCAAACATTAAAGAACCAGCTATTAGTTTCTTCGTTTAAGCGTTGGATCTCTTTTCTAAAGTTCATTGCACGCTTAATAGATTGGTTGATCAGCTGTTCACCAGCTGTACCGCGCATCATTGCGGCAGATACTTCACAAGAAGCAACAATACTATATAGTGGTGATGTTGATGTATGCATCATATAAGCTTCATTAAAGGTTCTTTCATTAAAATCCCCTTTGATATGGATCATTGAAGCTTGAGAAAATGCGGCTAACAGCTTATGAGTCGATTGTGTTTCATAAATAATTTTACCTTCAACTCGTTCTCCACTCATTCCTGATTTGCCTTTATAAATCGGATGGAAGTTAGTATACGGTACCCAAGCTGAGTCAAAATGGATCGATTTTACATCTAATGTTTGTTTGATGTAGTCAGTATTATAAAATAGTCCATCATAGGTTGAATTGGTGATTACAGCATGCACTGGCCAAGTTGCATTAGGTGTTTTTTCTACTAATGATTGAATATGGTCTCGACTAAACTCTGCTTTAGGAATACCACCTAAAATGCCATAGGCATTACGAGTCGGTTTTAAATAGATTGGTGTTACATTTGTCATCATCATTAGATGTGTGATTGATTTATGACAGTTTCTATCGACAATAACTGTACTACCAGCCGGACATGAATACATTCCAACAACTTTATTCGCAGTTGAAGTACCATTAGTGATAATAAAACTACGTTCAGCATTAAACGTTTCAGCAATAAAATCTTCAGCTTCTTTATGTGGCCCAGAATGGTCTAATAAAGATCCTAGTTCAGATACTGAAATCGATATATCTGAACGCATCGTATTTTCACCATAAAAATCGTAAAATAGTGAGCCAACAGGACTTTGTTCAAAAGCGGTTCCACCCATATGACCAGGTGTACAGAACGTATATTTTTCTTTATGTACGTAATCAAATAGTGCTTTTGTTAATGGTGGTAGTAGTTTAGTGATATAGTCTTCTGTACTTAAGTTAATGCGACGGGCGATATCTGGTGCATGTTCAAGTACATATTCATAAAAATGGATATTCACTTCTAAGTCACTAAAATTAACATCTAACGATGTTTTACTGTTAACAAAAGTATAAATAGGTAGACTTTCGTTAAGAGCAGTGATGTTTTTACATAAACTTAAGTTATGTTGATCCCAATCGAGAATTACGCCTGCAAGACGGGCATTTTTTTTGATTAAATCAATAAGGTCATCACAATTTTGTGGATAGACAACCTGAATGCCGACTTGCTCAAGCTCTGCTGCAACACGAGTTAATACGTTTTGCTTAAATGTCTCGGTAACATCAAGTAACATCGCTATTGTATTCATATAATATTCTCCTAGCAGGTTAAAATTCAGTAATATTTATTTACAATCTGACGGTTGTGTCGTTTTTCTGCCTACTTTTCTGGCATAGAAAAGTAAAACAATCAAACTCACAATAAAGGTGCCAGCAAGTTCAAATGAGTTTGAACCTAATATGGCAATGAAACAGAAGATACTTCCTAAAGACGCAGCAATTAAACTCAAAATATTTTTAATATTAGCGCCATCCATACGAATTAAATCAATACATGAATAGAAATAAGGCAACATTGTTAGTAATACCGCCATACTTGTTAGATCGCCAAAGATTGAAGATGCTTGGCCCCCTTTCATGTTCATTGCAGTAACAATAATCAATAAAATTGACATCTGGATTGCAGCTAATATAAGTCCTTTACGTGGAATACCATTTTTATCCAATTCGCCATAGATTTTTGGGAAGTTACCATCGTGGGCTGCTCTTGCTCCCGCTTGACCAACTAACATCATCCAAGAACCTAGCGAGGTTAAGCAAGCAATGGCGGTAAAGATAGATACAACTGGGCTTGCCCAATGTCCAACCATTGTTGAGGCGGTTTGTGAAAATGGTGCGCCGGATGCCGCCATTACCGAAGCTGGGTACATACCATTGATGACTTGTGTTGCTGAAATATATACTAAACCAGCGATAAAGGTTCCTAATATGGTTGCAATTGGTACAGTACGCTTAGGATTTTTTACTAATGAAGTACTTACCGATGCTGATTCAACACCAATAAATGCCCACAAGCAGAGTAATGTACTACTTAATACTGCTTTATAGTCAGTCGTATGAGATACATTCCAGTTTTGCATGTAAGTATTTGCATCAAACCAATACCAGCCAAAAATAGCGGTACCAACAATCGGAATTAGAATCAATATTAAACCGAAAGTCGTTAAACGACTGATCCATGCTCCACCAAGTAAATTAATACAAGTAAAAATCCAAATGATCGCTAAAGATGCAATACCTGCTGGAATTGCTTCATTTAGTACCGGGAAAAAAGTTGATAAATATGAAACGGCTGTAATGGAAATTGCTAAATTACCAATCCAGTTAGCATGGTAGTAAAGAACACCTGTTTGGAATCCTAAGTCTTTACTAACCTCACCGGCATAAGCAATAGGCCCACCTTCTTGAGGATCTTTTGTTGCCAGTCTTGCATAGACATAAGCTAAAGATATTGCACCAAGTAATGAAATAACCCATCCAATTAAAGCTATTGAACCAATACTGGCTAAATTAGCAGGTAATAGAGCGATACCACTCCCCATCATATTCCCTGCAACAATCCCAGTACAGGCAAATAATCCGATTTGTTTTGCTGTTGACATGATTTTCTCTCTCATTCAAAAATTAAAGTTTATATTGATAAAATGGGTTAAACGCCTTAAGGTAAATTGCATTTAACTTGATTCAATCGTTTTGATTCTTAGAAATTGTAATTAATACCAATCCCGGCTTGTGGTTGTAAGCGCCAATCTTTTTCAGAATCCCCCCAAACTTGGTTTGAATATTTAACTTGAACAAAGGCATTAACCGAAAAATCTTTACTGATGTTATGTGTTAAGTTGACTTGAGGTAGAGCAAATAATGAATAGGTACTTTTATAGTTTCCTTTCATTGCCGTAGGGCTAAGCCATTCATACATTTGGTTGCCGGCAAGGAATGGATCCCATGCGCCTTTGCGATTTGATGAAATATAAGGATCGTATCCACCAATAAAATTAAAACCTAATGAGGTACTGTCATTGAATTGATAAAGTGTATTTGAGTAGTTAAGCCATGCTAACATCATAAAATAATTTGCATTACTATATGATTGGTCACCATTACTGATTTGCATTGAACCATCATACCAATCTCTAAAGGCATAGGCTTGGAAAGTAAATGAGAAGTTTTGTGGTAATTTCCAATTAGTTAATAAACTTAAAGCTGCCGTATTTTGATGTCCAGATGTTCCTTTACCTGTCCAACCATGAACATAAAGTGGTGCAATCGCAAATTGTGTGGCTTGAATGTAATCATTTTTCGGGATGTATTGAGAAAAATCAAATGCAGTTTGTATTAAGGCATAATATTGATTTGTACCATCAAAAGTCGCCTGATTTTCAAGACTAAATGATGTGCTCCAACCGATATTAGTGTCACCAAGCTGGCCATAGTTATAATTTACATTTAGTTTAGGTTGGCTAAGATTATTGTTTTGCTGTTTTTCATCACCATTATAGTTATACATATTCCATGCTCGATCCCATTGGAGTGTCGCACTTAGTTGTGAGGTGAAATTATAATTTAAAGCCAAGGAAGGATGAGAGGTTTCGGTTTTATATCCACCTGCATTACCATAAAATGTTTGTGTAAATTGAGCAGAACCATTAGGGGTAAAATCTGATGCATAAAGGTAGGGAATCATACAAAAGATTATTAAGCCAGCTACTTTTTTCATGTAGATCTCCGTTATTTAAATTCAATTTTTTAAAAGTATTTTTCTTTTTTTATAATAGGTTTTTATAGGAAATAAGCAATTAGGCAAGTTGATAAAGTTTCGTCAAGTTTTGAAGGTTTTTTAAAAAATTGAACAGATTTTTGAAAAGATAATTGTACAAATATTGTTAAGAATAAAAAGTGCAGCAAATTGGATATTATTGGATGTACTTTGCTTTAACATATTTTAGATATAAAAACGAATAAAATCCCCGCAGATTTTAAATTTGGCCTTTTAATTTTCACTTATCGAAATTTATAGATTCCTGATTAGCTACAATTTTTTTAATAGCTGCAGCCAAAATCAGGTGGATTTGGTATACCGAAATAGAGAACATCTTGATAAAACTAAGATGGAGAGTTTGGAAATAAGTATATATTGAACTAGCTAACTCTGAATTAAGAGTATACTAGAACGATCATTTTGTTGTGGCTTCATGTACATAATCATAAGAATAGAGAATGAGCTATTAAATTCTTATTTAAATTCGCGAGCAATCCCTCTTCTTATTGGAAAATCGTTGCCGCTAATGATCATGATAATTCTTAAGAATATCGTCAATAAAAGAGTTCTGTTATATCTATTTTACAAAATCAATTTGTTATATAATTCGTGTAAATACCCCATTTGTAACACAGTGATCTCGTAGAATAATTTATGCAACATTTCGATATTCATATGGCGTCATATTATTCAGTGATTCATGTGGTCTTTCTCGATTATATTGTTCAATCCAATCAACCGTCATTTGTTTCACCTCTTTTAAATTACGAAAAATATAGCTATCGAGTATATCTTCACGGTAAGTCCGGTTAAATGGTACAATTACTAGTGGTGTTGACAATATTACTATAGAAAATGGTACTGATGGTTATAAAAGTTTAGGTCCAGGCTATCCAGTTACTTATGATCAGATGACACTACAAGATGCAATAGATAATGGATTTGTTGCTTCTAATATTTTTGAGACTGCAAATATTAATGGATTAATGGATTCAATTGTTACTACAGATAAGAATATTGTTGTTTATGATAAAATTACTGGAGAAACGCATAATTATAAAGTAATTGATACTAATAATAGCCAATTTAACAAGGCTGATACATCAAATTTATCTTTAATACTATACAATCCAAGAAAAGATGGAATGTCCACACCTTTTAGTACCAAAAAGATAAGGTCATTATCTATTTCTATACTCAACGGGTGTTTGATAATTTAATGTTGAATGAAGCCGAGTATAATTAAACCAATCAACATAATGATTAAATTGTAACGTCAACTGTTCAAGCGAATCAAATACACCATTTGAGACGAATTCGGTTTTTACGGCTTTAAATGTTGCTTCAGCAACCGCATTGTCATACGGGCAACCTTTATAACTTAACGAACGTGTAATACCAAATGTCGTTAAACATTCATCAATCAGGTGATTATCAAACTCTTTTCCTCTATCAGAATGAAATAAATCAACATCATGTAAGTCCATGGGTATTTGGCTTATTGCTTGCATCACAAGCTCTGCTGTCTTATTTCTGCCAGCACTTCGTCCGACTATCTCTCGATTACGGATATCAACAATAATACACAGGTAATTCCAACGCTGTTTTACCCTTACATAGGTTAAATCAGTTACCAAAACTTTTCGCTTTTGACCCACTTCAAACTCTCGGTCAAGCGCATTGCTCACGATTGATTCATTACTCTTTTCAGCATCAATACGGTATTTTTTACAGGTATATTTTGAGACTAATTCCTTTTCCTTCATTATTCGACCAATTCGCCGTCTCGATAATGCTATACCTTGCCGTTTCAGCTCTGCTTGCAAGCGTCTTGTACCATAAACACGATAATTTAGGTCAAATACTTCGCTTACTTTATCGCAGAGTGTTTCATTTTGTTGATACGGTACCATTCGTCGTTGATAATAAAACTGATTTCGGGTGACGTGCAAACATCGACATAAACTTCGTAGGCTATATCGATGCTTATTCTGCGAAATTAATGCGATTTTCGCCCCATTATCAACGCTGCCTGCTTTAGGATATCATTCTCCATTAACAAGCGTTTATTTTCTTTGCGTAAGGCAATCAGTTCATTCTCCTCATGACTTCGATTACCTTGCGCTGTAAATGAACCCGTTTCTTGGTATTGTTTTATCCACTTATCTAATGCTGATTTAGTTAAATCGTACTCAGCAACGATGTCTGCTCGCTTTTTGCCATTTCGATGTAGCATAACCATCTGTTTTTTAAACTCATGACTAAAACTACGCTTTTCTTTTCGATTTAAATGTTGTGTCATTGTTGCT
Source organism: Orbaceae bacterium BiB (assembly GCA_036251205.1). Classification (NCBI taxonomy): domain Bacteria; kingdom Pseudomonadati; phylum Pseudomonadota; class Gammaproteobacteria; order Orbales; family Orbaceae; genus Orbus; species Orbus mooreae. The sequence continues at coordinate 1,392,942 of CP133958.1, read as the reverse complement.
CCTTTCTTGTGTTTTTGGATTATCATAACAATGACCTTATAAAACTGGTACTAATTAGTGTAGCCTATCCAAGATAAAGATTATGTTGATCATACTATTGCGGCGATATCTAATGGGAAATTATTAACTATCGAAGCTGATAGTGGATTAACTAGCGATTGGTATAAAGATGAAAAGCATCAGATATTAGCGGGTCATCGTGATTCGAATCTTTATAAGGCATCAGGAAGTGGTAGTACAATTGAATATAAAGATAAAGTTAACCTTGCCATGGGGTGGTTACCATCTTATGCAAGTGGTGGTTCAATATCGGTTTCAATTGGGTCTTATTATGAATGGAATGGGACGATAAATACGGTTTTAGGAACAAGAACGATCTCTGATGAAGCTTCATTTATTAGTTTTAATGATGAATTAATAGCGGCACTTCAAAATGGAACTATTAGTTATCAGGATTATACGGATAATGTTTATAAAGCATACACTCAAAGTTATAAAAATATTCCTTACGATATATCAAAAGATCCAAATTATATTAATGACCCCATTTTTAGAGGACAGAATAACTCCTTTTTATATGGAGAAAATGGCGCGCAAATTAATTTAGATAATAATTCTGAAATATTAATATCCAATGGACAATTCAGCGCTATCATGGTTGTTGGATCTAAAGCTGTTAATAATGGCGAAATAACAGGATTAGAGCATTATTTTAATAACATAGTCAACGTAATGGATGGCTCAGCGTTTATTAATAATGGAATTATAAATAAACATGTAACTACTGATAATAAATATAGCGATTTGCCTGTATATACAACTTCTCAAGGGCAAACGAATACAATATATGTTAACAATAATTCGAACATAATAAATACAGGTATAATTAACTCAGCCTCTATATCAAATACGAATGATTCTAATACAAGTTTAATTGCTATTAAGGTGCAAAATAATTCATCTATCACTAATTCCGGAATAATCAATTTTGGGGTTCAGAATATTAGTGAAGTTATTTCTACCCAAATGAATGCTGGCCTACAATTAAATAATAAGAGTTCATTTTATAATACCGCTGATGGCAAATTTTCTGTAGGGAAAAGCGCTCAATCAGATAAAAATCAAACACAAACCTATGTCAATATTGATAGCTCTAAAGGTAAAACAGTGGGTATCAATAGTAATGACAGCATTATTCTTAATGAAGGACTTTTCGAGTTATCAGAAACAACTAAAAATATATCCCTTATTGATGTTATAGCTTCACAAGTTCAAAACGATGGAGTTATCCAAGTTGAAGGTGTTAATAATATCGGTATCAATGTTAGTGGTAGTGATGCAATCGGTAAAGATACGCTTGTTATTAATAACGGTAACCTTTTAATTCAAAAAGGTAGTGATATTAAAGGTATTAAAGCAAGTAATTTTAATGGTAAAGGTTTTATTCAGATACAAAACACGAATAGTGGCGTAATTACTATCGATGGAAATAATAGCTTCACTTCTGGCTCTGATTTAGTGCGTAATTATGGTATGTGGGTGGAAGGGGAAAATGCAATAGGCATCAATGATGGGAAAATTTCCCTAGTCGATGGTGGTTCTGTCGGGGTTCATGCAAGAAATAATGGTGTTGTTTACGTTAATAGTAACTCATCGATGGCTTTTTCGGGAGAAGGAAGTCAAATTGGTTATTTTTCGTATGGTGAAGGAAGTGTTATTCAATTTAATAACCCAACTAAGTCAAGCAATGTTGATTCACAAAACTCTAATTTTGCTCGAGTAGAAAATGGTGCAAATTTAATTTTTGTTAATAACCCTAACGAATCTACAGAAATAAACCTTAATGCTGATAGTACACTTGGTTTCCATATTTCAGGAAATAGTACAGGATTCTTAGCCGATTCTAATATTAAACTTAATCTTATCGGTAATAATTCAACTGGTTTTTTAGCTAGTAATGGTGGGCAAATCGAAATATCTGACTCGATGAAAACCGTAATATCCGGAGATAATGCTATATTTGCTATTGCTGATGGTCAAAACTATAAAATAGATAATACGATTGTTGAAGGTGATGGTTATTTATCTAAAATTATTTCAAGTGCAGTGATTAATGACAGCGTGGCTACTGGTAGTGGCGTTATTGGATATTTATCGAATAAAGATGGGGTTATTTATCATCAAGGTGTAATCGATTTACAAAATAAAGGTGATGCAACAGGGATAAAAATTGATGGAGGAACCGTTGTTAACAGTGGCTCTGTATCTGTTAATGGCACCGGTGTACATGTTATTGGTGATGGCTCTGTGTATCAAGGTAGTGATGCATCATTAGTCAAAGCAACTGATGGTAACGCTGCTTTTTTCATAGATAAAGATGCTAAGTTAAATTTAGTTGGTGGGACGATAGAGGCATCAAAAAATGCTCATGGTATATTAGTTGACTCGCAAGCTTTAGAGCTATCAATTGCGAATGCTACATTATCATCTGATGGTGATGGCGATGTTATTCATAATAATGCAGATATAACAATCACGATGAAAGATAGCCTTTTAACCGCATCGGGTAATAATACGGTTATCGATCATAATGCTAATAATGCTACCTATAACTTGGATGGTGTTTTAATTCAAGCTAAATCAAATGAGCAAAATGCGGTAAGCTTTAATACAGGGAATGGCTCTTTAGATGCGACTAATGCAACGCATATTATAGGGGCAATTAAAACCAATAGTGGCGCTACATCTGATGTGACTTTAACAAATAATAGTGTTTGGAATATTTTATACTCAGGTTCTAATGTTACCAATTTGACAAACACTACCGGTTCAATCATAGATTTAACCGATCAGTCTGATCCAACCGATCCAAGTGACCCCAATTATCCAGCCTATCCTGAACAGCTAAAATATAATACTTTAAATGTTGATAATAATTATATTGGCGGAACTAACCAACCGACTGAAAATGATCCTATACCAGCTGGTAATGGTAAATTGTACGTCAATACCCTTTGGAATGTTGGCGAGTCTAAATCTGATTTATTAGCGATTGCTGGAGAAGCTTCTGGTTATACCGAAGTTGCCATTAAAAATGGTAAGATTATTGGTGATATCCAAAAAGGCGACTCAGTGCAGTATTCTGCAAATGTAGTGACTGTTGCTAACCATACCGAAGGCAGTAATTCATTTTATGGTTTTGCTGATACTACAGGAGCAGGCCAAGCTATTTTAGTTCAAAAAGATGCGAATAGTTATGCTTGGTCGTTACCTACAAATGGTGTCGACCCAGTGAAACCAGAAGTACCATCTTATGTATTAACACCGAAAGCGAATATGGAGCTTGGTTATAATATTTTAGGTACGTTGCACCAACGAGTAAGCGAACAACAGACAATGGCTTGGGACGACTGTTCACAATGTCAAGTTGAGCATCAAGCAGGACAATTATGGGGAAGATTTTTAGGTAATTACCTTAAAGCGAGTGGATCTGATCGTTATGGTTACCGATCTAAAATGTGGGGAGTCCAATTCGGTTATGATTTTGATATTGATTATGACGAAAATAGCGGCTCACGTAGTCATACTGGTGTGATGCTGAGTTATGCGAAAGATAATCTTAAATTCCGTGATAGTAGATATGTCTCATTTGATACGAATAGCGGAGTCTATACTGAAAATGATTCTAAAACCGGCACCGGCAGTATCGATATGTTTGCAATTGGTCTTTATTCAACCCATTATGATAAAAATGGTAGCTACCTTGATTTAATTGGTCAATTGGATTACTCACGTCTTAAATATGATTCGATCGCATCTGATAAATCTAAAAATCATTCAAAAGGGGTATCATTATCAGCTGAAGTCGGGCGTCCATTTGCGTTAGCTGAAAGCCAATGGTTAATTGAACCACAAGCACAACTGATTTATCAATATCGTGATTTTAATGATTTTAATACTCGACATGATATTGCAGTAAGTCAAGATGATCGTCATGGTTTACGCGGACGTTTAGGTTTTAGGCTTGCGTACAATGAAGGGACTGAAGAATTAAAGACAAAAACAGTCTATTTTGTAGGTAATGTCATACATGATTTTATTAATAGTGACAAAAATGCCACAATCGATAGTGATAATGTAAGTGAAAAAATGGCTCGTACTTGGGGTGAGTTTGGTGTTGGATTACAACTTCCAATTGGCGAAATATCTTATATTTATACCGATCTCCGTTATGCTCATTCATTAAATAATGATGATGGTAAACATGAGCAATATACCGGTAACCTTGGCATAAAATGGCACTTTTAATTGAAAGAATGAAGGATAAATAGATATTATGAAATTAGTATTATTAAAAATTGGATTTATTTCATTAGTGGGTATTACGTTATCGGCATGTACATCGGTCAACGATAAATGGAATGTTCATAATAGTTGGTGTGAGCAAAAAGAAGTATCAGTGACTAATGAAACTATTGTGTTATCAGTTGATACATTATTCGAGTATAACCGTTCTTCATTTAACGCTATTCTTCCTAAAGGTCAAAAGCAGTTAGATGATATGGTTGTATCTTTAAAAAATAATTATCAAAAAATAAATAAAATTGTTTTAGTCGGTCACACTGATAGGATTGGTTCAGAGCCGTATAATGAGCGCTTAGGATTAGAAAGAGCAAATACAATAAAAGAGTATTTAATTAGTCAAGGAATTAACACTTCTTATCTAGTTGAAAGTAAGGGTAAATTAGAGCCAGTTACAACAAATTGTACGAACAATATGGTAGATGAGGTTTTAAAAGTATGCTTACAACCTGATCGTCGTGTTGAGATACATATAGAAGGCGTTATTCCCCCATCAGATTAAATAAAATAAGTACAATTAAGTTAGCCTTTAACTGTTTATTTCAACTTAATAGCTTTGCTTAATTTGAATTTTAGATACCACTTGGACGGTAAAGTCTCCTTCCTTAAATCTGTGCTCAGTTAAAATTTGGATAGTTTTAGCTGAGCATAAATATTTAGCGCAATTAAAATGATCATAAATATTTCCAAAGCATGATAAGATGATCTGCTCCTAGTTTAGTGGAGACTTTTTAGTAACAAAAAAGGAGTCTCAAATGAGTAAAAAATACGATCCTCAATTTAAACAAGAAGCGATTAATTTAGCCCTAAATAGCGAACAAACTTATCGACAAACAGCCAATGATTTAGGTATAAATTACAAAACATTTCTGTAATTGGATGTACCAAACGATGAATAAACCGACCTATCAAGCGATAAAATTAAATAAAAAACCAGACTATCAAGAACTTGAGCTACGTAAAAAGGAGATCGACATCTTAAAAAAGGCCGCTTAGTACTTTGCGAGCCTGAAATAGCAAGGTACGAATTTATTAAAAAGCAAAACATGTTATCTAAGCACCGTTGGTTTCATCTATTTGACGTGTCAAGTAGTGGTTACTATGCCTATTTAAAGCGGCAGCCGTATCAGAGAACCGTGTTTAATGAGCAACTTGACAAAAGGCTTGAAACACTATTTGACGATCATCGGCATCTCTATGGTTATCGACGTTTACATGTCGAACTTTTAGAGGAAGGCTATTGTTTATCACGTGAACGAGTTCGTCAACGAATGCACAAACTTAACCTTAAAGCTAAACAACGCAAAAAGTATAAACAAACAACGGACAGTAACCACAACAAACCGGTCGCTGAAAATATTTTAGATAGGCACTTTACAATGGACACACCTAATCAAGCTTGGGTATGCGATATAACTTATATTAAAGTGAACGGACAGTGGTTATACCTCGCGATTGTACTTGCTCTCTACTCTCGTAAAATCATAGGCTGGGCGATGGATACGCATATGGAAAGCTCGCTAGTTTGTCAAGCCTTAACTATGGCTTTGCTTCATCGGGGCTATCCGAGTAAAGTGATTGTTCATAGTGACCGTGGTGGTCAGTATTGCTCTGATGATTATCAAGCTATATTAACAGCTTATGGGTTAAGGTGTAATATGAGTCGCAAAGGAAACTGCTGGGATAATGCGGTGGCTGAAAGTTTTTCCATACCTTAAAAACAGAATGGATTTACCGACACAAACTAGAAAATATGGCACAAGCTAAATCGATGATTTTGTGGTACATTGAGGTTTACTATAACCGAGTAAGAAAACATTCTTATTTAAATTATTTATCACCTGTTCAATTTGAAGAAAAGATGATTTAATAATTTGAAAATAACTCTCCACTAAAATGTGGGCAGATCAATTTAAGGTGCTCCACGTTGCAAATACTGTTTTTCCTGATTTAAGTTTATTTACCAGTTCTTGGACGACTTTGCTCATATTAACTCCTTAATAACAGGTATATTGATGAGAATTATCTCATCAATATAAAATAAAGTTATTCACCAATTGGTTTTCTGACTAAACCAATATAAGCAAATGCTGAAATAAACGCTACACAGGCACTAATGAGTAATGCAAACTTAAATGAACCCGTATTTTGTGCTATGTAGCCGGTAATAATTGGTGCAAAAGATCCCGCTAAATAACCACCAAAATTTTGTAACCCACCTAAAGAAGAGATTTGGCGAGAAGCAATGACTGTTGTAACTAAGATCCAAGCAGAGCCTGATGCAAATGTTAAACAAAATTGCGATGCACAGATAAATATAATCGCCATAGTAACATCTGAAGAATATGCAGCAGGAATCGTAAATAAACCAGCCATAATCAAACTCGTTGCGGCTAACAATTTGCGACTTTTGATGATAGAATATCCTCTTTTAGCTAAAGCATCAGCAACAAAGCCAGCTACAATCGTTCCTGCGATCGCAAAAAGATAAGGGATCATAACAACAAAGCCTGTTTTGGTTATACTTAAGCCATACTCATGTTCTAGGTAAGCGGGTAACCAAGTTAAGTACAACCAAACCATATAAACCACACCCATAAAACCAATAATAATGCCCCAAGTAGTTGAATGAGATAATAATCCTACAGATTCTTTAAGTGTAGCTTTACCAGCTTTACCTTTTGGGCTACCTTCATCTAAAGACTGATTTTCTTCAGCTGTAAGATTAACTTGATCTCTATTTTTATACATAGCAAGCCAACCGATTGCAGCTAAAACACCAAGTATACCTAAGATAATAAACATCCAACGCCAGCCAAAAGATACCATTAATACAGTTAAAATAGGGGGCGCTAATGCAGGCCCAATACTTGAAGATGAGTTGAATATTCCCATTGGACGACCGCGCTCTTTAATATTGAACCATTCACCTATTGATTTTGCACCAGCTGGAAACTGAGGAGCCTCACCTATCCCTAAAATAAGCCTACAAATAAAAAAAGTTTGAAAACTATGAACTAAACCACAACAGGCCTGTGCAATAGACCAGAATAATAATCCCGCGCCTAATGTTACTCTAGAACCTATTTTATCAAGAATGACGCCTATCGGTAATTGCGCAAAAGCATAACTTAAAGAGAACGCAGATAACAAATAGCCCATTTGAATTTTTGTTAAACCTAGATCTCCACTAATTTCTGAGTTAGCTATTGATAGTGCACTTCTATCTAAATAATTGATGATCCCCGCTATTATTAAAAAAGTTAATGTGATTTTTTGGATTTTTTTTATCCTTGGAGATTTGAATATACTCATATTAAATTCCTTAATTGTTAAAAATACTATATGCATTAATAAATGATATTGCTTTTTGTTTGGTTATCTCTACCGTTTGCCCTACTTTATACAAATCACTTCCTAATCCTGCACCAATACAACCCGCATTAATGTATTCATGAAGATTTTCTGGTGTGATACCGCCCACGGAAAAAACGGGAATATCTTTAGGTAAAACAGCTTTAAGTGCTTTGATATAGCTAGGACCAAATGCCACAGAAGGAAAAATTTTAAGATTTTGCGCTCCAGCATCAATTGCTTCAAAAGCCTCAGTTGCTGTTGCACAGCCTGGACAAACAACCATTCCATACTCGACTGCTTTTTTAATGACGGCTGGATTGATATTTGGCGTGACAATTAGCTTACAGCCAAGCTGATTTAACTCATCAACTTGAGATGATTTTAAAACGGTTCCAGCACCAATTAACGCTTTATCGCCAAATGTATTCACGGCAATTGCTATACTTTTTTGCCAATCGGGTGAATTTAAGGGAATTTCAATTGTATCAAACCCTGCATCGATAAGGACATCAATATGTTCAACAACTTCCTCTGCTTTTATTCCTCGTAATATAGCAATCAAAGGGATTTTTGTTTTCCAACTCATAATTGTTTACCTTTATTTATAAACTGCTCAATCAGTGCAATTGCACCAACGCCTGAAAGTGGAGGATAATTTTCCTCCGCAAAATCAACAATTTCGCCCACAAAAAAATCATCATTTTTGATTAGGATTGATAACGCATCTCTGAGCATTTTTTTACCACAGATAACGATTTTAGTTTGCTGCGTACAGTTAAGCGCTTCACTATGCTTAATGGCATGGAGATCAGAATATAAGACAATGCCCAATAAAAAATTGGCTTTTTGATTAACAGTTAATTGACTAAAAAGATCCAAAATACGGATAGAAAAACAGCTTCGTGTAATGCCCACTTTTTGACAATATTTTGCACCTTTCAATAAATATTCTTCTTCTATTAAATTGGCAAATTGATGATTTAAAGAATTTGCTAGGATTGTTTGCTGGGTAATAATATCAATAAACTCTCCTGCAAGCGTTGTTGCCGAGCCAATAATCTCATTATTATCATTAATCTTTACAAACTTGGAGTGCGAGCCAGGAAGAATAATTAATGCTGAACCATATAAATTTAATAGTGATAAAACACCAACCACTTCAACTTCCTCACCGCGCATAATATCCATCAGTTCACAATTATCTAAATTGATATTACTTACATCATTTTTCACACCCGGAATAAACCAAATCGGATGATTAATTATATCGGGAAGAATTTTTTTAACCATTCCTGCGGCTAATTTCTGCTGGCTAACGGGAGTGAGTAAATGTGGAATATCACATAATCCTAGGTTTGATGTGATCATCCCTGATGCAACAATAATGAGATTGTCATAACAACTGATTCCAGCTTTATCTAGCACTGTCATTAAGCAACATTTTACTGCTTTAGATAATTTATCTTTACTACCCGTTATGGCCGTATCGCGAACGCCAACCGTATCACTTGCCTGCGCGATAACCACATTATTTCCCCATAATTTAACTCGAGTATTAGTAGTTCCTGAGTCAATAGTCACTATATACATGAAATTTCCTTTATGCTTAATCAATTACTTTTAAATGGAATGGCATTCCGTAATAATGATAATCAACATGGGAGTGGAATGCAATTCCAGTTTTACGTAAATGAGATAGTGATCACAAAAATAATCAAAAAAAATGATACTAATTAAAGTGAATAATAAACAATTGGATACGTAAAAAACCAGTAATTAAGAGAAAAGTTTATCATTAAGAAAAATAAAGATATAATGGCAGGATATTCCAAAATTAAAGTTAACCATATGATCGAACAATCAAACTCATCTAATATTGATAAAGCGCTTACAATTCTAGAAACAATCAGTAACTATGCTGACGGTATTTCACTAGCAGAACTGGCTAAAATAACGCATATTCCGAAAACAACAACTTTTAGGATTTTAGAATCACTAAAAGCACGAGAATATGTGTTGTACGATATTTCAAATGAAAGCTATTCACTTGATATCAAATCGCTGGAATTAGGTATTAAAGGATTGATGAATGTTAATCTGGTAGAAGTATCTATTCCTTATTTAAAAACATTATCAAGTAAAACAAATGAAACCTGTTTTTTAGGTGTTTATAATCAAGGCCATGTCATTTACCTTTATAAAAGTGAAGGCACGATGTCAATCCAGACAAATGCCCGACTTGGTAGTAGAATGCCTGCATATTGTACAGGCATAGGTAAAGCTTTACTTGCTTATCAACCTTTGGAAGAGATAGATCGTGTTCTTAATCAAAAACTAGAAAGAATCACTGAAAAAACAGTTACTGATCGAGTGCAACTCTATAATATTTTGGCAGATGTCAGGCTTAACGGTTATTCTTTTGATAATGAGGAAAATGAAGAAGGTTTAACTTGTGTTGCTAAGCCAATATTTAATTACACCAACTCAATTATAGGTGCGATAAGTGTTGCCGGCCCAACACATCGAATGTGCCATAAAATAGATTCTATTATTTTAGAATTACAAAATGTATGCAATACCGTATCAAGAAGACTTGGCTACATTGGGATACTGTCAAGTTAACTTATATTCAGTATAATCATACAGATGAAACATACTAAAATCTATAAACATCATCGTTACCCATTCTCAATTATTAGTCACTGCGTATGGCTATATTACCGTTTCACGTTAAGTTATCGTGATATTGAACTTATTATGATAAAAAAAGCAGTTTCTGTGACTTATGAATCAATTCGCTATTGGTGCATTAAGTTCGGTAAGCTCTACGCTAAACGAATTAAAAAGACAAAATGTTATGGTGATTGTATTTATATGGATGAGGTCTTTTGTAAGATTAATAGCAAGCGAGTTTATCTTTGGCGAGCCGTTGATCAAGATGGTCAAACTATTGATGTGTTGGTTCAAGAAAAAAGAGATAGCAAAGCTGCTAAACGATTTATTCAAAAGGTAAGAAAAAACATTCAACAACCTGTTTCAAAAGTGATTACTGATAAATTAAAAAGCTATATTAAGCCTATCAAAACGTTACTTTTATCTACACCTCATATTACTCAGCAATATGCCAATAATCGAGCTGAAAATTCACATCAATCGACTCGACTTAGGGAAAAGAAAATGCGTAAATTTAAATCGTTAAAATAAGCGCAATTATTCTTGCCGTGTTTTGGTAATATTTATGATCATTTTAATTGCGCAAGGCACTTATGCTCTGCTAAAACCTTTCGAATTTTAGCTAAACGTTGATTTAAGGAGTAGGGTGCTGGCGCCTGAATTTCAAAATTAGGGATTAAATGTCAAATTAAGATTTATTGTTAAAAGTTAATTTGGAATGTCTACACATTTTCATACAACTAAATTAAGGGGGAGCTGTTTATTAAATGCAACAGGCGTCATATATCCCAATGACGAATGTAGTCGTTTATAATTATACCAATACGCATAAGCAGAGAAACGCTGTTGTAGCTCCCTAGTATTGCTAAACGTGATGTGCTCCTAGTTTAGTGGAGACTTTTTAGTAACAAAAAAGGAGTCTCAAATGAGTAAAAAATACGATCCCCAATTTAAACAAGAAGCGATCAATTTAGCCCTAAATAGCGAACAAACTTATCGACAAACAGCCAATGATTTAGGTATAAATTACAAAACATTTTGTAATTGGATGTACCAAACGATGAATAAACCAACCCATCAAGCGATAAAATCAAATAAAAAACCAGACTATCACGAACTTGAGCGTCAAAATAAAGCGATGAAAAAAGAGCTTGAGCTACGTAAAAAGGAGATCGATATCCTAAAAAAGGCCGCTCAGTACTTTGCGAGCCTGAAATAGCAAGGTACGAATTTATTAAAAAGCAAAACACGCTATCTAAGCGTCGTTTATTTCATCTATTTGACGTGTCAAGTAGTGGTTACTATGCCTATTTAAAGCGATTACCGTCTCAGAGAACAGTGTTTAATCAGCAGCTTGACAAAAAGATTGAAACACTATTTGAAGATCATCGGCATCTCTATGGTTATCGGCGTTTACATGTCGAACTTTTGGAGGAAGGCTATTGTTTATCACGTGAACGAGTTCGTCGACGAATGCACAAGCTTCACCTTAAAGCAAAACAACGCAAAAAGTATAAACAAACAACGCACAGTAACCACAACAAACCGGTCGCTGAAAATATTTTAGATAGGCACTTTACCATGGACACACCTAATCAAGCTTGGGTATGCGATATAACTTATATTAAAGTGAACGGACAGTGGTTATACCTCGCGATTGTACTTGCTCTCTACTCTCGTAAAATCATAGGCTGGGCGATGGATACGCATATGGAAAGCTCGCTAGTTTGTCAAGCCTTAACTATGGCTTTGCTTCATCGGGGCTATCCGAGTAAAGTGATTGTTCATAGTGACCGTGGTGGCCAGTATTGTTCCGATGATTACCAAGCTATATTAACGGCTTATGGCTTAACGTGTAGTATGAGTCGCAAAGGTAACTGTTGGGATAATGCGGTGGCTGAAAGCTTTTTCCATACCTTAAAAACAGAATGGATTTACCGACACAAACTAGAAAATATGGCACAAGCTAAATTGATGATCTTGTGGTACATTGAGGTTTACTATAACCGAGTAAGAAAACATTCATATTTAAACTATTTATCACCTGTTCAATTTGAAGAAAAAATGATTTAATAATTTGAAAATAACGCTCCACTAAAATGTGGGCAGATCAACGTTGTATTTTTTACAAACTCAGTTTTAATTGTCTTAAATGTTGCTTCTGACACGGCATTATCGTAAGGACATCCCTTATTGCTTAGTGAACGGGTGATCCCAAACAGGTCAAAACATCCATCAAGCAATTGATTATCAAATTCTTTTCCTCTATCGGAATGAAATAACGCAATTGACGATAAAGGCGCTTTAATTTGGCTTAATGCTGACATAACAAGCTCTGCTGTTTTATGTTGTCCAACACGATAGCCTGCGATTTTTCGTGCTGAAAGATCAAGTAATACGCAAAGGTAATTCCATTTTTTACCGACCTTTATATAAGTCAAATCAGCAACAATCACGGTGGCTTTCATTCCTACTGTAAAATTTCGTTGCAATACATTATTTATAGTAACGGAATTAACGTTTTTGTTATTGTTTTTGTAACATTTTTGGGTGTATTTTGACTTTAGCGATAATGATTTCATCACTTTTGCAACATAACGACGAGAGACGCTTATCCCTTCAGTTAACAGTGCTTGCCGTATTCTTCTTGTTCCGTAAGACTGATAACTACCATTAAAAATCGTTAAGATCTGTTGGGCGTATTTTAATCTTCTTTGATACGCATTTTTTTTGCACTGATAATAAAAATAATGCCTTGATATACCTAAGCATCTACATAACCACTGCAACGAGTAGCGATGTCGGCAAGCTTGGATCACTGCGATTTTCGTCCCATTATCAGTGCGGCTTGCTTTAGGATATCGTTTTCCATACGAAGCTGCTTAAGCTCTTTGCGTAGAGCAATTAATTCCTGCTCCTCTAGGCTACGATTATCTTTTGTTTTGAATGAACCACTTTGCGTGGCTTGAGCAATCCAACGATCTAATGCTGATGGTGTGAGATCATATTCGGCTATTAGCTCACTACGTGACTTACCATGCTGATATAAATTAACCATCTGTTGTTTAAAATCATCATTAAATGTTCGTCTAGGTCGTTTGACTGTATTCATATTTATTTCCTCTTTTAGTGATAAGTTTACCTTACCCCCTAAAAAAACTGTATGAATTAGTGTAGCCTATCCAATTTGACAGTGCCTAACTTGACAGTACCTTAGTAATAATTAATATTATAAACTGCATAACTGACGATAGGGCCTGGTTTAATTTTATGTACATCATTAATCGAATAACCAATATAATATTGGTATCTTATTTTATCAGCAGCAATGGCTTTTGCCACTGACTTTGCTTGAGAATCGGAAATGGGCTTAATTTTCTTTTTACTTTCTTGCTTTTCATCATTTTCAACCGATAATGCTAATGCAATATTTTTCGCCCCGTCCGGTGAAAGATTTAAAAATTCACCCGATGTCTTTTCATAACTACTTTGTAAAGCATAAGAGTCAATCCAATACACATCGAAAAGCTCAGTCCGTTTATCATCATCAGAGACCTTGCTAGAGAAACAATCAAATAAAGTAACATAAAATCCTTTTGATTTAACATAGGATTCCGATTTTAAATTATACAGTTCGTTAATGGGAATCGACGGTAGATTTATATTAGTATGGCTTTGATTGTCAATATCAATTTTACACGATGTAGCTGTAACTGAGCCATAAAATTGCAATTGACTTTCACTCATCATTTCCGCGTGGGCAAGGCACATTGGAACAAAAATAAGGTAATTTGTTAATAATATTCGTTTCATTTGTTTTTTCTTATTAAGTAATTAATCATAGGTTATATTAAATATCATTTTTGATTCGACAAGACCCGCCGTTATACTACTGCCATATCGATAATAACGCGCGGTATAGTTTGGGGTAACATAATAACTGATTTCGGTAGAGGCTAACGAACCAACAATGTATTTCTTATCAAATACAACAGCAGATTTATTACTATCTAAAACCTGAATACCAACACCTTGTGCACCATTAGAACTTACCTCGTTTGCCAGCACACCATCTGAATTGGTTAAATTAGATGGAATGGTGCCAGAAAATGCTATTGATATATTGTCAAAACCCGAATTTATCGATGCCCCGCCGCTACATTTTAATTCTATTTTAAAATTAGTATCCCCCGCGGTTGCACCAATCGTTTTCAATTTTGTATAGTTCACAGGCTCTAAATAAACATTTTGCTGAGCACCACTCACCACCGAGCAAGAAGGCGAAACAATTTTTGTGCCATTAGTACTCATATAAGTGGTTAAACCCGAAGTAGCAATTCCACCACCTTGTGGTCCATAGGTGGTGTAATTACCACTCGATAAAGGCCCTGAACCGACTATTTCACTGGTTTTGAACAGCGTAACAATAAAATTACCTGCAGCTATAAAAATATTATTATTACTTTTCGCCACATAATCATAAGGGTAAATATTGGTATTTCTCGCCATTTGTATACCAACACCCGGAATATTAGTTTGGTAAATTTTATTACTATTTGTTGTAAATAAACCAGTATTTACCATGCCCTCTAAGATGTCACCTGAATAACAATAAAACATGTTACTTGTTTCGGGAAAAGGAAACGATTGTTGCGCGATAATATCACCTACTTTTAGGTTAGGATTAACAACAACTGTTCCCATATCTAAATACAGTATCACCGGCTGTGTATCTAATTTTGTACAAGTAGCATAACTTTGACCAATAAAAAATAAATTGAGAATCAAAAAAAATTTAATTACTATTTTCATAAACAGACCTTATCACTTTGGTTGCTATCATCTAATGAAAATGAACACTTACCGTTAATACCATCAACGATAGCTTGCGTTGCCTTATCATCGGAAATAAAGACCTGACCACCTTGACCTACTACACCGATTGATTCATTATTACTATTAATTATATTTTGCCCAAAGGTTAGCGGTTGGCCACTGCTATTGACCACATTAAAGACTCTTATTTTTTCTATTTTAGTCTCAAACTTAACTTTGGTGATAGTTCCTTCATAAGGCACGATTTGAGTTGATGTATTATTAAACGTGACATTTTCATCGCTACCTTTTGGATCGATGGCTATTGTATTCAGTCTATAAGGCCTAATATTAGACGCTAGTGCGTAACCGTTGCCGTCGACTTTTATTCCCAAAGAACCTGCAATAGCCGCACCTTCGGCATCTTTGGCTTCCACAAGAACCATGGTATTTGAGGTATTTGGGGTGAAAGTTACGCCACCGCTATGAACTACTAGTGAGCCATTTGCACCAGCACCAAATTGTCGGTAATGATTACCTTGGCTAAAATTAGCACTAACATTAGAAATGGTTGAACGGTAATTGGTATTTAAGGCGATACTTTGGTTGCCACCCGTTGCAACGGCACTATTAACACCATAGATTGCTAGGCCAGCATCGTCAAGTGTGCCATTCACGCCAACTTGTGACGAGCCAAAACTTGAATTATTAAATAAGGTATTGGCGGTCAACGTAGCACGTCTATTAATACTACCTAATGGGTAGTTAAAGCTAAGAGAAATACGATTATCAGTACTATTTTCTGAATAAACACGGGAAAATGTTAACGAATATGATAAGTTACCAATACTATTATTATAGGTTTGTTGAATTTGTTTGCGTGTTTTTGAATCTCCCCAATAATTATAGATTTGCCCCGTCAAATAAAGGCTGCCATAACCATTAGGTAAATTTTGATTGATGGTTGAATTAAATACATTTTTTCGTGCTAATGAGCTACTTTTAATGTTTCGTTTGTAATAATCAACAAAATATAACGCTTCGTTAGTATCTAAATAATCTTCGGAGCTTGAATGCGAGGCGCTAATAATTAAGTTAGTATTGGTTTCACTAATTTGCCGATTGAAGGATAATCGATAATTATAGCCACTTTTTGATATATCATCTATTGATGTTTTAGCGTAAGTAACATCAAATCCTAATGCACCAATCCCCATATTAACACCAGTACCGACTAAGTAGGCTTGATAATCATCAAACAGTGTGACCCCTGAATACACGGTAAAAGTATTATTCAAACCATGTTGAATACTTGCTTGGAGTATATTGGGCTTATTACTTAGGCTATCAATATCTGCTTTACCGATAGCCACTTGATAATGAGTAAAACCGGGCCTTGATAATTGAGAAATAGAGGCATAAGGAACAATAAAACTATTTTCACTACCATCCGCTTCTTTAACCGTTACATCTAAATCACCACCAAAACCAATTGAGGAAATATCTTTGATGCTAAATGGACCAGGTGATACCGTTGTTTGATAAATAACATTACCATTTTGACGAACAGTAACTAACGCATTGCTCATGGCTACCCCATTAATATCAGGGGCAAATGATGACATACCATCAGGGTACATATTATCATCCGTCGTTAGTTTTGCACCTTTCATTTTTATACTATCAAAAAGTGAACCTTCGGTATAAAACTGCCCGAGTACGGCATTAGACTTAATGGCTGCAATCGATTTTTGCAAATAGGTTTGATTACTATTCCATTCAAAACCACCTTTCTTTTGCCAAGTCACATTACCGTTATTTTTTAATAACCAACCATTAACCGATAACCCGCTATCTAAGCTTAAATAAAATGATTGGCTATCTTCAGCTGAGTTACCCGAAGTATGACTATCATAATAGTTACTATTGTAACTCACATTCAAAGCCGGGATACCTTCGTCCCAAAACTCGGATGATACATAACCAGCCGAAGTAGACAGGACATAAAGTTGTGGCACAGAAATTAATAGTTTTAAAGAAGATGGTTCAAAGATGTCTTTAATATTATCGCTATTATTCCACTGCGATAACTCACCACAAAAATCGGCATCATTACTCAGTGTTTTATTTAATTCTCTAGCATTAATACCAAAGTCATCTAACATTTTAGCGGTATAGCAAACGCCTAATACCCCGTTAGTTTGTTTAATAATATCTAACTCATAACGGCCACGCCACTGCTCATTCGTATAAACATCTACTGAATACTGCCCTTCATCAATAGATGCTTTATTAAAACGGGTAAGATCAATATTTTCTTTTTGACCGACTAAAAAGCCGGTATTAAATTCATATTCAACAGGAGTGTCTGCAATGGCTGCTCCACTAAAATAAGTCAATGCAGTAAAGAAACAGATCTTAATTTTTAATGGGTTAGGTTTTAACATTATCAAGCCATTTCATGAAATTATAATTTATTATTAATAAATTTTTATCGTTCGAGTAACATCCGCACCATAATCGTTTAGCGTATTAATGGTTGCTTTGTCACCTGATTTTAAAATTTTATTTAACGTCACTACTTCAGTTGAAAATGGCGCTATCATTGATGTCTTAGCATTCAAAGCAATTTTATTTTCCGTTGAAATTTTAGTAATAGTGACATAAAAAGGAGAGTTATTATTAATGGTTAACTGTTTTCCCTTGGCTGAAAATGATAATTTTTCAATTGCTGACTCAGGAGAACCTAAATTTACTGGACGATAGAAAAATTTAAAACGTGAACGAATCGCTAATTGTAATACATTTTCATCTTTCCCTGCTTTTTTCGATACAGAAGGAAT
The DNA here is from genome assembly GCA_036251205.1 of Orbaceae bacterium BiB. NCBI lineage: Bacteria > Pseudomonadati > Pseudomonadota > Gammaproteobacteria > Orbales > Orbaceae > Orbus > Orbus mooreae. The sequence goes on along the minus strand of CP133958.1, from coordinate 1,374,892 downwards.
ATCTAAAATATTTAGCCACCATAAACTTTCTTTATCAGTTGGTATTTCAGCTTTATTCATTAGTTTTATACGTAAAACCTGTCCACCTTTTGCCTCGATCCTAGATATAGGCGGGGTTATTTGAAATGGGGTCTTTATCGTATCTGGTGATTCATTAGCATTACCATTATCCAACCAAGCTTGAGCTATGGCCGGACGATCAGCTGAATTGGTCATCTGAATGGTAATCTCTTTTTCATTGCTAGGGTAGATAAAGCGAGTACCATTAACAATGATATTATTAGCATAAGAAAAAAAACTAAAAACTAAGCTAAAAAAAAGTATCGTTATTTTCATGTTATCTCTCATAAGAAAAACGATAATTTTAGCATTATCGTTTGATAATATTCTTAAATACAACGACTAGTCATAAGTAATTTCATAAGTTGCATAACTAGATAATTGACCTGGTGTTACCGCTGTAGGTTGTGAAGAAACATAACCAACATAATAAACAAAACGAGAAACATCACCACCAGCAAGACCAGAAATAACCGTTGCTGTTGCTTGTGGTTGAGTATTATCACCCGGAATGATTTTGTTTGTCAAAGTAGAACTTGAATCCGTTGCTAAAACAAATTGAACATTTGTCGCACCAGAGAGCTCCATATAACTGTTTGCCAAATAACCATTGTTTGAACCTTCTAATAAATTTCCGCCAGTCCAATTTACTGAAATAGTTTTTGTCTTACCTTCAGTTGCGGCAGGCAAACAATTGCTTACATCAATTGTAAATGATTTTGCTTTATATAAGGTATCAGCTTTAGTAATTTCACTCACTGAAACGGGTGCAAGATAAATACTTGAATCACTACCTTGACCATCGACAGAAACGGTACAAGATACATCCGTTACAGAACCAAAGAAATTGACTTGTCCACCAGCTACACCAGTCGTCGCAGCTTGAGCCATTGATGTCGAAAATAATGCCGCTAAAGTCGTTACTAATAATGTTTTTTTCATGATAAACCTCAAAAATAAGAGTAAATTAATTTAATTAAAAAAATAAAACCCAATTAATTTTTTTTAAATTGAGTTTAAGTTTATAAATTCGATTTGAATTTTATTTAAATTTTAAAGTAAGTCAATTCTTTTTTTTTAATTAGTTTTGTAGGGATGCTGTCAAGTTAACTTATATTCAGTATAATCATACTGATGAATACTAATAAAATCCATCAACGATATTGTAACGGTATACTTTTCTTGGAGATATTCTTAGCGGTATGATAAACCATCAACTAAGGAGATTATCCCGTGACAAGACAACTAAGTAGTGGATTTAAACGAGAATGTGCAGAGCTCGTTATCAATTATGGCTATGCTCATGATGCAGCAAAAACAATGAGCGTGAGTTTGTCATCAATTGGCCGTGATCTGCCCACATTTTAGAGGAGAGTTATTTTCAAATTATTAAATCATCTTTTCTTCAAATTGAACAGGTGATAAATAATTTAAATAAGAATGTTTTCTTACTCGGTTATAGTAAACCTCAATGTACCACAAAATCATCGATTTTGCTTGAGCCATATTTTCTAGTTTATGGCGGTAAACCCATTCTGTTTTTAAGGTATGGAAAAAACTTTTAGCCACCGCATTATCCCAGCAGTTTCCTTTACGACTCATATTACACCTTAACCCATAAGCTGTTAATATAGCTTGATAATCATCAGAGCAATACTGACCACCGCGAGCACTATGAACAATCACTTTACTCGGGTACCCTAGATGAAGCAGCGTCATGGTTAAGGCTTGACAGACGAGTGCGCTTTCCATATGTGTATTCATCGCCCAGCCTATGATTTTACGAGAGTAGAGGTCGAGTACAATAGCAAGGTATAACCACTGTCCGTTTACTTTAATATAGGTTATATCGCATACCCAAGCTTGATCTGGTTTATCCATTGTGAAGTGCCTATCTAAAATATTTTCAGCAACCGGTTTGTCGTGGTTACTGTCCGTTGTTTGTTTATACTTCTTTCGTTGTTTAGCTTTAAGGTTAAGTTTGTGCATTCGGCGACGAACTCGTTCACGTGATAAACAATAGCCTTCCTCTAAAAGTTCGACATGTAAACGTCAATAACCATAGAGATGCCGATGATCGTCAAATAGTGTTTCAAGCCTTTTGTCAAGTTGCTCATTAAACACGGTTCTCTGAGACGGCTGCCGCTTTAAATAGGCATAGTAACCACTACTTGACACGTCAAATAGATGAAACAAACGGTGCTTAGATAACGTGTTTTGCTTTTTAATAAATTCGTACCTTGCTATTTCCGGCTCGCAAAGTACTGAGCGGCCTTTTTTAAGATGTTGATCTCCTTTTTACGTAGCTCAAGTTCTTGATAGTCTGGTTTTTTATTTAATTTTATCGCTTGATAGGTCGGTTTATTCATCGTTTGGTACATCCAATTACAAAATGTTTTGTAATTTATACCTAAATCATTGGCTGTTTGTCGATAAGTTTGTTTGCTATTTAGGGCTAAATTAATCGCTTCTTGTTTAAATTGAGGATCGTATTTTTTACTCATTTGAGACTCCTTTTTTGTTACTAAAAAGTCTCCACTAAACTAGGAGCAGATCAGTGGGGTCTGCTGCTGCAACGGTAATCCCCCCTAAAAATAAAATCAGTCATTTTGCCCTCACTTGCTCGCATAATGCGGGCTTTTTTATTGCTGTATAAAACTTGAACACCAAATCAATAACCCGACCGAATCGGCGCTACACCGCTCCCGCCTACGGACTTCGGTCATGTATTTTTTTTCAGTTTTATTTTACTACAAAACAAATTGCCGGGGCTTATTATGAAAAGGATCGGAGAAGAACGAAGAAAACTGAAATAATTGAAATACTTTTCACTTTTTTACAGTTTTTAGAGTGTGAAAAGATCCACAATAAAAATTAACTAATTGATTTATTTATATATTTCTATTTTCGGTCATATTTTGCGATCTCAATCGCAAAGGCAAATAAATGTCATTAGTAAATAAATCAATAGGTTATAAAATAATAAAACTGAAAAATAGAGACAACAAAAAAATGATTATAACTGGGTTAATCAATACTTATTTTGATATTAGTTTTCAAATTCGTTTTTATTAATCTCCTCAGTATGATATACGAGTGATTTTCATCCAAGTATCACGAAGATTCATTTAATCCTTTTTTAATAGAAAATTTAGACATTCTTTTTTTTAAGGCATTCTCCATTGCATCTAACTTTTGTAATATTTCAGGTATTAACTCTATTAATTTTTCGAATGTAGAATTATCTTTTTTTCCTTTAGAACATGATTTTAAATATTCAGTCGCATTAATATGATAATTCATAAACAAAGAGTCATAATCGTTCAGTAAGTCACTAATATTAATCTTTAATGAAGATTCATACAGTAAAATGAGCGATGATAATTGAGATCTTGCATCATTTTTATCGATGTCTTTTATTAAATTTTGTGCTGTCGTAAAGCTAATATCATTAAGGTGAATTTTCTCTAAAACAGTAAATTTATTTTCTGTAATAGACCTTATTTGAAGTAAATATATGCTTATCTGTTCTAATTTATTTAGCAATATTAACTCTCTGTCTTTTCGAAAACTCTTTATTTGTAAAAAAAAACTTACAAGATACCCAAGAGAAGTACCCGCTAATGCAACTAACGCAACGATAATATTCTGAACTAAGTCTTTATCCATATCCATTTAATTTTACTCTATTTCAATAATTGTAGGTCATGCATTTTAAGTGCAATTTTTTGATATATATACAGTTTAATAGCTTTGAGTACAAGGATTTCGAATCTTAGAATGGTGGAATCAGTATTGTCATATATAACCACTTAAGAACGGTTTTGTTTTTTAAACTAACCGCCACTTTACCGCCACCAACTAATTATAAGTAAAAAAATATATTCATATTTTTTATATAACAAATTGATAATTAATTATTTAAATGGCTGGGGTACAAGGATTCGAACCTTGGAGTGGCGGAATCAGAATCCGCTGCCTTACCGCTTGGCTATACCCCAAAATCTGGATGTTATCAATTTGTCTAACATTGGTGCGGATAGTGAGATTTGAACTCGCACACCTAATTAGGAACTAGAATCTGAATCTAGCGCGTCTACCAATTCCGCCATATCCGCATGAACAATATTATGATATTGCTTATGAATATAATCAAGAGGACGAAAGGAGAAATTGTAATTAAAGCCAGTATTAATTTTTCATCGTTGTAATTGATATAATGCTTTTTATTGGGCTATTATCAAACTAATTATACGCCTAAATTCTTACATTCAGGGGGCTCATTAGCTGAACAATGAGAAAATTAATGGCTGGGGTACCAGGATTCGAACCTGGGAGTGGCGGGATCAAAACCCGCTGCCTTACCGCTTGGCTATACCCCAAAAGGGAAATTGAAATTAAATGGTGCGGGTGAAGGGACTTGAACCCCCACGCCTCGCGGCGCCAGAACCTAAATCTGGTGCGTCTACCAATTTCGCCACACCCGCATTTATTTCAATATATTTACTTCTTACTAAATGGTGGCTACGACGGGATTCGAACCTGTGACCCCATCATTATGAGTGATGTGCTCTAACCAGCTGAGCTACGTAGCCATTTTATTCGCAACGTCATAACCAACACTGCGAGGCGCATTATGCTTGTGTTAGGGTTAATCGTCAACTCTTTTTTTTATAAATTAGTGAATTTTTTTGTTGATTGTTTGAGATATAATCAAATTGTGTTTTTTGCCACAGATTTAGTTTAATTATTCTACGATAAGTTAGTTCTTCTTGAATTGCTTTTCCTTGTAATCCTGTTGCAATTATTTCTTGTATAGAGACAGATTTTGCAATTATATAAGCTTCTTTTAAATATTCTGCTTGTGGATAGGGCTTATTAGCGAAGTTTTCGCGCCCCCGAAAGTCAGCTAAACTACTTAAAATGAGTTGTTCAAGATGTTTTGGAGTTCGCCACACATCTATTCCATTGAGTAAGGCAACGATATTTTCTGCCGACATTTCATTAATAGAGTGTGTTTCATCATGGTAGCGGCATATCATACAGGCCACTTTTTTATAATTATTGGCTATTTTTAATCGAGTACATAGCTGATTAACTAATGTTATTCCTTTCTCACCATGTCCTATATGGTGAGGTAGTTGCTCTGGCAATGTGTGAGCTTTACCAAAATCGTGACATAGTACAGCAAATCGGACTTCTAAATCTGTTGTTAATAGGGCTGATTGTTTGAGTGCCAGTAAAGTGTGAATGCCTGAGTCAATTTCAGGATGCCATTTTTCTGGTTGGGGAATACCAAATAAATTATTTAATTCAGGAAACAGTATTGCTAAGGCATTACATTTTCTCAGAACATCAAAATAGATTTGAGGATCTTCTGTCGCCAAAGCTTTTTCAGTCTCTTTCCAGACTCTTTCTGCTGTTAGGTGGTTGATTTCTCCAGATTCGACAATCGCAGTCATTAGTTGCAATGTTTCTGGGGCAATAGTAAAACCATAATGATGATATTTAGCTGCGAATCTGGCGACTCTGAGTACTCGTAACGGATCTTCAGCAAAAGCAGGGGATACATGACGTAAGATTCGCTGATGCAAATCATTAATACCATGATAGGGATCAATAAAGTGACCATCATCATCCATCGCAATGGCATTAATGGTTAAATCTCGACGTAGTAGATCTTGTTCTAGCGTGATATCTTGATTAAAGTCACAAATAAAGCCGTTATAACCTTGACCTGATTTCCGTTCTGTTCTGGCTAAAGCATACTCTTCTTTCGTTTTCGGATGCAAAAAAACAGGAAAATCTTTTCCGACTTGAATAAAGCCTTGTTCCAGCATATTTTGTGGAGTAGCACCAACCACCACCCAGTCTCGATCGACTATGGCAACGTTTAAAAGTTTATCTCTAACAGCTCCGCCAACGAGATATGTTTTCATAGCTTAATTAACTCATCCAGCGATCTTTTTTACGACGGCGCGGCATAATTAATGGTAGTATTAAACCTAAAACTAAACCAATTCCTGCGACTAAGCCACCTCGTACAAACCATTTTAAAATTAAATCTTGCCTACTTTCATCAACAGTTTCACTAAGTAATGAAATCTGTGATTGCTGTTCATCAGATTGTGCTTGTAATTGGTTTTTGAGTTGCTCTAACTCTGTAATTTTTTGTTGTGCAGTACTTAATTTTTCCGAATAGTCATCAAGCATAGTCTGTTTTTCTTGCTCTAATCGACTCAGTTTTTCTTGGGCATTCGATAAATCATTAGTCAGTTGCCCAACTTGCTCTTTTAGACTTGGTGTACTTGTCAATTCGTTTGAATTTACCCAAGCTACTCTTCCTGTATCCGTTCTGATTTGGGTATATTTACCACTCTCACTCGTTGCTAATTCCGTTACTTTATCGCCAGAATTTAAAGTACCAACAATCGCATATTCATTACCAGGTCCTCTTTTAAGATAGATTGGCAAATTTTCTGATACATATTTTTCTACAGCGTGAACACTAAAAGTGCAGGTTGATAAAATGACGAAAAAGGATACAAAAGTAGAGAGTGATTTTTTATTCATAACGTTATTTCTTGCGACCGTAGTTAATTATGTGTATTAGTATATCATAAAAATATTTTATCAGGAGTGGCTTATTAAATCCTATCCATTTGCTATTCTCAATATTTGATAAATCTGCTATCTTAGGATAAGTTTGACACAATTTATTAGAGTAATAATGACACAATTTGACAACACCCCAAACAACACCAATTTCACTCACATTAATGCAAATGGTGATGCGCATATGGTGGATGTAACTAACAAACCGCCCACGATGAGAGAAGCGATTGCTGAAGCATTTGTTTTGATGGATCCACAAACATTAGCTATGATTGTTAATGGTCAGCATCATAAAGGTGATGTCTTTGCAACCGCTAGAATTGCAGGAATTCAGGCTGCTAAAAAGACATGGGAGTTAATTCCCCTATGCCATCCATTATTATTAACTAAAATTGAGATACAAATCGAACCAGATATCGATAATTCGCAGGTTAGAATTCAAGCGCTTTGTCGATTGACTGGACAAACTGGGGTTGAGATGGAAGCATTAGTCGCCGCATCAACGGCTGCATTAACCATTTATGATATGTGTAAAGCTGTACAAAAAGATATGGTAATTTCTCAAGTCAGATTGCTGTCTAAATCTGGCGGGAAATCTGGTGATTTTAGGGCCAAACATGATTAAGATTCTATTTTTTGCGCAAACTAGAGAGCTTGTTGGTGTTCCTTCTTTAACTTTAGAGATTGAGGCGATAACTATTGCTGATTTGATTAATCATTTAAGTTTGAAAGGGGATAATTGGCAATATGCTTTAAAAGAGAAACAGCCTTTGTGTGCTGTAAATAAACAGTTGGTTGATGAAAGTTATATTATTCAAATAGGCGATGAAGTAGCCTTTTTTCCTCCCGTTACAGGTGGTTAACTAAAATGAATGAAAATAGCATTGTAATTGTTGGTGATGATTCTATTGATATCAATCACTATTATCAGTGGTTGTCTCAGTCTCCCGAAGATGGCGCTATTGTGACATTTACAGGTAAAGTCAGATCATTAAAAAGTGATATTGCTTCTTTATTTCTTGAGCATTATCAAGGAATGACTGAAAAAGTTTTAATGAATATTATTGATAAAGCAAAAGAGCGCTGGGATCTTAATCGAGTTGTTGTGATCCATCGCGTTGGTGAAATATTTGCCAATGAAAATATTGTGTATGTGGGCGTGAGTAGCGCTCACCGGAAAGATTCATTTGCTGCGGCTGAGTTTATTATGGATGTTTTAAAAAATGAAGCGCCGTTTTGGAAAAAAGAGAAATCGCTCAACGGTGATAGTTGGGTTGAAGCAAAAAAATCTGATAAAGAGTCCTTGAAAAAATGGCATTAAGGTACAATTAATATATAATGGTGAAAGTTTTAGTCATCATTTTCTACAAAAAGAGGTTATTAAATGAATAATTATTCCCCTAACGGCTCTATTATTGAACAATCGAATAGTCAAGTTCAAACATATATGAGTCATGTGTATGGTTGGATGACAGTCGGTTTAGCATTAACTGGGTTAGTTGCTTGGTATGCGTCAACAAGTGATTCTATTTTACGTTTGCTATTTAGTTTTAATGAGTATGGTTATATTACTTCCATGAGTATGTTTGCATGGATTTTAGTCGCAGCTCAATTAGGACTAGTTTTTGTACTTTCTGGAATGATTAACCGTCTATCTGGTAGTACGGCAACGATGATGTTTATGTTATATTCAGCATTAAGTGGCTTAACACTAACATCGATTTTTATCATGTATACGGCTTCATCTATTGTCAGCGTGTTCTTTATTTCTGCTGGTATGTTTGCTGCTTTGGCATTTTATGGTTATACGACAAAACGTGATTTATCAGGTTTAGGCCGTTTCTTATTTATGGGGCTAATCGGTATTTTGATTGCTTCAGTCGTTAATATCTTTATGCAAAGTGCGCCGTTAATGTGGGCAATTACCTATATTGGTGTATTTGTTTTTGCTGGTTTAACAGCTTATGACACACAAAAATTAAAAGCATTTGGTGAACAGTTATCTACTGACGATCCAAGTACATTTAGACGTTATGCTATTTTTGGTGCGTTGACACTATATCTTGATTTCATTAACTTATTTATTATGTTATTAAGAATTTTTGGTGAGCGTCGATAGTCTTTTTATCTTAAAAAAAATAAACCCCAATTATTGGGGGTTATTTTTGCTCTAAAAAGGACCAACGGGTCCTTTTTTTATATAAATTAATTACCTAATGCTTTATCAGCTTGTTTATTCTCGATTAACTCAAGCTTATAGCCATCAGGATCTTCAACAAAAGCGATAATTGTTGATCCACCTTTGACCGGGCCTGCTTCACGAGTCACTTTACCGCCCGTTTGTTTGATGCGTTCACAAGTTGCTGCTACATCATCAACCCCAATCGCAACATGACCAAATGCATTACCGTGGTCATATTTTTCAGTACCCCAGTTATAGGTTAATTCAATCACTGCGGCGCTATTTTCATCATTATAACCAACAAAAGCGAGTGAATACTTATATTCAGGATTTTCACTTGTTCTTAGTAATCTCATACCCATTGTTTTAGTATAAAAATCAATTGAGCGTTGTAAATTACCAACACGAATCATTGTATGTAAAATACGCATTTTTTATCCTTATCTATTTTTAACGTGGTGATGCACTAACTTGTTTACCATTGGTAACTAAACGAACTTCTTGACCAACTTGGAACTCATTTGCTGATGCTTTTTGGACTAAAACAATCGTTGAGCCATTTTCTTGACGGACTTCTAATTCTACAGCATTAGTCTGACTAACCGCGTCTTGCACTTCTCCACCGATTAAAGCCCCACCGATGGCTCCCCCAGCGATAGCTAAGCTATTACCCGTACCATTACCAATTGTGTTTCCTAAAAAGCCGCCAAGAATTGCGCCACCTAATGTACCAACAATGTTATTTGATGAGCCATCTGATGAGGCATTTGTTTGAATTTTTACCGGACGGACTGAAAGTACTGTACCATAACTAACATGTTGAACTTGTTTTGCTTGATCTGCGGTATAAACATCACCAGAATAAACATCACTATTTTGACAACCAGCAAGTAAAGCTGCGCCTAAAAATGCTAATGTTGTAATTCTTTTCATAGACTGAATCCTCTTTGCTTCTCAATTACTTAAATTTTATTGAGTATAATATATAAAATACCTTTACGTATTTTATCAAATATTGATACTACATAGTGTCATTTTATTGTAAATAATCATTTCTTAGGCATTTTTAAACAAATTATGTTCATTATTAATTAATAACTAATTAAAGTGCATAAACTCTGTCATTAAATGGCAATCAGGTTTTTATTATTTAGTGAATTGATGATACAATTTATAACAAAGGTGTTGCTTGAAAAGGTTGTTGCTAGCGGCCACTTACTTCAAATTAAATCTGATCTTGTTATTTTATCTCTTATTACTAAATGTCATAATATTTTTGGTAGAATCTGCAATAGATGCTATTAAATATAACTGACAGTCAGTATAGATTGATTCGAGATCGTGTGCTTTTTTCATATTCGAAGTAAGATAGTAACAATACTCAATTAATTACACAATGAGATAAATTTTGTCTATTTTTGCAAAAAATAAAGGAATATTGCATGAAAATAATCGAAATTGATGATGAATTATACCAATATATTGCCGGGCAAACTCAGCATATTGGTGAAAGCGCATCAAGTATATTACGACGTTTACTTGCTATTGAGTCACCCGAAAAAGTTAAGTCTCAGCCTGATGAGGCTAATGATTTTTCTATGTTAGTTAACTTAGTAAAGAATAATGATTTTCTTGATGAAAAAAAACTTGTGAATCGTTTTTTATGGATTCTGTCTGTGTTATATCAGAGTAATAAATCTCTATTTTCTACTGCGGCAGCTTCTTTACATGGGAGTAAGAGACGTTATTTAGCGAAAGATGAAACAACGCTTTTACAGACAGGAAATAATACTAAACCCAAACAGATTCCAGATACACCGTATTTTGTTGTGACCAATAGTAATACTGATAGAAAAATTTTTATTATTGAGTCTTTAATGAATGATATGGGTGTACCTGAGCAGATAGTAAATTTGGTTAAACAACAATTTGTTACTAAATAGTCGTATCAACCGCAATAGGAAGCAGAATAATGAATTCAAGAGCAGGGCAATTAGCTCAATCAAGTGATTTAATTAATGTCGATAGCTTATTAAATAACTACTACAGCATAAAACCAAATAGCCATGAACCAAGCCAATTAGTTATTTTTGGGACGTCAGGTCATCGAGGAAGTGCCAATAAAGCAACTTTCAACGAAGATCATATTATTGCTATTGCACAGGCTATTGCTGATTATCGTCACGCACAAAATATTACCGGTCCTTGTTTCATTGGTAAAGATACCCATGCTTTATCAGAACCGGCATTAAAAACCGTTCTCGAAGTATTAGCGGCTAACCATATCCATTGTATTATTGCTAAAGATTGGGGATATACACCAACGCCAGTAATTTCGCACGCTATTATTACTTATAATAAAGGGAAAATAGACAATTTAGCTGATGGTATAGTAATTACTCCTTCACATAATCCACCTGAAGATGGGGGGATTAAATATAATGCAATTAATGGTGGTCCAGCAGATACGGCTGTTACTTCTGTCATTGAGGCTCGAGCAAATGAGCTATTAAAGGGAAATTTAGCTTTAGCAACGAAAAGATTAACCTTATCACAAGCAATGAATTCCGGTTATGTGCATACTCGTGAGTATGAAACAGATTATATTGACGATTTAATCAATATTATCGATTTTGATATTATTCGCACTAAAGAATTAAATATTGGCGTTGATCCTCTCGGTGGCGCGGGTATTACCTATTGGCCTCGAATTGCTGAAAAATATGGTCTAAAACTGGATATTGTGAATAATAAAGTTGATACCACTTTTAGCTTTATGCATCTTGATCATGACGGTGTTATTAGAATGGACTGTTCTAGTGCTGATGCAATGGCTGGTTTATTGTTATTAAAAGATAAGTTTGATTTAGCATTTGGTAACGATACTGATTTTGATCGTCATGGCATTGTAACGCCAGCAGGGTTAATGAAGCCAAATGCTTATTTAGCTTGCTGTATTAACTATTTATTTAAACATCGACCTGACTGGAATAGTCAGACTGCAATTGGTAAAACATTGGTTACCAGTTCTATGGTTGATAAAGTTGCACAAGGTTTAAATAAAAAATTATTAGAATTTCCTGTCGGTTTTAAATGGTACGCAGATGGATTGTTTAACGGAACAATTGGTTTTGCTGGTGAAGAGAGCGCAGGCGCATCTTTCTTAAGAAAAAATGGCCAGGTTTGGTCAACAGATAAAGATGGTATTGTGCTTTGTTTACTTGCTGCTGAAATGACCGCTAGAATGGGTAAAAATCCTCAAGTACAGTATCAAGAGCTTGAACAGCAATATGGCTGCTCTTATTATGGACGAATTCAAGCATCAGCCAATTATGTTGAAAAGCAGAAATTATCTAAACTTAATCCTAAACAGTTAACGACAGATTTACTCGCTGGTGAAAAAATCGAGCAATGTTTAACTAAAGCCCCGGCTAATGATGCTTCTATCGGCGGTTTAAAAGTTGTGACTGAAAATGGTTGGTTTGCCGCTCGTCCTTCAGGAACGGAAGATGCTTATAAAATATATGCAGAAAGTTTTATTAGTTGCGAGCACCTGCAACAGATTCAACAAGAAGCAGAAGAAATTGTATCAGCCGTAATAAAATAGAAAATTATAGACAATTTAATTATGATCAATCGGGTATAGTAATAAAATAGTATAACTGGGCGTTTTGTTATCTATTTATTTATGTACCTAATTTGATCATGATTAAAATAGAGGAGGTAAGGGGAAAATGAGAATAATAGCGATGAAAATATGGATCGTTATATTTAATCTATTTCTTTTTAATAATATCGTCTTCGCTAAACTAACTAATCAACAGATCAATCTGTTATTAGAAAATGATGATGTACAAATATTTGCACTGCAGTCTAAAACGGTCAAAAAATCGATTGTTTCAATTAAATCAGAAAATGATAGTCGTCAGGGTAAAACGATCACACAATATGATCAAGATGGTTTACTGATTAACTATTATTCTGCATCATCAATTAGTCTCGAAGGCGCAGAAAAAAATATCATGATTACTACGTTAATAAGAGATAAAGATTATCAATGGCAACGTAAACAAACAGTCGGTGATTATCAAATTAATAATAGTTTTTATCTGTTAAAAGACGATCGTATTCAAATAAAATTACTACCTTCGCCGAGAGTTGCTGAACAACGTTTAGTTGTACAACATAATACGGTTTCTGATGAAACTAAAGAGTTGTTCGTCTCATTTGATTATGAAAAACCATCGGTACTTAAAAAGTTAAAGATTGAGTATAACTTTAACGCACTTGGACAGATTAGTTGGTTTAATTTTACCAATATTGATCAGCATGACTATGGTTATACCTCTATAATGGAAACTCAGTTTAAATATGATGAGCTGAATCGATTAATCGAAAGCGATGTGTTTTTACACTATCAATCGCTTGAGATGGCTGGTAATGATATGAGATCTCACATTGTCTATAGTGATTTTGATGAGTATGGCAACTGGTTAACGAAAACAGAGATGATGAACGGTGAGAAAATTGTTTATACGCGAACGATTGAATACTGGGAATAATTGATTAGTTGAACTTATGCTAAATACAGATATCTTATTAACCTTAAAAATTAATAATCAGCTATTTGCTGATGCTAAGCGTATTACATTATTAAAAGCGATTTATCAAATGGGGAGTTTAAGCCAAGCCGCCCGCTCTATTGGTATTAGCTATAAGTCGGCTTGGGATGCAATTAATGATATCAATACATTATCTGAAAAACCATTCGTTCAAACATTAACTGGTGGCAAGGGTGGTGGCGGCGCGACATTAAGTCCATACGGAATACGTTTTGTTGAGATGTATGATCTACTAACTAAAATGCAAACGAATGCATTTAATATTCTAAGTGATGAAACGCTTCCGCTCAATGATATTCTTAAAGTTGCTGCTAAAGTTTCCTTACAATCGAGTGCTAGAAATCAGTTTTATGGTGTAATTACATCGATTAATATTAATGAGGTCGCTGGATTTATTACTGTATTGTTGCAAGATAAACAGACTGAAATGACAGCCTACATTACGCATTCAAGTATTGAACGTCTTAATCTAATGATTGGTAAAGAAGTGATATTATTCGTTAAGGCGCCACAAATCGAGCTACTTGATCATGCTGATTGTAACCATTATCTGACTCATGTCGATAGTTTTGTTCGTAGTAAACATTGGGGAGAGTTGACGTTATCTTTAGCGTCTGGAATTAATATCTATGCTTCTCGTGCAATTGAAGATTTTAAACAATTAACAATCGAGCATGGTTCTCCGCTGAGTATCTATATAAATCCTGAAAATATTATTGTCGCAACTATCGTTTAGTTCCATCAGCAATAAAACAGGATTAATCATCATTTGCCCTTTACCAATAGTCGATTTAAGGGCAAAACTCGTTCTTTTAGCTACTTTTTAATCCATCGCAGATGAAAGAGTACATCATTACTTAATGACATAATGGTTTTGACTTTGTTGTCCTTATATTGCAAATATGCATTATGTTCAGGCGTATTTGGCTCTGCATCTTGCCATTTAGATACCTGTGTGCGGAATTCGTCATCAAAAATAGTTTTATCAGGCCAAAGTTGTAATGTTTTACCTTCATAGCTAATTTCAAATAGAAATTGTCCAAGTACTGAAAGTGGTGCATCAGGATTTTCTAGTGTTGGTTTTTGTAAGCAGCGACCTTCGCGAACGGCATGACTTAACATCTCTACACAATCTAGAATACCTGGACCAGGAAAACCTAATGTCCAATAAAGTTTCCGTCTTATAACAGGTGTGGTTGGTGAAAGTAATGAGAATGCATAATGGCTTACGCGAATCATCAATGCTGCAGCAATAACATTCGCTTTAGTGGCATACTTTAATAGATCTTCTCGGGTTATTTCAATATCACCATCTTGATCGCTAACGATAACGGATAATTCAGTCATTACTCATTCTCCAATGCGATAGGTAAAATAATATCTTCAACATAAATTTTATTACGCATCATGTCATTTTCTAACATAAAATCCATTTCAGAATACATATCTTTGATATCCTGTTGGTTTAAACGTTGAGTGAAATGCGACCAATCATAGAGTTTTTGTGCGTCTTCAATTGAAATACCTTGCACATTAGCTGCTAATTCGATGGCTTGTTGCGGGTTGGCTTCAATCCATTTAGCTGCTTCATCATGAGTATTGATGACTAGTTCAACCCACTCTGGGTGTGCTTTAATCACTTTATCGGTAGATGTCATCACTAGTAATGGTGAAGTTAAACCGCTCGCAGTTGTTAATACTTTGCCTCCTTCCTCTTCTGCTTTTATCATCATATTTGCTGCGAGTAGTGCGGCATCAACTCGTCCTGATTGCAGTGCTGAAAATGCTTGAGGTAATTCCATCTGTAGGAAGTTAACATCATTAATAGTCATATTGTTTTTAACAAGTGCGGCAACTAAAGTTTGGTATAGAACGGTTCCTTTAGGCCCAGCAATTGTTTTACCTTTAAGTTCACTGAGTGATGTTATACCATTTTTAGGTGACACTATAGCGTATACATCGCGGGGTCTAGAAACACCCGCAATAATTTTAATTGGGCTACCAACACCATTTGCCATTAGTACGGAGGTTGTATTCATTACTCCACCAAAATCAAGATCACCACTAGATAAAGCTTGTGCTTGTTTTGCCCCTGAGTTTATTTCGTGCCATTTTATCGATAATCCTTCTTTGGCGGCATTATCTTCTAACAAATGTTTCTCTTTCATTACAATCATTTGCATATTTAGTGGTGATTTTACATAGCTAATATTGATTATATCGTCATTTGCATACACGGTAGTGGTAAAAAAGAGTGCAGCAATAGTTGCTAATTTTAAATAGTTTTTCATAAATAACTCCGATTATGAATAGTGAAGTTGTTGTGTAATTTGTTGTTTTAAATTGTTTAAATCGCTATGTTGTGCCGTATAATGTTCAACTTCAAGTTTCCCCTCTTGCATCACAATAATACGTTCGCCAATCAGGAGTGCTTCATCGATATCATGAGTAACGAATAAGCAGGTTTTATTTTGCTGCTTAATTAGGTGCTTTAGTGCTTGTTGCAAATCACTTCGGGTTAATGCATCTAATGCAGCAAAAGGTTCATCAAGTAATAATATATCTGGTTGTTTTAGTAATGCCCTGGCTATACCAACTCGTTGAGCCATTCCTCCAGAAAGTTCTCTCGGCATAAGATTAGCACAATCAGGAAGCTGTACTTCTGTAAGTTTTTGAACGATTTTATCCATTTTTTTTTGTCTGCTGAGCCAAAATGGTAAAGCAAGTTTTAAATTTTCAGCAACAGATAACCATGGTAATAAACGCGGCTCCTGAAAAACCATGGCACATTGTTTTTGTTGTACATTAATTGAACCTGAGTCAGATAGGATTAAGCCTGCAATAATTCTTAGTAAGGTTGATTTTCCACAACCAGAACGACCAAGTAAACAGACTATCTCACCTCTGTTAAGATTCAAATTAATATTATTTAGCACCAGTTTATTGTGGTAGCTTTTCCGAATATTATTCAATCTAATCATTAGTTAGCGACCTCTGGAAAACGATGAGCTAATAATTTTTTCGATAAAATATTGATTAGTGAATCAAGCATCCATCCTAAGATGCCAATAGTTAATATCCCGACAATCACTTCATCGGTTCTTAGCATCTCTTGTGCATCAACAATTAAGTAGCCAAGTCCACTACTTGCTGCAATTAACTCGGCCCCAACTAAAGCTCGCCAGCTGTAGCCAAAAGCTAACCTAAAACCGGTCACAAAAGAGGGGATCGCATTGGGTATAACAATAGCAAAAACATAGCGTATCGGTGATAAATTTAAACTTTTAGCTAGCTCTTTTTGTGTTGCATCAACTCGTTTTAAACCATCTCGAGTATTCAAAAAGATCGGGAATATAGATGCCAGAATAATAATTGTTAACTGGGTTTCATTGCCTATGCCTAACCATAAAATCAATAAAGGCACCATCGCTAATGGTGGGATCATTCTTAATAAGGTGATTGGAGCTGATAATAATCTCTCTATCCAGATACTTGAGCTGACGAATCCTGCGAGAATCACGCCGAGTAAACAACTTAATGCAAAACCACTAAGGACTCTGATTAATGAGACAATAATATGTTTTTGTAAAACGCCTGTTTCAAACATATTAATCGCCGCTTGCCAAACTTTTAACGGCGTCGGTAATAGGTAAGGCGATATTAAGCCTGAGCTCGATAATATTTGCCAATAGATGACAATTAATACAGGTGTTAATAGCAGTTGAAACAAGCGACTCATAGGATTCGGATAACATCCTCGGTACGATTTGATAACAATGTATTGGCTAAATCACATTTCGCTTTTTGCCATTGTTGCATCGTGTGAGCCGTGACATTTTGTTGTTTACTTGCTAAGCCAATTTTTAAAAAATGTGCTCCAGGATAGCCTTCAATAGGAGCAAGGGCTAATTTTTGACCTTGGTAACTGAATTGAAAATAGAAACGACCATAAATGCCAGGTTGTGCAGTTGTATCGGAAAACTCAGTATCGACAGTAATGCGCTGATCAGTGACCATTCTTGTAATAAGTTCAAAACAATCACGTGCACCTAATCCAGGAAAAGCGGTAAAGAGTCCAATTTCACGTCTTTGTAGCGGTTTTCTATCAGTATTAAATTGATAGCTTAAACGCTGCAGTAGCCTAAAACCTAATACAACTCCACCAACTGCATCATAACCATGGTAGTTAAAGGCATCTTGAATATGGAAGCGAAACAGATCTTTTCCATCCGCAATATCTAAATAGGGCTCAATCCATTGAGCAGAAGGGATTAGTAATGAATTCATGTAAATTTACAATAGCTAATTAATTTTAGTAATAATAATGAAAATTATTATCAATATCAAATTGTTTATCGTAAAAGTCACATAGCTTCACTCATTTTATTTCTTATTTTATTATATGAATAGCATTAACCTCGGCACATACTCATGACATAGTTTGAACTTGCCGATGTTGGATATATGCTACCTGTCGTACTAATTTCAAATTGAGAAAGGTCGGAATAACTTTCTGCTGTCCAGTAGAACATTAGTTGATTACCACTAGAATAATCATATTTATAGATGCCACCCCATTCCCCCATGAAAGTACCGTCGGCATCACGCGAATATTGGCTATTGACCACAGTCGGCGATGTTCCTTCTGGATAGGCTATAGGATCTGAGCCGAGACTATTGGTGATTTCATTTCGTCTAAACATATATTGTAGTCTATTCTTATATATATCATCATTAATACTTGTGACATTTTGCCCACTACAGCTAGTTAGTGCGGGAAAAGAAGTCGCCTGGCTAAGTGTATTTTGATTGGCATAAGGTAACTCTTGTATCATAAAAGTCCATAAGGTTGGTTTTGGTATTGTATAACTACCTATCTTAGACCAGCTGGAACCATCGTTATATTCCATATTAATCGTGATATCATAATTAAATCGCGTGTTTTTTTCATAACGTATTGTACAATTTAGTCCTTCATAAGCTGTACCACTACCAGATAGATTGAGTTCACTTGCACCATTTTCAACACTACATCGGTACTTACTTTGATCATCACCTGCACCTAATAACGTAAATTCTACACCTTTAAAACCGGTTGTTGGAAACTGTTTATTATTCTTTTTCAAACCAGAGATGATAAATCCTTTTGTGGTATCAAAGACATTCGCATTAAAGCCACCAGGTAGCGTAGTCCCCGTGGTTAATACTGTTAAATCAAGTGGTTTTAGATAACAGACCTCTGGTTTTGCGACTTTGAATGTATACATTACTGTGCCAGAACCGTAGTTATTGATAGCAGGATTCCCATAAGTGGTGTTAGCTGATACATTGTTGGCAATGAGGAATAATGTATATGGTGATTCACAAGCTGACAGGGGTTGCTCTAAATCATCAATAATGGTTCCTTTTTGATTGAACCAAACGCCTCTAAGTGTTCCTTGGGAAAACGTTGAATTATTGGCAGAGGCATCGCCGTCTTGATCATCAATTAGCAGATCTGTTTGTGATAATTGATAAGTGTAATTATTGGCCTTAACCAATGGGGTTACATCACTAAATTTCATTCCAGCTATAGCGACAATCGCCGTACTTGAGACTGTCGAATTTATTTGGGTTATTTCAATATCGGCAGATAAGCTGTTTTTAATAGGCATCGTAAAACCTAATAATTCAGTACTATCTTTTAATGTAGTTGTACGATCCGATAATATAAAATAGGGCGCATTGCCTAATATACTTGATGTTTTTGATGTGAGAGCCGCATTAGCAGTTTGTGTTCCGATAAGGATTAGGTGATTTTTTTGGATAACATTGAGCATTGCATAGTATTTTTTTCATACATTTTATCCCGCTTTTCCATTTAAATTTAGTTATTTTTTTATTACTATAAATTAGTTACGTAGTCCATTTACCTATTTTAATTACTGATGTTACTTAATTAAGATTATCTGTTTTGATTAATTTTTTGTCATATTGTTTATTTAGATTAATAAGTAATCATTAATAATTTTTAGCTATTGAAAAAAAATACTTTTTATGCTAATTGGTATACGGGATATATGGATAAATAGAAATGGTTTGATGGTGATTTAAAAAGTAGGTGAGATTTTCCCACCCCAATTTCTATTATATAGTTAAAAGAGTAGTAAAACAGTATGTTAACTCTATTTGCTATGCTTATCTTGACTGATTATTTAACAAAATTGTTTGGTAAAGTACTGCATTATTCTTAAGTCTAGGGTTAATTCAGGATGAAATGAACAGGCTAATATATTATTTGATTGAGCGATGACACAGTGATTATCAACATAACTCAATGGAATGACATCTTTACCAAGTTCCGCAATATAGGGTGCTCGAATAAATATTGCTGGAATTTGTTCACCAATTCTTTCAATATTAAGTTCTGTCTCAAAACTATCTATTTGTCGACCAAAGCCATTACGTTCAACAATAATATCCATCAATCCTAAAGGTGTAACCTCCTGATCTTTTTGAGTTATATCTGTTGTCGACTTACCACATAAAACTAATCCAGCGCAGGTTCCTAAAATTCCTTTACCTGTGTTGGCGAATTGTTGGATAGGTTGATACAAATTGTTCTCTTTTATCAGACGACTAAGTGCTGTTGACTCACCACCAGGGATAATCAGTCCATCAATTGAGCTTAGATCTTTAGGGTGTTTAATAAGCTTAGGCTGAATATTCACCAATTTAGCGAGCATTGTAATATGCTCACTAACCGCGCCTTGTAAATTTAATACGCCAATCGTTTTCATTACCAACCGCGCTCCTGCATACGTTCAGAGGCTAATAATTGACTAATTTCGATGCCTTTCATTGCACTACCTAAGTTTTTCGATAATTCAGCAATACGTGGGTAATCATTAAAATGAGTCGTCGCTTGTACAATCGCTTGTGCAAATTTTTCAGGATTAGTTGATTTAAAAATACCGGAACCGACAAATACACCATCTGCACCCAATTGCATCATCAGTGCAGCATCTGCTGGTGTAGCAATACCACCGGCAGCAAAATTGACAACGGGCAGTTTTGCTAATTGTTTCACTTGTAAAATAAGTTCATAAGGGGCGCCAATCTCTTTAGCATAGGTCATTAACTCATCAGGAGTTTTACTTGTTACAAGACGAATTTGTTCATTGACTCTACGCATATGGCGAACAGCTTCAACAATATTTCCCGTACCTGGTTCTCCTTTTGTTCTTAGCATCGATGCGCCTTCTCCAATGCGGCGTAATCCTTCACCTAAATCTCGGCAGCCACAGACAAAAGGCACAATAAAATCACTTTTTAATAAATGATATTGATCATCGGCAGGAGTAAGGACTTCACTTTCATCAATATAATCTACCGCCATTGCTTCTAACACTCGCGCCTCTACAATATGGCCAATTCTCGCTTTAGCCATTACTGGAATAGAGACGGCTTTCATGACTTCTTCAATAATAGATGGATCGGCCATTCTCGCGACACCACCAGCAGCACGAATATCTGAAGGTACGCGTTCTAATGCCATCACCGCTACAGCTCCCGCTTGTTCAGCAATTTTTGCTTGTTCGGCATTAATCACATCCATAATAACACCGCCTTTTTGCATTTGTGCCATGCCGCGTTTAACCGTTTGTGAACCAATAATTTTACTATTCATCTTCTTCTCTCCAATAAAATAATGAACGATTACGTTGGCACTATTATGGAAAAATTAAAAAATGGAAAAAACAGCCAATTGGACTATTTTTATACCATCCAATTTTATATGATAGCTAGTATTACCTCGTTTATAGATATTGATTATGTGGAATCAGACACAGCTAAATTTATTTAAAGGGCCTTTATATAAAAGAGTCAGTGCATTAATTGAAAGTTACATTGATCAGGGGGTGCTAATTTCTGGTGAACGTTTACCTTCTGAGCGGCAGTTATCTAAACAGTTGATGATTAACCGTTCTACCATTGTACATGCTTTAGAGGGCTTAACTGAGCGCAATATTTTAGTACGTAAGTTAGGCTGTGGAACATTTGTGAATGCTGATAAATGGGGGCTACAGACTTATCCTACGATTAATTGGCATTTGCCTAGCCATTTTCATCGACCGGTTTCTTTATATCAGCAAAAAGTACAACATTTGAAAAAACAAACAATGCTAAATAACGATGTGATTTGTGATTTAGCTAATGGTGACTTACCAGCATATCTTATTCCTAAATTAACTTTGCCAGAAATGTCTTCACAAGAACTGATTTATCAAGAGAAAAATAGTGACTTATTACAAATAGGATTACCTTCTTTAAAACGATATATTGCGGATTATATGCGGCATAAATTTGCGATGGATGTTCCCATTGAGCAAATTTTAATTACTTCGGGAACTCAACAAGCCCTTTTTTTAATCACACAAGGTCTGCTTAAACCAGGCGATGCAATCGGTATTGAATCGCCATCATATTTTTATTCTTTACCTTTGTTCCAAGCAGCAGGGATCCGAATCTATGGTATTAGCATGGATGAACAAGGCATTCGACTTGATGACCTGATAAGTCTACAAAAACAGCATCCTTTGAAATGGCTTTTACTCAATCCTGTTTTCCAAAATCCGACAGGTATAACAATGAGTTTAAATCGTAAACAAGATATTTTATCTTTTTGCCGTAAAGAGGGAATAGGCATTGTTGAAGATGATGCGTACAGTGCACTCTCTTTTGATCCTAAATTGGACTGTTCTCCAATTAAAAAATTGGATCAACATAATCAGGTTATTTACTTAGGTTCATTGTCGAAATATTTAGGTCGGAGCATTCGTGTTGGATGGATGATTGCACCAACTCATGTTATCAGTCGTTTAGCTGAAATTAGACAATATATTGACTCAGGACTGAGTATTTTACCTCAATTATTGGCTGAAGATTATTTGCGTAATCATTACTTAGATCATCAGCAACATTTACAGCAACAGTTACAGATTAAATACCAACATTTACTTACATGGCTTAATCAGTATCACCCTGATTATTATAGCTATAGTAAAGTTCAGGGGGGGATGCATCTATACCTTAATCTTAACGTTCAAAATATTAAACAAGAAGAACAGTTGTTAAATTATTGGTTATCTAAAGGTGTTACAGTTTCTAAAGGTGATATTTTTGGTGATTCTTTTGGTTTTGTTAGATTAAGCTATGGACATTTTGTTGAAAATTTGTTTTGATACATAAACTCAATGTTTTATATATTTTACAAAATATGAATAATTTGCCTTGTAAAAAAATCTCAAGTAATAAATTATTATTGATTGCAGGTACTGGTTGGCTATTTGATGCAATGGATGTCGGTTTATTGTCTTTTATTCTTGCTGCTTTAAAACTTGATTGGGATTTAACTGCTGGTGAGCTTGGACTTATTGGTAGTGTTAATTCGATAGGTATGGCTATTGGTGCATTTATATTTGGTATATACGCAGATAAAAAAGGACGTAAATCCGCTTTTTTAATCACATTACTGATGTTTAGCATTGCTAGTGGCTTGAGTGCCTTTGCTTGGGGACTTGGGAGTTTATTGGTACTACGCTTTTTTATTGGTATGGGATTAGGTGGTGAGTTACCCGTAGCGTCAACATTGGTTAGTGAAAGTGTTGAACCCGCTGTGCGTGGGCGTATTATCGTTTTATTGGAAAGTTTTTGGGCAGTCGGTTGGATTTTAGCTGCCTTAATTGCTTATTTTTTAATTCCTTTGCCAAGCATTGGTTGGCGTGGCGCAATGATTATTTGTGCATTACCTGCTTTTTATGCGCTTTATTTACGAACAGGATTACCTGACTCCCCAATTTATGACTCCTTAAATAGTGCTGAGAAAAAAGAGTCTATTTATACCAAATTAATCACGCTATTATCTCCGCAATATCGCAAAAGTAGCATAATGCTATGGATTGTTTGGTTTTGTGTGGTGTTCTCCTATTATGGGATGTTTTTATGGCTACCGAGTGTGATGATGCTGAAAGGATTTACATTAGTACAGAGTTTCGGCTATGTATTGATCATGACATTAGCACAGTTGCCTGGGTATTTTTCTGTAGCATGGTTGATTGAACGAGTTGGTCGAAAGTGGGTTTTAGCGACCTATTTATTGGGTACATTGAGTAGTGCTTATCTATTTGGTTTAGCTGAAAGTGCCAACCTTTTACTACTATATGGGGCATTACTATCATTTTTTAATTTAGGGGCATGGGGTGCTATGTATGCTTATACACCCGAGCAATACTCTACTAAAATACGCGCAACGGGAGCTGGAATGGCTGCGGCAATAGGTCGAATTGGCGGGATTTTAGGCCCTTTATTGGTCGGTGGACTGGTTTCAGCCGGTTTTTCAATATCAACAATCTTTATGCTATTTGCGATTGCAATTCTATTCGCTATTATTGCAATAATCGTGTTAGGTAAAGAGACTAAGCAACAAAGCCTTATTGATTAATATTATTGGCAATAATTACTGGATTTTTTATTGAGTTATAAATATGGTATGAATTTTATACTAGAATAATAGCTTACAGCAATATTATAACGAAAATGTTATTGAATTGAGTGATTAGGGGCAGTTTCAGGGCTTAGCCCTGAAACTCTTTCTAATACTTACTTAATTAAGTCAGCAAGAATTTTGATGCCTTTTTCAATGCGTTCTTCTGGCACAGTAACAAACGCTAAGCGTAAGCAGTTCTTTTTAGGATTGGTAGCAAAGAATGTTTCACCGGGTACAAAAGCGACATTACTTTTAACAGCTTTAGCAAGTAATTCAGTACTATTAATATGTTCAGGTAATTCAACCCAAATAAACATACCACCTTCTGGTTTAGTCCAACGTACTGTTTTTGGCATATATTTATCAAGTTGTGCAAGCATAAACTGACAACGTGTTTTATATAATTCACGAATTTTAGGAATATGAGAACCTAAATAACCATCTTTAATAACTTGGTAAGCAATATGTTGCGTATAACTTGGCGTATGTAAATCGGCTGCTTGTTTTAACTGTACTAATTTACGAATAAATTCAACAGGACCAACAACGTAACCTAGACGCATACCGGGTGCTAAAATTTTAGAGAATGAACCTAAATAAACAGTATTATCCGGCGCAAAACTAATTAAGCTAGGTAGACGATGCCCTTGATAATCAAGTTCGCCATAAGGATCATCTTCAATCATTAATAGGTTATTTTTCTTTGCTTTTTCAGCAAGTTTTTTACGTCGTTCTTCTGATAAGCGACGTCCAGTTGGATTTTGGAAGTTTGGAATAGTGTATAAAAAGTTTGCCGATTTCGCTTCTTCATCACTTAATTGATCCGGATTGAGCCCCTGATCATCACTTGCTATTGAAACGTATTCAGGCTCATATTGGGTAAATGTTTGCAAAGCTCCTAAATAAGTCGGCGTTTCAACAAGTACCTTTGTCCCTTCGTCGATCAAGGCTTTACCAATTAAATCAAGTGCTTGTTGTGAGCCAGTGACGATTAATACATTATCAATGGTTAAGTGCGTTTTTTCCCGTTGATTTATTAAATTAGCAACCCATTCGCGTAATGGTTTATACCCTTCCGTTGGACCATATTGTAAAGCGTTGAACGATTCATCACTATCCATA
Organism: Orbaceae bacterium BiB; assembly: GCA_036251205.1. Taxonomy (NCBI): domain Bacteria; kingdom Pseudomonadati; phylum Pseudomonadota; class Gammaproteobacteria; order Orbales; family Orbaceae; genus Orbus; species Orbus mooreae. The sequence goes on along the minus strand of CP133958.1, from coordinate 1,349,763 downwards.
ATATCATCAACTGCTTGTTTTATTTTCGCGATAGGAAATGAATTTGGTGATGGGAGTCCCCCTGCAAATGAGATAACATCGGGCAATTCAGTTACTTTTAAAATTTCTCGAATTGCTGAACTTTTAAGAGCAGCTGCGCGTTTGGAAAATTGCCACATAGATGATGTCATGATAAATACCTTATAATTGTTATTAAAGATACAAATATAATACTTGCAAATTCGTTTGTCATTATTAAAAACAAAAATTAAAATAGGTAACTAGTTCTTTGTCATAAAACAAATCATTATTTTTATTTTTTGCCCTATACTATAAAAACTCTATACTATAAAAGATAGTTAGGTACAGAATTTTAAACCACTGAACATAATAATAGGAATAAGCATCGTGGAAAATAGAATTGCAGTCTTTTGGAAAATACTTGGCATCATTATTTTGATCGCATTAGCTCAAATACCTATCTACTTTATGCAGCAGTATGCGATATCTACGCTAGATAATAATTATTTTATTGATTTGCAGTCTCAAGCTATTGATTATGCCAATAAAATAGTTGATGCTGTGCAGGGTACAACGCCTGATACAAGCGTAATAAATAAAGTGGATAATTATCGATTCGTTATTGATACTTTAAACAGCAGTTATTTAACGTTAGCTTTAGCATTTTTATGGTTATTACTGATTGATCTATTTAAGAAATCCCAATTAAGCTTAGTTAATTATTTTATTGTTGCAATTGGTCTGGTGTTATTTTATTTAATTGAGTTAGTTTTAGCGAGTTATTGGGTGATTAATCTTGCTTATTTTATTGCTGTAGCGATTTGTGCAATATTATTGGTGGGATATCTATCGGGAGTATTAAAAAGTATCGCTTTATCGGTACTATATGGTATAGGACTAGTCTTAATTTTTGTATTAGCTTATTACCTAAATCTGTATGTCAATAATGCATTAGCTTATGTAGCGATATGTTTATTATTGATATTTATCGTTATTATTATGATGACTCGAAACATTAATCGATGTGAACGCTCAGAAGCCACATCGCGTGGTACAAAAAAACTAAATTAAGCAAGAAGTTGAAGAAAAGAGAAGAATATGTCAATTGCGACTATAGAAGTCAGTGTTAGTGCGTTATTACACAATGTAAATTTGTTTAGGCAGCTAAGTCCAACTAGCCAAATTATGGCTATAGTTAAAGCCAATGCCTACTCGCACGGTAAAAATAAAATTGCCACGATCCTAGATCGGGTTGTCGATTATTTTGGTGTCGCTCGATTAGAAGAGGGGATTGAACTGCGCAAAATTGGTGTGCAGTTCCCAATATTGATATTAGAGGGGCTGTTTCTTCATGATTGTCCATCACAATTAGTCGATTATAATTTACAAACGGTTATTCATTGTGCTCAGCAAATTGAAACACTACGGAAAATGTCCTTACCTGTTAACTCTCTCGATGTGTGGTTTAAACTTGATTCAGGTATGCATCGCTTAGGTTTTAGGCCTGAGGAAGCCAAGGACTATTTTCAACAATTAGCAGATTTAGCCTGTGTAAAAAAACCGATTAATATTATTAGTCACTTTAGTAGTGCTGATGAGCTCAATTCTGCACAAACACTCCATCAAATGGCTACATTTGATCTCTTTATTAATTCGATTGATGACCAATCTTTACTTGGTAAGCAATCGATTGCTGCTTCTGGCGGTATTTTAGCATGGCCAATGTCACATCGTGACGTTATTCGTCCTGGCATTGCATTATATGGTGTTTCTCCCTTTAGTTATAGTGAAGCAAATAAAGCGATTGCCGCTGAGTTTGGACTCAAATCAGTGATGACCTTTAAATCTGAAATTATCACCGTGCGAGAGCATAAAAAAGATGAATCATTGGGCTATGGATTAATTTGGCAAGCTAAGCACGATACACGTTTAGCTGTTGTTGCAATGGGCTATGGTGATGGTTATCCGAGAGATATTTTGCCTGATACGCCAGTATGGATTAACGATCGTTTAGTGCCAATTGTTGGTCGCGTTGCAATGGATATGATTTTAGTTGATTTAGGTCCACAAGCAACAGACCAAGCGGGTGATGAAGTTATTTTCTGGGGGAATGCCGCATTACCTGTTGAAAAAATTGCTGCACATTCAGGTATGAGCGCCTATGAACTTTTGACTCGTTTAACTGAGCGCGCTAAATTACGGTATGTAGATTAATGATAGTTATGAAAAAAAAATCTCTGATTTATTTTATTGTTACCTGCTCTCTTTTAGTCGTGATTGCTTTAGGTATTGGTTATTGGTATATACAAAATTTTGCGCAGAAAACGATACATCTTTCAACACCAGAACAGACCTTTGTTCTAAAAAGAGGAACTTCTGTTGCCAGTTTAGCTAAACAAATGGAGCAAGAAGAATTAATTGCAGATGCTTCCTTATTACCTTATTTAATGAAAATTAATCCTGAACTACAAGGTATTAAAGCGGGAACTTATTCATTAGCAACTGATATGACGGTTGAGCAGTTTTTGCAACTGTTAGTGGGTGGTAAAGAAGTACAATTAACGGTCCAATTTGTGGAAGGTAAAACGGCGAAAGATTGGCTCAAAATCTTGCAAGAAGCCCCGAATATTTCTTCTACTTTAATGGATCTTACATTAGATGAAATTGCACAAAAATTGAATATTGACGGTTCACTAGAAGGTTGGCTATACCCTGATACGTATAACTATACTAATGGGACTTCGGATTTAGCAATTTTGGAACGTGCTCATCAAAAGATGAAAACAACGTTACAGGCTATATGGGATAATCGCGATGATGATCTCCCTTATGAAACACCTTATGAAATGCTGATTATGGCATCCATTATTGAAAAAGAGACGGGTGTTGATGCTGAACGGGCAAAAGTTGCATCGGTATTTATTAATCGTTTAAGATATAAAATGTTACTACAAACTGACCCAACAGTGATTTACGGTATGGGGGAACGTTATACGGGTAAGTTATTAAGTAAAGATTTGCGTGATGCGACAAATCCTTATAATACTTATATTATTAAGCGTTTCCCGCCAACGCCAATTGCTATGCCGAGTTTAGCCTCTTTAGAGGCCGCAGCACATCCAGATAAAACTAATTATATCTATTTTGTTGCAGATGCCCAAGGTGGTCATGTTTTTACCACTAATTATAAAGCGCACCAAAAAGCAGTCTCAGAATATTGGCGGTTAATTCGTGAAAAGCAACAGTAAGTCAATTTTAATTAGGCCAGTAGTAAAATCTGAGCATCCGATATTGCTTGAATTATGGTCTGGTTCAGTTAGTGCAACACATCGCTTTTTAACACAAAATGATATTGCTCTATTATATCAACAACTTCAAGCCCAATGGCTTGATTTGGTTGAAATTTGGGTATTAGAGGTATCGACCGAAATTGTCGGTTTTATTGGTTTTGATGAAAATAGAGTCGAGATGCTGTTTATTGAACCTAACCATTTTAGAAAAGGTTATGGGCAGCAACTTATTAATTTTGCGAAACAACGTTCTCGTGAGATCTTTTTAGATGTTAATGAACAAAATCCACAAGCACTGGCGTTTTATCAGAAACAGGGATTTCAGAGTATCGGTAGAAGTGAAACGGATTCACAAGGTAATCCGTTTCCATTGTTACATTTACGTTATCAATAAAACCAATTTTTTCACTATAATAACACTTTCCAGCAAAATTATAACGAAGATTAAGACGACGACTCAATTGATTCTAATCAATGGCACCCTTAAATAAGGTGCATTGGTTTATGCGACTTTCGCCGTCTGTTTAAGTCTATCTTTTAATTCAGTATATAGCTTTTGTACCCGTTGTTCAGCCCATTGTTGGTTGTCAATTTTACTGACCTTGACTGCCGAATGTTTATATTCAGGAGTACGGGATACTGGATCTAGATGATCAAGAGTCAATTCGTTACATGCGCCGATCCACCATTGATAAGTCATATATACTGCCCCTTTATTTGCTCTAGGGGTCACATCTGCCCGAGTAATCACTTTACCTCGTCGAGATTCCACATACACTAACGCTTCATGTTCAATACCCAAGCGCATTGCATCTTCAGGGTGAATTTGTACATTACCCGGTTCATCAGCTAACGCTTGTAGAGGGCGACAATTTCCCGTCATTGAACGGCAAGAATAATGACCTACTTCTCTGACAGTGCAAAGTACCATTGGATAATCATCACACAATTGCTCTTTAGGCGGTATCCAATCAGCACTCATTAATAAACCTTTTCCATTCGGCCGATCGAATTTATTCCCTTTATACAAATAAGGTGAGCCTGGATGATCTTCGTCTGGACACGGCCACTGTACATAGCCTAGCCCGGCCATTTTTTGATAAGTAGCGCCTTTATATTGATCGCAAAGCATGCGTAACTCATCCCAAATTTCTTGGGTATTGTTATAGTGCATTGGATAACCCAGTTTAGTTGATAGTAGACTGATAATTTCCCAGTCAACTTTCACATTACCAGTTGGTTCTATCGCTTTTTCAAAATGTTGGAATCCACGATCAGCACTTGAGTAAATGCCTTCATGTTCACCCCATGACGTTGCAGGTAAAATGACATCGGCTTCGGCTGCTGTTTTGGTCATAAAAATATCTTGTACCACCAAAAAATCGAGATTTTTAATTGCTTCTCGCATAGTCGATAATTCAGGATCTGTCTGTAGCGGATCTTCTCCCATAATGTAATAAGCTTTGATTTTTCCATCTAGAATATGATGAGGAACTTCAGTAATGGTATAACCTGGTTTTTCTGGTAGTTCTTTTACTTGCCATGCTTTAGCAAATTTTTGACGAACTGCCATATCAGCAACTTTTTGATAGCCCGGATAATCTTTTGGGGTTGCCCCCATATCGCAAGCACCTTGCACATTGTTTTGCCCCCGTACTGGGCCTACGCCAACATTAGGGCGACCTAAATTACCCGTAATTAGAGCCATACTTGATAAGCCTTTAATTACGTCTGTACTTTGCCCCCATTGGGTCACTCCCATACCCCATAAAATAGTGGCAGCAGATGATTTTCCATACATATAAGCGGCTTCACGGATCTGTTTGGCTGTGAGTCCTGTAATCTCTTCGACATATTCTGGCGTGTATTTATCAATCACTGCTTTTAGTTCATCAAAGCCTTCGGTATAACGCTCTACATACTCTTGATTATAGAGATTTTCATTAATTAACACGTTTAAAAAGGCATTAACCAGTGCCATATTACTACCATTTTTTAGAGGCAGCCAGATATCTGCAATACGGGCGGTTTCAATATAGCGAGGGTCACAAACAATAATTTTAGCACCTTTTTCTTTAGCTTTAATAATCCGTCTAGCCACGATCGGATGAGAGTCTGCAGCATTGTAACCAAAGATTAATAAGCATTTACTATCTTCCAGTTCAATAATTGAATTACTCATCGCTCCATTACCTAAGGTAACTTGCAGCGCTGCAACCGATGGCCCATGGCAAACCCGAGCACAACAGTCGATATTATTGGTACCAATTGCGGTCCGAGCAAACTTTTGCATCACATAATTTGTTTCATTACCGGTACCACGAGATGATCCGGTTAACATTATGGCATCTGGACCATTCTGTTGCTTAATCTGTGCAAAACGATCTGCAACATAATCAATCGCCTCATCCCAACTTACGGCTTCAAATTCCCCGCCTTTTTGGCGACGAATCATGGGGGTCTTTAATCGTGGAGTTAAAATTTGGGTATCATTTAAAAAATCCCAACCATAATAACCTTTTAAACAAAGCTGCCCTTGATTAGTGACGCCATTAGCCCCTTCAGCGCTGATGATTTTATTATCTTCTATTACAAGATTAATTTTGCAACCAGATGCACAATATGGGCAAACGGTGAGTACTTTTTTCATAATCTGTCTCTCTATATATACGGCTGTGATATTCACTATAATAGCTAACGGGGATCTATTTTTATTCGTTAGCGGCGCTTGTTATAGTTGAACAAAAATATTGATCTCGTCTAATGCAGTACGTTTCTGTTTTTCTTGAATCATTTTATCGATAGTTTTTGGCTCAACTAGTGTTAATGTATTGGTTGGGCAAACAGAGACACATGCTGGGCCATTTGGATTATCAATACATAAATCACATTTGATCGCTTGAGTTTGATAGTTATCGATACCGCGTTCTTGATCAAATCCGAGTTCTTGAGTGACAACTGTCATCGCTCCAAATGGGCAGGCGATAACGCAGGTTTTACAACCAATACAACGCTCTTGAATAATCTGAATACTGTTTGCTTTACGGATGATCGCATCCGTAGGACAAGCGTTGGCACATGGCGCATTATCACACTGTCGACACATCACAGGAATCGTAATATGCTGACCCTTAATGACCCGCAAACGAGGATTAAAATTATCTGCTGACATACCGATATCATTGGTATGAGACATTACACAGGCGATTTCACAAGTTTTACAGCCAATACATTTGTTGGCATCTGCAACAATAAAACGATTTGTCATGATACTTTCTCCATTATTTGGCTGTCGTGAGTCATAGTAGATACACCCAAATAGTTCATCATACTTTTTGCAGCCATTCGTCCATCTGAAATGGCTGTAACGACGAGATCTGCACCGCGCACGATATCACCACCCGCAAAGATTTTGGGATTGTCCGTTTGGCAGGCTAGTTTTTGATAAGTGATAGGAATGGCTGAAATTGTACCGCGGCGGGTCAATTGAATCCCTTCGGCACGCAACCACGAAATATCGTGAGGTAAGAATCCAAAGGCAACAATGACGATATCAGCCTCCAGTACAAACTCTGAACCTTCTATAGCTTGAGGACTGCGGCGCCCTTTAGCATCAGGTTGACCGAGTTCTGTTTTGACCATCCGAATGCCAATGACTTGGTTGTTGTCATCGACTTCTATTTTTATCGGTTGCATCATAAACATAAATTCAGCCCCTTCCTCACGGGCATTTTTGACCTCTTTTTTTGAACCTGGCATATTATTTTCATCACGACGATAGGCACAAGTGGCACTTTTTGCACCTTGGCGAATCGCAGTTCGTAAACAATCCATCGCGGTATCGCCTCCACCAAGTACGACGACACGCTTATCTTTGGTATCGATGTAGGGTTCATGTACTAATTGTGTTAATCCCATGACTTGTTTTGTATTGGCGGTTAAAAACGGTAAAGCCTGATAAACGCCATGAGCATCCTCGTTATCTAGCTTGGCTTTCATGGATTCATAAGTACCTACGCCAACAAAAATAGCATCATATTCATTAAGTAAATCAGCCATTTCAATATCTTTGCCGATTTCGCTATTAAGACGAAACTCTATACCCATTTCAGTGAAAATTTCACGACGACGGATCATAATCTCTTTTTCTAGCTTGAAAGAGGGAATACCAAATGTGAGCATTCCACCAATTTCAGGATGTCGGTCAAATACAACAGGAGTAATTCCGTTTCTGACTAATACATCAGCACAAGCAAGGCCAGCAGGACCGGCGCCAATAACTGCGACACGTTTTCCAACGGGCTCAATATTCGATAAATCAGGGCGCCATCCCATTGTGAAGGCTGTTTCTGTCACATAACGCTCAATATTACCAATAGTAACGGCATCACCTTCGTTTTTTAGTGTACAAGAACCTTCACATAATCTATCTTGTGGACAGACGCGACCAGTGATCTCCGGTAAACTATTAGTGCTATTTGATAAGCGAGCCGCCTCGATGATCTTTCCTTCTTTAGCCAGCTTAATCCAATGGGGAATCCGATTATGTAATGGGCATGTCCACTCACAAATAGAATTTGGACCACAACTAAAACATCTTGCTGCTTGTTGTTGCGTTTGTGCTTTAGTAAAACTGCGATAAATTTCGTTATAAGTCACCTTGCGTTCTGCAATTGGTGTTTTTTCTGCATCAAGACGAGGAATTGAAATTAATCTTGCAAATGGAGTCTCTTCACTGGTAAAGGGGGAGACTTGTTTATGAGTGATCTGACGATCTTGTGTGGTACTAAAAGCTGTTTGTCGCTGTTTCTGCGTTCGCTGTTGATGTAGTTTTTCCAAACTGACCAGTTTAATTGAACCAGTAGGACAAGCGGCTTGGCAAGCAGGGCTTGCGCGTCGCCCTTCACACAGATCACATTTATGAGCGACAATGGTGTTAAAGACACTTTCACTATTGCCTATATTGAGTGAACCTTCAACCGATTCATCCACCATACGAATAGCGCCAAATGGACAGGATAGTACACAGGCTTTACAACCAATACAGAGGGATTTATTTAAATAAACCTTTTCCTCTCCCTGAGTGAGAGCTTTTACTGGACAGGATCTTACACAAGGGGCATTTTCACATTGGCGACAGGCTAATGCCGTGTAAACTTTTTTACGGCCTTGAGTAACTTTATGAACTTTAATTCTTGGTTGAAACTGTTCCCTAAGGTCAGGATGTTTTCCCTGATTATAGGTAAACACACAAGCGACTTCACAGGCGTGGCAGCCAACACAAGTTTGGGGATTTGCGATAATAAATTGCGTCATAATTGCTCCAATTATCAAAATAACGCATACAGCAAAAGAGAGCAAACTATCAGTCCATTGAAAGATGCTTTCTACTTATGTCCGTATGTCTTATTTTTATACTACTATTACTTCTTTTGTAATTATTATTTTTGATAATTGAAGATTTAACTGGTAGCAATTATAAAGCGTTTTTTTAAATAAAATAGCGTAATTATTCATTACCATAATAAAATAAGCTTTTGAAAATAAATAATTTACTAACTTAACAATAATAACCAAATATGCATAATGAATTTTTTATACTTAATTTGATATTTATCAAAAAATAATTATCCGTTTTGTTTGGTCAATTTATAGTCATTAATAAGTAAGTTATCATTTTTTACCAACTTATTGTTTTTGATAAATAGATATTTCACTCTTTGTCGTTGAATCCGCTTTTAACTTCAATACGTTCATTTTCAGTTACTTTGGAATATGATAAAATTGTACTAATTTCGTCTGCGAAATTGGCAGACATAGATAATGATAAGATGATTAGGTGTATTTTGAAAAAGTCAGACACAACTATAACTAAGCCAAAAAAAGAAAAATTGACGGCTAAACATATTTTGATAGAAGTACTGTTATTTATGGGACTGGTTATTGCAGTTTATCTTTTTTGTGCATTAGTCTCATTTGATCCGGCCGATCCAGGATGGTCGCAAACAGCTTGGCATGAACCTATTCGTAATTGGGGTGGGGTTATTGGTGCTTACTGGTCTGATGTATTCTTACAGTTTTTTGGTTTTATTGCATATACGATACCTGTTTTAATGGGGATATTTTGTATTCAAAGTATGCTTTACTTTTATCGTAGCCATGAATCCATTAATTTTTTAAGTCTATCCTTACGTGTTATTGGTGTATTAGCCTTTTTGTTTAGTGCGACAGGATTTTTTGCTTTAAATATACAAGATCTCGAACAATTTCAAGCCGGTGGCATTCTTGGTGATATTGTTGGCAGTGAAATAATACCGTTGTTAGGTCATATTGGTTCCTCTATTATTCTGTTTGCAATCTGTTTTGTCTGTATCACTTTATTGACTGGATTATCATGGTTTTTTATTGCTGAAATGATTGGGGCTTCAGTTGTTTTTATTACTACTGTGTTAGTTAACTTTATTGGAAAGCAGCTTAATCGCCGTTCAGAAAAAAGAGCAGCTAAAAGAGATGATGAATTTGAACAACAGTTACAAATTGATTTATCTGATGCTGAGAAAGAGCCTGTAATGACAAAGATTGATGTAAAAAATCAATCGACAGATATCCTGCATAGTCATACTGCCGCTCATAACGAATCGGTGGATAGTGCATTGAGCGATGAGACTCTCATAAATAATAAACAGATAAATAGCGAACCTATCGCTCATGATTTAGTTAGTGATCATTTAGAAAATAATCATGTTGCACATAATAACTTATTAAATAATGAATTAGATGATAAGAGTTCGGTAAACCAAAATTTAGTCATTCAGCATTTAGATGATAATATTCTGTATCGTGAAACTGTGACTGAGCAGATTATTCAACCATCCCCTCAAGCTAGTGCTGATCAGACTAATTCTGTAGAAGCGCGCGATGAACAGTTATCTGAATTTTTGAACGATAATGCGACAGAGCAAGCGTTTACCATCACTAGTCCTGTGATTGATGAAAATAATCCACCACCTAAGTTAGTCAACCGACATGAACCTGAAACGCCTCGTGAATTTACGATTAATGCCGATTACTATTCACCTATTTCGATGATTGACCAAGCTGTCGAACAGCCAAGCAATATAGAGATGGATAATGAGGAAACGATTAAACCTTTTACAACTGATGATGAAACAATTGCCCCTGTAGGTAGTTATAGTATTGCTGACGAAGCTGAAACTTTGGTTATTACTGAGGATGTTAATGATAGCATTATGTTAGATAATACATCATTGACTCAGTCTTCTCCTACTCAGCGTTATCCAACCCAATTCAATGAGACGGCTATTCAACATACTGAAGAGCTTACTGAAACGTTGACAGATATAGATGATGTGGAACCGCTAGGTGAAGTGTTAGAAACAGCACAAATATCAGTAAATGACGCGGTTACTACGATTACGAAAGAAAATATCCACGACAGTTTGATCCATCCTCTACTGCAGAAAGATAATCGGCCATTAAAAAAACCGACGACGCCACTTCCGTCTTTAGATTTACTCACTACTCCGCCGACGAAACAGGTAGCTATTGACCATGATGCACTAAAAGCGATGGCGCAATTAATTGAAAAGAGCTTAGCTGATTTTAGAGTGAAAGCACGAGTTGTGGATTATCTACCTGGCCCAGTTATTACTCGTTTTGAAATTGAACTAGCTCCGGGAGTTAAAGCATCACGAATATCAACCCTAGATCGTGACTTGGCTCGTTCATTATCAATGCCATCGGTACGTGTTGTAGAAGTGATTCCCGGTAAACCTTATGTGGGTATCGAATTACCTAATAGTCATCGACAAACCGTTTACTTTAGAGAAGTGTTAGATAGCCCGCAATTTATTGAAGCAAAATCACCTTTAACGATGGTGCTTGGTAAAGACATTGCTGGACAAGCTGTTGTTGCTGATCTAAGTAAAATGCCTCATTTACTCGTAGCCGGTACTACGGGTTCGGGGAAATCCGTTGGGGTTAATGCGATGATTTTAAGCTTTTTATATAAATCGCAGCCTGAAGATGTCCGCTTTATTATGATTGACCCAAAAATGTTGGAGTTATCGGTTTATGAAGGGATACCGCATCTGTTAACTGATGTCGTCACGGATATGAAAGATGCGGCTAATGCACTAAATTGGTGTGTTAATGAGATGGAGCGACGTTATCGTTTAATGTCAGCTTTAGGTGTACGAAATATTGCCGGTTATAATGATAAAATTAAATTAGCGCAAGAGATGGGGCGACCGATTCCAGATCCATTATGGCGGCCAGGTGATAGCATGGATATTGATATGCCGATGCTAGAAAAATTGCCTTATATTGTGGTATTAGTTGATGAATTTGCTGACTTAATTATGGCTGTAGGTAAAAAAGTTGAAGAACTGATTGCCCGTTTAGCTCAAAAAGCACGAGCTGCAGGTATCCATTTAGTGCTAGCAACTCAGCGACCTTCTGTCGATGTCATTACCGGATTAATTAAAGCTAACATTCCAACGCGAATTGCTTTTACTGTATCAAGTAAAATTGATTCACGTACTATTTTAGATCAAATGGGGGCGGAATCCTTACTGGGTATGGGGGATATGCTTTATTTAGCTCCAAATAGCTCTATTCCTATTCGCGTTCATGGCGCCTTTGTTCGCGATGAAGAAGTTCATGCTGTTGTACAAGATTGGAAAGCAAGAGGTATTCCGACACAGTATGTACAAAATATTACCAGTAGTTCAAGTGAAGATAGTGATGGTTATGATAATGGTGAGGAAGAGCTAGATCCACTGTTTGATCAGGTTGTCTCTTTTGTTGTTGATAAACGCCGTGCATCTATCTCGAGTGTACAACGTCAATTCCGTATTGGTTATAATCGCGCGGCAAGAATCGTTGAACAAATGGAAATGCAAGGAATTGTCAGTGCACCAAGTCATAATGGTAACCGCGAAGTGTTATCGCCACCATCAGGACAAGACTACTAATAAATTTTTTAATAAAAAATACACTACGTTGAATTATTGTAAGTAATAAATCGACAATGTGTATTTTTTTATATTAAATTCTATTGCTTTATACTATCGTGTATTACTCATAATACTAATGTTATTAACCTCTTCAATCATTCTGTTTATTTATACAGTGACTCAGCACATAATATGCTGATAAATTATTTAATTTGATTTATCATAGTAATCAGATCAGTCTCATCATGGGTAATAGTCGTGAAAAAAATCATCTTAGTTTTGTGTTTATTCTTTTCTTGTTCTGTATTTGCTGACGCTAAAGATGTTCTACAGCAACGTTTAGATAAAGTGCAGGGTTTTTATGCCAAGTTTTCTCAAGTCGTCAAAACAGCTGATAATCAGCTAATTCAAGAAGGTAAAGGTGAATTATGGATGAATCGTCCAAATTACTTTAACTGGACAATGACCGAACCTGATGAATCGGTAATTATCTCTGATAGTAAAGATTTATGGATTTATATGCCGATGGTTGAGCAAGTCACTGTCATGCCATTAACTCAAGCAGTGGATAATCGTTTATTATTATTGATGACTGACAGTAAAAGTGCTGCTTGGCATGATTATCAAGTAACACAAAAGCAAAATACATTCACTTTAAAACCGACCGATCACTCAACTGGATATTTTGTTCTGAGTGTATTACCAACGGGTATGATTGCTGATTTTGCTATTATAGAGGCTGATGGGCAGCGTAGTTATTATCAACTTTCTCATCAAACTTTGGGTAAGGTCGATATGAAATATTTTCAATTTACTATTCCAAAGAACGTTTCTGTTGATGACCAACGATAGTCGAGATAGTTAATATGTCCACATTTTCATTTGATTTTGCCGGTGATGACTTTAAGCCTTTAGCTGCCAGAATGCGGCCTCGTATGTTATCTGAATATATTGGTCAATCACATCTTCTCGGTGCGGATAAACCATTATCGAAAGCGATTGAAGCGGGTCATTTACATTCAATGATTTTATGGGGACCGCCAGGTACCGGTAAAACAACATTGGCCGAAATTATTGCTCATCATGGCAATGCGAAAGTAGAGCGATTATCGGCAGTAACCGCTGGAATTAAAGATATTCGTGAGGCGGTAGAACGAGCTAAACATAACCAACAGATGGGATTTAGAACTATTCTTTTTGTTGATGAAGTTCATCGTTTTAATAAAAGTCAGCAAGATGCTTTTTTACCATTTGTTGAAGATGGCACGGTGACGTTTATTGGTGCTACGACAGAAAATCCATCGTTTGAGTTGAATTCAGCATTGTTATCACGGGCACGAGTCTACTTGTTGAAATCTTTAACAGAACAAGATATCGAAAAAATTTTACAGCAAGCGATGACGGATAAAGATCGAGGCTATGGAAATTTATCAATAGTACTACTTGATGAGACTAAACAACAAATCGCACAATTTGTCGGTGGAGATGCAAGGCGAGCATTAAATACGCTTGAATTATTAGTTGATATGGCTGGTGATAGTACTACGCTAACTCCTGAATTATTAAAGGAAGTGGTGGGTGAGCGAAGTGCTCGTTTCGATAATCAAGGTGATCGTTATTATGATCTCATTTCGGCTGTGCATAAATCGATTCGAGGTTCTGCTCCTGACGCTGCATTATACTGGTATGCGCGTATTATTAGTGCCGGTGGCGATCCTCTTTATGTCGCTCGTCGTTTATTAGCTATAGCCTCTGAAGATGTTGGTAATGCAGATCCTCGGGCGATGCAAGTTGCATTATCGGCGTGGGATTGTTTTACTCGTGTAGGTCCTGCCGAAGGGGAGCGAGCTATCGCTCAAGCGATTGTCTATCTGGCCTGTGCACCGAAAAGCAATGCAGTCTATATGGCCTTTAATCAAGCCATGCAAGATGCACAAAATAAACCCGATTATGATGTACCCGAGCACTTACGTAATGCTCCAACTAAATTGATGAAAAATTTGGGTTATGGTCAAGAGTATCGTTATGCACATAATGAAGCTAATGCTTATGCTGCGGGTGAAAATTATTTTCCAGCTGAAATGGCCGATACGCTTTACTATCAACCGACAGAGCGAGGGGCTGAAAAACAGTATAAGGAAAAACTAGCTTGGTTGGCCGATTTAGATGCTAAAAGTACGCTAAAACGTTATAAAAAGTAGTGATCTCGTATTACATCCGTCACTACTTTATCCTCACTTCCTACATTAAAAAATAATTCTTTTATAAAATAACTTGTTGACCTTATAGTGACTTTAAGGTTTAAAGTACATAACATCAATATGTTTAGCTATAACAATAATAATAGCTGATATTTTTTAATTTAATGGGGATAATTATGAGTCAAAACCCACAAAAGTCAGGTAGTTGTGGTTGCCAATCTCAAATACATCAGCACAATGAAAAACATGAACATGAACATGAACATGAACATGAACATGAACATGAACATGAAAAGTGCTGCAATAATGGTTGTGAGTCAATAAACCTAAGTGATAACGATATCCCTGTGAGTAGTGATACGCAGGCGGTATATCGTATTCGCAATATGGACTGTCCAACAGAAGAGGCATTAATTCGTAAAAAACTCGCTAATATGCAAGGGATTGTTGATTTAGAATTTAACTTAATGCAGCGTATTTTGACTGTGCATCACAAAAGTGCTGACCTAGTGGCTATTGAAGCCGCATTAAGTGCGATTGATATGGGACCAGAATCAATATTAAATTCAGATCATGATAAAAATGTTGATTTTACTCCTGTTATTAAATGGAGGCAGCTTGCTGTTGCAGGTGTACTTGCTTTAGCTTCTGAAATTATCCATTTTATTAGTGGTCCTGATTGGCTCGTTTTCGTATTAGCTATTGTTGCAATTGTATTCGGTGGGCTTGGAACTTATAAAAAAGGTTGGATTGCACTTAAAAATTTAAATTTAAATATGAATGCACTTATGTCATTTGCGGTGACAGGGGCAATATTAATTGGTCAATGGCCTGAAGCAGCGATGGTCATGGTTTTATTTACATTAGCAGAAGCGATTGAAGCTAAATCAATGGATCGTGCGCGTAATGCAATTAAAAATCTACTTAGTCTCACACCGGAAAAAGCAACGGTAAGACAACCTGATGGCTCATGGCTAGATATCGATGTCAAAAATGTTGTTATAGGTAGCCATGTTCGAGTAAAACCTGGTGAGCGAATTGCTTTAGATGGTGATGTGATTTCAGGCCAATCAACAATTAATCAAGCTCCGATCACGGGTGAGAGTCTGCCTGTTGAAAAAAGTATTGGTGATGCTATTTTTGCTGGAACAATTAATGAAGCGGGTTCATTTGAATATAAAGTAACTGCACTATCTACACAGTCAACCTTAGCTAGAATTATTAAAGCTGTCGAGTCAGCACAAGGTACTAAAGCGCAGACACAACGTTTTGTTGATCGTTTTGCAAAAGTGTATACACCGATAGTCTTTTTGATTGCATTAGGTATCGCGATTATTCCACCTCTACTATTTAATGGTGTATGGTTTGATTGGATCTATAAGGGATTGGTATTATTAGTTATTGCCTGTCCATGCGCTTTAGTTATTTCAACGCCTGTCACCATTGTGAGTGGTCTTGCTGCCGCGACTCGCTATGGTATTTTAATTAAAGGTGGTATGTATTTAGAACAGGGTAGAAAGCTTAAATATTTAGCATTAGATAAAACGGGTACCATAACTTATGGTAAACCTAAACAAACCGACTTTTTTTCTTTAGGACAATTGTCAGCTTTAGATACCCAGATTATCGCGGCTAGTCTCGCATCTCGTTCTGATCATCCTGTTTCAAAAGCTATTGCGCTAGCGGCCAAAGATGCACAACTCAATTTGCTCGAGGTTAATGATTTTGCTGCGGTATTAGGTCAAGGAACTCGAGGGGTTATTGGCTCTAATCAGTGGTATTTAGGTAACTATCGTATGGTTGAATCGTTAGGTTTTGGTTCATCAACACTTGCGCAACAGATAACTAAATTTGAGCAACAAGGTAAAACTGTTGTCATGTTAATCGGTCATGATGGTGTGCAGGGACTATTTGCGGTTGCTGATACTGTTAAAGAAACTAGTGTTGAAGCAATTGCTCAACTTAAAAAATTGGGTATCACCACTTTAATGTTAACCGGTGATAATCAGCATACCGCTAATGTAATTGCTGAAAAGGTTGGTATTGATCGTGCAAATGGAAATTTATTACCTGAAGATAAATTATCAGTTGTTAGTGAGTTAAGTCAAAAAGGTATTGTCGGCATGGTTGGTGATGGTATTAATGACGCCCCAGCACTAGCTAAAGCTGATATTGGTTTTGCAATGGGAGCTGTAGGTACTGATACTGCAATTGAAACTGCAGATGTTGCTTTAATGGATGATGATTTACGTAAAATTCCACAGTTTATCTCCTTATCAAAAGCAACGTTTGCCATTTTAGTTCAAAATATCTCTTTTGCGTTAGCCGTTAAAGTGATTTTCTTTGGATTAACTTTTGCTGGTGATACGACTATGTGGATGGCTGTTTTTGCTGATATTGGAACGAGTTTATTAGTGGTTGCCAATGGACTTAGACTGTTAAGAAAATAGCTGATATATAGAGCACAAATTATTGAAGTCTTAAAAAATAGTCGGTGTATAATTTAAGTACTTATCATTATTTAAGGAGTTAGATATGAAATTGATCGTTGATAATATGAGCTGTAATCATTGTGTCAAAGCAGTGACCAAAGCCATTAATGAAATTGATGCCAAAGCGGTTGTTACTGTTGATTTAGCTAAAAAAGAAGTGACAATTGAAGGTGGTACAATTTCTCAAGAAGATGCAATTAAAGCGATTGATAACGCTGGTTATCAGTTCGTCGGTGTTGCTTATTAATTTTCATTTCTGAACCGTCCATATTATCTGATGGACGGTCTATTTAAGTCCTGTAATCTCCCATCCCCAATTAATTATTTTTTATAAAAAATTTTTTCTTTATTTTTTGCATTTTAACCTTTGCTTTTCTTTGTTTTTTCAAAGTATTTACAGTTATAAGTATTTTTTATTTGTTTTTTGCTTTAAAAAGATGTTTACATTTTAAAAAAAATATATAAAATTCTTTTCCACACTACTTTTGTTGAATTAACAGTGCTTTCTGTTTTTTTAATTTTTATACTTTTTGTAAATAACGATATTCAAGGAAAAAAATGAAACTTTCTCAAATCGCTTTAGCAACATTACTTTCAGCAGGCTTAGCAACATCAGCAATCGCAGCAACTAGCAATACAGGCAGTGGTACTGTTACTTTTAAAGGATCAATTATTTCAGGTGCATGTTCTATCGCTCCAGGTTCAGTTGATCAAACTGTTGAATTAGGAAGTATTAATAAAGCTGTTCTTTTAAATAAAGGTTCTAGTAATCCAAGAACATTTACTATCGAGCTAGAAGATTGTGATACATCTGTTGCAAATAGCGTATCTATCACATTTAGTGGTAATGCAAATAGTACTGATACTACATTATTAGGTATTAGTTCAAGTGCTGGCGCAGCAATTCAGATTACTGATGGTAATGGTACTCCTATCAAATTAGGTGAAACAACAAGTGATACACATAAGCTACAAGAGGGTTCAAATACTCTATTATTCAGTGCTTATGTAACTGGTGTTGGTACAGATATTAATGAAGGGGCTTTTGAGTCTATTTCTAATTTCGTTTTATCTTACGAATAAAATATCGCTTTTAATAAAAGGCAATGATTCATTGCCTTTTATTTATTTTTACTAACCTGAATTGGAGTTAACAGTGAAATATATGACTAACCATATAATGGTATTAACACTATTAATGCTATTCACAACATATTCTAATTCTGAGCCTGCTAATTTTGACGGTAAAGTCGAAATGAAAGGGCACATTTATGACTCAGCTTGTACGATTGATACTGGATCACTGGACCAAACAGTTAGTATGGGTAATACCGCCATTCATGAGTTGTTAGAGCATGGTATTGGACCTAATAAATCTTTCAGTATCAAATTAATTGATTGTGATTTTGGTAAAAATCCTAATGGTGTTAAAGGTGATTTAGGTATCACGTTTGATGGACCTCGTGATGGTGATATTTTTATGGTTTCGGGTGATGCGTCAGGTGTTGGCCTAACGATTTCTAGTGAAACGCAAGATCAGATCGTTCCTGGTCAAATTGATAAGCTAATGCGTAATGAGATTCATGTTGAGAACAATTTTACTGTATTAACTTACCACGTTCAGCTTGTGAAACTGAGTAATAGCTTG
The DNA here is from genome assembly GCA_036251205.1 of Orbaceae bacterium BiB. Lineage (NCBI taxonomy): Bacteria > Pseudomonadati > Pseudomonadota > Gammaproteobacteria > Orbales > Orbaceae > Orbus > Orbus mooreae. The sequence goes on along the minus strand of CP133958.1, from coordinate 1,331,154 downwards.
ATATCAGGTGACTATTACACCACTCTCAGTTTTAAACTTGATTATAACTAATTGTTATCTTTAATATTATATTAGGTATATTTTTTATGTCTTCTAAGCTTAAAAAAGCTCATATTGTATCGTTTATTGCTTTAGCGGTAAATTTTGCATTAGTTAAAACATCATATGCTACCGATTTTGTGCAATTTAATGTTGATGTATTGGATTTAGAGGACAGAGGAAATATTGACCTAAATAAATTTGCGATGCCAGGTTATATTATGCCTGGAACTTATCCATTTAAAGTACGTCTTAATAACGAGTCAATTGGTACTTATCCGATTACTTATGCTCAATCATCATCGGATGAAAACCAGAGTGAAGTCTGTTTAGAACCTAAGTTAGTTAATAAATTTGGACTAAAATCATCGATATTAAAATCATTGATTTGGTCAAGTAACAATCAGTGTTTAGTATTAAGCAGTTTACCTGGTCTTGATGTAAAGGGTGATATTGCGACTGAATCACTGAATATTACTGTCCCTCAAGCCTATTTGGAATATCGAAGTGAGAATTGGGAGCCTGCATCGATGTGGGATGAAGGTATACCTGGGATCATGTTCGATTACAATGTGACCGGCCAAATGAATAATAGCTATAAAAATGATCATAAATACTATAATTTGAATGGTAATGGTGTGATTGGTGCTAACTTAGAAGGCTGGCGATTACGTGCTGATTGGCAAGGTCGATCTAATCACTCTTGGGGAAATACATCATCAGGTACTAACGGTAATACATTTGATTTTAGTCGTATTTATGCTTATACCTCGTTATCAAGTATTAATGCAAAATTAAGTGTAGGTGAAAACTATTTAACTTCATCACTATTTGATACTTTTCGTTATACGGGAATGAGCTTAAATACTGATTTAAATATGTTACCACCGAATTTACGCGGGTATGCACCAGAAGTGACAGGTGTTGCTGCCACTAATGCGACGGTCATTATCAGCCAAGCTGGACGTGTTATTTATCAAACACAGGTTCCTGCTGGCCCTTTTGCTATTCAAGATTTACCAAGTGGTATTACTGGCCAGCTTGATGTTGAAGTTCAAGAACAGAGCGGTTCAGTACAACAGTATCAAGTTAATACCGCTAATATTCCTTATTTAACACGTCCAGGACAAGTGCGTTATAGTGCAGCGATTGGACGTCCGACTGATATGAGACATCATACTAATGGTGAGCTGTTCTTAACTGGAGAGTTTTCATGGGGTATTTCAAATGGTTGGTCGGTATTTGGTGGTAGTATTAATAGTCCAAATTATGATGCACTTGCACTTGGTGTCGGTCGTGACTTAGACAGTTTTGGTGCTATTTCATTTGACTACACGCAATCTTTTGCGCGTTTACCGACAGAATCTTCGATGATTACAGGTGGTTCATTGCGTATCAACTACTCTAAACGATTTGATGAATATAATAGCCAGATCCAGTTTGCAGGTTATCGTTTTACACAACGTAATTTTATGAGTATGTCTGATTTCCTTGCTGTTTCAGGAAGATACGAAGATCTTAGTAATAGTAAAGAACTTTATACAATATCGTTGAACAAAACATTTAATGATTCACAAATGTCGGTTTATTTCAATTATGATCATCAAACTTATTGGAATGCACCAAATTCTGATCGTTATAGCTTAATGATCTCTAAATATTTTGATATTGGTTCAATTAAGCATATTAGTGCTTCTTTATCTGCATATCGTCAGGTGATTAATCATCGTAATAATGATGGGTTGTTTTTCTCATTTAGTATTCCGCTTAATAGCTCAAGTTATTTAGGTTACTCATTAACAACAACTCGAGATGAGACAATTAATCAGGCCAATTATTACAATAGCATTGATAATAAAACATCTTATCAATTGAGTGCAGGTCATTCAAATCAAGGTGCAACAGCGAGTGGTTATATTTCTCATCAGGCAAATAATGCACAATTAACTGCTAATGCTAGCTATATTAATAATGAATATGCTTCATTTGGTGTCGGAGTGAAAGGTGGAGTCACTATTACGGCCGATGGTGCAGATTTACATCGCATATCGCGTTTAGGTGGAACTCGATTATTAGTTGATACAGATGGTGTTGAAGGTATCCCTGTTAAAGCGAATGGACCTGAAGTTATGTCAAACAAATTAGGTAAAGTTGTTATACCTGATGTAAATAGTTATTATAAAAATAAGATAAAAATTGATCTTAATCGATTGCCTGATAATGCAGAAGTGACTGATTCTGTTCAACAATTAACTTTAACCGAAGGTGCGATTGGTTACCGTAAGTTTGTTGTCTTGTCTGGACAGAAAAGAATGGTCAATCTGAAGATGAGTGATGGTAGTTCAGTGCCATTTAGTGCACAAATTGTGAACAATAATCAGCAGGAAACAGGTATTGTTGACGATAACGGCCTAGCTTATATCAGTGGAATTAAACCGAATGAAGAGATGTTTATTAAATGGAACGGTAAAGCACAATGCAGCATACGTTTTCCTGCAGATTTAAGTGATGATTCCGAACAATTAACATTAATATGTCAGAATATTCCGCAATAAATAACCTTAACTTTGTTTGAAAGTATTTATTGGATTGGAATTTAGAAAGAGGATATCAGTTATGAAAATTAGTCAAATTCGTCATTTGCTCTTAGTGGGAACATTCATTGCGAGCAGTGTAATTTCAGCAAGTGCATTATCTGCGATTTCATTGGATCGTACTCGTGTTATTTTTGAGGGAACTCAAAAATCAGTATCATTAAATATTGCTAATAAAAATAAACAGTTACCTTATCTGGCTCAAGGCTGGATTGAAAATAGTGAAGGGCAAAAAATAACAACTCCATTTGTGGTATTACCACCGATTCAACGTATTGAACCAGATAAAGCAAGCCAAGTACGAATTGAGTCTTTACCCGAAGTGAAAAAGTTACCGCAAGATAGAGAGAGTCTTTTTTACTTTAACCTGCGTGAAATTCCACCAAAAAGTGATAAACCGAATGTGTTACAGCTTGCTTTACAATCGAAAATTAAGATGTTTTATCGACCAGCAGGTCTTGTTGAACAAGGTGAAAACTCGATTCCAGCACAACAATTAGTGATCAGTAAAAAAGGTGAAGCAGTGATTGTACAAAATCCAACACCTTTTTATATCACTATTGTTAATTGTGCATCGTCAAAATCGGGGCTAAGCAAAACGAATATGAATGCGGCAATGATTGCTCCATTTGGTGAGACAAAACTTGGTATTAAGGCTTCTATTTTGGGTAATAAACCAATATTAACCTATATTAATGATTATGGTGGTCGCCCTGATTTAGCATTTAATTGTCAGGGAAATGTTTGTCATGTAGTACCAGAACCAAAATAGTAGGATTTAGATTATGCAAGTGAATAGACGATTAATTAACCCTATTTCGATGGGAACTATAGCATTGATGATGAGCTGTACTTTTACAGCCTCAGCTGATTTTAGTAACTCCAATCTCAGACAACCTATTAATGAGTGGAGTGGCATGGATGGCCAAATTGGTAAAATCTATGTGCATGGTACATTAACTGAAAGCACTTGTAGATTAGCGATGGACTCAGCTTATCAAGCAATTAATTTGGGTAATATATCAACAGCGGAGTTACAGAAGGTTGGAGACACTGGTCCAGCAGTTTCACTCGATATTAATTTACTTGACTGTGTGCGTCATGATACTAGCATGGAAAATTTTGATACAGGAACGACTACTTGGAGTTATATACAGCCAGCTGTTAAAGTCCGTTTCCTTGCTACAACGATTAATGATAGCACTTCGGTGATAAAAGTATTGGGAGCTAAAGGATTGGGGATACAAATTTCTAATTCTGCTGGTGATGTGATACCTGTTGGTATGTCGACTCCACCACAATTGCTGGCACTTAATAATGATAGTTTAAAATATTATATTACACCAGTTAGAACTGCTCAATCTCTTAAAGCGGGTCAATATTATGCAGTGATTAATTTTGAACTTATTTATGATTAATTTAACTTCACTAAAAAAGGGGCTAAAAGTGTTCGGTCGAAGTCAGCGTTATATTGTTGGTTTACTGTTATTACTGGGCGTAATTATTCACGCACAAGCAACCAATCTTTATATAAAAGGTGTTCTTATCGATGATCCTTGTTCGATGATTCCCAATGACGGCAATATGTATGTTGATTTTGGTGAAATAACTGACAAAGATCTTTATAACTCTCGTCGTATTGAAGCGCCTTTTTATATTGAATTAACCGAGTGTAGCTCTAGTGCTATCAAAACATTAACGGTGAAGTTTTCTGGTAAGGAAAGTACTAAACAACCTGGATTATTAGCATTAGATAGCTCGAGTCTCGCTTCTGGTATTGCTATTGGTATAGAAAATAATGGTATAGCCTTACCCATTAATGGCCAGCAAGGTGCTACGTTTCCTTTCCAAAATGGTAATAGCTCATTACCATTTACAGCTTATGTTCAAGCCGATCCTGATGTACTTGCACAAAAAAATGTCGGGTTAGGACCTTTTACAGCAACTGCCACATTTGTATTTGAATATAACTAGTGATAACCACATATGAAGAAATTATTATTTATTTTATTTATTAGCTATTGCTATATACCACAAGCCTTTTCATTTGTTTGTTATAATCAATTGACGGGCAATAAAGTTGCCTCCAATGGGACAACGATTATTCCAATCCAAATCGATTCAGATATTATAAGAGGTGAAAATATTTTTGCTAATGTTGGTGATTATATCTTTTGTGAGAATCAGCAGCCTTATTTTTATGTTGATCATTTAGAGCTAAATGCAGGGGGGATTATACCTGGTTCAGCGATTAGTTATTTGGATAATGGTGTCTATATTAATGGCAGTCGAATTTTATCTCAAAATGCTCCTAAAACTAATATTTTTTCGATAGCTGATAGTAAAATTCATCCAATTGATATTGATATGTTTTTTGTTGTACCTAGTGGTATCGGTTCAAGTTTAGTTATTGAAGCTAATCAAACATTAATGACATTAAAGTTGCATAAATACAGTACCCCTAACTCTAGTCATGGTTATGAAGGGGTTCATGAAGATTTTACTTGGACATTTGTTGCCGCTAACCGAGCTGTACTACAAGCAGGGAGTTGTGATATTAATAACAATGAGCCGATTATCGTTGATTTCGGTCTGGTGAGAAAAGCGTCTGTAAAAAATACCGGCGCCGATAGTGTCAGTAAAGATGTTAATCTTGATATTGATTGCCATGATAGTAGTTTGAATAATCAACAAGTTAAAGTAACATTAAGTGCACAACAAGCCAGTTTTTCAAATGATTTCATTGCAGTTTCAGATAATACTGATTTAGGGATTGAAATTGCGCATAATGATCAAGTAATAGCCCCTTTTACTGGATTTATATCCTATATCAATAATGGTGTAGGTAATGAGCAAATTCGAGTTTCGGTTGTTAAAAAAACAACTGTAAATAGTAGCGATCTTAAAGATGGTTCGTTTAATGCGAGCGGTTCTTTGATTGTGTCTTTACCGTAAAAGACGGACTGATTCAACTAGCCCTTTCGTGAATGAAGGGCTAGCTATTTTATGGCTAAATATCTTTTAGTGTACTTAATTGTTCAAAAATTTGACAATTCTTACTTTGTATAACATCTTGGACATCTTCTAATTTTTCTACCTGACTGATCATTTGTGGTAAACGTTCATCATCTTGAACCAACAGCCAGATACGGCTATAACCTGATCCATTTAGCGGTAAACATAAAATACCTTCTACATTAAAAGCTCTTCTTGCGAATAAACCACAAATATGTGTCATGACACCGGGATGATTTAAAACTGTTAGAGTTAATGTAATTTGTTTATGATGTTTTTGCATAATTATTCTCCTACCATTTCAATATTTGCTGCACCAGGTGGTACCATTGGGTAAACTTTTTCATTAATATCAATATCAACCTGAATCAGACAAGGGCCTACACTATTTAGCGCTATTGTTAAAGCTTGCAAAGGGTCTTCTTGTTGATTCAGCTGGCATGCTTTAATCCCAAATCCTTGAGCGATTTTAATAAAATCAGCTTGATATGGCGAAGTAGATGAAAAAATTCGTTCACCATAAAATAGTGTTTGTTGTTGGTATACCAATCCTAATGCCTGATTATTGAGTAGAATTATTTTAATATCCAGATTATGTTCTGCCATAGTCGCAAGTTCTTGAATATTCATCATAATACTACCATCACCGGTAAAACAGATGACCTTGCGCTTTGGCGCCTCAATGGCGGCCCCGATCGCAGCTGGTAGACCAAAGCCCATTGTACCAAGACCACCAGAAGTTAGTAATTGTCTAGGTTGACTAAACGGATAGGCTTGCGCTACCCACATTTGGTGTTGGCCAACATCTGTTGTAATAATCGCATCGCTACCAGCTATATTGGCCACAGCCTTAATTAAACCATAATGGTTTAATAGTTCATCACTATGATGAAAGCTAGGATATTGTTGTTGTAATTGATTTACGCGGGTTAACCAAGATGTTCTCGATTGCGCTGCAATCTGTGGTAACAAAAGCTCAAGTACTTGAGCAACATCGGCATTAATAGCAATATCAGGTTGTCTAATTTTGCCCAGTTCAGCGCGATCAATATCAACATGTATAATCTTCGCATTAGGACAAAACTCTGCGGTTTTACCAATTGCTCTATCATCAAATCGAGCACCAAGTACGATTAATAGATCAGCCTCTTGTAAAATAAAATTTGTACTTCTTTTAGCATGCATCCCCAGCATACCAAGTGATAAAGGGTGTTCACTATCTATTGAGCCTAGTGCCATCAAGGTTGTGGTCGTTGGAATATTGGCTTTTTCTGCCAATTGTTCGGCATATTTATGAGCATCAGCAAAAACAATGCCTCCACCTAAATATAAAACAGGATTATTTGCTTGGTTAATTAAATCTGCAGCTTGTGTAATGAGATTGTGGATGAGGTCAGAACTGTGCTCAATTTTAGGATATTCAGGCAGTGAATCTATTTTAATTGTTGCAGTTTGAATATCTTTTGGGATATCTATCCATACCGGTCCTGGTCGACCTGATTGAGCAATACGAAAGGCATTTTGGATAATATTCGGAAGTTCTTCAATAGAGCGAACTAAATAGTTATGTTTAGTAATCGGGATTGATATTCCATAAGTATCAACCTCTTGAAAAGCATCAGTACCGATGGTTGATGATGAAACTTGCCCGGTAATACAAACAATTGGAATTGAGTCAAGTTTTGCATCGGCAATAGCGGTTAATAGATTGGTTGCTCCTGGGCCACTTGATGCGAGACAAACGGCTGGTTTTCCACTGGTACGAGTCATTCCTTGGGCGATAAACCCAGCAGCTTGTTCATGACGAGTTAAAATATGTTTAATTGTTTTACTCTGCCCAAGTGCATCATAAAAAGGCAGAATAGCGCCGCCAGGAATACCAGAAACCGTCGTAATACCAAAGTTTTCCAGTATTTTGACAATTAACTCCGCGCCAGTTAATGTTAATTTGGGACGACTATTGAATTGTTGCATCGCTCTTTATCCTTATTGATATTGCCGGGACCATTTAGAGCGAGATTGATAAAAAAAGAAACCCCGCTCGGTTTGCACCGGCGGGGTTTTGGTCAACTTATTGATTCAATCCCGTCGCGGCGCATTGCCGACCACCACACGCACGACGACGAGCACTGAATTAATCAGTGTAGCAATAAGCTGTGTCGAGAAACATGTAGTCATGGGATTAATATCTCCTACAAATAATTAGTATCTATAAAAACATAATTTTTTGTTGCTAGCAAATATTTTTAATAAAAAATAATACATCAATAAAAAAAGTGTGAAAAAAATCACATAATTTTTTATCCTCTATCATGAATATTTACATATTTTGGGATAGAGGATCAATTAAGTCTCAAGTGATTAGGTAGGTAGTGGGGCACTTGTTGTCAGTGATGTTATTTGCCTAACCACTCTTGTTCAAAACGATCAACAAATTCAACTAAAAATCGATGTCTTTCTTGAGCAATCTGCATTCCCATTGACGTGTTCATCTGGTCTTTTAATAAAAATAATTTTTCATAAAAGTGGTTGATAACCGTACTTGGTTGTCGGTAATCCTCTACTGACATTTTGTTTCTTGGCATAGCATGAGGGTCATGCATAATATGCTTTTTTTTGCCGCCATAAAGAAAGGTTCGACCAATACCAATTGCCCCAATAGCATCTAAACGATCCGCATCTTGGACTATTTTACCTTCAAGGCTAAGTGATTTTTTCTCTGTTAAATTTTTACTAAATGACATGTTGTCAATAATAGTCATTATCTCTTGCAGATCATTTTTATCAACGTGTTGCTGTTCAATAAATCCAATCAACTCTTGCCGAGCAGCTTGAACATTTTCAATCACTTTATCATCAATCACATCATGTAAATAGGCCGCTATAATGATAATAAATTCATTTGATTGGGGCTCGCTTTGTTGAATTTTTTTAGCTAAATGAACTACGCGTTCAATATGAGCCATATCATGGCCTGAATAATCATTTGCTAGTTTCTGCTGCACATAACAAGCGGTATTATTAATGGTTTCTTGTTGTAATTTTGTTAACATAACATTTTATCCATTGGATTTAAAAAATAGGTCATAATATACTCCGCTTGAGTATACACTATAATGACTATTTTGGATGAAACATATTTGTACATGGGATGACTATGAAACTTGTTGTACTCGTTGATAATAATACGTTAATTGACCAGTATTATTTGGGTGAACCTGGTGTTTGTTACTATATTGAAGATGGTGATGATCGATTATTACTTGATGTTGGTTACTCTGATATATTTATTAAAAATGCCCAGCTACTTGATATTGATTTAGCATCAATTCGCACGATTGCCATCTCTCATGGTCATAACGATCATACCCGAGGGCTCAAATATTTAGCGGATGTGATAGATTTATCTCCCGTTAAAATTGTTGCTCATCCTGATGCTTTCTATGCCAAAACGATTGACAATCTCTCAATTGGGGCTCCATTTAATCAATTAGAACTAGCCAAAATGAGCCACTTACAGCTCTCAAAGGCACCTATCAAAATTAGTGCTAATATTACTTTTCTAGGTGAAATTCCAGTATCAAACCAATTTGAAATTCGGCAAGGCTTTGGTTCTATTTTTGATGAAGAACATCGTTATCTTGGTACCGATTATGTGATGGATGATTCAGCATTAGTGTATCAAAATGATAAAGGATTATTCATTATTACGGGCTGTTCTCATAGCGGTATTTGTAATATTGTCGAATATGCTAAGCAAGTTTGTAATGAGCAACGTATTATTGGCATTATTGGTGGCTTTCATTTATTTGAAGCATCAGAGCAATTAACAAAAACCATCAACTATTTTGTGCAAAATGGGATTGATAATTTGTATCCATGTCACTGTGTTTCGTTTATGGCTAAAGCTGAAATTAATAAAATGATACCTATTCATGAGGTTGGCGTCGGTTTAAGTATCGAGGTTGATTAAGTTTTTTAGTATAATTTCACGCATTTAGCCAGTGATTTTATTCACTAAACAAACTAAAATGGGGTAAATTTTATCTTATATTTTTAGGAGCTATAGTATGAAAGATCGTTTAAAGTGGGTTGATGAGCTGTGTTTTCTTGGTGAAACAGCGAGTGGTCATACACTGGTTATGGATGGCGGTACGGAGCATGGCGGACGTAACCGCGGAGCCCGTCCAATGGAGTTATTGCTACACGGGACAGCGGGTTGTATGGCATATGATATTATTGCGATTTTAAAAACAGCCAAAGAAGATGTTCGTGATTTATGGATCGAGATCGATTACTCTCAAGCAGAAGCTTCACCAAAAGTCTATACGCGCATCAATTTGCATATTGTGATTACGGGTAAACAGGTTAAAAATGATGAAGTGGAAAGAGCAATCAAATTAGCATCAGAAAAGTATTGCAGTGCTTCTATTATGTTAGGTAAAACAGCAAAAATGAGTTATACCTACGAGATTAGAGAACAAGACTAGTTTTTCTCTAGACGTTTTTTTACAACTCTTCTGATCATTAGATGGTTTAATTTAATGTGATGGAGAGTTTTTTACACTATATTCATAGCTTACAGCAATATTATAACTAATTAATTTGATTGATATCTCACTGATGCCATACTATAGCGCCGATAAATAAGCCAGAAATCAGGTAAAGGTTGACGCTTAAAAGTATTTTTTATTGGTTCGATAATCACTGCCGCTCCTTCAATAATAACAATACAATTTTACGACAAATTGTTATATAATCGGCAATATTTTGGCTCTAGCAACATGATAATTGTGTTAGGGCTCGTGTAGACAATTTCGATTTTATAAATAGTTGGTGAATGAAGTGTATTTGTCACTGTATTATTATAATTTGCATTAAATCGAAATTAGATTGATTTGTATTGGAAAGGATAACTATGACTGATTTTTCCCAATCAGTGCCGGAACTGGTCTCTTGGGCAAAAAAGAATGATTTTTCCATTTCGTTGCCGCCTGAACGGCTCGCATTTTTGCTCGCAGTAGCTGCGTTAAACGGTGAACGATTTGATGGTGAAATGAGTGAAGCGGAACTTATCGACGCTTTTCGCCATGTCAGTAAAATTTTTGCACAGAGTCAAGATACTATTGCGGTTAGGGCCAATAACGCTATTAATGATTTAGTCCGTCAACGACTTATCAATCGCTTTACCAGTGAAATGACTGATGGGTTGGCGATTTATCGTCTTACTCCTCTTGGTATTGGCATTACTGACTACTATATTCGTCAGCGTGAGTTCTCGTCATTACGTCTTTCTATTCAATTGTCAATTGTGGCGCAAGAGTTAAAACGTGCTGCTGATGCTGCGCTTGAAGGCGGAGATGAGTTGCACTGGCATCGTAATGTCTTTGCCCCTCTTAAATATTCAGTTGCTGAAATTTTTGACAGTATTGATATGACTCAACGTATTATGGATGAGCAACAAACTGAAGTTAAGCAAAATATTGCAGCACTCCTTAGTCAAGATTGGCAATCGGCAATCACCAGTTGTGAAAGTCTATTATCTGAAACATCAGGCGCATTACGTGAACTGCAAGATACCCTGGAAGCTGCCGGTGACAAATTACAAGCTAGCTTATTATTGATTCAAGATGCCACTCTAAATGATCCTACATTAGACAAAATTAGTAATGTGGTGATTGATTTACAAGGTAAACTTGATCGGATTATGGGATGGGGTCAGCAAACGATTGATTTGTGGATCGGTTATGATCGTCATGTGCATAAATTTATTCGAACTGCGATAGATTTGGATAAAAATCGCGTCTTTTCTCAGCGACTACGTCGTTCTATTCAAAGCTATTTTGATGCGCCTTGGACATTAACATTTGCTAATGCTGAACGTTTACTTGATATGCGCGATGAAGAGCTTATGCTACAAGAGACGGACGTGACGGGAGAGTTACCAACTGAGTTAGAGTTTGAAGATATTGAACATATTCAAGAGCATATTATTGCCCATATTGAACAGAATTTATTGGTGTTTAAGGAGCAACAAAGACCTTTGGATATGGGAGAGGCTATTAGTAGTTATTTGGCACAATTCCCACGTGAACAACATTTCGATGTCGCACGTTTATTTATTGATCAAGCGATTCGTTTAGGCGTCGCTGATGCTGATTTAGCCGGTATTCCTGCACAATGGAAACCAATTAACGATTATGGAGCTAAGGTACAGGCACATGTCATCAATGCATACTGAAGAAGATTTTGAACTTGAGAATAATTCCGCACTTAATGATGTGATGGGGCGAATCGCCAGTACTTCTCAAGCAACCCTCGATAAATACATGCCAGTTAAGCTGGCTCAGGCTATTGCCAACCCATTATTTCCAGAGTTAGATAGTCTGTTACGTAGTGGTCGTCATATAGGTCTAGATGAACTTGATAATCACGCTTTTTTAATGGATTTTCAACCAGAACTGGAACAATTTTATGGACGTTATAATGTTGAGTTGATTCGCGCACCAGAAGGTTTCTTTTATTTGCGTCCACGTTCAACGACATTTATTCCACGTTCAGTACTATCAGAACTTGATATGTTGGTCGGCAAAGTTCTTTGTTATCTATACCTTAGCCCAGAAAGGTTAGCGCATGAAGGGATTTTTACGTTACAAGAGCTGCATGAAGAGTTAATCTCTTTAGCTGATGAGAGTAAATTACTTAAATTAGTTAACCAACGTTCAACGGGCTCTGATTTAGATAAACAAAAATTATATGATAAGGTTAAAACATCACTTAATCGCTTAAGACGACTTGGAATGGTGTTCTTTATTGTGGGCAATGATAGTAGCAAATTTCGTATCAATGAGGCGATTTTCCGCTTTGGTGCTGACGTACGTAGTAGTGATGATATGCAAGAGGCCCAATTGCGTTTAATTCGTGATGGTGAAGCGATGTCTATTGAATCATCACTTTCTTTAGCCGACGTTGAAGATAACGATGTGAATGAGGAGACAGAGGAATAGTTATGATAGGTCATGGAAAATTTCACTCATTAACGTTAGTTAACTGGAACGGTTTTTTTGCTCGTACATTTGAACTCGATCAGCTCGTTACGACCTTATCTGGTGGAAACGGAGCAGGTAAATCGACAACTATGGCGGCGTTTGTTACGGCATTGATACCCGATTTAACATTATTACATTTTAGAAACACCACTGAAGCCGGTGCAACTGGAGGTTCTAGAGATAAAGGTTTGCATGGTAAACTTCGTCCCGGAACCTGTTATTCAATGCTTGATGTGATTAACTCGCGTAATCAGCGGATTATCTGCGGTGTTCGTTTACAGCAAATTGCTGGTAGAGATAAAAAAGTTGATATCAAACCTTTTATTATCCAAGGTGCGGAAATTAGCTTATCACCAACTGAATTAGTGACAGAACGTTTAGATGATAGACAAGCACGTATTTTGTCATTAGCTGAGCTAAAAGATAAATTAGAAAATATTGATGGTGTAATTTTTAAGCAGTTTAATTCAATCAGTGATTATCATTCAGTGATGTTTGATTTTGGCGTATTACCAAAACGATTACGTTCATCATCGGATCGTAGCAAATACTATCGTTTGATTGAAGCATCGTTATATGGTGGTATCTCAAGTGCGATCACCCGTTCATTGCGTGATTATTTATTGCCTGAAAATAGTGGTGTGCGTAAAGCATTCCAGGATATGGAGGCTGCTCTTCGCGAAAATCGTATGACCCTTGAAGCGATTCGAGTAACACAATCTGATCGTGATCTCTTTAAACATCTTATTACTGAGTCAACCAATTATGTTGCAGCCGATTATATGCGCCATGCTAATGATCGACGAGTGCATATTGAATCGGCTTTAGGTTTACGTCGTGAACTCTTTAATACTAAGCAACAGCTTATTGATAATCAATATCGTCATATTGAAATGGCTAAAGAGCTACAAGAAAATAGTGAAGCTCAGTCTGGTTTAGAGTTAGATTATCAATCGGCTAACGACCACCTTAATTTAGTGCAAACAGCCTTTAGACAACAAGAGAAGATTGATCACTATCAGGTTGATATTGATGAGTTAAATGAAAAATTAACAGAACAAGCTGAAATTGTTGAACAGGCTAATGAACAATATTTGACTTACCAAGAACGTGCAGAGGCAACCGAACAAGAAGTTGATGAGATCAAAACCCAGTTAGCCGATTATCAACAAGCACTGGATGTACAACAAACCCGTGCAATCCAGTATCAACAGGCATTACAAGCACTAGAAAATGCTAAAAAACTGTGTCAGTTACCGCAGTTGATAACCGAGGATGCTGAAGAATACTTAGCCGTTTTTACTGAAAAAGAAGCTGAAATTACTGAAACTGTTCTACAGTTGGAGCAAAAACTAAGCGTTGCCGATGCAGCCGTAAATCAATTTGAACGTGCATATCAATTAGTGGTTAAATTAGTTGGTGATGTAACTCGTAGCGATGCTTGGCAGGCCGCTCGTAATACGCTAAAAACGTGGCCATCACAAAGTTATCAAGCACAGATGGCACACAATTTACAGTTACAACTTGATGAACTTGAACAACGTTTCTTTGAACAGCAAGAGGCTCAAGAGTTATTAAATCAGTTCTGTAAACGTATTGGTCGAAAAGTCGGTTATGAAGATCTTGATGAACTGAAACAGACTTTAGAAGAGACTTTAGATGAAAATGCAGCAATTGCCGGTGAGTCGAGTGAAAAGCGTATTGCTATTAGGCAAGAACTTGAACAAATTCAAAGTAAAATCGCTGAATATCGTCAAAAAGCACCAAATTGGTTAAAAGCACAAGATGCTTTAATTGCGTTGCGTGAGCAAGTGGATGCGCCACTAGCTACGAGTCAGCAAGTCACTGAATATATGCAAAAGCTGCTTGAGCAAGAGCGGCAATATACCGTTGATCGTGATCGTGTTATTGCTCGCCGTGATCAACTTGATGAACAAATTACGCAATTAAGTCAACCTAATGGTGCTGATGATAGCCGTTTAAGTAATCTTGCTGAGCGTTTTAATGGTGTGTTGCTATCGGAAATTTATGAAGATGTTACGATTGAAGATGCGCCGTTTTTCTCTGCATTGTATGGACCATCAAGACAGGGGATTGTTGTTCCTGACTTATCAAAAGTTAAAGAACAGTTAGATAATTTAGAGGATTGTCCTGATGATCTCTATTTTATCGAAGGAGATCCGGCATCATTTGACGATAGTGTTTTTGAAAGTGAAGAGTTAACTAATGCTGTACTGGTTAAATCCGGTGATCGTCAGTGGCGCTATTCTCGTTTTCCACAAGTTCCACTGTTTGGTAAAGCGGCGCGAGAAAAGCATTTAGATAAGTTGACTGATGAGCGAGATGTATTGCATGAACGTTATGCTAATCTATCTTTTGATTTACAGAAAGTTCAACGTATTGAACAAAACTTTAGTCAATTTATTGGTCAATATTTAGGGGTCGCATTTGAGGCTGATCCTGAAGCTGAAAGTCAAAAATTATCAACAAGACGTAACGAAATTGAGCGAGAGCTCAATAATCAACATACCGTTGATAAGCAAAATCAGCAACAAGTTATTGATTTAAAAGAACAGCTTGCTTTGCTTAATAAGTTGAATGCTCATTTACACCTACTCGCCGATGATGAGCTAGCTGATCGTGTTGATGAGTTGCGTGAACAATTAGCTTTTGCACAAGAGGCACAAAGCTATGTGAACAAAAATCAAAAAGTGATTACTGAACTAGAACCGTTAGTCAATGTATTGCAAAGTGATCCGCAACAGAATGAAAGCTTACAGCAGCAGTATAGTGTGGTTAAGTTAAAACAACGTGAAATTAAGCAGCAACTTTTTGCGCTAACCGAAGTGATGCAGCGTCGAGCTCATTTTAGTTATACCGATTCACAAGGGATGCTTGGCGAAAATTCAGATCTTAATGAGAAATTGCGTAAGCGCTTAGAGACCGTTGAAAGAGAACGTACTGATGCACGTAATAAAATGCGTCAATATCAAGAACAGTATAATCAATATAATCAAACTTTCACATCACTGAAAAGCGCCTTTGAAACCAAACGAGATATGCTTAATGATTTGAAAAAAGAGATTGAGCAAATTGGTGTTAAAGCTGATGCTGTTACGGAAGAGCGTGCACGTTTACGTCGTGATGAAATTCACCAAAAAGTAAATCAAAATCGTCAAATTTGTACATCATTAGAGAAACAGTTAGTGATGTGTGAAAATGAAATGACCCAGCTACAAAAACGTTTACGCCAGGTTGAAAAAGATTATCAGATGCAACGTGAACAAGTCGTTCAAGCAAAAATTGGTTGGTGTATTGTTTTACGTTTGGTTAAAGATAATAGTGTTGAGCGTCGGTTACACCGCCGTGAACTGGCTTATTTAAGTGCTGATGAGTTACGTTCTATGTCGGATAAAGCGCTCGGTTCCTTAAGACAAGCTGTTGCTGATAATGAACATTTACGCGATGTACTGCGTTTATCGGAAGATCCAAAACGACCTGAACGTAAAATTCAGTTCTATATTGCTGTTTATCATCATCTTCGTGAACGTATTCGCCAAGATATTGTTAAAACAGATGATCCAATTGAAGCCATTGAACAGATGGAGATTGAGTTATCACGTTTAACTGAAGAGCTAACATCACGAGAACAGCAGTTAGCGATTAGTTCTAAGAGTGTGGCGAATATTATTCGTAAAACTATTCAGCGTGAGCAAAACCGTATTCGTATGTTAAACCAAGGTTTACAAGCGGTGGCATTTGGTCAAGTAAATGGTGTTCGCTTAAATGTGACAATTCGAGAAGCACATTCAACGTTGTTAAGTGCACTAGCTGAACAGCATGATGATCATCAAGATCTATTTAGTAACAATCGTATCACCTTCTCAGAAGCATTAGCTAAACTTTATCAACGTCTGAATCCACAAATTGATATGGGGCAACGTACCGCACAAACGATTGGTGAAGAGTTACTTGATTATCGTAACTACCTTGAACTAGATGTTGAGGTTAATCGTGGTGCTGATGGTTGGTTACGTGCTGAAAGTGGTGCATTATCAACGGGTGAAGCGATCGGTACCGGTATGTCGATTCTTTTAATGGTTATTCAAAGCTGGGAAGAAGAGTCTAAACGCTTACGTAGTAAAGATGTAGTGCCATGTCGTCTATTATTCCTTGATGAAGCGGCCCGTTTAGATGCAAAATCAATTGCAACCTTATTTGAACTGTGTGATAAGCTGGAAATGCAATTAATTATTGCAGCACCAGAAAACATTAGTCCAGAGAAAGGAACGACTTATAAATTAGTGCGAAAAGTGGTGAATAACAATGAATTTGTTCATGTCGTTGGATTGAAAGGTTTTGCCTAATATTACACGATAATTGTTATATTTATAAATGGGATATTTTGGATATCCCATTTTTTTATCACTAAATAATCACTACATTAATCATATTACAGCCACTCTTTTAAATAGTCACTCTGCAATATCTGCGCTGTATCACCGTAATCATATAACTTACCTTGTTCAATAATCGCTACTTTATTCGCGAGTCTTTTAACTTCATTAATATTATGAGTAACGTAAATAATTGGAATCTTAATTTCGTTGACCAGATGTTGAATGTAGTTAATTAGCTCTTTTTTCCTAGGCATATCTAATGCTGATAGCGGTTCATCCATTAATAGTAGTTGTGGATTAGTCAAGAGCGCTCGTCCAATTGCAACACGCTGCTTTTCACCACCAGATAACATGGCCGGGTAGCGACTCAGTAAATGGCTAATATTGAGTACTTTAACAATTTCATCAAAGCGCTCTTCCATCTTTTTATGAATACCATACTTAAGATTAGTGATGACTTTATAGTGTGGGAATAGTAGCGGATCTTGAAATACTGTACCAATATGGCGCTGTTGCGCTGATAAAAATCGGTTATTAGACGTATCTACTAGTGTTGTACCATTGAGTATGATTTTACCGCTGTCGGGCTTAATTAAACCATTCAGTAAATTAATGAGTGTTGATTTCCCTGAACCCGAAATGCCTAATATGGCAGTTATCCCTTCAAAATCAATAGCTTGATTAAATGAGAAGGTAAAAGATGAGAGTTTTTTAGTAACATCAATGTGTAACATGTTTACCCCGCTAGTTTCTTTTTGTGCCAACGGTTTAACCATTCAGAAGCAATTAGCGCGATTAATGCTAATACGATAGATATTATACATAAACGCATAGCTGCATATTCACCATTAGGGGTTTGTAGATAAGTATACATAGCTAAAGGAATTGTTCGAGTTTCCCCTTTAATATTCGATACAAAGGTGATGGTTGCACCAAATTCACCTAAACATCTTGCAAATCCTAGCACAATGCCCATTAAAATACCTGGAAAAGCAAGGGGGAGGGTAATAGTCAAAAATACTCGCATTTTATCCGCACCGAGTGTCCTTGCTACATTTTCCAGTCTAATATCAATCGACTCAATAGCAAGTCTAATCGAACGAACGACCAAAGGGAATGCAACAACTGCTGAGGCGAGTGCAGCACCTTTCCAATCTAAACTAAAACTGATTCCAAAGGTTTGATAAAGCCATTGACCTACTACTCCTCGTCTACCCATTGTGATTAGTAACAGATAGCCTAATGCAACGGGGGGAAGCACTAACGGTAGATGAATAATACTATCGAATAGCGATTTCCCCCAAAATTGACAACGAGCTAGTAACCAAGCGACTAAGATTGCGAAAGGTAAACTAAACGTAATGGCGACGACTGCTATTTTTAAACTTAATAACAGTACTTGCCACTCATACGCAGTCAATATCATTGGTTAACAAAACCATACTGAGCAAAAATAGCTTTTGCTTCAGGTGTTGTCAAAAATTGGTAGAAATCTTTTGCTGCAGCTGAATCTGTTAATAAAGTTACTGGGTATTCAATAGCTTCAAAGCTATCTGCTGGAAACTCACCAATAATTTTAACTTTTTGACTAACTTTTGCATCAGTACTATAAACGATACCTAATACGGTCTCATCACGTTCGACAAACATTAAAGCATCGCGAACATTACTGGCCGGAGCTAATTGAGGCTCTAATTTATCAAATACGCCTAAGTTAGTTAGTGATGCTTTTGCATAAAGCCCAGCAGGAACATGATCAGGATCCCCTACTGCCATTTTTTCATTTTGTGGCAGAATCGTTGACCAATCCGTATTACGATCAATGGTTACATGATCTAATTTTGATGATAAAGGTGCGATTAGTACAAGTGAATTTTTGAGTAATGTCTCTTTATTCTTCGCTAAATCGCGTTCAATAAGATAATCCATCCATTTCTGATCTGCAGACATAAAGATATCTGCTGCGGCACCTTGCTCAATCTGTCTAGCAAGTACAGATGAAGAGGCAAAAGAGAAGACAATATCACTATCTGGATGTGTTTCTTGATATGCGGCACTAATGTCTTGCATCGCGTTAGTCAATGATGCTGCGGCAAATACGGTTACCTTTTCAGCTGAAAATGCACTTAGGCTAATAAATAATGCACTAATCGCAACAATGAGTTGATAGAATTTTTTCATTATAGAATCCTATTAAAGTATTGGTTCAATACGAGAGTTATTAGTAAATCGTTATATAAAAAATAATATAGCGATTTTAACAAAATAGTCATTGAATGTATATTACTGCTTTGAATTATTGTATATAACCGTCCGACTCAATAAACGTTAGGCTAAGGAAAATATAACAGTAGGTTAGTTTAAGATAAATATTGGTGTTATATAAAAAATTAAGGCGACATGAGTCGCCTTAATAATGACTTATTGACCTAAACGATAATTAGGTGGCTCTTTGGTAATTGAAACATCATGAACATGACTCTCTTTGATACCAGCACCTGTAATACGAGTAAATTGCGATTTTGTTCGTAACTCGTCAATTGTCGCACAACCTGTTAATCCCATACATGAACGTAAACCACCCATCTGTTGATGGATAATCTCTTTAAGTGGGCCTTTATAAGCAATTCGTCCTTCTATTCCTTCCGGCACTAATTTATCGGCCGCATTATCGGTTTGGAAGTAACGATCGGAAGAGCCTTTTGACATCGCACCAAGTGATCCCATACCACGATAAGATTTATAAGCACGACCTTGATAAAGTTCAATTTCACCCGGAGCTTCTTCAGTTCCTGCAAACATTGAGCCTACCATTACACAACTTGCACCAGCAGCAAGAGCTTTAGCGATATCACCTGAATAACGAATACCACCATCAGCTATAACTGGGATGTTGTAAGCTTTAGCTGCTTCAACTGCATCCATAATAGCAGTAATTTGTGGAACACCAACACCAGTAACAATACGTGTTGTACAAATTGAACCAGGACCAATACCAACTTTAACAGCACTAACACCCGCTTTAATTAAGGCTAATGCTCCTTCAGCTGTTGCTACATTACCACCAATAATTGGTAAGTCTGGATAGGCTTGACGAGCAGCTTTAATTCGTTGTAAAACACCTTCAGAATGACCATGGGATGAGTCGATAAGAAGTACATCTACGCCGGCTTCAACAAGGGCTGCAATACGTTCTTCATTACCTGGAGCTGCACCTACTGCAGCACCAACGCGTAGACGACCTTTGTCATCTTTACAAGCATTTGGTTTCGCTTCAGCCTTTTGGAAGTCTCGAACCGTTATCATACCTTTTAAATGGAAAGCATTATCAACAACTAATACTTTTTCAACTCGACGTTCATGCATTCTTTGTAAAACAATTTCACGTGGTTCATCTTCAAGAACAGTGACTAAACGTTCTTTTGGTGTCATTACGGCGGTAACGGGGAGCGTTAAATCTGTTGCGAAACGCACATCACGAGCTGTAATAATTCCAACTAAATTATTTTCTTTAGTTACTACAGGGAAACCAGCAAAACCGTAATCTTTAGCTAGTCTGATTACATCATTAATGGTTGCTGTTGGTAGAACTGTAATTGGATCTTGTACAATACCACTTTCATGTTTTTTCACACGTCTAACATGTTCGGCTTGCGCTTCAATAGACATATTTTTATGAATAAAGCCAATACCGCCTTCTTGAGCAAGTGCGATTGCTAGATTAGCTTCAGTTACGGTATCCATCGCAGCAGAAAGCATAGGTAGATTGAGTTTAATGGTTGATGTTAACTGAGTACTAATATCGGCAGTGTTAGGTAAGACAGTAGAATGAGCGGGAACTAATAAGACATCATCAAAAGTAAGAGCTTCTTTAAGTATGCGAGACATAGCAATATTCACCGTGAGTAAGGAAAAAGTTGATAAAATATTGCCGAAGCATTCTACATTTGATTTGTTAATAAAGCTAGTTTTTTCGTAAAAAATCTTATTAATAGAAATTGTATCAATAAATCAATAAACCACGCTATTTTATAAAAACGAAATAGCGTGGTTGAGTGATGAGCTGATAATTTAATCGTAACGATTTGCTGTTTTAATTATGCACACCAAAACCCGATAACTTTTACCTTATCTTGTTGTAATACAGCGCGAATCGGCATATCAGTAATATCTTTTCCCTGTGTGGCTTTATCTAACACTACTTTTTTACTTTCACCTACTAAATGTAAATAGATATTTTGGCTATTTAAAATGGCGGGTAATGTTAAAGTAATGCGATCAAGTGGGGCAGTTAATGGCGTCATATCCATCACTAGCTTACCTGAGTGCATATCTAATCCTGCTGCTAAATTTTTAGCATGAGGGAATAGCGATGCAGTATGTCCATCTTCACCCATCCCAAGAATCACAACATCAAATGGCATTGGTACTTCTGCTAATTTTTGCTGGGCTTCCAATTCTCCTTCGAAGGGGGTAGCTGCACTATTTTTAAGGCCAATAAAATTAGCTAATTTAGCTTGGTTTTGTAACAAATAACTTAATACGAGTTTTTCATTACTAGCATCATCAGTGTCATCAACCCAGCGATCATCAACTAAGGTAATGTAAACTTTACTCCAAGGTAATTCTTGTTGGCTTAATAGTTTAAATAGTGGGATAGGCGTTTTACCACCAGATACAGCAATTGAAGCCATTCCACGTTCAGCTATACCTTTGTTCAATGCTGCAACGATATGTTTTACCATATTTTGTGTGAGTTCATCAGATGATGCATATTGATTTAATGTAAACATTTTTATCCCTTATTCAAATTCATTCCAAGAGCGATTATCTTTAGTGATCAATGCAACAGACGCTACAGGTCCCCAAGTTCCTGCTTGGTACGGTTTTGGTGGATCATTTTCGTTAGACCATGCATCTAATATTGAGTCAACCCAGCCCCAAGCGGCTTCAACTTCATCTCGATGGACAAACAGTGCCTGACGGCCACGCATTACTTCAAGTAATAATCGTTCATAAGCATCAGCAATATGTTGATGAAACGTTTTGCTGAAACTAAGATCTAATTTGGTCATTTGTAAGTTATTATTACTTTCAAGACCAGGAACTTTATTTAGGATCTCAATATCTACCCCTTCATCTGGCTGTAAACGGATAGTCAGTTTATTTTGTGGTAATTGTGGATAAGAGTCACTAAATAGGTTCAGTGGTTGATTTTTAAAATAGATTACAACTTCAGAACATTTATTCGGTAAACGTTTACCTGTTCTTAAATAAAACGGTACGCCAGCCCAACGCCAGTTATCAATATCAACTTTGATTGCTATAAATGTTTCAGTATTACTGGTTTTATTGGCGCCATCTTCTTCTAAATAACCAGGCACTTTTATACTATTAACAAACCCTGCTGTGTATTGGCCTCGTACTGTTTTTTCACGAAAATTAGCCTTGGTAATTGGGCGAAGCGCTTTTAAAACAGTAATTTTTTCTTGGCGAATACTATCATCTTGCAAATTAGCGGGTGGTGACATTGCAATCATGGTCAATATTTGCAATAAGTGGTTCTGTACCATATCTCTCATTTGGCCTGCTTTATCAAAATAGCTCCAGCGGCCTTCAATACCGACTTGCTCTGCAACGGTAATCTGTACATGATCAATAGAGTTACGATCCCAAAGCGTTGAGAAAATAGGGTTAGCAAAGCGTAATGCTAATAAGTTAAGAACAGTTTCTTTACCTAAGTAGTGGTCAATACGATACACTTGTGACTCAGTAAAATATTCTGCAACAGCATTATTAATATCTTGGGATGACTGTAAGTCTGTACCGAGTGGTTTTTCCATGACGATACGGTTTTTGCTTTGATTTAATCCCGCATGAGCAAGACCTTGGCAAATGGTACCAAAAGTACCTGGATGCATAGCAAAATAAAAAATTGCAGGTTTTGTTTGGCTTAATTCTTTAGCGAGTCCATCAAAAGCCGGTGTATCGTTGACATCTAGCTTATGGAAATCCAATTTTTCACAAAAGCGTAGCCAAACAGAATCTTCAATTGGATCTGACATAAATGTTGTCAGTGCATCTTTAGCGACTTCAGCAAAAGCATTTTTGTCCCAATCTGCACGACCGACACCTAATATTCTTGTCTCTTGTGGTAAATGGCCATATTTTTCTAATTGGTATAAAGACGGTAGTAATTTTCGTCTGGTTAAATCACCTTTTGCACCAAAAATAACCAAATCACATGCTGGAATGTCCAAATTATCAGGGGACATATTATTCTCCTACATCGTTAAATAAGTAAATCAATTGATTTCGGTTATAGCCATGACAACCTAAAATTGATAAGTAGAGTAAAAATATAAATTAGCAATTAAATTGTATGCAAATATTTTAGTCTAGGGTAATCAGTTATTCTGTTGACTGCTGAGACTAAAATTAGTTCAGTACAATTCCTTAACTATTATCATAGTTTAACAAGAAAGATCCAGTTATTTCTCTTTATTTAAATAATAGGCAACTGTTGTTGGCAAACCGATATCTGCTGAATAATTGTTAGACCAATGATATTTATCATTCACTAATTTTTTGCAAAAAAAATGTACCACTCAAAAGTGAAGCACTAATGCTTGCTTTCGGGGGTACATATTAACCAAGATGCTCGATTGTATCGAGCATCAACATACAATTACGCTCTTACAAAATCCATGTGTAATAATTTAGGTTTGAATGCGTGACGTTGTACGGCTTGAATTTTAACTTTAATTTCTTTGCCATCAACTGCAATAGTTAAAACTTCAGAGTAGAACTCTGTTTTTTCTTGCATATTGAAAACTTGGTTATGATCAAGAACAACAGCAACTGGTTCTTGCTCTCCACCATAAATAATTGCTGGGAATTTACCCGCGTGACGCAGGCGGCGGCTCGCACTCTTTCCCTGCTCTTTTCTTGCTTCTGCATTTAATGTAAACATAATTTCTCTCTTTTGTTAAATAAGTGTCAATCACAGGCGACCCAGCAATTGACTAAAAGTCATAGCCTTATAAGGCTGGGGGATTATAGCCCTTAATTAGGGTTATCGCAACTTAAATTAGCATTAGCCGGTAATAATTTCAGGTAGCTGAACGTCCCAAGGTTGATTGGTAATATGCGGGATTTTTTGACAATTAAAAGCCAATCCGATCGGGTAAATATTATGTTTTTGATAGTCAGCTAACATGCGATCATAATAACCCCCACCCATACCGATACGATAATTACGTTCATCAAAGGCGACTAATGGGGTAAATATAACATCTAATTTGTGATGAGGTATCACATCAGCAATATTTAGCTTAGGTTGTAATATACCAAATTTATTACGGGTTAATTGTGTTGTCGCTTGATAACGGACGAAAAGTAGATATTTCTTATTAAATGGGTGGATAATTGGGATGAATACTGATTTTTGCTGTTGCCATAAGTATTCAATAATAGGTTTAGTCTCTAATTCACCATCAAAAGAGAGAAAAATAGCAATATTATTAGCCGCTGATACTGCTGAATGTTGAGCTATTTTCTGATAAATAATCTGTTGTTCTTGGATGCGTTGTTGATGAGATAATTCTCTACGAAAAGTTCTAACCTGAGTGCGAATTTGAGATGTTGTTAATGAAGATAATTTTTGCATAGATATCATCAGTACAATTAAGATAGAGCTCCAAGATGCCGTTACGGGTTGTAACCCTTGAACCCGAAGTTCAAGGTGAGCAATGCGTTTACTCTTTAGGTTTCCTTAACAAAAAGGCATACACACCGAGTAATAACCACATCCGCTCTATCGTTAAGATTATCGGCTCAGGGGACTGACCCGTTCGCGAACATCTCAGAGATGTCTACCATAATACAAAATTTATTTAATGAAACAATACCATTTATATTATTTTTACAATGTAGATCACTATTTGGCGAAATTTAACGCATGATCTAATAACTGTTGTAGTGTTTTTAATCGTTCATTAAATTCACTACCTAACTTATCACTTTTTTGCTTCTCTTTGACAAGTTCATAGGAGATATTCAGCGCAGCTGTGATGATCAGTTGATCGCTGTTCATTATTTGTGTTTTTCGACGCAATTCGTTTAAACGATCATCAAGATCTTTGGCTGCCAAATTTAGCGCATCGATTTCATCAACGGGGCAAGAGAGCTTAAGTGCTCTACCAAAAACATGAATATTAACAACTTGTGTACTCATAATTAACCTATTGATTGATAAAATTTGTAATTTTTTCTGTTAACTTGTCTGCACTTAAACCAATATCGTGACGAATTTCAGCTTGTGTACCTTGTGGAATAAATATATCAGGCAAACCGATGTTCAAAATATCACACTTGAGTTTTTTCGACAAAATAAATTCATTTACGGCACTACCTGCGCCACCTTGTACTGCATTTTCTTCCAATGTGACAATCGTTGCATAGTTTTGTACTGCTTGTAAAATAGCTTCCTCATCTAATGGCTTAATAAAACGCATATCAATGACGGTTGCATCAAGTTCTTCGGCCGATTTTAGTGCTTCATCGAGTAGCGAACCAAAATTCAATATAGCAATATCTTTACCTTGTCGAATTTGTTTGCTTTTTCCTATCTCAATTGCTTGCATAGGTTGAGCCTGCTCACTTCTAGTCTCTCCTCTTGGGTAGCGTACTAGGGCTGGTCCTTGATAGTGATAGCCAGTATAGAGCATATTTCGACACTCGATGTTACTACTTGGTGCCATAATAACTAAATTAGGGATACAACGTAAATAACTAATATCAAAAGCCCCTTGATGAGTAGGACCATCTTGCCCAACTATTCCTGCTCGATCGATGGCAAATAATACTGATAAATTTTGGATGGCAATATCATGAATGACTTGATCATAAGCTCGCTGTAAAAATGTTGAATAGATCGCGATAACTGGTTTTCTGCCACTAATGGCGAGACCTGCAGCGAAAGTTACAGCATGTTGTTCGGCAATTGCAACATCAAAAAATTGCTCAGGGTAGCATTTTGCAAATTTAGTCATCCCTGAACCTTCACTCATTGCGGGTGTTATAGCAACCAGTTGTTTATCGTGTTCAGCCATTTCACATAGCCAGTCACCAAATATCTGCGAATAGGTTGGGTTATTACTCGGCTGTTTAGTAATTACACCTGCTGATGGGTCGAATTTAGGGACGCCATGCCACAAAATAGGATTTTTTTCTGCAGGGGCATAACCTTTACCTTTCTGGGTTACAACATGTAAAAGTTGTGGACCTTTTAATTGACGAACTTTACTTAGCGTATTAACTAAATTATCAATATCATGTCCATCAATTGGGCCAATATAATTAAAGCCAAGTTCTTCAAATAAAATAGCGGGGGTCATTAGCCCTTTAATATGCTCTTCAGTTTTTTTCAAAAACTCTTTCACAGGTGGAATACCTGCAAATACTTTTTTGCCACCTTCTCTTAAGGTTGCATAGGTTCGGCTGGATAATATTTGTGCGAGATGCTGATTGAGCCCCCCAACATTTTCAGAGATAGACATGTCGTTATCATTGATAATAACTAGCATATCCGGTTTTAAATGACCTGCATGATTCATCGCTTCAAAAGCCATACCCGCAGTCAGAGCGCCATCACCAATCACACAAGCAACTTTACGGTTAGATTGCTTTTGTTGCTCTGCAACCGCAATACCTAGTGCGGCACTAATTGAGGTTGAAGAGTGGCCGGTACTTAATATATCGTATTCACTCTCTTCTCGCCATGGGAAAGGGTGTAAGCCATCTTTTTGCCGAATCGATAGCATTTGATCACGCCTACCCGTTAATATTTTATGTGGATAAGCTTGATGACCAACATCCCAGATTAGTTGATCAAACGGTGTATTATAAACATAATGTAGAGCCACGGTCAGCTCAATAACGCCTAATCCAGATGCTAAATGTCCACTTGAACGGCTTACGCTGTTTAATAGAAAGCGTCTTAACTCATCACTAATTTGCAGTAGCTGATTTTGTCGATATAGACGCAAATCCTGAGGATAGTTAATCTGTTTGAGTAAAGGATAGTTATCAAGGTTCATTTTGCTATTTTAAGATCCTAGTGTATGACAAAGTAATCAATTATTTCGTGTGATAATAAAATCAGCTAATTGTCGTAATGCTTCGCTATTATAAGGTATTTTATCTAATGCTTCGATAGCTTGCTTGTAAAGATGCTGACAAGTTTGTATCGATTGTTCTACACCGATGAGTGATGTATAAGTATTTTTTTCTAACTGCTGATCTGCACCATTATTTTTACCCATGACATTTTTATCACCAATCACATCTAATACATCATCTTGAATTTGGAAAGCAAGTCCAATGCAATCGGCAAATAACATAAGATCTTGTTGGTATTGTTTTGCTTCGTCGCCAGCGGCAAATAAACCGAGCAGAATTGCTGCTTTAATCAAGGCACCCGTTTTATTTTTATGGATCCATTTTAGCTCTTCGAGCGAGATAGTGTGGTGCTCTGATTGTAGATCTAATTGTTGACCTAAACACATACCTTGAATCCCACTCGCTTTAGCCAACTCTTTGATCATCGATATTTTACATGAATCAGATAGCATTGGCGCATCACTAATTAAAGAAAATGCATAAGTTTGTAAGGCATCACCGGCTAAAATTGCTGTAGCTTCATTAAATTTAATATGACAGGTTGGCAAGCCTCGTCTTAAGTCATCGTTATCCATGGCGGGTAAATCATCATGAATTAGGGAGTAAGTGTGAATAGCTTCAATTGCAGCAGCTGGGGCATCAAGTTTTTCAAGTTCACAGCTAAACATTGATCCCGCTGCATAAACTAAAAAAGGACGGATACGTTTACCACCAGCGAGTAGACTATATTCCATTGCTTCTTTTAGTAAAGAAGGCTCAATCATAACTAAGGATTGGGCTAATGAATGATTAACTCGCTTGGTATATTGTTCGTGTAAAACATCAAATAAATGGTTTGTCATAAAATTACTATATTAATTATCGGTGTCAGTAAATTCAGTTAATTCGGCATCATTACTTTCGCTAAGTAATATTTGGATACGTTGTTCTGCTTTTTTGAGTTGTGTTTGACCTTGTTTGGCAAGTTTTACACCTTTTTCAAATTCATTTAAAGCTTCATCTAAAGGAAGATTACCAACTTCTAATTTACTAACAATATTTTGTAGTTCTTCAAGAGTTTGTTCAAAAGAGGGTGATTGTTTCTGCGCTTTAGCCATGTTCTATCTCCAGACTGTATATTCGCTTAGTATATACTTAAATTGTTGGGAGTTATATATTTTGTGAAATAAATGGCACATTATATTATGAGAAGAATAATTTAAAATATCGAACAGGTTTAAATAGAAGGAACTCGTTATCGTTTTATTTTTTATTATATGGTTTGATAAACTTAGTTAATTTAGGGAATAAGATATTATTTGAGCAGATACCTTAACTTTACTATTATTTGCTTATAAAAGTTGATAGAATTCGTCCAATTTATATAAAGAATCGGTCGAAAAATGAAAAAACATACTGTTGAAGTCATGATATCTGAGCAAGATATTCAAACTAGAGTGCGTCTATTAGGTGAACAAATTAGTCAAGATTATAAAGATAGTCACAATGAGCTGGTATTGATCGGTTTATTGCGGGGATCATTTATTTTTATGGCAGACTTAAGTCGTGCAATTACTGTCGGTCATGAAGTCGATTTTATGACGGCATCTAGTTATGGTAGCGCAATGAATAGTAATCGTGATGTGAAAATTTTGAAAGATCTTGATGAAGATATTCGTGGTAAAGATGTATTAATCGTCGAAGATATCATCGATACAGGAAATACGTTAAGTAAAGTGAAAGAGCTACTAGAGTTACGTGGACCAAGAAGCTTAGAAATCTGTACTTTATTAGATAAACCTTCACGTCGTGAAGTCAAAGTACCTGTTAAATATATTGGTTTTTCTATTCCCGATGAGTTTGTAGTAGGTTATGGTATTGATTATGCTCAGCATTACCGTCATTTACCCTATATTGGGCATGTCATATTACAAGAATAATTAAATAAAAATGAACTTTTGCCTGATCACTTTGTCAAAAAGGTCATTCAGTCACAGTAAGTAACACGCAATACTAAATGATTTTAGTTGGGTTATTACGGAGTAAATGTGCGAAGAGTTATCTTTTCAATTGTGTTGTCACTTATTGTTGTCAGTAGCGCAGCATCAGCGAAAATGACATTATCTGTTCAGGGCCTTTCCGGGGCTTTGGAGGATAATGTCGATGCTCGTTTGTCTATGATTAACAGTAACCAAGTTGATGATACTCCTTATTTTAAACGCTATTTAGAAAGTGAAATTAAAAAAGGCTTACGAGCATTAGGGTACTATAATCCAACGTTTAGTTATAATATTCCTGAAAATAGTAATAAGTTAGTTGTTACTGTTGACCCAGGCAAACCTATTTTAATTGAGCAGACAGATGTTAATGTGACCGGTGATGGAGAGAACGATCCTGATTATATTAACCTGCTTAAAAATGACTTACCGAAACCAGGTTCAGTATTGAATCATGGTGACTACGACAGTTTTAAGAAAAAGCTCCAAAATTTGGCGTTACGTAAAGGTTATTTCGATGCCGATATGACCAAAAATCAGCTTGCGGTTAGTGATTCCTTACATCAGGCATTTTGGAAAATTGATTTTAATACTGGAGAACGTTATAAATTTGGTCCAGTTTCCTTTAAAGAAACCGAGATTCGCCAGTCTTATTTACGTAATATTATCCCATTCAAAGAAGGGCAACCTTATACTTCTGAAGATATTACATTATTAAATCGCCGCCTATCTTCAACCAATTGGTTTAGTTCAGTAACTGTGGTGCCTTTATTTAAAGATGTTAATAAAGATAAAGAGTTACCTATATATGTTATTACTACACCTAGAAAGAAAAATGTTGTTGACGTCGGTTTAGGTTACTCTAGTGATAATGGTTTTAGAGGTAAGCTCGGTTGGAATAAGCCATGGTTAAATGATCGCGGTCATAGTTTACAAACTGATTTTGCTTTATCTTCGCCAGAACAGACTATTACAGGTGTATATAAAATACCTTTATATGAATCACCATTAGAGGATTATTATACGATCCAAGGCGGTTATAAGAAAATTGATAACAATGACACTTATTCTAACTCTTATACCGTTGGTGTTATCCGAAACTGGGATAGTTTTACTGGCTGGCAAAAAGCAGTTGGTTTAAATGTGATGTATGATAACTTTACTCAAGCGAGTGATAGTTACGAGACTTTTTTACTTTATCCTTCATTTAGTATCTCCCGAGTAAGAGCTGATGGAAAATTATCTCCTTTATGGGGTGACTCTCAGCGTTATTCTTTAGAGGTTGCCGCAGAAAGTCTAGCCTCTGATATCAATTTTGCCCGTTTTCAAATGCAACAAGTCTGGATTCGTACTATTGAAGAGCGACATCGATTTGTTGTGAGGGGAAATGTGGGAATTATTCAAGCCAGTGATTTTGATCGGGTTCCACCAACGTTCCGTTTCTTCGCCGGTGGTGACCGTAGTATTCGTGGATTTGGTTATCAATCTATTTCACCACGAGATCGTGATGGTAAATTAAAAGGTGCATCAAAGTTATTAACTGGTTCATTAGAGTATCAATATAATTTTAGCGGAGCTTGGTGGGGAGCACTATTTGTTGATAGTGGTGAAGCTATCGATAAATTTGATCAAACAGATTTCCATACTGGTGCCGGATTTGGTGTTCGATGGGTATCACCGATTGGACCTGTCAAATTAGATATTGCTAGTCCAGTCGATAAATCGAAAAAATCGGTGCATTTCTATATTGGCTTAGGAGCGGAGTTATAACATATGAAAAGTCCGCATAGAGCTAAAAAAGTTAAACGAATTAAACGTATTCGACGTTGGAAAAAACGTAGTTTAGTTATTCTTTGTACTTTTGTCTTTTTAATCGCATTTTTACTTATTTTTATGTACACAAGCCTTGGTGTAAAACTAGGTATTACTGTACTTGAAAAAGTGATGCCAGAGATTCAAATCAAACACGTAAGTGGGACTTTATATAATCTTGAAGTCGATGATTTTTCTATGCAACTTGAAGGTATCGAGGTAAAAGTTAATAAGGCTGAGCTATCTTTATCTGGCTTATGTTTAATTAAAGGTAAAATCTGTGTTAAAAATTTTGCCGCCCAAGATGTACTTGTAAATATACATACTGATGCATTTGCAACAGATGAAAATGCGGTTGCCGTTGACGAATCAGATAATACCGTTAGAAGTGTCATTAGTATGCCATTACCGATTGAGCTCCGTCAGTTAGCATTATCGAATGTGAGCGTCAATGTTGATGATATGCAGTTTGGTTTATCATCATTTACCGGTAAAGCAACATGGGTTAATGAGAAGATCTATGTATTTCCTTCAACTGCAAAGGATGTTAAGGCTATTTTTGCTGATCAACCCGCTAGTACAGTTGTCACAACAAGTAATGAGACTAAAACCGATTTATCGATAAATCAGACGATTAATAACATTTTTAATCAGCCTCTCATTGCGAGTTTACCAACAGTTAATATTCCACTCGATATTTATGTAAGTAGTTTAACGGGTGATAATTGGTTGTTGCATATAGGCGGAGAAGACTTCCGTTTCAATAATATTAAAATTGAAGCAAGTACTGAAAATAATATTATTAATGCCAAATTAGTACAGACATCAATAATTAGTCCTTATAGTAATGCTGATGTTAGTGTAAAAGGTAAAATTATATTAGGTGATGATTGGCCGATTAATGCGCAAATTAAGGCTAAAATAGAACCACCGAAAAATCAAATTGCTACTGAAATTGATAGTGAGATCGATGGTAAACTACTCGGTGTACTTGCTGCTAAAATAAAAATTAGTGGTTTTAATCAAGCTGATATTTCAACTAAAATTGACTTTGTTGAAACTTATATGCCAGTGACTGCCAAAATAACTGGCTCTACAATTCAGTGGCCTTTATTTGGTAATGCACAGTATCAATTAAAAAATTTCGATGTAGATTTATCTGGCTCAGTTAAAGATTACCATTTTAATGCAAAAGGTGATTTTTATGGTGTAGATCTGCCGACAGTGCTCTTTGATATGCAGAGCAAGGGGACCAATGAATTTATTGATATTAAAACGTTAAAAGCAAAATTGCCACAAGGCGAATTTGATCTCGTCGGTAATATCAATTGGCAGAAAGGACTACAGTGGAATTCGACGATTAATTTTAATAAAGTCGATTTGACTAAAGAGTTAGCTAGTTTCCCCATTAAATTAGATGGTCAGTTAAAAACCGATGGTTCGTTTGACTCAACATACTGGGCGGCAAATTTAACGGATATGCAGTTAAATGGTAATATTAATCAAGCGCCTTTACACGCAAGTGGTAGCCTAGCGATTAATTCAAACCAATTTATTACGGCAAATAAATTTAATATTAAGTGGGGCGGTAATTTTATTGATTTGAATGGCTCAACTAAACAAGAGAATTTACTGGCTAACTTAAACCTTTCTGATCTTAAAATTATTCAACCTGATCTACAGGGTGATATTACTGGTCACTTAACTGTACATGGTTCAGTGAGTGAGCCGGTCATTAAAACTAACTTATTGATTCAAAATTTTGCTTGGCAAGACATTGAATTGCATCAAGCACAATTGAATGGAAATATTGAATATACTAAGTTATTGAAAGGGTTGATTGAAATTAAAGCACAGCATTTTGCCATGTCTAATATCGTTGTGGATGATGCGGACATTGTATTTTCTGGTGATGAACAAAATCATCAATTGACTATTAATAGCCAAGGCGATCCTCTTTCGACAGCAATTAAACTTAATGGCTATCTGAATAAACAGAGAACCAATTGGCAAGGTTCATTATCAGAGGCAACACTCGCATTTAATGAAACAAACCGTTGGCAAATAAATAAACCAATACAACTTCAATATAATTTAGCCTCGAATCAAGGTAGCATCACAGCTCATTGCTGGGTAAATGGTCGCTCACAAATCTGTTTAGATAAAAATGTAATTATTGCTGATCATGGGGAAGCATCGATTACTTTATCCGATATTGACTTGAAATTATTTGAAATTATTAATCAAGGCGAGACAAAGATAGCTGGTACGATACATGGCAACGCCAATGTTAAATGGAGTCCTCAACAGAACATTCCTTCCATTGTTGCCAATATACAGAGTAAAGATGTTTATGTCAGTCAGCAGATTGCCTCACAAACATTACCGATTCCGTTTGATCTATTTGTCATTAATATGAATGTGAATGACCAACAAGCTAAGTTAGATTGGAACTTTAGTATTAAAGAGTTAGGTCGTTTTGCGGGTAATATTAAAGTCACAGATCCTACTAATAAAAAAGCGTTAACAGGGCAAGTTATTATTGATGAACTATCATTGTCGATAGTAAATCCATTATTAAATGCTAATGAGCATGCTAATGGTACGATTAACGGTAATTTAAAATTTTCTGGTACGCTGTTAGACCCATATGTTGTTGGTAATGTAGATCTAAAACATAGTGAAATAAAAACCACCCAACTGCCTGCGGATATTAAATCGGTTATGATTGATATTGATTTTAGTGGCAAATCATCACATTTAAAAGGTCAAATGCAGACGAATGCAGGTGTTGTTGATATTACCGGCGAGGCCAGTTGGAAGAATATCGAAAAATGGAGTGCGTATGTTGCCGTTAAGGGGGCTGCGATTGAAGTTAGTATGCCTCCGATGATTACGATGTCGATTGTTCCTGATATTCGCGTTGAGGCTAATCAAGATCAATTAGATTTAACTGGGAAAATTAATATTCCTACTGCAAAAATCAAAGTAGAATCATTGCCAGCGTCGACGGTTGATGTCTCCTCTGACGAGGTGATGTTAGATAGCAATTTACAAGAGATTGCTCCGGCAACGACGGCAATGAAAATCAATACTAAAGTATTCGTATCACTTGGTGATAAAGTAAGTATTGATGCGTTTGGTTTAACTGCTAGGTTAACGGGTGGGGTCTTTGTGACTCAAACGGATAAAGGGTTATCTGTTCATGGTCAAATTAATATTCCACAGGGGCGTTTCCAAGCTTATGGACAAGATTTAATTGTGCGTAAGGGCGAAATTGTGTTTGCAGGCCCGGCAGATCAACCTAGATTAAATATTGAAGCCATTCGTAATCCTGAATCGATAGAGAATAATGTTGTCGCAGGTATTCGAGTTACCGGACTTGCAGATGATCCAAAAGCGGAAGTATTCTCTGACCCTGCGATGTCACAACAAGAAGCATTATCATATTTACTGCGAGGACAAGGTCTTGATAGTGGTGATCAAAGTGAAAATGATATGGTGACTGCATTATTGATTGGTCTTGGTACATCACAAAGCGGTAAATTGATTGGCAGCTTAGGTAGTACTTTTGGTATTAAAAACTTAAGTTTAGACACACAAGGTGTTGGCGATAGCCAAAAAGTCGTGGTGAGTGGATATATTTTACCTAGCTTACAGCTAAAATACGGTGTTGGGATCTTTGATGCGTTAGCGACGTTTACGTTGCGTTATCGTTTATTACCGCACTTATATCTTGAGGCGGTGAGTGGTGTTGATCAAACGGTTGATTTAATTTATCAGTTTGAGTTTTAGTTCAACACTCATTTAATCAACATGTTTTGAAAAATAGGCTAGTTTTTACACTAGAATGATACTTTACAATAAGATTATAACGAAATCTTATTGTAAAGTGAGCTTAATGGTGACAAATTTTTGTTACATCAACGGTAAATTCTGATGATTCGGCTGATTTAAATTTGCCTTTATGTGCTAGAAACTTGATAAGTTCTTGAGCGGTCATTCCTTGTTTAGAACAAGTGTGGAATGTCGCATTTTCACCAAACTTTTGATTAATCGCCACTAAGAGTGACTCTTCAGTATAATGATGATTTTTCATCATATCTAAGACTTCATGACCATGAATAGAGCCCATATTATCCTCGATGATAGATTTGTAGTTATTGATAATAAATTGTTAATAAGTAATAATTTAACATAAATTTCCTTGAGAAAAACCAAGAAAATTTTATTTTTCGTTTAATTAAATATGTACAATCGCAAATTTAGCAGTATGATATCAAATCAATTTTGATTACATAATTCTATCAAATGAACATACTCAATAGAATGATATTCTTAATATCACCACAATATTTTAACTTACTTCGTAGCACAGCATAGCGCTGCTCTCTATATTCAATTATTATCCAACTCAATTACTAATGTAAAATATTATGAATAATTCAAATCATCAGATCCCTGTTGGCATGCTTGGCATTATTAGTGCTATTGGTATCGTTTATGGCGATATTGGTACATCACCTCTTTATGTTTTAAAAGCAATTATTTATGGACTTCCAGAGCACCAATGGGCTAATCCTACTTACATTTTAGGTGCGGTATCATGTATTATCTGGACGCTCACATTACAAACTACCTTGAAATATGTCATCATTACATTAAAAGCAGATAATAAAGGTGAAGGTGGGATTTTATCGCTTTATGCATTAATTCGTCGGCGTTACCGTTGGGCGTTTGTTATTGCAATTATTGGTGCTGCGGCCTTACTTGCTGATGGTGCGATTACACCTGCAATTACTATTATTACAGCAATTGAAGGGTTAAATACCATTTATCCTAGTATTCCTATTATTCCTGTGACACTACTGATTATTGTGGTTTTATTTCTGATTCAACCACTGGGTACTGCTGCATTAGGACGATATTTTGGTGTAGGTATGACGATTTGGTTTACCACATTAGCTATTTTAGGGCTGAATCGATTGCTCCCTAATTTAGATGTGCTAGCCGCTTTTAATCCGATGTATGCTATTGAGTTTATTATTAATGCGCCTGATGCAATTATTATTCTTGGTGCCATTTTTATGTGTACGACAGGTGCGGAGGCGCTATATTCCGATCTTGGTCACTGTGGATTAAAAAATATCCGTATTTCATGGGGCTTTGTTAAAGTCTGCTTAATTTTGAACTATTTGGGACAAGCCGCTTGGATTATTCATAATCCAGCAATTGTTGATCCTGGTATTAACCCTTTTTATATGATGATGCCTGAGTGGTTTAGACTCATGGGGATTATTATGTCAACAGTTGCGGCGTTTATTGCCTGTCAGGCGCTAATTAGTGGGGCATTTACTATTATTAGTGAAGCGATCTCCTTAGAGCTATGGCCTAACGTACATATTCGTTATCCAACGTTGATTAAAGGGCAAATGTATATTCCTTCAATTAACTATATTCTATTTGTACTTTGTGCGGCAATGGTGTTGGGATTCGGTTCTTCAATTAACTTGGAGGCTGCTTATGGATTGGCGATTACACTGAGTATGTTAATGACAACTATTTTATTATTTTTCTACTTTATGAAAAATAATAAGCCGCTTTGGTATAGCGTACCATTAACACTATTCTTTTTAACCATCGAAACAGGCTTTTTTATCGCTAATGCGCAAAAATTCTTCCACGGTGGTTATGCATCGATTCTGATTGCAGGAGTCGTCTTTGTCATTATGTATTCATGGTATAGTGGTAGACGAATCAAGCGAGAATATAATACATTCGACCGATTAGATAAGGATTATTTAGCTAAAATAATTTCTGTCAGCCACGATAAAACCCTTGAAAAAATTGCAACTCACCTATTTTACTTAACACGTGCACAGAGTCCGCATTCGATCGAAAGTAAAATAAGTTATTCACTCTTTGAGAAAAAACCTAAACGTGCCGATACTTATTGGTTTGTTGCTATTAACCGAATGGATGAGCCTTACCAATTTGATTATGCGATAGAAATTCTCGTACCTTATAAAGTGTTTAGGGTTAATATCAATTTAGGTTTTAAAGTTGATATGCATGCCGAACAGTATATTCAGTTGATTGCATCAAAAATGGAACAACAAAATTTAGTCTGTTTATCATCAAGATATCCATCTTTAAAAGATAAACGTGGCGATAGTTTATATGTGATTGTTGAGCGTACATTACGTAATGTTGATCTCTATTTTATTCAAAAACCACTGTTAGTTTTTTATACATGGATTAAGCGTAAGTTTACTTCTGATACTGAGATGTTTGATTTAGATCCAACATCAACATTAATTGAGTATGTACCGATTGTTGCTAATGAGTATGAAAATGATACTGAAACATTAAAGCAGCTAATTGAACAATCACAAATGAGTATTAGTGGGGAATTACCTGAAGAACCCAATTGTGATGAGGATTCTAAGTTAAGTTAGTTGTGACAAAGCTGGCGCTAAAATAAAATTCAGTTGCTAAAATGGCAATCAATTAATGATTGCGTTATACTAAGCTAACTATTTGTTCTAAACTATAGTTCATTCTAACGTATAGTTTGTTCTAAAATTTAGTTAGCTAAAAATTTTGTGAGGTGGTATATGTCAAATTCTCAAAACAAATGTAAAAGTAATGAAACGGCTGCTTGCTGTTGCACTGATATTGGTACAATCATTGATAATGAAGATTGTACTGCTGAGTATGAAAATGTGTTTGCAACAGAAGCACTAGCACAAGAGAAGCTACAATCACTGACTATTGCTGCTAGAGATGTTGAATCAGATCCTTGTCAAATTATGAGTCAAATTGATAAAGTTGATAATGGTTATAAATTGTCGGCAAAATTTCATTTTTGCTGCGGTGCTGAATGTTTGATTTTTCAGTTAAAATTACGCTAATTATCTGGTCTTAATTTTTTATCAAGATGCAATCTAAGAGTTATGATAATAATTATAGGTTGTATCTTAATTTAACTCAGTAGTAGGGCGCCATGAAAATTTATATTATGCGACATGGAGAAGCGGGCTATAGCGCTTCATTAGATTCAACCCGTCCCTTAACTCCAGTTGGTGAAAAACAGTGTTTATCCGTTGCAAATTGGTTAAGTGAACAGCAGATAACATTTGAATTAGGGTTGGTTAGTCCCTATTTACGAGCCCAACAGACTTACTCTATTATTGCCAAAGCTGTGCCAATTAGTCAAACTGAGAAAAATCCATTATTAACGCCTGGTGGTTGTGCTAGCCATGTTGTGGATCATTTAACAATGTTAGCGTTAAGTGGTGTAAAATCAGTATTGATTGTTTCGCATCTTCCACTTGTTGGTTATTTGGTTAATGAACTCTGCCCACATATCGCTCCACCTATGTTTTCAACAGCAGATATTGCTTGTATTTCATTATCTCAAGATAGCCAAGGTGAGTTGGAATGGTTTCACCATCCGGTTTAACGCAATCTAGTGAACTTGATCTATTCTCATTACCGTTAGTTGGTCGATCACTGATTGAAGCATCAGCTGGCACCGGTAAAACTTACTCATTGGTCTTTGTCTATCTGCGGCTGTTACTGGGGATCGGTCAAAATAATTACCACCGAGCGTTATCTGTATATGAAATTCTCGTAGTAACTTTTACTACTGCAGCGACTGAAGAGCTACGTTATCGTATCAGACAAAATATTCATCAATTACGTCTTGCGTGCTTAGCTGGTCACCATGATGATCAAGATTATCAGCAGTTAATCGACCTAATTGATGATAAAACTTTGGCATTAAGGCGCTTACTCTATGCCGAACAAAACATGGATGAAGCGGCTATTTTTACGATTCATAGTTTTTGTCAACGTATACTGACTACTTATGCTTTTGAAGCTGGTATTTTATTCAAACAAACATTAGTTAAAGATGAATCGGCACTCTATTTACAAATTGCAAGTGATGTCTGGCGTGATTATTTTACACCGCTCCCAGAAGATATTGTTGGTATTATTTGGCAGACATGGCGCGATCCACAAGATTTATTGAATAAAATTAAACCATATCTTAATCGTCGATTACCGGATAATATTACACTTTCTAGCGAACCTTTAGATCAGCGGATTGTTGATTTTCATCAAGCAAGTATCAATAAAATTGAGAAGCTTAAACAAGACTGGTTAGTTTCAGTTGACGAGTTACAGTTACTAATTCAAGATTCTGGTGTCAGTAAACGTTCATATAGCAAAAGTAATTTACCAAAGTGGCTAGATAAAGTGACTCTTTGGGCACAATCCCCAACAATTGATTATTACTATCCCGTAAATGAGTTAAGTAAGTTTAGTCAAATCGAGCTCAATCTTAAAACTGATGCAGATAAAACCCCACCAGTGCATCGGTTATTTTGTGATATTGAGCAATTTTTAACTGATACTTTTGATTTAAGTAACTTTATATTATTTGATTTGGTTCATATGATTACTGAACGTGCAGCAAACAAAAAAATGCTGTTAGCTCAAATGGGATTTAATGATTTACTTAATAATCTACATAAAGCGTTACTTGGTGATAACGGTGAGTTATTAGCTCAGCAAATTAGTAAGCAGTATCCAGCGGCAATGATCGATGAATTTCAAGATACTGATGCTGTGCAATATCAAATTTTTGATACTATTTATCAAGATCATCAGCAATCTTGCTTACTATTAATCGGAGATCCTAAACAGGCGATCTATGGTTTCCGTGGTGCTGATATTTTTACTTATATTCAAGCAAAATCATCGGTTGATCATCAATTCACTATGTTAACTAATTGGCGCTCAAGTGCAAATATGGTTGCTGCAACAAATAGTTTGTTTAACCGAAGAAAGCAGCCCTTTATTTTTGATGCGATTCCATTTATTGAGATGAAGAGTGCGAAAAAAAATAGTAGCAAAGCCTTTTATGTTAATGATCATGAGGTTAGTACATTACAGAGCTATTTATTACCACAAAATATTTCTTCTAAAGGCGATTATCGAGAATATTCAGCTGAATATTGTGCAGAGCAAATATCTCAATGGTTATCACAAGAGGCTTATTTTGTTGATGATCAACAGTTACAACGTAAACTTCAGTCTGCAGATATCGCAATTTTAGTTAGAACAGGTAGTGAAGCCGAGTTGATTCAACAAAAACTCAATAAGCGTAATATTAAAAGTGTCTATCTTTCTAATCATAAAAGTGTTTTTGATACATTAGAAGCTCGAGAACTATTGCGAATTTTGCAAGCGGTATTTAACCCAACAAGTGAATCCTATTTACGTAGTGCACTTGCGACTCAGCTTATTGGTGCTTCAATGGCTGATCTTGATGCCTTATCTAATGAACAAAATGTTTTAGAGCAGGTTGTTGAGGAGTTTAGAGAGTATCATACGATTTGGTTACGTTATGGTATTTTAGTTATGTTACGTCGATTAATGACTCGTCGGCGACTGATCGAAAATTTGTTAAGTTTAACTGATGGTGAGCGAATTATTACTAATTTTATGCACCTAGGAGAGCTACTACAAGAGGTTTCCCCTGATATTGATACGCCACATGGGTTAATCCGTTGGTTAACCAAACAGATCAAAGAACCAGATCTTAATCTAGAAAATCATGAACAGCGTTTAGAGAGTGATGAAAATTTAATTAATATCATTACTATTCATAAATCGAAAGGGCTTGAATATCCGATAGTCTTTTTACCGTTTATTGGCGATTATCGTGAGTCTGATAGTTTAATTTATCATGATCGAAAAAATTATAATACCAACTATGCTTATAGCAAATCACTTGAAATTGATGCGTTAATTGAACAAGAGCGGCTTGCTGAAGATTTACGCTTACTTTATGTTGCAATGACCCGATCCATTTACCACTGTTCTATTGGGATTGCCGGAATCACAAAAGGAAGATCGACTGAACTAGTATTAAAGTCGTCAGCGATCGGTTATTTACTATTTAATACTGAAGATTATGACTATAACGCATTAAAAACAGCACTTGAGCAATTAGCATATTGTCAAGTTTTAGCTATCGACATCCCTATAGCCATTTCAGTGTTTGCAACAAGACTTGAATCATCTAATGTTGATTTGGCGGCAAATCAATTCAAACGTCAACTTGATTATAGTTGGCGGGTGACGAGTTACTCGAGTTTAATACAGTCATCAAGTGATGATAATAAAACAGCTGCTTTTTTAGCTGATATGATACCTGCGTTTGATAATGAAGTGTTATTGGATAATCGAATTATTGATGAAGTTATTAGTTCGACTGATGACCAAGTCATTTATGATATTCATCATTTTCCCAAAGGAGCTATTGTTGGAACTTTGTTACATGAATGTTTTGAGAATAGTGATTTTACCCAACCAGATCAACAAGATGTTGCAACGTATTTAATTACAAAATTAAATCTATCGCCAGAGTGGTTTCAACCTTTGTGTAAATGGTTTGTTGATGTATTACATACTCCGCTAGAACAGTGTTGTTCATTATCTGATTTATCACTAGCCCAACGTTTAAATGAATTACAATTTTACTTACCTATCCGTAAAGAGGTCTCTGCTCTTACTCTTGATCAACTATGCAAACATTATGATCCATTATCAAGGCAGTGTGATGAGTTAACTTTTGCTAAAGTACAAGGTATGTTAAAAGGGTTTATCGATATGGTTTTTGAGTGGCAAGGAAAATATTATATTGTTGATTATAAATCCAATTATTTAGGTGAATCCGTTGATGATTATCACATTGATGCTGTTAATAAGGCAATGTGTGAACACCGCTATGATCTACAATATCAGCTCTATTCTTTGGCATTACATCGCTACTTAAAAAGTAGGATTAGTCATTACCAATATCAAAGTCATTTTGGTGGAATCTATTATCTATTTATTCGTGGTATGACGCCAAATAATCCTCAACATGGTGTTTTTTATACAAAACCTGAATTTAAATTTATTGAAGCACTTGATAAATTATTTGGTTAGTTAATCATGTCTGAAAAATAGTAAATTTGCTGACTAATCTATTGATATTTTGTCGTAATCATAACGAAGCTAAATATTGAGGGTGAAAATTTAGCTCCGTTACTTTTGATCTATTTTCTAAATTATTTAGTTTCTAAAATTGTTGATAATGGTTTATGGATAATATCAAAATAAGTCTTTGTATTTTCTGGATTAGGGTAGATACGATAAGTATATGTTTCAGGCTCTACTGTGACATTTTCAACTGTTCGAGTAAACATAACACTACCATCAGATTTTTTAGCAACAATTGTTCTTGTTTTGCCATCTGCGCTTATCGACCAGTCACCAGAAAGCTTTAAGTTGCCTTCCTGAGTATACATTTTGAATGTACCGTCTGCGTTATAGACTGCAATACCAAAGAATCCATTAACGACTAAAGATGAAATTGCTGGATTGATGTTATTTAGTGATCATGAACGTAATCCACAAGATGGGTTAACCGCTGTACAGAAAAAATATCTACAAGACGATAATCTGCGTAATGTCTTAAATGCTGGTAGTAATGATGTTAAAGCAACAGTATTTTAGAATAATGATATGCAAGCTTATGTAGAGGGTTTTGTTAAAGATGGTAAAAAAGTGATTCTAATTGACTTTAGCTCAGACCCAAGGCATATTGCTGGAATACAATGCAAAAGGTGATGATATCTCTAGATGGTCATCTACGCTGGGGATTGCCGCAACATTTAATCCTGAAATTATGTCGTAATTTGCAAATATCATGTCACAGGAATTTCGCGCATTAGGAATTACTACTGCTCTGGCCCCCCAAATTGATTTAGCAACAGAGCCTCGTTGGTTACGAACAGATGGAACAATGGGGGAAGATACACAATTAACGATTGATATGACAAAAACATATGTTGATGCGGCCCAATCAACTTTTGTCGATGGACAAGATATCGGGTGGGGAAACGAATCAATTGTGACTATGGTAAAACATTTTCCTGGTGATGGAGTGGGTGAAGGTGGCCGTGAGTCACATATGGAGAGTGGTAAGTATGCTGTTTATCCTGGCAATAATTTTCGCGAGCATTTAAAGCCTTTTTCACAAGGTGCTTTTGATTTGAATGGTAAAACTAAAAAAGCAGCTTCAGTCATGACCTCTTATTCGGTTGCGATTGGCGCTGATGGTAAGCCACTTTTTGGTCAAAATGTAGCTACCTCATACGATAAAGGAAAATTGAGTTTATTAAGAGATCAATTAGGTTATGATGGTGTAGTTAGCACTGATTGGTCGGTGACTAAAGTAGGCAATGAGCCAGATAATACGTTAAAATTAGGCATGGCTTGGGGCGAAGCTGATAAAACAGTTGATGAGCGGCACTATATTATTTTACAAAATGGTACCGATATGTTTGGTGGTAATAATGATAAAAAACCAGTATTAGGTACTTATGAGTTATGGCAAGCAGATTATAAAGCGGGTAAAAATTCAATTTCAGCTGATGAACGATTTAAACAGAGTGGTAAACGAATTTCTAAACTCTTGTTTGAAACAGGTCTTTTTGAAAATCCTTATTTGGTTCTATCTGAGTCTGAAGTTATCGTTGCCAGTCCAGATAAAGTCAAAGCCGGTTATAATGCGCAATTAAATTCAATCGTGATGCTTAAAAATCGTAATGGTACGATTAGTGCGGCAGATAATAAAACCGATTATCAAGATAAAACGGTTTATATCCCAAGTTCAATTCGTCATCAATTTAAGACTGTTTTTGAAGATGCATATACCACGAATGATCCTACAATGGATATTGATATGGCAAAAACTTTTTTTAAGAACGTATTAACTGATACGCCAGTCGTTAATGATAAAGGTGAGGTTATTGGATTTAAGGTGCCCGATCTGACTCATGTCGATCTTATTATTATCGGTATGAATAGTCCGGATAGTGGGGGTAATTTTAATCATGCAGGGCAGAGAGACGACGGCTCTTTCTATCCATTATCATTACAGTATCGTCCATATATTGCAAATAGTGATTCAGTTCGCAAACAATCAATTAGCGGTAATCTCAATCCTGACGGAACCCAAGAAAATCGCTCTTATTTTAATCAAGCGGCTAATATTGGTAATGAATATGATTTAATTGCTTTTGAACAAGCCTATCAAAAAGCATACGATATTTATAAAACAACAGGGAAAGTAATTCCGATCATTGTTGCTTTAAAAGCTAAAAATCCAGTGATTGTTGCAGAGTTCGAAAGTCAGGCTGATGCTATTTTGACTGGTTTTTCTGTTAGTGATAAAGCTTATTTTGATATTATCGTTGGTAATTATGAACCAAATGGACTGTTGCCATTGCAGTATCCTTTGAATATGAATACTGTAGAGGCCCAGTTAGAAGATGTGGGGCGAGACTTAGAGCCGTATGTTGACGAAGGCTGGCAATAAATATGATTTTGGCTTTGGATTAAATTATAATGGTGTTATTCATGATAGCAGAACAGAAAAATATAAGTAATAGTTGTATAATTTAACTATATTAAGGGTCGCTAACGTAACGTTTACGACCCTTTTTTATACATACTACCCATTTAAAGTGAGAATTAAACTATTATCAATTTGATTATTCACGATATGGTTTTATTAATAATATACAGATAGCTGAAACTAAAAGTGGTAAGGCTAAAATAGAAAAGTAATAACTACGTGGTAATTCTGCAGCAATTAATAATCCAGCAATATAAGGACCTAATGCCGCACCTAAACGCGCTAATCCTAATACAATCCCCGTCCCTGTA
Organism: Orbaceae bacterium BiB; assembly: GCA_036251205.1. Taxonomy (NCBI): domain Bacteria; kingdom Pseudomonadati; phylum Pseudomonadota; class Gammaproteobacteria; order Orbales; family Orbaceae; genus Orbus; species Orbus mooreae. Next base: position 1,286,293 of record CP133958.1, on the reverse strand, counting down.
GCGCGAATCTGCGGCGGGAATACAATTGGCGCTGTAGCATACAGACCAGCCATTGCCGCAAAAATAGTAAAGCCAATGAATGCAATTAAGGTAAAAAGTAATGGTAATATATTTGCACTAAATCCAAAGGCCGTGACTGAAATAAATGCAATCACGAGCATTAATGAAACCGCTTTTTGTACTGCATATTTTTTAGAAAACCAACCTAATAATACGCCACCAGCAATACCAAAAATATTCATTAATAGTGAACCGGTGATACTGAGTTCATTAGTATAACCTAAGTTAACTAAAATTTTAGGTGTCCAGTTGGCTAGGAAATAGAATGAACACATCAACATAAAGTTACTTATGCATAATAAAATTGTCGCTTTTAACATGCTAGGTGTTAATAGTAAGCTAAATTTTTTCTGCTGTTTTTGGGAAATAGCCGTTGTTTTAGGAAAAGTATCACAAGATTTTAAGCCCAGTTTTTTTAGTAATTGGTTAAGCTTAATCAGTCCTTTGTTACTTTTTTTAGTTAATAGAAAATCTAATGATTCTGGTAATTGACAAAAAACGACGACGAACATAATAGCTGAAAGTATACCGCCAAAAAAGAACACATATTGCCAGCCAAAGTGTTTAATTAACGGAATTGAGATAATTCCACCAATAACTGAACCAACCGTATATCCAGCAGCCATAATGCTAATCGCGAGTGAGCGCGAACGATTTGAGGAATATTCAGCAACAACTGTATTTATTCCAGGTAAGATCGCCCCCATCCCTAGGCCAGTGAATAGGCGAGCAATAATCAGTTCACTGTGATTATTTGATAAACCAGAAGCAAACATGCCAATTGTTAGAATTACTAAACAGCATAGTATAATGATGCGTCGACCAAATTTATCTGCGAAAGGCGATATTAATAATGCACCAATCACCATTCCCACGAGACCAGCACTAAATAGTACCCCAAGTTGTTCAGGATTTAATCCCCATTGCGTTGAAATTGATGGTGCAACAAACGCAATGGTTAATACATCAAAACCATCAATAACGCTGATCAGCACGCAAATACTAATTGCAAATATCTGAAAGCTATTCATCGTATTGTTATAGATGGCTTGCTTTATTTCACTAACATACATATATATCACTATCTCTATTTTTATCAAAATTAAGGCAAAAAATTACAATTACCACTTAGTAAGTGATAATTGTATAATCAACACAGACTATTTTATCGTTTTATTTCAGTCGAACCCCAAACATCGTTCGCAATATCGACGGTAAGTTTTAATTTAGCACGTTGATCTTCAACGGTGACATTATTGCCATGAACCGTACTACTAAACCCACATTGTGGCGATAGCGCTAATTGATCGATCGAGGTAAATTTTGCGGCTTGTTCAATTCGACGTTTAATATCATCAGGATTTTCTAGTTGAGCAAATTTACTAGAAATTAAGCCTAAAATTGCAATTTTACCTTTTTGTAGATATTTTAATGGTTCAAAACCACCACTTCTTTCATCATCATACTCTAAAAAATAACCATCTAATTTCATTTCACTAAGCAGTGCCTCAGCAACTGGTCCATAATTACCACTAGCCGCAAAGGTACTCTTAAAATTACCACGACATAAATGGATTGATAGCACTAAATCTTTCGGTTTTAGATCGACGACTTTATTAATGAATTCAGCATATTTGTAAAGTAGTAGATTTGGGTCATCACCTCGCTTACGAGCTGCTTCACGCATTTTTTCGTCACAAAGATAGGCTAAATTAGTATCATCCATCTGCACATGGCGGCAACCTGCACTGTATAAAGAAGCTAGTTCTTGCGCGTATGCTTTTGCAACATCATCATAAAATTCTGGTTCCAGAACTGGATAAGCAGCTTCATCAATACCTGCTCGTCCACCTCGGAAATGTAGCATTGTAGGTGATGGAATTGCCACTTTCGGTACTGAAGTGCTACTTGCTTGGCTCTTTAGAAAATTAAAATCGGCTAATTGAATATCTTTAATATGTTTAACTTTACCGGTGACTCGAATATCCGGTGGTAGTAACTTCTCTTTACCATCGCTATCAATTACTGTACCCGGTGAGCCTGTAGTGACGCCACCGAGTTGCTGTAAAAAATCTAAATGAAAATAGGTACGACGAAATTCACCATCAGTTACACTACGAATACCCGTTGATTCTTGAAATTTTACAATTTCAGTAATCGCTCTATCTTCAACTAAACGTAATTGTTCAAATGAAATTGCTTTATTAGCAAACTGTTCGCGTGCTTGTAATAAATAGCTTGGACGTAAAAAGCTGCCGACATGATCTGCACGAAAAATTGGATATGTACTCATAGTATCTTCCTTGTCATATTCTGGTTTTGTCTAAATAGATGGATAGACGTCTAAATTATAGTAAGATTATAGAAGGATGAGATACTATTATCAAATTAATAATTTTTATATTTAGATATAGTAAAAAACTATACCCTTAAGTACTATTTTTATAAAAATTATATAATATTGGTTAAAGTTTATAACATATCATAATTAGCCATAATATGGCTTTATAGTGTATAAAAAAACATTATTTCAAACACTTTTTTCTATAAAAACTGATTTGATAATGATAAAGTTTTTGTTCATTTTGAGAATAGGAAAACAAAAATGGTAGGTCGTCAGCATCCATTAATACGATTATATTTTAAAGTCGGTTTAATTCCACAAATAATATGTGGATTAATACTCGGTATTGGATTAGCTTTCTTTTCGAAAGAAGCTGCATCTGATGTTGCATTACTCGGTCATCTTTTTATTAACGCACTTAAATCAGTTGCTCCGATACTGGTTTTAGTTTTAGTGGTTTCATCTATTGCTAATCACCAACATGGTAAAAAATCGAATATGAACACTCTAATGGTGCTCTATTTTGTTGGTATGATGTCCGCTGCTTTACTTGCCACGTTTGCGAGTTTTCTATTCCCTTCATATATTACTATTGTTGATAATGCTCAAGAAATCGGCCTTACACCGCCTAGCGGTGTTAAAGAAGTTTTAACTACATTATTAACGCGAATGATCGATAATCCTGTTAATGCATTAGTGCAGGCAAATTATATTGGTTTGATTGTCTGGGGTGTTGGTATTGGATTAGCACTTCGTCACGCTAATCAAACCACTAAAACCATGATGACCGATTTATCTTATTCCATCTCTTATATTGTGCGAATTATTATTCGATTTGCACCATTGGGAGTGTTTGGTTTAGTCGCTTCAACATTGGCTGAAACTGGTTTTGCAGAGTTGCTAAATTATGTTCATCTATTATTAGTTTTAGTCTGTTGTATGTTGATTGTGGCGCTAGTGATTAATCCGTTATTAGCTTTCTGCGTTATGCGTAAAAATCCATATCCGTTAGTATTCACATCTTTAAAAGATAGTGCGATTCCAGCATTTTTTACTCGTAGTTCTGCAGCTAATATACCCGTTAATATGGAAATTTGTAAACGCCTTAAAATGGATGAAGATACCTATTCGGTTGCGGTTCCTTTAGGCGCAGCAATCAATATGTCTGGTGCTGCAGTTACTATTACCGTATTGACGTTGGCTACTGTTTACTCTACAGGAATCACTGTTGATATTTACTCTGCTGTTTTACTCTGTATTGTTGCTTCTGTTTGTGCCTGTGGTGCTTCTGGGATTGCTGGCGGATCTTTATTACTGATTCCTGTTGCATGTAGTATGTTTGGTATTCCTAACGAAATTTCAGTTAAGGTCATTGCAATTGGTATTACTATTGGTGTTATTCAAGATTCAGTTGAGACTGCGCTTAACTCTTCTAGTGATATTGTCTTTATTGGTTCTATTTCTTCTTCATTAAAAACAGAAAGTGAACCAGCTTTTGAATCTGCGTTTGAAGCAAAAACTAATTAGCCTACTATTGCCTCTATTATTCATCAATAGAGGCAGCCTTTAATTCAAACAGTTGCCTGTTTTTGATAAAAATATTGGCTTTCTTGTTATTACTGTATATAATCACACAATCTGTATAAAAACACAGGATTTTAGGATGAAGCCACTTACTGAGCGTCAACAACAAATTTACGATCTAATTAAAGAACATATTAATTCAACCGGAATGCCGCCTACTCGGGCTGAAATTTCTGCACAACTCGGATTCCGTTCAGCTAATGCAGCCGAAGAACATCTTAAAGCATTAGCGAGAAAAGGGGCTATTGAGATGATTGCAGGTTCGTCTCGCGGTATTCGTTTGCTACTTGAAGATGAAAATGAAGACGGATTGCCTTTAATTGGCCGAGTTGCTGCTGGATCACCGATTTTAGCACAAGAGCATATTGAAGGGCACTATCAAGTGGATCCGAGTCTGTTTAAACCGAATGCTGACTTTTTATTACGTGTTAATGGTATGTCAATGAAAGATATCGGGATTTTAGATGGTGATTTATTAGCTGTACACAAAACCCAAGAGGCTCGAAATGGTCAAGTTGTTGTGGCTAGAATCGGTGAGGAAGTTACCGTTAAACGTATTGAGAAAAAAGGCACTAAGGTACGTTTAATTGCTGAAAATGAAGAGTTTGCTCCTATTGATGTCGATTTACAGAAACAAGATTTTTCTATAGAAGGATTAGCTGTTGGTGTCATTCGTAATGGAACATGGATGTAATTTGCTTTTATTTCGTATAAACTAACCAAAATTCGATCAAATAGGATGAAAGGAAATGTGGTTATTTTGGTTATATGAATTTTTAGGTTTTGCTGCAGTTGTTGTCTTAATTTTTGCTTATTGTCGTTTTCGTAAACAAGGATTTTGGTCATTTGTTTGGCATCAACTAAAATGGGTTTTACTAAGTATTGTCGCAGTATGGTTGATTATTGCAGTTCTATGCTGGAACCATTTGTGGAGTGCCTCTCAATGTTATTTTAGAGGGGTCAGCATGAAAGCTACAACTAAATATTCGATATATTTAAGTGAATGTCAGATTCAAACACCAACAGGATCTTATGTTCCGATTGATCGTACTCGAGCCCTACCAGAAGGTGATCGTTCAGGTGGCGATAATGATATGCAATACTATGGTTACTAATTAGCTGATTTTATAAATCAATTATATTGTTCTTTAAAAAACCTCGAATTTATTCGAGGTTTTTTATAGTTAGTTTTTTATCGACAGACTATTCAACTCGATGAAGATAATAATCAGTATTATAAAAGCTTTAAAACCGGATAGCTTAAGTGTCTCTGATTTTGTTACTTTAAAATGGAGACACTTTTCTCTAACTCTATTATTACTCAGCAGAATTATTGGTTGGTTGATTATTTAACTGCTCTGTAGTCGTATCTTGCTTGGCAACTTGCGTTGTTGCCTCTGTAGTTGACTCAGTCGGCTCATCAAAATAACCATCATACCATAACCAACCACCAGCAGCCGCAACACCAACAATAATTGCAAAGATAAAGGCTACCCAATATTTGCAGTGACTTTTTTTCATTGGATCAGTTAAACTACGTGTTGCATTTTTAGGTAACTCTGCTTTAGAGGTTAATAACCCACCAAGTAGTAGACTAATTTTTATTTTGCCATTAATTGCCCAACCAGATGCTTCAAGTAGTGGTGCTAAAGTTCTTTGGCGTAGTTTTAACCATGCCAAAATGACTGATGGTCCAGAAATAATTAAGAATATTCCTAAGAATACAAATGGTAATTGCCACCAATATAATTGAAATAATGAACTGGCAATTGTTGCTATTGCGGTGCCTAATGCCCCAAGAGCAAGACCAATAGCAGCAAAAATCCCCATACTTTTTGCAATATCAAACTTTGGTGGTTCTGTTGTTTGTGTTGCTGTACTTACAATGGCCGAATCTTTTGAGCTCGCCCATTTGTTTATTTGCTCTGTAATAAAACGGCCAATACGTTTATAAGGATCCCAAATTGCCTGACTAATACTAATAGGCTTACTGATAATTTTTACTACTTTGGCATCCCAATCATTACCATCATTATCGACAAATACCCCATTACGACCATCAAGTAGAAAATCTGCATCGCCAGCTGTCATGGCCGCAACAATTGTTCGTTTTTGTTGTGTTCCATTAACTGCAGGGCTTTTACGAGTACATTCACAATACATTAAAAATAGTTCTGAGTAGTTAGCTAATGTGGTGTGTTTCACAATATCTGTAACCGGAATACAAAGTGTACAACAGCGACCATCAATAAATAGTCGTCCAGTTTGAAAGGCAGCACTGCGAGCATCCAAATCAAAGAAATCATAAAATGAAACAAAGTTCATGAGTAATCGATATAGGTGCTGATGATAAATAACTAGTTTTTCTACATCGGCAATATCTGCCGCCGCAGCGGGTGTTTTGCTATCTTTATCTGCCAGTTCAGCAAATTGCTCAAAAAGATCACTATTGAGTAGGGTATTAATTTTTGCTTCACCAAGTTTATCAATGGTTATTGTTGGCGCAATAGTTGTATCAACTTTAGCTAATGTTGGTTTTGAAGTGACTACAGCCGAGTACGGCGATAAAATTTGTTGAATATTTTGCCAATCGCTTTTGGATAGAGAGTCTTGTGAATTTACAAAAGGTTTTACTAGATTAATTAAACGTAATACTTTGCTACGCCAGATAGGATTTAATCCACTCGTTAAATTAAGATCTTGTGCTGCTTCAATTCTTGAAAGTGGTAATTCAGCTAATGCACTATCAGATAATAAACCATTATCCATTGGGACAATATACTTTTCATCTACGTTTAATGACTTTTCAGCTTGCGGTGCATAACTCGCTAATTCTGTTCGTAAAAAATAGTCGTTAATTTTATCTTTTAATTCTTGGACTAATTGCCAAGCTTCTTCTGTATCATTACCTAATGGTGTGGTTGCAGCACTGACATTTTGATACCATTTTATCCAATCTTCTAATGATTGTTTAAATGCGATTGCGATCTTATTATCGATCCCATTTAAACCACTCGCATCTTTAACTCCACCCATTACTTTCAGTGCATCTTGGATAAACCCTTGTAAATCAGGTGAAATTTTATTAGTAGCAGGAACGATGCCATCACCATTGAATAGATTACTATTATTCACTAAGGTTGAATCTTTGAGATCTTTTAGACTAATTACGTCTTGATCACTTTTTTCTATATTTGCCAAAATTGCTTTCGCTGTTGCTAGTAAGCGTTGGCCATTTTCGGTTTCAGTATTAATTGCAGATAAAGATAATTTATCATTACACTCGATCAATGTATCTAAGTGAATTAGTCTGGACTTTAACCATTTTATTGCATCAACAATATCGGGTATACGAATACGATCATCATTGTCATTATCAAGTAATGATAGTGTTTTATCATCTATTTCAAGTCCTGACGCAGGGCAACTCAAAGCAACCCATAATTTAGGATCAAGCTCATCTAAATGGGCAATGTCTTCAGCACTGGTTAAAATAACTTGATCAATTCCGCCTATACGTTGAAATTTCCATGGATATCCTGTTGTTTTCATTGTCATCTGCTTTTTCCTTTCTCTCGCAAAATATCTAGCCTATTATGCAATAGATACTTTTTATATTCCACAAAGATAATCCTATTGATGATTAAGGTTTTTTAGTAAGATTTTTCACTAGAATAACACATTACAATAAAAAAATAACGAAAAATGGCGTAATTTGGACTGACTAAAATAATTTTATTGATTTATTGTGTATTGTTGTTAATAACATGGCATAATTTTGCATTAATGAATCACACTGTAAAACGAATGAATATTATATGGCTTTAATTACATTACACGATGCTTATCTCTCTTTTAGTGATGCTCCTCTCTTAGATCATGCAAGTTTATCTATCGAAGCGGGTGAACGAGTCTGTTTGGTTGGACGTAACGGCGCAGGTAAATCCACTTTATTAAAAATTCTTAATAAAGAGATCGCGCTTGATGATGGACAGATTATTTTTGAAAATGATGTTGTAGTTTCTCGATTACAGCAAGATCCACCACGAGATATACAAGGTACTATCTTCGATTTTGTTGCGGGAGGATTGCAGGATGTTGCTGATTTACTTAAGCGTTATCATCGATTACTAAAAGTAATAGAAAGTGATCCAAGTGATGAAAATTTGACGGTATTAGCTAAGCTACAAGAGCAGTTAGAACAAAAAAATGGTTGGCAAATTAGTAACCGTATTAATAATGTACTGACCGCATTGTCTCTTGATCCTGAAGTTGAGCTATCATCTTTATCTGGCGGATGGTTACGTAAAGCAGCACTAGCTAAAGCACTCGTTAATGACCCAGATATCTTGTTATTAGATGAACCGACTAACCATTTGGATATTGATGGTATTGGGTGGTTAGAAAACTTCTTAAAGAGCTTTCCTGGGAGTATTGTGTTTATTTCTCATGACCGTTCTTTTATTCGCAAAATGGCAACACGTATTCTTGATTTAGACCGTGGTAATGTGACATCTTGGCCGGGAGATTATGATAAATATTTATTCGGTAAAGAAGAGGCATTAAGGGTCGAAGAGCTACAAAATGCGGAGTTTGATAAAAAGCTTGCACAAGAAGAGGTCTGGATAAGACAAGGTATTAAAGCTCGGCGTACACGTAATGAAGGGCGGGTTCGTGCGCTTAAAGCATTGCGTCAAGAATATTCTGAACGTCGTCAAGTAATGGGTACGGCTAAAGTTCAGATAGAAGAGGCTCTACGCTCTGGTAAAATTGTATTTGATTTAGAAAATGTTTCTTATCAAATTGATAATAAAAAGTTGGTGGAGAATTTTACTGCACAAGTATTGCGTGGCGATAAGATTGCATTGATTGGTCCTAATGGTATTGGTAAGACAACACTAATCAAATTAATGTTAGAACAAATTAAGCCAACCTCTGGGTCAATTCATTGTGGTACTAAATTAGAAGTCGCTTATTTTGATCAGCATCGGGCTGACTTAGATCCTGATAAGACGGTGATGGATAACTTAGCTTATGGTAAACAAGAAGTGACTGTAAATGGTCGAAATCGTCATGTTCTTGGTTATTTACAAGACTTCTTATTCCATCCTAAACGTGCTAGAACACCGGTTAGTGCATTATCTGGTGGTGAAAAAAACCGTTTATTACTTGCTAAACTATTTTTAAAACCAAGCAATTTATTAATTCTCGATGAACCAACCAATGATCTTGATGTTGAAACATTAGAGCTATTAGAAGAGTTAGTGAGCGAATATAGTGGCACTGTGTTATTGGTGAGCCATGATCGACAGTTTGTTGATAATGCGGTTAATCAGTGTTGGTTCTTTGAAGGTAATGGTGTTATTGATTCCTACGTTGGCGGTTATTTTGATGCATTACATCAACGACAAACAACCAGACCGATTGATAAACCAAAAGAAAATAAAGTGATTGCTGAACAAGTTGTTGCGACAGTTGTTCCTGAAAAGCCAGTTGCGACTAAGAAACTCAGTTATAAACAGATTAAAGAACTTGAAGCACTACCGAAAAAAATTGAGAAAATAGAAAAAGAGATCGCTCAGTTACAATTAAAAGTGAGTGATAGTAACTTTTTTAATCAATCTCACGACGTGACAAATGAAGCTTTACAAAAATTAGCAGATAAAGAACACGAGTTAGAGCAGGTTTTTGCTCAGTGGGAAGAGCTTGAAGCAATACAAAACGGTAAAAGCTAATTTGATAAATAATGCTCTGAATTTATGATAAAAATATTTTATCGGTATAATGATGAATTGCTAAAATAGCAAAATACGGAAATGTTATGAAGTCAGCCATTGAACCTTTAAAAAATTATATCTTATGTCATCATTGTGATTTATTGAGTGAATTGCCTACGGTTACTGATAACCATAAGGCAATTTGCCCTCGATGTCACACAGGTTTAGCAACTGAACATCGACATATGAAAAAGAATACTACAATTTATTCAATATGTGCTTTGATTATGTTGATATTATCTTGCTGTTTTATATTTATCGATATAAGGGTAATGGGAATTGTTAATAATCTGAATATTTTGGCTCTGGCTGATACCTTATATCAAGATAAATATCTCTCCTTAACTGTTCTTTTTCTGCTATTAGTTCTAGTGATTCCGGTTTTATGTTTAATATTCCAAATTATACTGTGTAGTCGACTACCATTATCTAAATTTAGACAAAGAGATTTATTAAAATGGTATGGCAAATTACATGATTGGAATATGCCTGAAATCTTTATGGCTGGAGTTTTAGTTAGTTTTGTTAAATTGACCAGTTATGGTGATGTAGGGCTCGACCAGGCCTTTTTACCATTTTGTCTATTTATCGTGTTTTACTTAAAATCTTATATTATTTTTTCGCAACGTGATATTTGGAATCAAGTTGCTAAAAATTATATAGGTGATACACCATTAGTATCAGGTAAGACCGGGATTGATCAAAATATACGTTTATGTCTGTGTTGCCACTCCATTTTGCCAGCTAATTTGGCTCGTTGCCCAAGATGTAAAACAAAGGGACAGCTAAGGGAGCGCAAAAAAATTCAATGGACTATTGCGTTAATTTTTACGTCATTACTACTCTATATACCCGCTAATATGTATGGGGTAATGAATACGGTTTTTTTAGGTTCTTTATCTAGTTCAACGATTTTAGACGGTGTAATTTATATGTGGCAAGAGGGAGATTACCCTGTTGCATTAGTTATTTTCGCTGCGAGTGTGATTATTCCAGTATTAAAAATTATCGCATTAAGCTGGTTATGTTACTTTGCTTTAGCTGCAAAAAATAAAACTAATGTCAATTGCCGTAAAATGAATAAACTTTATAAGATGGTTGAGTTTATTGGCCGTTGGTCAATGATTGATGTGTTCGTAGTTTCAGTCGTTTCAGCATTAATTCGAAATGGGGAAATGATGTCGGTATATCCTTATATTGGTGCTATCTTTTTCGCATCGGTAGTGGTTGTTACTATGATTGCTTCGCATAAATATGATCCAAGATTGATTTGGGATAATGTTAATTAAAAAATTAGGTGAATTATGTCTGTGATATCGGGAAAATTGGCAAAAATAATCAAAAGTGATCGTATTTCAGCGATTTGGATTATCCCTATTGTTACTTTAATTATTGGTGTATGGATGGTGTATAGCCATTTTGCTGGGCAAGGTACTACAATTACGCTATTAGCTCATGATGCTAATGGTATTATTGCAGGAAAGACAGTTATTAAGAGTCGTAATGTTGATGTCGGGATTGTCGAAAGTGTGACATTGAGTAAAGACTTTGATCAAGTTGTGATTAAAGGTCAAATTTATAAAAATATGGAACCGCTTCTAAAAAATGACTCAATTTTTTGGTTAGTTAAGCCACAAATTGGTATAGATGGGGTAACAGGCCTTGGTACGCTTCTTTCTGGCGTTTATATTGAACTTGTTCCTGGGTATGAAAAAGATTCGTTTAAAAATAGGCCATTCGATTTATCTGATAATCCTCCTTTATTGAGTCCAAATGCTGAAGGAGTTCGAGTTAATCTAATTAGTCATCAAAGTGGTGTACTTTCTCTCGGGGCGCCAGTGATGTTCCGTGGTTATACGGTAGGTAAAATTGAGAACTCTGAATTTGATATTGAGTCACGTAATATGAAGTATCAGTTATTTATTCCGAAACCTTATGATTCATTAGTTACAGAGAATGTCAAATTCTGGAAAGAGGGGGGAATTAATCTCTCTTTATCATCAAAAGGTGCTAGTCTCGATATCCCTTCTCTTAATGTATTATTATCTGGTGGTATCAGCTTCGATGTTCCTAATGGGGCTAAATTTGGCTCAAAAGTGAAATCGATGACAACATTTAACTTGTATGAAGATAAAAAAGCGACACAATCATCAGAATATTCTGATTTCCACCCATTTTTACTATTTTTTAATGAGTCAATCGCTGGGTTAAGTGAAGGTTCACCCGTTCAGTACCGCGGAATCACAATTGGTACAGTTGCTGAAGTTCCTTTCTATACTCAAGATATGTTAGAAAAAACGAGTGTGTTAAGTTTCAACATTCCTGTATTGATCCATATTGAACCAGGTAGATTAACCGATGTGATTGATGTGCCAATTGATTTATCAGAGCTGATTATTAAAGAGCAAAAAAATGGTTTACGAGCATCTCTTAAATCAGCTAACTTTTTTACTGGTTCTTTATATGTTGATCTCGATTTTTATCCTGATGTTGATAATAAAACGCCTGAACTTGCCGCTAAAGAATTTGGTTATGATACGATTGCGACTATTCCGGCTGGCTTATCACAATTACAAGCGAAATTAGGACAAGCACTTGATAACTTTAATAGATTGCCACTAGATAAAACGGTGACAGAGTTAAATGATTCATTAGTGAAAATTCAAACGCTACTTGATTCTGTAACTAAAATTACGAATAGTAAAGATGCACAATCGTTACCTAAAGATTTAAAAGAAACAATCAGATCCTTAAATGAGACTTTACAAGGACTACAACCCGGATCAACACTACATAATCAATTAAATGCTGATATGAAAAAATTTGAGAGTATGATGGAGCAGCTTACACCGTTACTCAATACATTAAATGAAAAAAGTAATGCGTTGATTTTTGCAGCCCCAACAAAAACAGATCCAGAGCCAAAAGCTAAAGGGAATTAAACCATGAAAAAACTGATTATGATATCACTATTACTATTATTAGCTGGTTGTTCATCAACAGCCCCTAATAGAACTTACTATCAGTTAACTAGTGATTTTTCAATTGATAACTTACAACTACAAAAAGTGGATAATGTCGCGTTTATTGATTCTGTAACGGTTGCAAGTTATTTAGATACAACAGGTATTGTTTACCAAACAGATGCAATTGAGTATAGTACTGCACGTAATAATCTATGGTTAACAGCGTTATCAAATCAAATTCAACAACGAGTTGTCACCGATTTGTCCGTTTTACTACCGAATTATTTTGTGACTACTGAGCCAGTATCAAATCCAAGAATAAGAATTAAACTCTATATTGACGGATTCCATGGTTCCTATACTGGTGATGCCATCATTGAGGGGCGATGGGTAATTAACTATGGTAATAATAATATTGTGACTAAAAATATTGATGCACGCTTAAGATTATCTGAAGATGGTTATGCTGCATTAGTTAAAACCTTGTCCAAAGGCTGGCAAGAAGAAGAAATTGAGTTAATTAGATCAATTAAGTGGTAGAGATAATAAGCCAATTCAATTTTTGAATCGAATTGGCTTGTTCTTTAGAGGCTATTTAACAATTTCTATTTTTAGACCGTAGCTTGTTTTTTGCTGTGAATTCGATTTAATCGGTTTATTGATACGACAAGTTTCAACACATACAAAATGGTGGTAACTATCGTCTGCTAAATCTTGAGTAGCTTTAGCTTTTTCGATCCATGGATTCCATGTAACGATATCACTATGATTAATATGAGTTAATTTTATCGTACGATTTGCATCCTTAATCAAGGTAATATTTTCTGGTTGAGTATAGATTCGATCAACCTCTTGATTAAATGTCATTTGACCATCAACTTTAGGCCTGTTTTCTTTTGCTAGTCGTTCAATATACTCTTGGCCTAGATCCGAAACAACAACACTTGTAATATCAGTAACACCAAAATAGCTATGCAATGCTGTAGTCGCCTCAAAATCACCTTGTGATGAAAGTTCAGCTGAACATGTTTTACCAACATGTAAACTTAATTCTAGATTAAATTCCTTTGACCAATACTTTTTAGTTTGTTCATTACTTTGTAAATGTAATACTAAATCGATACCGTCAGCTGTCTCTTTATGAGATACGAGTTGCCAATCAACAATACGTGCAAAACCATGCATTGGATCACCATTTTTACCAAACCAAGGCCAGCAAATAGGTATACCTCCACGAATTGGGGTCTGTTTTTTAAATAGTGCTTCTTCACTTAACCAAATAATGGGTGTTTTTTCACCTGATGGTTGCCAATAAAGGAGATGGGCACCCTGTAATGAGACTGCAGCCTGACATGTTGGGTGATTGATAAGGATAATGTTATGTTCACCGTAACTGATTTGTTTGACGCTATTACTGATAGTGATTTCATTATTTTTACTTGCTTGAATTTTTTTAATAATTGACATTATTATGCTCCATAACATGATATTAACTGATCGTTATTGTACGCCTCCTATACTAATCGTAAAGTGATAAATACGGTACTATATTGGTGGTTTTTATCTCTTTTTATGGTTGATTATTTTAATAATGTGATACATTTCACAATAAACCGATAAGGTATATGATCAAAACGGTATAATATCTAAATGCTATCATTGCTATTTGTATTAAAAGCCATATGTGTATTGGTTTTATGCGTTATTTAAACTTAGCCAATGGTTTTTTAAGATTCATAAGTCAACATAAGTACTTGTTATCTGTTAATGACATAATTTGGCTATTTTTGTGATTAAAATAACATAATTAGATTAAATGTTATTTTAATTACTTTATATTGTTCATATAATAACAAATATAAATGGCATAAATTAATTTTTAATGGAGATATTGTTATGAGTTTACAACCTATTGATTACGCAAAATTTATTGATCACACCCTATTAAAAATGGATGCTAGTGAAAATGAAATTCGTACACTTTGCCAACAAGCGATAGAGCATCATTTCTTTTCCGTATGTGTTAATTCATGTTATGTTCCTTTAGTATCGAAGTTATTAGCAGGCTCAGATGTTAAAACTTGCTCCGTAATTGGTTTTCCATTAGGTTCATGCTTAACTTCAGTTAAGGCTTTTGAAACCAAAGCGGCTATTGAAGCTGGCGCTGATGAAATCGATATGGTTATCAATGTCGGTTTTTTGAAAAGCCATCGTATGGATGATTTTATTGATGATATCCGTCAAGTAAAAAAAGTGACACAGGCTAACGGTAAATTATTAAAAGTCATTTTGGAAACTTGTTTACTAACGAAGGATGAAATTAAATTGGTTAGCGAAATTTGCCGTGACTTGCAGGTTGAGTTTGTAAAAACGTCTACTGGTTTTAGTTATGGCGGGGCACTGGTTGAAGATGTCCGCTTAATGCGTGATACTGTTGGTTCGCAGTTAGGTGTTAAAGCATCGGGGGGTATTCGTGATAAGGCTACAGCGCAAGCAATGATTGAGGCAGGTGCAACACGTTTAGGATGTAGTGCTGGTGTTGCGATTGTGTCTGGCACAAAATCCAATAGTAACGGTTATTAGTATTCTTGACATAGAGATAATTAGTAATGAGTAAGCGAGAAGCTAGGCTAAATCAATTAATGGAATTATCACAGCATTATGATAATTTACACGTAAAAGATGCCGCTAAATTATTACATGTATCTGAAATGACTATTCGTCGCGATCTTAGAGATGTAGCTTCTTTTTCTCTTCATCTACTTGGTGGCTATATTGTCAGCAACAAAGAAAATAGTGATAATGGATCGCATTATTTTGTCTCAGAGCAACAACAGCATAATATTAGTGAAAAAATGCGTATTGGCCTATTAGCGGCTAAATTAATACAAAATAATGAGACAGTTTTTTTTGATTGTGGGACAACGATCCCCTATATTATTGATAATATTTCAGATTCCATTCATTTTACTGGTATATGTTATTCACTTAATGTATTTTTAGCATTACAAAAACGAGAAAACTGCAAAGCTATTTTATGTGGTGGCTTGTTTGAGAGTGATAATCTTATTTTTACACCGATTAATGAGTCATCGCCGTTAGATATTGTTTATCCTTCAACATCATTTATTTCGGCAGCTGGAATTTCATTTAAAGGGGTAACTTGTTTTAATTTAGCTGAAGTTAATTGGAAAATTAAGGCCATCAGACAATCGAGTCGTAATATTTTAGTCGCTGATAGTAGTAAATTTGATGAATTAAAATCAGCTTATTTTGCTCAGTTATCCGATTTTGATGTACTTATTAGTGAACAGATTGATGATAAATATTTATCTTATTGTCAGAAAAATAATATAGTCATTTATCAATAAATCTGTGTCAAAATAGTAACGAGATTATTGTCAGTATAAAAAATAGAGAGTAGCAATTATGAAACGTGTTTTTATTATGGTATTAGACTCCTTTGGTATAGGAGCAACAAAAGATGCTGACAAATTTGGTGATGTTGGCGCCAATACATTAGGGCATATTGCTCAATGGTGTGCAGAACATCGTAAAGATGTCAAAGGTAATGCCATGCCGTTACATTTACCTAATTTAAGTCGTTTAGGTTTAGGTAAAGCGGCCGAAGAATCTAGTGGGATTTTCCCTATTGGACTGGATAAAAATGCCGAGATTATTGGTTCTTATGGCTATGCGCAAGAGCTATCATCTGGTAAGGATACTCCCTCTGGGCACTGGGAAATTGCCGGTGTTCCGGTCTTATTTGATTGGGGATATTTTTCTGATAAAGAGAATAGTTTCCCGCCTGAATTACTTGATATATTGGTTAAAAAAGCAAATTTGCCTGGTTATTTAGGTAATTGTCATTCATCTGGTACGGTCGTTTTGGAGGAGCTTGGTGAAGAGCATATGAAAACCGGCAAACCTATTTTTTATACTTCTGCAGACTCTGTTTTTCAAATCGCTTGTCACGAAGAGACGTTTGGCTTAGAACGACTATATGAATTATGTGAACTTGCTAGAAAAGAGCTTACTGAAGGCGGATATAATATTGGACGAGTGATTGCCAGACCATTTGTTGGTAAAAAAGCAGGTCAGTTTGAACGCACAGGGAATCGTCATGATTATGCTGTTGAGCCCCCATCAGCAACTGTTTTACAAAAATTAGTGGAAGAAAAACAAGGTGAAGTTGTTTCAATTGGTAAAATTGCGGATATTTATGCTCATGTAGGGATCACCAAAAAAATTAAAGCAACAGGTATTGATGAACTCTTTGATGCAAGCTTACTTGAAATCAAGGCTGCACAAGATAAAACGATTGTGTTTACTAATTTTGTTAATTTTGATTCAGATTTTGGCCATAGACGGAATATTGAAGGTTATGCAAAGGCCTTAGAACAGTTTGATCGTCGTTTGCCTGAAATGTTATCACTAGTACAAGGTGACGATGTCTTGATTATTACTGCTGATCATGGGTGCGATCCGTCATGGCATGGTAGTGATCATACTAGAGAACATATTCCTGTATTAATTTATAGTCCAAATTTGCCAATCAAAAATCTAGGACTTTGTGAGACTTTTGCTGATATTGGTCAAACGGTTGCCCATTATTTTGCAATATCACCAATGGACTATGGTAAATCACTATTTAAATTTTAGTTAAAAATGAAATAATGCCGGCGAATGAGTCGGTATTATTTGATATTACTAATATGAGCGATTTTACTTTTCATAATCAGTTTACGTAAAAATGGTGTAGTTAAAATTTTTGCTTTGATAATTTTACTAAGTAGCTTTAAACGTAATTTCAAGGTTCTTTGATAGTAAGCTTTGTTCGGATTTTTAATATTATTATTGAAGATATTACTTAATGTTTCCGCACTATCAAAAGCATAACTAATTCCTTCTAAGGAGCTTGCGCTGATAAAGCCAGCAGCTTCACCAATCAAAAATATATTTTCATTGCCTACGTAAAAATCTCGCCAACGTTGTGGGTAAACAACAGAGCATTTCTCGGTTTTTAACGGTGGACCAAAAATGAAACCATTTTGTTCTAACTCTTGTTTAAGTTGTTCAAATTTTTCGTTTGCTGCCTTTTTTGGAAAGGCTCCGCCAAAAATGAAATAGTCATCTTTTGATATGCTCCAAGCATAGCAATTGGTCGTTTTATTATCAAAAATACAAGAGTAAAAAGGAACGGGATGCTTTTCGGCAAACCATTGTTGAATAGCAATATATTGTCGTAAGGTATGATTAGGGTAACGCATTCGTCGTACTAGTGAATTTGCACCATCAGCTCCGACAACGTATTTGGTTGTGATCACCTTCTCTTCATTATTTTCAATAAATGTTACTTGATAACCATCAATGATACGTTCGATATTTTTGCATAATGTATTGTGTCTAACATCAACATGAGTCGGAATCAGTGATTTAAGCCATAAATCAAATTTGTGGCGATTAAAATTAATATAGGTACGTTGATAGTTGCGCACGAGCTGTGTTTGCAAGTCATAAGTTTTAACACTAAAAATTTGTGGATTTGTTAAAATATCAGTTGGGAGGTTAAGATTAAAACGGATAAATGAACGTTGGGAATCTGTTGCTAATAATCCGCCACATGGCTTGTTAAATCCATCTGTTCCACAGCTAAGCTTTTTATCTAACCCCAGTACTTTAAACTTTGGGTCCAATAAACGTGCTAAAGTTGCACCCGCCGGTCCAAGACCCACAATGACGATATCATAATCCATATAGATAACTTGCTATTTTTATTTTTCGTTATTTTAGCTTAAGCTGTCACTAAATTATAGTAATTCTTCTCTTGAATTTATAAAATTTGCTCCAATATTAATTAAATAACTTAATCTGTATTCGTAAGGTACTTGCAATGACAAATCCACTATTAGCTGATTCAGAGCTACCTCTGTTCTCTCAAATTAAACCTGAGCATATATTACCTGCGGTTAAACAGTCTATCGCGCATTGTAGAGAGGTAATTGAAAAAGTTGTTCAACAAGATGAATATACGTGGAACAATTTGATTCAGCCGATTGATGAAGCCGATGAAAAATTTGGTCGTGTTTGGTCGCCTGTTAGTCACTTAAACTCTGTAAAAAATAGCAACGAATTACGCGAAGCTTATGAAGCTTGCTTACCGTTATTATCTGAATATAGTACTTGGGTTGGGCAGCATAAAGGGTTATATCATGCTTATAAATCGTTAAGCGAAAGTGCAGAGTTTAATCGTTTAAATAAAGCTCAGCAAAAAGCGATCACTAATGCATTACGTGATTTTGAATTATCAGGTATTGCGCTAGATGAAGAAAAACAAAAACGCTATGGCGAGATTGTTGCAAAATTATCGGAGCTATCCTCTAGTTATAGTAATAATGTGCTAGATGCTACAATGGGATGGACAAAGCTAATTACCAATATTGATGATTTAGCTGGTTTACCCGAAAGTGCTCTTGCTGCTGCAAAAGCTCAAGCGGAGGCTAAGGAACAACAAGGTTGGTTATTAACCCTTGATATGCCAAGTTACATTCCTGTTATGATGTATTGTGATAATCGTGAGTTACGTTATGAAATGTATCATGCTTATTCAACCCGAGCATCTGATCAGGGGCCGAATGCGGGTAAATGGGATAATACGAATAACATCAAACAGATATTAGCACTGCGTTATGAACTGTCTGAATTATTGGGCTTTGAAACCTATGCACACAAGTCTTTAGCAACAAAAATGGCTGAAAAACCACAACAGGTTATTGATTTCTTAAATGATTTGGCTAAAAAAGCGAAGCCTCAAGGAGAAGAAGAGTTAAGTCAATTGAAGCGTTTTGCTTACGAATATTATGGTGCAAGTGAGTTAAAACCGTGGGATATTACGTATTATAGTGAAAAGCAAAAGCAGTTTTTATATACCATTAATGATGAAGAGCTTCGTCCTTATTTTCCTGAAAATAAGGTAATTAGTGGCTTGTTTGCTGTGGTGAATCGTGTTTTTGGAATTACCGCTAAAGAGCGTAAAGATGTTGAAGTTTGGTCACCTGAGGTGCGCTTTTTTGATCTTTATGATAAAAAAGGTGATTATAAAGCCAGTTTTTATTTAGATCTCTATGCTCGTGAACATAAAAGAGGCGGAGCATGGATGGATGATTGTCTGGGACAGATGAGATTTGCTGATGGGCATTTACAAAAACCAGTTGCATTTTTAACCTGTAATTTCAATCGCCCAATTGGTGGTAAACCTGCGCTATTTACCCATGATGAAGTTACCACATTATTTCATGAATTTGGTCATGGTTTACACCATATGTTAACAGCTATTGAAACTGCATCTGTTGCTGGAATTAATGGTGTGCCTTGGGATGCAGTTGAATTACCGAGTCAGTTTTTAGAAAACTGGTGCTGGGAACCTGAAGCATTAGCTTTTATATCGGGTCATTATGAAACCGGTGAGGCTTTACCAAAAGAGATGTTAGATAAAATGTTGGAGGCTAAAAACTACCAAGCAGCACTGTTTATTTTACGTCAATTAGAATTTGGTTTATTTGATTTCCGTTTGCATTATGAATACTCTCCAGCTAAAGGTGCTTTAATCTTAGAAACACTGAAACAAGTTAGAGAAAGTGTTGCTGTAACACCAACAGTCGAGTGGGGAAGATTCCCTCATGCCTTTAGTCATATTTTTGCAGGAGGTTATGCGGCTGGTTATTATAGCTATTTATGGGCTGAAGTATTATCCGCAGATGCTTTCTCTCGATTTGAGGAGGAAGGTATTTTTAATGCTAAAACAGGTAATGATTTTCTTGACCATATTTTGTCACAAGGCGGTAGTGATGAACCAATGAACTTGTTTAAAAACTTCCGTGGGCGTGAGCCACAACTTGATGCTTTATTACACCATTATGGTATCAAAAAGTAGTTGAATATATAATAAGATGATTAAGAAAATAGTGCGCCGCAGATAGCGGTGCATTTTTTATCTATATTAATATATAGTAAATTATCAAATTGGATTGTTATCTTTTTTAAGATGGAATAAGCATGAACTTATCTGCTCTAGCAAATAATTGGTTAAGTCTCCACGATCTTGATGGCGTTTTTGCATTATCAACTGATAAAGGTTATTTAGAACTTTTAAAAACTAATGAACCCAAATTGGGTGGTATTTATGTTGATTTTGTCTCTGGTGCCATGGCTCATCGTAGACAATTTGGTGGTGGTAGAGGCGAAGCTGTTGCCAAAGCAGTTGGTATTAAAGGGGATTATTTACCCACTGTTATTGATGCAACAGCAGGGCTCGGCAGAGATGCTTTTGTTCTTGCAGCGATTGGTTGTAAAGTAACGATGTTTGAGCGTCATCCCGTCGTGGCTGCATTGCTTGATGATGGATTAAATCGTGCTTATCAAAATGTCGAAATCGGTAATTGGTTAATTGATCGTCTATCTCTAACTTATTCAAATAGTTTGGATAAATTATCGGATATAACTGATAAACCAGATGTTGTTTATCTTGATCCAATGTTTCCTCATCGTCAAAAAAGTGCTTTAGTAAAAAAAGAGATGCGGATTTTTCAGGAGCTAGTTGGCAGTGATAGCGATGCTGATGGTTTATTATTAAGCGCGCGGGAAATTGCTAAAAAAAGAGTGGTGGTAAAACGCCCTGATTATGCACCATTTCTTGCAGAACAAAAGCCAACATCTTCAGTTAAAACAAAAAATCATCGTTTTGATATCTATACACCCATTACAGCATAGTAAATGTTAGATTGCGTTAGAGTATTTTTTGATAACTCTTATTTTAATTTGATGTAGTACATCTTTTGTATTATTCAATCGTTATTCTCTGTTTAGAATAGTATATGTTAGCGGTATTTTCCTTTTTTCGCTAAAAATTCTCTTGTTTTTATAGACTTATTTTTAGCATACTATTAACATAACGCCATATTTTTATTTGGCTAAACAGGGAAACTTATTATGCATCACACATCGGATATTCAAGATACCGTTAATTATATAAAAAGATTATCTAGCAAAAAACCAACAATTGGGATTATTCTTGGCTCAGGCTTAGGTGCATTTGCTGATACCTTGCAAGATGCGGTACATATTCCTTATGATGGTATTCCTCATTTTGCAAAATCTGCAGCAGTTGGCCATGCTAATGAATTGGTCATTGGCGATATCGGTGGTAAAACTATTGTTGCTATGAAAGGCCGCTTTCATTATTACGAAGGTTTTTCACTAGACCAAGTGACTTTCCCTGTTCGAGTCATGAAAATGTTAGGTATTGAAAAACTTATTATTACCAATGCTTGTGGTGCAGTAAATACTAATTTTGCACCGGGTGATCTAATGCTGATTACTGATCATATTAATCTCACCGCAAATAATCCATTAATGGGGCCAAATAATCCAGAACTTGGCGTACGTTTTTTAGATGTGAGTGAAGTTTATAGTAAAAAATTAAGAAGTATTGTTCTGGATGTTGCTAAGGATTTAAACATTAAGTTACAGCAAGGTGTGTATGCATGGTGGACTGGCCCAACTTATGAAACTCCTGCCGAAATCAGAATGATCCGTGTTCTTGGTGCTGATGCCGTTGGTATGTCAACGGTACCAGAAGCATTAATCGCTCGTCATTCTGGTATTGAAACTATTGGGATTTCGTGTTTAACCAATATGGCATGTGGTATTTTAGATCAGCCACTGAGCCATGATGAGGTGATCGAGACAGCGAATCGAGTCAAATCAACTTTCTTAAAATTAATTACAGAAACAATTAATAAATTCTAATTAACGACTTTTAATTATATTTTTGTTTATTTTGATATGTTCTCCCAAGGGGGAACATATTTGTTTTTAAGGTGGAAATAATGAATATTAAACTTCGTTTGAAGACTATGTTATTTTTGCAGTATTTTATTTGGGGAAGTTGGTTAGTCACGCTAGGCGCTTACATGATAAAAACACTAGGTTTTAGTGGTATGGATGTCGGTGTCGTATATAGTTCTAAAGGTCTTGCTGCTATTTTAATGCCTAGCTTGATTGGGATTATTGCTGATAAATTTATGTCAGCAAAATACCTATATATGTTATGTCACACTGTTGGTGCCGTTTCACTTTTTTATGCCGCATCAGTTAATGATCCTACAGTCATGTTTTGGATTATGTTGATTAATATGTTTGCTTTTATGCCAACTATTTCATTATCAAATTCAATTAGTTACTATTATTTAGATAAAAATAAGTTAGATAGTGTCATTAATTTTCCTAAAATTAGGGTATTGGGTACAGCTGGGTTTGTGGTTGCAATGTGGACGATCAGTTTATTAAAATATGAACTAAGCCATGTTCAACTGTATATTGCTTCGGGTGCATCTTTATTATTAGTTATCTATTCTGCAACCTTACCATATATGACAATAGTAAAAAAAACGAGTCAAACCTGGGTATCTCGTTTAGGGTTGGACGCGTTTGTTTTATTTAAAAAGCCGACGATGTTTGTATTTTTCTTATTTGCGATGTTACTTGGTGCAGTATTGCAAATTACGAATACATTCGGTAGTCCATTTTTACACGATTTTGCTAAAATTCCAGAATTCCAAAATAGTTTGGTTGTGCAATTTCCTGCTATTTTATTATCTGTTTCACAGATCGCTGAAATGGGCTTTATTCTGACAATTCCATTTTTCTTGAAGAGATTTGGGATTAAGCAAGTCATGATTATGAGTATGATCGCATGGACGCTACGTTTCGGATTATTTGCGTTCGGTGATCCATCACCAATCGGCTTTACATTGTTGTTATTATCGATGATTGTTTACGGCTGTGCATTTGATTTCTTTAATATCTCTGGTTCTATTTTTATTGAGAAAGAAGTCGATTCAAATATTCGCTCTAGCGCTCAGGGACTTTATATGACTGTAGTTAACGGTTTTGGTGCTTATGTCGGCGCTCTAGTTAGTGGGAAAATCGTTGATTTATATACTGTTGATGGCGTAAAAGATTGGCAGAGTATATGGTTAATTTTTGCTGGGTATTCTTTATTATTGGCGATTATTTTCTACTTTACTTTTAATTATAAACCTCGCCAAGGACAAGATAAGCTATAACTATTTGGATTTTTGCAATAGTTTTTAATGTTATAGTGTGATTACTCTTATTTATGAACGGTAATCTTCATTTCTATTGGAATATGTAGTTACGCTGAATTAATATCTATTTGTTAGTTTAGCGTATTTTATGTTGTTTTAATGAAGAACATAAAATATTTAACGGATGATAATATGAAAGATCGACTTATTGGGGGACTCCTTGTTTTTTTAGGAGCATGTAGTTTTGGGGTATTGTCTTCTATCGTTAAAACAGCATATAAAGATGGCTATTCCCTAGGACAAGTGACCGGTGTGCAGAGCTTTTTTGGTATGATAATTTTATGGATGCTTTACGCTGTTTATAAAATATTTAGCCAGAAAGCTAAAGTTGTATCCTCAAAAAAACATAATAATAAATTATGGTTAGTTTTTTTATCTGGATTTTGCCCTGGTTTAGTCGGTATTTTTTATTATCAATGTGTTCAGTTAATACCTGCCTCAATCGCTATTATTTTATTGATGCAATATCTTTGGATTAGTGTCGTTATTGATTATTTAATTTTTAAAAATAAGCCAACTCCATTCCATCTTGGTATTGTCGTTATTATTATTGTTGGAAGTTGTTTAGCAGCAGGACTTTTTAACCAAAATATTTCCTTAAATTTGAAAGGGTGTGTTTTTGGTATTCTCGCTGCCATTACTTATTCGTTATTTATTACAACTAGTAGCCGAGTTGGTAACCACTTACCAAAATTAAAGAAAAGTGCCTTGATGATAACAGGTGCGTGTCTTATTACTTTTGTTTTATTTCCTCCTTTTTTCCTATTTGAACTCAATATCAATGATAAGTTGTATCAATGGGGAATCATATTAGCTCTATTAGGTACTGTTTTACCGCCATTTTTATTTTCAGTTGGTGTGCCTAAAGTTGGTATCTCACTCAGTGCAATTTTATCAGCTGTAGAACTTCCTGTTGCAGTTGTTGCATCTTATATATATCTAAAAGAGTCTATCTATTTTAACCAATGGTTAGGCGTTGGTTTAATCCTTATCGCAATGGTTTTACCAAATCTTAAGCATATAGTTCGAAGTAAACGTAAGTAAAAAAGTAAAATTATTTAGTGTATTACTATATGTATTGGCTAGTGATTTATCTTTTTCAAATAAAATAGATTGGTTAAAAGATTTTTTCATTTAAAATAGTAAAAATATATTACTTTAATAAATGTGTATTCATGCGATTAGATAAATTTCTTTCCCATCATTTAGGTATTAGCCGTAATTTAGTTAATAAAGAGTTGAAAGCGGCTAATGTTACTGTTAATGATCAGATAATTAAATCAGGCTCTTACCAAATTACTACTGAAGATGTGATTAAATATCAGGATAATGTGATAGAGCAGATTACTGAAAAACGTTATTTTATGCTAAATAAACCGCAAGGTTATGTTTGTTCTACCGACGATTCAGAACATCCAACAATTGCATATTTTATTGATGAGCCAATGGCTGATAAGTTACATGCTGCTGGTCGTTTAGATCTTGATACGACTGGATTAGTATTATTAACTGATGATGGTCAATGGTCACATCGTATTACTGCCCCAAAACACCATTGTCAAAAAACCTATTTAGTTAGTGTTGAAAGTCCATTAACTGAGTCACTTATTACACAATTTGAACAGGGGCTACAGCTAAATGGTGAAAAAGATCTCACTAAATCAGCTCAACTAGAAATCATCAGTGAATATCAGGCTAGATTAACAATTAGCGAAGGTAAATATCATCAAGTTAAACGAATGTTTGCTGCCGTGGGTAATCATGTTGTCGCTCTTCACCGCCAAAAAATTGGTTCCATTGAGTTGGATATTGCAGAAGGCGAGTATCGACCATTAACTGAAGAAGAGATAAATTCGATTAATGAGAGGTAAGCAATATGATTTATGCTTTAGCTGATTATACTCCTGATTTTAAATCTGCGCTTTATATTGATCCAACTGCTACGATTATTGGTAATGTTATTCGTGCTGATTTCGCCCCTATCATTATCGGTATTAATAGTAATGTACAAGATAATGTCAGTATCCATGTAGACTTAGATTTACCATGTGATATTGGTGCGAATGTTTCTATTGGTCATAATGCAATTTTGCATAGCTGCTGTATTGATGACAATGTTATTATTGGTATGGGGAGTGTTATTTTAAATAATACCAAAATAGCTAAAAATTGTATTATTGGGGCGGGCTCTTTAGTAACGCAGAAGTTACCTTATGAAGAGGGGGGGTTTGATTATGGGCTCCCCTGCCCAAATCGTACGTAAATTATCTGATGTAGAAATTAATAAGATTCAAATTAATGCCGATTATTATCGACAAAATGGTCTTAATTATAAAAATTCTTTACGGATTATTGATATTAATCAGTAATGTTCCTATTTAAATCATTATTTGATAACTTATTCGGTATTTTGCTAATAAGTTATCTTATCTCTTAGCTTCTAATTCTTACTCTTCTTCATTCCATTATCGCTATAGAAATAATTTATATGTTTGACCACTTCATTTTTCACCCTATTAGTGATCCACTAGTTTATTTTTAGTCGAAGTCGACATAAATTTATCGGTGAAATAACTATCATTTTTTGTTTTTTTGTGGTAAAAAGTGGAGAAAAGTGGCATTAAAATAAGTCATATAATAATTATTTGATTTTCAAGGAATTTTCATTCAATAGAATGATGGGATAAGACATAAGATATGTTTAGTGGTGCAATTTCAATTAATTTAGACAGTAAAGGGCGTTTAGCGATTCCAACTCGTTATCGTGATGTATTGTCTGAAGGATTAGTTTGTACCATTGGCTTACATCATCCCTGCTTAATGCTATATCCTTTTGGTGAATGGGAACTGATCCAACAAAAACTTGCTAAATTATCCTCCATGATCGATGTCGAAAGACGAATTTCCCGATTACTTTTAGGTCACGCAACCGAATGTCCAATGGATAATGCTGGACGTATTTTAATTCCGATGACTCTAAGACAGTATGCCAAATTGGACAAAAGTACAATGTTTGTGGGGCAATCAAATAAGTTCGAAATTTGGGATCAATTTAAGTGGCATGAGCAAATCGCTGAAGATATTGCGGCTATTCCTACGGATATTAGTGAATTATCCGAAAATTTGAAGTATTTAACAATTTAGTGGTACATATGAATTATCAACATAAAACCGTATTATTAACCGAAGCAGTCGACGCACTTGCGATTAAGCAAGATGGTATTTATGTAGATGGTACTTTTGGTCGAGGTGGTCACTCTCGATTGATTCTTGAAAAACTTGGACCTAATGGGCGATTAATCGCGATTGACCGAGATTTAAATGCGATACAGGTTGCTAAAGAAATAGATGATCCTCGATTGACATTAGTCCATGGTCCATTTTCACAAGTCGCAAATTATGTTGAGGAACTAGGACTCACTGGTAAAATAGATGGATTTTTACTCGATTTAGGTGTTTCATCTCCACAACTCGACGATCCAGAACGCGGCTTCTCGTTTATGCGTGACGGCCCACTTGATATGAGAATGGATTGTACAAAGGGAATGTCGGCAAGCGAATGGTTAATGCAAAGTAGTGAAGAGGATATTGCTTGGGTACTAAAAACTTTTGGTGAAGAACGTTTTGCTAAACGTATTGCTCGGGCTATTGTTGAACAAAATCAAGAAAAAACCTTAACTCGCACATTAGAATTGGCAAATTTAATTAGTAATGCAAGCCCAATAAAAGAGCGTCATAAACATCCTGCGACGAGAAGTTTCCAAGCGATTCGAATTTATATCAATAGTGAGTTAGAAGAAGTTGAATCAGCATTAAGAGGGAGCTTAGAGATATTAAATGATCACGGTCGTTTAGCGGTGATTAGTTTTCATTCTCTAGAAGATCGAATTGTTAAGCAATTTATTGCCAAACAGAGTAAAGGACCTGATATTCCAAAAGGTCTTCCCTTAACGGAAGAGCAGATCAAAAAATATGGTTCATGTACATTAAAATCTTTAGGTAAAGAAAAACCATCAAAGCAAGAGATTGATGATAATGCTCGTTCACGTAGTGCAATATTGCGTATTGCTGAGCGTATTAGATGAGTATTAATCAAAAAACTAAGTTTAGCTTAGTGAGATTAATTGTTGATGATTTATTTAAAACGCAAAAGTTATCGTTATTTCTGGTCATATTGATCATTGTTTCAGCTGTTGTTGTGTTATGGACAACGCAACAAACTAGAAAACAACTTTTTGCTCAGGAGCAATTGGTACTAGAACGAGATGTATTAGAAAGTGAATGGCGAAATTTAATAATTGAAGAAAATGTATTAGCCGATCCTAAACGGATTGAACAGAAGGCTAATTTATTGGGGATGCAATATGTGTCACCGAAAAATGAGACAGTAATTGTTATAAAGAATAGATAATGAAAACAGCAAAGAAAAAAATAACTGATAATAAATTTTTTGCCAAATGGCGTTTCTATGTGATTTATGGTTTTATTTTGGTCGCTGTTTTAGGATTAGTGGTCAAATTAGCGTTATTACAATTAGTTGATCCAGAACGGTTAATTATTGAAGGTGATAAGCGTTCAATTCGTTATCAAGATGTTGGTGTGCCTAGAGCTATGATTCTAGACAGAAATGGTAGGGCATTAGCAGTTAGTGTTCCAATGTATGATGTTTGGGCTGATCCTAAAATCATATTACAATCTGCTAATTTTGATATTAATGATTTGAAGTGGCAAGAGCTGGCCAAAACACTTTCAATGCCAGTAGCGACACTAGAGAAAAAAATTAATCAAAAGTCATTACGTTTTGTCTATCTAGCGAAACAGATTACACCAACGAATGCTGATTATTTGAAAAAATTGAAATTACCAGGGATTAATTTTGACAAAACCTCAAAACGGTATTATCCGGCTAGTAAGATGACGGCTCAGCTAATAGGGTTAACAAATATTGATAATAATGTTGAAGTGGGTTCTGAAGGATTAGAAAAAAGTTTTAATAGTTGGTTAATTGGTGAATCGGGACAAAGGGTTGTTAGGCGTGATCGATTTGGGCGTGTTATTGAAGAGTTGGAACGCGTAGACGGTGAAGCCGCTGTTGATTTAGTATTGAGTATTGATGAGCGCTTACAGTCTTTGGTTTATAAAGAGTTAGCTCAAGCGGTTGAATTTAATAAAGCTGATAGCGGGACGGCTGTATTAGTCGATATCCATACTGGTGAAATTCTAGCAATGGCAACTAATCCAGCTTATAACCCAAATAATCGTACGAAAATTGATCCAAGTTTATTAAGAAATCGTGCCGTAACCGATGCATTTGAGCCAGGATCAACAGTTAAGCCTCTTGTGGTTATGGCTGCTCTTGAGAAAAAGATAGTTGATTTGAATACGGTTATAGATACTAGACCGTTTTATTTGAATAGATATGAGGTTAAAGACGTTTCATACCAAAAATCACTTAATCTTGCTGGAATTTTAGAAAAATCGAGTAATGTTGGTGTGAGTAAGTTGGCTTTACAGATGGAACCTCAAGATGTAGTTAGTTTTTATGCTAGATTTGGTTTGGGTCAATCGACAGGATTGGGTATCGGTGGAGAGTCAACAGGTACTATATCAGCGAATAGAAAACGTTGGTCTGATATAGAAAGAGCCACATTTTCATTTGGTTATGGATTAATGGCTACTCCGTTACAATTAGCCAGAGCATATGCAACAATTGGTAGTTATGGTATTTACCGACCGGTTTCTATTTTAAAAGTAAATGGTGCTGTTAAAGGTCAGCGCGTGATTGATGAAAAAATAGCTAAAACGGTTGTTGAGTTAATGGAAGCTGTCGCGGTTAGCGGTGGGGGTGTCAAAGCTTCTGTTCCTGGCTATACAGTGGCGGTGAAGACGGGGACCGCTAAAAAATTAGGTACGACAGGTAAGTATATTAACCAATATATTGCTTACACAGCGGGGATTGCTCCTGCAACTAACCCAAAATACTCATTGGTTGTCATTATTGATAACCCAAAAGCAGGTCAATATTATGGTGGAACGGTATCTTCCCCTGTCTTTAGCCGAATTATGGGGGGAGTACTAAGAACAATGAATATAGAACCAGATAAGAATTTAGATAGTCAGATGATTATTTACTAATAGATGTTATAGATATCGGAGTTATAGAGGACAAAAAGATAGTGGCTACTTACAATACTAAACAATTGATCGAAT
This sequence comes from Orbaceae bacterium BiB, assembly GCA_036251205.1. Taxonomy (NCBI): domain Bacteria; kingdom Pseudomonadati; phylum Pseudomonadota; class Gammaproteobacteria; order Orbales; family Orbaceae; genus Orbus; species Orbus mooreae. Next base: position 1,256,184 of record CP133958.1, on the reverse strand, counting down.
ATTTTTCAGCTCAAATGCCCGTTTCTGAGAGAGGAAAGGTATTACCTTTTGAATATGAAGATATTAATCAGTTAGTATTAGATAGTCGACAAGTTAAGAAAAAAACACTTTTTGTTGCATTAAAAGGCGCTAATTACGATGGACGAGAGTTTATTCCTAAAGCGATTGAGTCTGGGGCTGTTGCTATTTTAGCTGAAACTGATGATATGGGTAAAAATGGTATTATCACCTGTCTTTTTGCTAATAATAAAAAAATCCCACAAATAACAGTTTATAAATTAGCAGAAAAATTATCAGAATTTGCTGGTGAATTTTACGGCGAACCTTCTAAAGAGATGTTAGTTGTTGGTGTAACTGGTACGAATGGAAAAACGACAGTAACTCAGCTTATTGCACAATGGGCTGATTTAATTAATGAAAAATCGGCGGTGCTTGGAACAATTGGTAATGGTGAACTAGGTAAACTCACTCCTGCAATAAATACCACTCCATCTGCGGTAGATACACAAGGTTATCTTGCTAATTTTCTATCTAAAAAAGTTAAGTTAGTTGCAATGGAAGTTTCATCTCATGGACTTGCTTTGGGTCGAGTTAAAGGTGTTGACTTTGCTGCTACGGTATTTACTAATTTAAGTCGTGATCATTTAGATTTTCACCGCACAATGACTAAATATGAACAGGCTAAATGGTCTTTGTTCTCACCTTTAACTGATAAATTAGCGGTGAAAAGTTCTGGTAAAAAGATTATTAACTATGATGATAAAGTCGGTAAACGCTGGATCGATAAATTAGATGACGCCATTATTGTTTCTACGTTACCCAAAAATTTAAAAAATATTCGTCAATTAGGTAAACCTTATGTCGGTGTACATAAAATCGTTTATCATAATAAAGGCACATCAATTTACTTCGATTCAAGTTTTGGGCGAGGAGAATTAGAGAGCCGTTTATTTGGAGAATTTAATGTCTCGAACCTATTGTTAGCATTTTGTACATTACTTGCATTAGGCTTTCCTTTCTATGTTTTAGTCAATACTGCATATCATCTACAGCCTGTTATTGGTCGAATGGAGATATTCAAAGAAAAAAATAAACCTACTGTAATCGTTGACTATGCGCATACTCCTGATGCATTAGATAAAGCACTAAGTGCAGCAAAAGAACATTGTACGGGAGCATTGTGGGTAATATTTGGTTGTGGGGGAGATAGAGATAAAGGTAAACGTCCTTTAATGGCTAAGGTTGCTCACTCTTATTCTAGTCATATTATTGTTACCAATGATAATCCTAGGACTGAAGATGCCAAAATGATTATTAATGACATTATGGCCGGATTTAGTGAAACTAAGTCTATTAAAGTGATTCAAGATCGCAAAAAAGCAATCCAGTGGGCGGTTAATCATGGTGATGAAAATGATATTATTCTTGTTGCAGGTAAAGGCCATGAAGAGTATCAGATCATTGGGCAAAAAAAATATCGCTATTCAGATCGTAAAGTAGTGAGCCAATTATTAGGAATTACACTATGATACCAGTATCAGTTAAGGAACTCTTAAATATTGTAGATGGTCAGTCAATAGCTATTACTGATCATAATCTATTTATTGATCAAATCAGTATTGATTCTCGACAGATCATTTCAGGTTGTTTATTTGTTGCCCTTGTTGGGGACAAATTTGATGGTCATGATTTTGCTAAACAAGCTATTTTATCCGGAGCTAGTTTAGTTTTAGTTAATCACCAGGTTGGAGAGGACATCCCTCAAATAATTGTTAAAGATACACTTGCTGCTTTAGGCAAGTTAGCTTCATGGGTTCGCAACCAATCAACCGCTAAATTTGTTGCGTTGACAGGTTCTTCTGGGAAAACCTCTGTTAAAGAGATGACCGCTGCAATTTTATTACAATGTGGCAATACGTTATTTACTAAAGGTAATTTTAATAATGATATTGGAGTACCTTTAACGCTATTCCGATTAACCTCTGAAAATCAATTTGCTGTTATTGAATTAGGTGCAAACCATATTGGTGAAATTGAATATACAACTCAAATTGTTAAGCCACAAAGTGCACTAATTAATAATATATCCGAGGCGCATTTAGAAGGGTTTGGTTCTTTAGATGGTGTAGCTAAAGCAAAAAGTGAAATATTTTTAGGACTTCCTGAGAATGGTACTGCAATCATCAATATGGATTGTTACCGAAAGGATTGGCTTAGCCGTTTATCTGGTAAGAAAATAGTGATGTTCTCTTTAGATAATTTTGATGCTGATTTTTATGCTAAGGCCATTTCTCAAGATGTAATAACTCAGTTTATTCTACATACTCCAAATGGCGAAATATCAATTAGTCTGTCGCTCTTAGGTTTACACAATGTTTCTAATGCGGTAGCTGCATCTGCGTTAGCGATATCAGTTGGAGCTAAATTAGAACAGATAAAAGAAGGATTACAGTCAGTACAACCTGTTAAAGGCCGCCTATATCCAATTAAATTAAATGATAAACAACTTATTTTAGATGATTCATATAATGCAAATATAGGATCAATGACTGCAGCTATCCATGTTCTTGCACAACAGAAAGGTTATCGAGTATTAGTGGCGGGTGATATGGCCGAACTCGGCGATGATTCAGCTAAACTTCATCAACGAATTGGTGAAGAAGCGAAAAGTTCGGGATTAGATTGTGTGATTACTGTTGGCAAAAATAGCCAGCTAATTAGTCAATATAGTCGTGTTGGTCATCATTTTGAGAATAAACAACAAGCGACTACGTTTTTAAGACAGATATTAAATGAACATCCGATTGCAACAATATTAATTAAAGGTTCTCGGAGTTCAAAAATGGAAGAAATTATTCATAATCTTAACAATTATCAGGATTAAATCATGTTATTTTGGTTATCTAATTTTTTAGTGAAATATGTAACGTTTTTCAATGTGTTTTCATATGTCACTGTAAGATCGATTTTAGCGCTATTAACAGCGTTGATTATTTCATTGTTACTTGGCCAAAAAGTTATTGATTGGCTACAAAAATTACAAATAGGACAAGTCATTCGTAATGATGGGCCAGAAAGTCATTTAAGTAAAAAAGGTACCCCAACAATGGGGGGAACGCTAATTTTAGCGTCAATTACTATTTCTGTTTTATTATGGGCTGACTTGAAAAATCCGTATGTGTGGATCGCGTTATTTGTTTTAATTGGTTATGGTATTGTTGGTTTTGTTGATGATTACTTGAAAGTGGTTAGGAAAAATACCGATGGGTTAATTGCGCGTTGGAAATATTTTTGGCAATCTGTAATTGCTTTAATCGTCGCATTTGGGCTTTATATTTATGGTAAAGATACAGCTGTAACATCGTTGGTTATTCCATTCTTTAAAGATGTTATGCCTCAATTAGGTCTATTTTTTATTCTATTAACTTATTTTGTTGTCGTTGGTGCAGGGAATGCGGTCAATTTGACTGATGGATTAGATGGATTAGCAATTGTGCCAACCATTATGGTTGCTGCCGGTTTTGCTTTAGTCGCTTGGGCTACTGGTACAGTAAGTTTTGCACAGCATCTGCATATTCCTTATATTCGTTATAGTGGTGAATTGATGATAGTTTGTATGGCTATTGTCGGTGCAGGGCTAGGTTTCTTATGGTTTAATACTTATCCTGCTATGGTGTTTATGGGGGATGTTGGTTCTCTAGCACTAGGTGGAGTTCTTGGTATTATTGCAGTTTTATTGAGACAAGAGTTCTTGTTATTGATTATGGGCGGGATTTTTGTTGTTGAAACCCTATCAGTTATTTTACAAGTTGGTTCATTTAAACTAAGAGGAAAACGAATTTTCCGAATGGCGCCTATTCATCACCATTATGAACTAAAAGGATGGCCTGAGCCTAGAGTTATTGTGCGGTTTTGGATTATCTCATTAATGCTAGTTCTAATTGGGCTTGTGACTTTAAAATTACGTTAAGTAAGTGGTGCGAATATGATTAACTATCAAGGGAAAAATGTTGTTATTATCGGTTTAGGAGTCACTGGGTTATCCTGTGTTAATTACTTCTTGGCTAAAAACGTTATTCCTAAAGTTATTGATACTCGCGAAAAACCGAGTGGATTGGAGAGCTTAGATAAACGAATATCATATCATTTAGGTAGTTTAAATAGTGATTGGATTTTATCTGCTGATTTAATTGTGGTTAGCCCTGGAATTTCACTCGCTACGACTGAACTGATGCAGGCAAAGCGCTTAGGTATTGAAATTATCGGTGATATTGAGCTTTTTTGCCGTGAAGTAAATCAACTCAAAAATAAAAAAATAGCGGCCATTACTGGTTCTAATGGTAAAACAACAGTAACAACGCTTGTCGGTGCAATTGTCGAGGCTGCCGGAATTAAAGTCGGTGTTGGTGGAAATATAGGTAAACCAGCATTAACTTTATTACAAGATGATTGCGATATTTTTGTTTTAGAACTTTCTAGTTTTCAGCTAGAGACGACTTATAGTTTACAGGCAACAGCTGCAACGATTTTAAATATATCTGAAGATCATATGGATCGTTATCCAGAAGGGATTATGCAGTATGTTACGGCTAAACAACGTATTTATACTAATGCAAAAAATTGTATTATTAATCATGATGATAAATTAACATATCTATTGGAATCAGATAATAATAAAACTATTGAGTTTGGTTTACAAAGTGGGTTATATCATCTCGATTCATCATATCAATATTTGATGTGTGATGAACAAATTGTTTTAGATACAAAGAAAATGAAGTTACTAGGCGTACATAATTATTTAAATGCCTTAGCAACATTGGCGATAACAGATGTGTTAGGGATTCAAAGAACAATTAGTCTTGATGTAATTACAAATTTTTATGGCTTATCACATCGTTTTGAGCTGGTATTTGAAAATAATGGTGTTAGATGGATTAATGATTCTAAAGCTACTAATGTTGGTAGTACAGAAGCCGCATTAAGAAGTGTGATTTGTCAGGGAACATTGTATCTTTTACTCGGTGGCGATGGTAAGGCCGCTGATTTTTCTCCATTAACGCCTTATTTATTAAAACAACAAAATATTGCTATTTACTGTTTTGGTCGAGATCGTGAACAATTAGCGATGTTAAGGCCTGAAGTAACAACTATTGTATCAACAATGAAAGAGGCGATGATTGAGATATCACATAAAACTCAATCTGGTGATATTGTTTTATTATCGCCGGCTTGTGCTAGTTTAGACCAGTTTAAGAACTACGCAGAACGGGGTAATATTTTTGCAACATTAGCGAAGGAACTTGGGTAAATGAATCTATTTCAAATAAAAAGCCAAGTTAGTGGACCCGGGATGTTATATGATCGTTCATTATTATGGGCAATCATTGGATTAATGATATTCGGTGTGTTAATGGTCACTTCAGCATCTATGGCAATGAGTGAGAATCGACCATTTTTTTATACTCAGCGAGAATTAATACAATTAGGTATGGCGCTATCGGTTATGTTGATTGCACTTTATGTACCGACAGCTCGTTGGAAGCAAGCCAGTATGCCATTGTTGATACTGACTATCATTATGTTGATTGCTGTTTTATTTGTCGGTTCTTCAATTAAAGGTGCATCACGATGGATTCCATTAGGGATCTTCAATTTCCAGCCTGCGGAGTTATCAAAATTAGCGCTATTTTGTTATCTAGCTAGCTATCTTGCACGAAAGTTTGAAGAAGTCCAAAGTAGTTTTTGGGGATTCTTTAAACCAATGACAGTGATGCTAGTGTTATCACTACTATTATTAAAGCAGCCAGATTTAGGTACTGTTATTGTACTATTTTCTGTGACTTTAGGTGTGCTATTTATTGCTGGTGCAAGATTATGGCAATTCATTGCGATATTAGGTTCTGGTGTATTTTCTGTAGTATTACTAATTTTATTTGAGCCATACCGATTAGTTCGTTTTACAACTTTTCTTGATCCCTGGAAAGATCCAACAGGATCTGGGTATCAATTAACGAGCTCATTGATGGCGATAGGGAATGGTGGTTTTTGGGGGCAAGGATTAGGTAACTCTGTTAGGAAATTAGGTTATTTACCTGAGGCTCATACCGATTTTATTTTTTCTATTATTGCGGAAGAACTTGGTTATGTCGGCGTCATTGCTATTTTGGCTCTGTTATTCTTTTTAACGTTTAAGGCATTATCTATTGGCTATCGTTCATTAAACTCCGGTTCTTTATTTTCAGGATATCTCGCTTGTCAAATCGGAATTTGGTTCGGTTTTCAGACTTTTGTCAATATTGGCGTGACATCGGGTATGTTACCAACTAAAGGATTAACACTACCGTTTATTAGTTATGGCGGCTCAAGTCTTATTATAATGAGTCTGGCTGTTGCATTATTGCTCAGAATTGATTTTGAGTTTCGTCAAGAGCGAATTCAAGCAAGGGTAAAAAAATGACAAAAAAAATATTAATTATGGCTGGTGGTACTGGAGGTCATGTTTTTCCAGGACTAGCCGTAGCAAATGAGTTAAGTAAACAAGGTTGGCAAATACGTTGGCTTGGTACTGCTGATCGTATGGAGGCGCAATTAGTGCCTAAATATGGTATCGAAATTGATTTTATCAAAATATCAGGTATTCGAGGGAAAGGTATTGTTGCTAAATTGTTATCACCTATTCGAATTTTCAAAGCAGTCATGCAGGCAAGAAAAATTATTAAAGCTTATCAGCCTGATGTCGTATTAGGTATGGGTGGGTATGTTTCTGGACCTGGCGGAATTGCAGCTAAACTTTGTGGTGTACCGATTGTTCTACATGAACAAAACGGTATTGCTGGATTAACGAACCAATGGTTAGCAAAAATAGCATCGACAGTATTACAGGCATTTCCTTCCGCGTTTAAAAATGCCAAAGTAGTGGGTAACCCAGTTAGAGATGATCTACTCTCTTTACCATCACCTGCCGATAGATTTGCTCATCGTGAAGGAAAAATTCGTATATTAGTCATGGGTGGTAGCCAAGGTGCTAAAATTCTAAATGACGTTATTCCTGTGGCATTTAAGTCTGTTGCTGATAAATTTATTATTTGGCATCAAACGGGTAAGGGAGCTCAAGAATCCGTACTAAAATCGTATCAAGATATTGATATGACTGAAAACAAAGTATCTGAATTTATTGATGATGTTGCCGAAGCATATAGTTGGGCTGATTTAGTTATTTGTCGTAGTGGCGCACTAACTGTGAGTGAAATCGAGGTTGTTGGTCTTGGTGCAATATTTGTCCCTTTTATGCATAAAGATCGTCAGCAGTACTGGAATGCTAAACCTTTACAAGATATCGGTGCAGCACAAATTATTGAGCAGATGGATTTTACTTCTGATACATTAGTTAGCCTATTAAAGTCTATCGACCGTAATGTATTATTAGATATGGCCAATAAAGCTAGTAGCCTTGCTGTAAGAGATTCTGCTTTAGAAGTAGCAGAAGCGATAAATGACAATGTAATTAACATTAAATAAAGATTGATTATGAATGCAAAAAAATTAGAGGAATTGAGAGCTATCATTCCAGAAATGAAACGCGTTAAACATATCCATTTTGTTGGTATTGGTGGCGCAGGCATGGGCGGTATTGCTGAAGTGTTAGCTAACGAAGGGTATGAAATTAGCGGTTCAGATATTGCTGAAAATTCGGTGACACAGAATTTATCCTCTTTAGGTGCTACGATTGTAATTGGTCATCGAGCTGAAAACGTTATTGGTGCAAGTGTAGTGGTAATATCATCGGCTATTTCTGATGAAAATATTGAAGTTGTTACTGCTTTAGAAGCAAGAATTCCTGTTATTCAGCGAGCTCAGATGCTCGCCGAATTAATGCGATTTAGATATGGTATTGCTATTGCTGGTACTCATGGTAAAACGACTACTACTGCAATGGTGACAGCAATTTATGCAGAAGCTAAACTTGATCCAACATTTGTTAATGGTGGGTTAGTCAAAGCAGCCGGTACACATGCTCGATTGGGTAGTAGCCGATATTTTATTGCTGAAGCGGATGAAAGTGATGCTTCATTTTTACATCTACAACCGATGGTATCGATTGTTACTAATATCGAAGCTGACCATATGGATACTTATCAAGGTAATATAGAGAATCTAAAACAGACCTTTATTACTTTTTTACGAAATTTACCATTTTATGGCTTGGCGATAATGTGTTACGACGATCCGATTAACCGAGAGTTGTTACCTATTGTAGGTCGAAAGATTATTACTTATGGTTTTAGTGAAGATGCTGATGTTGTGATTAAAAATTACCGACAAGTGTTGAACCATAGCTATTTTACTGTTGCTCGTTCTGGTTTACCTGAATTAAGTATTGAGCTTAATGCACCAGGAAAACATAATGCATTAAATGCTACTGCTGCACTAATCGCTGCAACTGAGGATGGTATTGATGACCATTATATTCTTGCTGCATTAGCTAAATTTGGAGGCACAGGTCGACGCTTTGATTTTCTAGGTTCATATTCTCATCCTAATGGTGGAGACATCATGCTAGTTGATGATTATGGGCATCATCCAAGTGAAGTAAATGTAACAATTCAAGCTGCGAAAAATGGTTGGTCAGAAAGACGTCTAGTTATGATTTTCCAACCGCATCGGTATACAAGAACGCGGGATCTTTTTGAGGATTTTACTACTGTTTTATCGCAAGTTGATGTATTAATTATGTTGGACGTTTATTCCGCAGGGGAACAACCTATTGCAGGAGCAGATAGTCGAACACTATGTAGAACAATTCGTAATCGAGGCAAAGTTGATCCAATTTATGTATCTGATCCCGATACATTACCACAAATGTTGGCTGAAGTATTACAGGGTGGAGACTTATTATTAACTCAAGGTGCGGGTAGTGTAGGCAAAATTGCCAATCATTTATCTAAAATCGGATTATTTGCACAAGAATTATTGTTAGAAGGTAATAAATAATGGCTGATAAAGTTGCTGTATTACTAGGTGGAACATCTGCTGAGCGAGAAGTTTCTTTAAAATCAGGGGCTGCGGTATTAAAAGGTTTATTAGAAAAAGGTGTTGATGCATATGCCATCGATACTAAAACATACCCTATTACGCAACTCAAAAGTGATGGATTTACTAAAGCATTTATCGCTTTACACGGTCGAGGTGGTGAAGATGGGATTACTCAGGCAATTTTAAGTTATCAAAATATTCCTTATACGGGTAGTGACGTGTTATCTTCTGCTCTAACAATGGATAAACTAAAAACCAAATTGATTTGGAAATCATCTAATTTGCCGGTTGCAGATTATGTTATGGTAGAAAAAGGACAAGCCATTTGTTGCGAGAGTATTATTAAACAACTTGGTTTACCTGTATTTGTAAAACCGAGTCATGAAGGTTCTAGTGTTGGTATGAGTCGAGTGAATGATGTTAAAGATTTACCATTAGCGCTTGAACAAGCATTTCAATTTGATGATTGTGTTATGGTTGAAGCATTTTTATCGGGTGCTGAGTACACTGTTGCTATTGTTGGGGATCATGTTTTACCAACAATTAAAATTCAACCTGCAACATCGTTTTATGATTATAATGCTAAGTATCTTTCTGATAAAACACAATATTTTTGTCCAAGCGGTTTGGATGAACAGCAAGAGATGGCGCTAAGAGATCTGGCATTAAGAGCTTATCAAGCTGTGGGTTGTCGTGGCTGGGGACGCGTTGATGTTATGTTTAGTCAAGAAGGTAAACCATATTTATTAGAGGTTAATACTGCACCAGGTATGACTGATCATAGTCTGGTTCCTATGGCCGCAAAACAGCAAGGTTGGTCTTTTAGCGATTTAGTATATAAGATTTTGACTTTAGCAAAAATTTAGATGAATTAAACAATATATAAATTGTAAGAATATTGATATGAAAAAAGCACGACAGGCTGCACAGAGAAAAGAAGCGAAAAAAATTTTTTTTCTGTTTGCTAATATTGAACAGTTTGTTAGCTTTTTATTTTTTATAATAGTTATATCGTTAAGTGCTTGGATTGTGGTTGCGGTAAAAAATTGGGTTGATAATCCTGAACGTGTTGTTTTATCTCAGTTAACGTTAACGGGTGATCATGTTTTTACAACAGAGGATGATGTACGTAAAGCAATTTTGGGATTAGGGCTACCAAATACTTATATTGCACAAGATGTTGATGATATTCAACAAGAAATTATGCGTCTACCATGGGTCAAGCAAGTTAGTGTTCGTAAGCAGTGGCCGGATCGTTTAATTGTCCATGTCGTTGAACATCAACCACGTTATGTGTGGAACGATGTTTTTTTACTGGATCAGTATGGGACTGTTTTTAGTGTACCGAAAGATCGATTTGATAGTAGTGATCTACCTAAATTGTCAGGGCCAATAGGTAAAGAAAAATTTATTTTAGAAACGTTTAATCAATTAGATGCTATTTCGATGAAGCTAGCGAGTCGAGATGTAGCACTTCGAATAGGGGAAGCGCATGCCGATGATCGTAATGCGTGGCAATTGGTTGTAAAATTATGTGTTACTGGATTTTGTGTAGATAATCAAAATATTACGCTAAATTTGGGGAGAGAAAAAACAATTGAACGATATGAGCGTTTTGTTCGTTTTTTTGCTGACATTCAAGCTCGTCTACCTCAAAATGAAAAATTAGTTGAAGTTGATTTACGTTACGAAAACGGTATTTCAGTTAAAAAACAGAAAATAGAGAATTAATTAGGGCGAAGAAGTATGAAAACAACAGATAAAAAGTTAGTTGTTGGACTAGAGGTTGGTACATCTAAAGTACTTGCACTTGTTGGTGAAGTACTTCCTGATGGTATTGTAAATATTATTGGAGTGGGTCATTGTCCATCAAAAGGCGTTGATAAAGGCGGCGTTAATGATCTTGAATCTGTTGTAAAATCTATTCAACGCGCAGTTGATCAAGCTGAACTTATGGCTGATTGCCAAATATCTTCGGTATATCTAGCACTATCAGGTAAGCATATCCGTTGCCAGAATGAAATTGGTATGGTGCCCATTGCGGCAGAAGAAGTGACTGTTGATGATGTCGAAAATGTTGTTCATACCGCTAAATCAGTTAGAATTTTGGATGATCATCGAATTTTACATGTTATTGCTCAAGAATATTCTATTGATTTGCAGGAAGGGATAAAAAATCCAATTGGCTTGTCTGGTGTTCGAATGAAATCAAAAGTACACCTGATTACTTGTCATAATGATATGGCTAAAAATATTGTCAAAGCTGTTGAACGATGCGGTCTTAAAGTTGATCAACTTATTTTTTCTGGATTAGCTTCAAGCGATGCTGTACTGACAAATGATGAGAAAGAGTTAGGCGCGTGTGTAATTGATATTGGTGGTGGTACCATGGATATCTCTGTTTATACTGGTGGGGCTTTACGTCATTCTGTTGTTATCCCTTATGCTGGCAATGTTGTAACGAGTGATATTGCTTACGCATTCGGCACACCTCCGATGGATGCTGAAAATATAAAAATTAAATATGGCTGTGCAACAGGAGCGCTTGTTGGAAAAGATGAAGTTATCGACGTACCTAGTGTTGGTGGTCGTCCATCAAGAACGCTACAGAGACAAACACTTGCGGATGTTATAGAGCCTAGGTATACCGAACTATTAACGTTAGTACAAAAAGAGCTAACGCAGTTACAAGAAAGCCTCAAACAACAAAATGTAAAACACCAGCTGGCGGCAGGGATCGTGCTTACAGGTGGCGCTGCTCAGATCAAAGGACTTGTAGAGTGTGCTGAAAAAGTTTTTCAAAATCAAGTTAGGATTGGATATCCACTTAATATTTCAGGATTAACTGATTATGTTCAAAAGCCTTATTGTTCAACGACTGTAGGCCTTTTGCACTATGGCAAGCAAAGTATATTAAATGGTGATGATAGTATAAAAAATAAATCATCAATAAAGGGATTAGTTAAACATCTAACCGGTTGGTTTAAAAAAGAGTTTTAGCTAAAAATATTATAATAATTCATGCATTAACTGCGTGACTTTACGAGTGCTTATCTGTAGAATATTAGCTAAGCGTTTTGTAGATGCAGGTAATATCAATTTGGAGAGTAATTATGTTTGAACCGATGGTTGCATCAAATGAACCAGTTATAAAAGTTATCGGTGTTGGCGGTGGCGGTGGTAATGCTGTTGAGCACATGGTCACCGAGCATATTGAAGGTGTTGAATTTTTTGCTGCTAATACAGATGCACAAGCATTAAGAAGAATTCGCGTTGGTCAAACAATCCAAATCGGTAGTAATGTAACTAAAGGTTTAGGTGCTGGGGCTAACCCAGAAGTAGGTAAGACTTCTGCTCAGGAAGATCGCGATGTAATTCGAAGTGCACTTGAAGGTGCTGACATGGTGTTTATCGCGGCGGGTATGGGTGGTGGTACTGGTACTGGTGCTGCTCCTGTCGTTGCGGAAATTGCAAAAGAGTTAGGTATCCTTACTGTTGCCGTCGTAACTAAACCATTTGGTTTTGAAGGTAAAAAGCGAATGGCTTTTGCTGAACAAGGAATTACCGAGTTAGCAAAACATGTTGACTCATTGATTACTATTCCAAATGATAAATTACTTAAGGTTTTGGGACGTGGAGTTACCCTACTTAATGCTTTCTCAGCTGCTAATGGTGTATTAATGGGTGCAGTACAAGGTATTGCTGAGTTGATTACTAAACCAGGTATCATTAATGTTGACTTTGCAGACGTTCGTACTGTTATGTCTGAAATGGGTTATGCAATGATGGGTTCAGGTAAAGCATCAGGTGATAACCGAGCTGAAGAAGCTGCCGAAATGGCAATTTCTAGTCCATTATTGGAAGATATTGATTTATCTGGAGCTAGAGGTGTATTAGTTAATGTTACAGCTGGTTTTGATTTAAGCTTGGAAGAATTTGATACAGTTGGTCGTACCGTTCAAGCATTTGCCTCTGATAATGCAACAGTTGTTGTTGGGTCAACGATTGATCCTGAAATGAGTGATGAAATTCGCGTTACTGTTGTTGCAACTGGTATCGGTATGGATAAACGTCCGGAAGTGAAAATTGCTACGCAATCAATGACTCCGCGTCCGACTTATCAACAACCAGCACCGAGCGTGCAACCAGAGGTGAAGTCAGCGCAAGTGGTGAATGAACACGCTACTTCAAATGTAAGTAAAGAAGATTATTTAGATATACCTGCTTTTTTACGAAAACAGGCAGATTAATTGAACTTATTTATAACGTTAATGTCAAAAGCTATATGGAATAAATCGTTATATTAATAATGATAGGTGCAACAATGAAACAAAGAACATTAAAAAAGAAAATTCAGGCAACAGGCGTCGGCTTGCATACAGGCAAGAAGGTTACCCTAACGTTGCGTCCAGCACCCGAAAATACAGGAATTATTTATCGTCGAACTGATTTAACACCAGCGGTGGATTTTCCTGTTGATGCAAAATCAGTACGTGACACAATGTTATGTACATGTTTAGTTAATGAAAATAATGTAAGAATTTCAACCGTTGAACATATTAATGCTGCATTGGCTGGTTTAGGTATTGATAACATTCTGATTGAAGTTGATGCCCCTGAAATCCCAATTATGGATGGTAGTGCTAGTCCATTTGTATATTTGCTATTAGATGCAGGTATTGCTGAACAGTCGGCAAAGAAACAATTTTTGCGTGTTAAAGAAACAGTAAGAGTTGAGATTGGTGATAAATGGGCTGAAATACGACCGTATAGTGGTTTTAAATTAGATTTTACGATTGATTTTAATCACCCAGCTATTGATAGTAGTACACAGCGCTATCAGATTGATTTCTCATCTGAATCATTTATTCGTCAGATCAGTCGTGCGCGAACATTTGGTTTTATGCGTGATATTGAGATGCTACAATCTAAAGGATTATGCTTAGGTGGTAGCCTAGATTGTGCAATCGTTGTTGATGATTATAGAGTCTTGAATGAAGATGGACTTCGTTTCGAAGATGAGTTTGTAAGACATAAGATGCTTGATACTATCGGTGATCTTTATATGTGTGGTCATAATATGTTAGCTGAAGTAGTTTGCTACAAATCAGGTCATGCATTAAATAATCAGTTATTACAAGCATTGTTAGCAAAACAAGAAGCTTGGGAGTTTGTCACATTTGATGATGCTGAAATTGTTCCAGTAGCTTTAGGTAATCAGTCTCTAGTTTTAGCGTAATTTATCTCTTTGTTAATTAACGCTTTCATCTAACAGTGAAAGCGTTTTTTATTTTTTATTATAAAGTTATTTACTAAAGATATTTATTTATGAATACAAGTCATTTTTTTGCTCATTTGTCTCGGTTAAAGTTAATTAATCGTTGGCCTTTAATGCGTAATGTTAGAATTGAAAATGTTTCTGAACATAGTTTACAAGTTGCCTTTGTTGCTCATGCGTTAGCAATAATTAAAAATCGTAAATTTAATGGTCAAGTTAATCCTGATCGTATTGCACTTATGGCGATGTATCATGATGCATCAGAGGTCTTAACCGGTGATATGCCGACGCCGACCAAGTACTACAATCCTCAAATTACGGTAGAGTACAAAAAGATTGAAAAGATCGCTCAAAATAAATTAATTGATATGTTACCTGATGAGTTTAGGGATGATTTTAGACCACTAATTGATGATGATTTTTATACTGAAGATGAAAAGCATCTAGTCAAACAGGCTGATGCATTATGTGCTTATCTAAAAACAATTGAAGAATTGAGTGCTGGTAATAATGAGTTTAAACTCGCTGAGCAACGATTAAAGAAAACATTATCAGAAAGAGATAGTGCTGAAATGGACTATTTTATGCAAGTTTTTGTACCAAGTTTTAGCTTATCACTCGATGAGATTACTTTAGATAAGTAATGTTAACGAAGTGATTGAAACGACTTTTGTATACAAAAAAAGAAGTTGCGAAGTACTTATCAATTATAAAAAAATTATTTTTCTTAGGTGTATATAGTAATGGAATATTTACTGATATTCGCAACCCATAATAGTTTTATAACTAAGGATAAAGAAAATGGCTAAAACCCCAGCACCAGCTAAAAAAGAACCTGCTAAAGCTCCAGCTAAAGCACCTTCTAAAAAGAAATAGCTGTAAAACCGAATTCATATGATTAAAGGGCGATTTTGCCCTTTTTTCATTTTTAAAAGGAATATAATTGGCTTTAGTTCCAGGTGATCACTCCTTAGATAATTTAGTACTAAAGTTTTCTACTAATCCAAGAATATCGATTTTATAGCTACTAGTGATCGATGTAATAAAGCCAAACACTTTTCGGTTGTTAGACCATTTTATATACCAATAAATTTTTTAGTATCGATAGTTTTATTATCAGCAAAAGGTATAGATAAACATGACGAGATGACGATTAGTACTATCTTTCTTATTTTAGGAGTTGTCATCATCCACTATTTTTTAATAGTAGGATCTTGGTAATAAATGGCTAAGATGTAATAATAAGCTTTACCATTAGGTGTATTAACACTAATTTCATCATCGATTTTATGCCCAATTAAGCTTCTGGCAACTGGACTATCAATTGATATCCAATTCTTTTTTGGATCGAATTCATCCGGCCCAACGAGTCGAAAAATTTTTTCGCTATCATGCTCATCTTCTAGTCTAACCCAGGCACCAAAAAAAACTTTTCCTTCTTGTGCAGGGCTAGGATCGACAATAGTTAGTGCTTCAAGGCGCTTAGTTAAAAAGCGTACTCGTCGATCAATCTCTCGCAAACGACGTTTACCATAGATATATTCAGCATTTTCACTACGATCTCCCATCGCTGCTGCTTCTGATACAGCTTGAGTTACTTTTGGTCGCTCTTCTTTCCAAAGATATTTTAATTCACGATCGAGTGCCAAATAGCCGTCTCTTGTTATATAATTACTTTTCGCCATAATTGAAATTGTTTATTTTGATTCCATTAATAAAAAGATAAGATAAGTATTTATGATAAATCCACAAATTAGCCATATTATAGCGGGTGAACTGGCAGTAAAACCAGAACAAGTTTTAGCAGCTATTACTTTAATTGATGAAGGGAGTACAGTCCCTTTTATTGCTCGATATAGAAAAGAAGTTACTGGCGGGCTCGATGATACGCAATTACGAACCTTAGATAGCCGATTAAATTATCTTAGAGAGATTGAAGATCGTAAACAAACAATTTTAAAATCAATTATTGAACAAGGTAAATTGACGCCAGAGCTCGAAAAAAGTATTAAGACAACACTGAATAAAACTGAATTAGAAGATCTCTATTTACCTTATAAGCCTAAACGGCGAACTCGTGGCCAAATTGCTATAGAAGCTGGTTTATCACCTTTAGCCGAAGCATTATGGCAAAATCCACAACTCGATCCGGATAGTGAAGCTAGTAAATATCTTAATAAAGAAAAAGGAATTGAAGATGTTAAATCGGCTTTAGATGGTGCTCGTTATATTTTAATGGAACGTTTTGCTGAAGATGCCAGCTTATTAGCTAAAGTTCGTCACTATTTATGGAATAATGCCCACTTAGTCGCCAAAGTTATCGAGGGTAAAGAAGAAGAGGGGGCTAAATTTAGGGATTATTTTGACCAACATGAATTGATCTCTAAGGTACCATCCCATAGAGCTTTAGCGATGTTTCGTGGACGTAATGAAGGTTTTTTACAGCTATCATTAAATGCAGATCCTTTAGCAGAGGAGGCTCCTAAAGAGAGTTATTGTGAGCATATTATTACTGAGCATTTAGGCATTCATTTAAATGATCAAGCAGCAGATAAATGGCGTAAAGCAGTGATTAGTTGGACATGGCGCATAAAAATACTTATGTACATGGAAACTGAACTAATGACAACGCTACGAGAACGTGCGGAAGAAGAAGCGATTAACGTTTTTGCTGCTAATTTACATGATATGTTAATGGCTGCTCCTGCAGGTATGAAAGTCACTATGGGGATGGACCCAGGATTGCGTACTGGTGTCAAAATTGCAGTGGTTGATCAAACGGGTAAATTAGTTGCAACAGAAACTATTTATCCTCATACGGGTCAAGCAGATCGAGCCGCTATGATTATTGTTGCTTTGTGTATTAAATATCAGGTTGAACTTGTTGCCATCGGCAATGGTACTGCATCGCGTGAAACTGAACGGTTCTTTATTGAATTACAAAAGAAATATCCTGATGTCAAAGCTCAGAAAGTCATTGTGAGTGAAGCTGGTGCATCTGTTTACTCCGCTTCTGAACTCGCTGCTCAAGAGTTTCCTGAGCTCGATGTATCGATCCGTGGCGCAGTATCTATTGCTCGTCGATTACAAGATCCATTAGCTGAATTAGTTAAAATAGATCCTAAGTCTATCGGTGTAGGCCAATATCAGCATGATGTTAGCCAAACATTATTGGCAAAAAAACTCGATGCAGTGGTTGAGGATTGTGTAAATGGCGTCGGTGTTAACCTTAATACAGCATCGATGATGTTATTATCACGTATTGCTGGGTTAAATAAAGTTATTGCTCAAAACATTGTTGAGTATCGTAATGAAAATGGTCAGTTTACTGATCGTAAACAGTTACTCAAAGTCGCTAGGTTAGGACCTAAAGCATTTGAACAGTGTGCTGGCTTTCTACGTATTATGAATGGTAAAAATGCACTTGATGCGTCCGCTGTGCATCCAGAAGCTTATCCTGTTGTCGAACGTATTTTAGATGCACTAGGTAAATCACTACAAGAGGTGATGGGGGATTCGAATTTACTGAGAACCCTCAGAGCTGCTGATTATACCGATCAACATTTTGGTTTACCAACGGTAACAGATATTATTAAAGAGTTAGATAAGCCAGGTAGAGATCCTCGTCCTGAATTTAAAACTGCTCAGTTTGCTGAAAATATTGAAACTATGAATGATCTAAAGCTAGGGATGATCATGGAGGGAACGGTAACTAATGTAACTAATTTTGGAGCATTTGTTGATATCG
Organism: Orbaceae bacterium BiB; assembly: GCA_036251205.1. Classification (NCBI taxonomy): domain Bacteria; kingdom Pseudomonadati; phylum Pseudomonadota; class Gammaproteobacteria; order Orbales; family Orbaceae; genus Orbus; species Orbus mooreae. The sequence continues at coordinate 1,238,122 of CP133958.1, read as the reverse complement.
GCGTTCATCAAGATGGTTTAGTGCATATTTCAGCTTTATCTGATAAATTTGTTGAAGATCCAAGAACGGTAGTTAAAACAGGCGATATTGTTAAAGTTAAAGTGATCGAAGTTGATATTCCACGTAAACGAATTGCTTTATCTATGCGGTTAGATGATCAAGCCGCTCTTGGAAAAACGACAGAAACATCAAAAAAAGAACATAAATCAAGTGGCTCTAAGCCAGCACCTATCGCCACAAACAGTGCTATGGGTAATGCATTTGCTGCGGCATTTAAGAAAAAATAGTGATAATGCGATGAAAAAACAAATTCCTAATACGTTTAATTTAGCTGTGTATGCTGATGATGTAATAACTGTTGAGAGTACTGAACAGTTATTATCGGTTTATCAACAGGCATCTAAACAAAACTTACCTATTTTGATTTTAGGTGAGGGGAGTAATACACTTTTCACTGAAAATTTTAGTGGTATTGTTGTTATCAATAGAATTCGTGGTATTAGCGTAATGGATAATCGCGATTATTGGTTAATTAAGGTCGGTGCTGGAGAAATTTGGCATCACTTAGTTGCCCATTTAATTGATAACGATATTGCTGGACTCGAGAATTTAGCGCTTATTCCTGGTTGTGTCGGGTCTGCACCAATTCAAAATATTGGTGCTTATGGTGTTGAATTTGAAAAATTTGCGGACTATGTTGATTTATTATCATTGAAAACAGGTCAGATTATTACAGTACAAGATGGTAAATACGGATATCGTGAAAGTATTTTTAAATCACAATATCGAGAGGATTATGTTGTCATTTCTGTAGGCATTAAATTACCTAAACAATGGCAGCCAGTTTTAAGTTATGGTGAACTGAAAAATTTTGATAGGGAAACCGTAACGGCAAAAATGGTCTTTGATAAAGTATGTGAAGTTCGTCGAAGTAAACTACCTGATCCAAACATTTTGGGTAATGGAGGCAGTTTTTTTAAAAATCCTGTAATTGATAAAATACAATATGAGCAACTCGTGTTAGATTATCCAGATATGCCAGCTTATTTTCAATCAAATGGACAAGTGAAACTAGCTGCGGGTTGGCTAATTGATCAATGCGGTTTAAAAAATTATCAAATTGGTGGTGCTGCCGTACATGATAAACAAGCATTAGTTCTTGTTAATAAAGATCATGCGAAAGCTCAAGATGTTGTTGCCCTAGCCAAGGTAGTAAAAAATACAGTACAACAAAAATTTGGTATAACATTAAGCCCTGAAATTCGTTTTATCGGTAAACAAGGTGAAATTGATGCAGATTTGCTGTTGCGCTAATAAAACTATATTAGATCTGACAGTTAACTTGATTTAATATTATTCATTAATTTATAAAAATTCAGAGCTTGTTATATGGGTGCGCGTTCATACTCCTTTCCAATTCTATTAATTAGTCTATTATTTGTGACGATTTCTCTTTCGGCACTTAATACACAAGTACCATTATGGTTAGTTCATGATCATTTTCCTGTACGACAAATTGGGTTGGTTGGCTCTGCATATTTTGTTGGTAATCTTGTTGGAACAATTATTGCGAACTGGATTATCGGTAAGTTTAATGCTAAAAAAACTTATAGTTATGTTTGTATTTTATTTGCGCTTGCTACATTAGGTTTAAGCTTATCTGTTGATGTTTATAGTTGGTCATTTTGGCGTTTTATCATTGGTATTGCCTGTGCTGTTACTTGGGTGATTGTTGAAAGTTGTATTTTAATTACAGGTACAATGCGAACGCGCAGTAAAATGCTAGCAGTCTATATGACAACTTATTATTTAGGGACTGTATTTGGACAAGCTCTACTACGCTATTTTCCCGTTGAGATACTCTATTTTGGATTAGTGATTAGTACATTAATGGCTCTAGCAATACTCTTTATTACGTTAACTCATTATCGATTACCAAAAAAGAAAAAAAGTACATTAAATTTATTGCCGATGATTAAACATCGAGAAGCTAGATTAGGTTTAATTGGTTGTGTTATTGCTGGTATGGTTATCGGATCTTTTTATTCTTTACTGCCAGCTTATTATGCTCATTTAGGTTACGATGATAATCAAGTTGCTAATTGGATTATTTTATTAATTACTTCTGGTTTACTCGCTCAACTGCCAATGGGATGGCTTGCTGATCGTTATGGTAAACCTATTCTACTCTGTATTGAGATGTGTATTGCGATTATCGCTTGCCTGATGCTAATTGCAGATATATTTCCAGTTTTATCTACAATCCTGCTTGGTATCACTATTTATACTGTTTATCCTATTTCAATGGCTTGGGCTTGCCAAACAGTTAAAAAACAGGATATTGTAGCGATGAACCAAACAATGTTATTGGTTAACACGCTAGGTAGCCTTATTGCTCCAGCGGTAATTGCCCTAATTATGGATAAATTAGGTAACATTTACTTATTTGTGAGTTTTGTAATTATTCTACTCTACTTTTTTGGCGTGCTTTCAAAAAATGTAGTACAAAATAAATGGAGTCAAAATCGATATGCGTGATCTTGCTAATCCACTTAAAGTGATAGAGATCCTATCAGATGGTCATTTTCATTCAGGTGAGGAACTGGCTTCTATTTTTGGTATAACCCGTGCGGGTATTAATAAGTATATCAAAGTTATTAGACAGTGGGGAATAGAACTCTCTTCTGTACAAGGAAAGGGATATCAATTAGCTTATCCACTCAATTTACTTAATGAACAGAAGATTACCCATTACTATTTGCAGAAATCATCACAACCAGTTGCACTTGATATTATTCCCGTAATTAATTCGACGAATCAATATTTATTAGATAATTTAGCTGAATTATCATCAGGGAATGCTTGTGTTGCCGAGTTTCAACAAGCAGGAAGAGGACGTCGAGGACGCCAATGGTTCTCTCCATTTGGGAGTAATCTCTATTTATCACTATATTGGCGTTTAGAGCAAGGTCCTGCTGCTGCAATGGGACTAAGTTTAATGATTGGTATTGTTGTTGCAAAGGTTTTACGCGAATTATCTGGACAAGATATCAAAGTAAAATGGCCAAATGACCTCTATCTTGATGATAAAAAATTGGCAGGGATTTTGGTTGAAATTGCAGGTAAAGCGGGAGATATTGCCCATGTCGTTATGGGGATGGGAATTAATTTGAATATGCATAATCCCGATTCAGGGATTGTTAATCAAGCTTGGTCTAATTTAGGTAACATTGATAGAAATTTACTGGTTGCAAATTTATTGTACCATCTCCGTCAAGCTTTAGTCTGCTTTGAAAAACAAGGGTTTGCTGCATTTTTAGCAGAGTGGAATCCATTAGATAATTTTGCAAATCGTCCAGTAAAATTAATTATTGGCGAAACGGTGATAAAGGGTGTTGCTCGCGGTATTAACCAACAAGGGGCATTATTACTTGAACAAAATGGTCAAATAACCCCTTATATTGGTGGCGAGATATCGCTCAGAGCAGATAATTAAAATAATACGAAGCATTTATCTATTATTATTTTGTTGCTGTTCCCGCGTCTTTAAGCTCTTGGTAAACATAGTGTTTATAACTTTCAACAAGAGCTTTATCTTGGCAATCATCCAATTTTCCATTACAAAGATAGCGCATTGCAATATTTGCTTTATAAAAATCAGAATATTGTACCTCTGCTTTTTCTAAAATTAATCCACTTAGTAGTGAAGCATCAGTAAGTTCATTATGTCCTATATTGATTGGATAATTGGCTGATACAGTGTATTGAGTCAAATAATTTGCTTCAGAAAGTGATGTTTTATAGTTACCATTCCAGCTTACATCTGGTTGGTGGTCACCAAAATAGACAAATAGTGTCGGATTTGCTCTTTGTTTTATATAGTCATTAAAATTTTGTGTTGCTGCATTTAATGGTCCAATTCGACCTAAATAATCATTCAGTTTTCCAACAAATGCTTTATTTGACACATTTTCTCCGACTTGATGAGTATCTGTATAATTTGGATCATAAGGGCCGTGTTCATTCATTGATAGTACAAAGATAAATAGCGGTTTATCTGTGTAGGTTTCTAAGATAGTTTTAACTTTATCAAGTAAATCTTGAGTCGGAATTTTCCATAGATTCTTATTGTGTTCTTCTGGGTAACCCAAATCTTGCGGCATAAAGAATTTTTGCATCCCGAATGATGTATAAGCTGGGCCTGCATTATAATTACCATACCCCATTGGTGATAGAACCACCGTAAAATAGCCATTATTATTAAACTCTTTAAATAAACTGGTTTGTATATGTGGGGCAACTACGTAATAAACTGAATTTTTTCGATATGAAAAATCATTAGTATTGAGACCAGTTAATATCGAGAATTCGGTCAACCATGTTCCTCCTCCAAATGTTTGAACCCTCATCAAATTGCTATTTGGTTGTGAAAACATCTCATAATTAGGCACATTATTTGATGAGATATCAAACAATTGTGGATTAACGGTAGACTCTTGTAAAAATACCACTACATCGGGTTTTTTGATTAATAAGGGATTTTTTGAGTCAACAATATGATTTTCGATAGTAGATAATTTATTTAAAAAATATTGAGATGATTGTTCAAAAACAGGAGGAGCATAACTGAATTGATTGGATGAAATAAATAAATTTGCAAGAGTACCTCTTCCTTTCGGTAGATATTGTTGCCACAATTGATTCACTTTATCCTGTTGACTGATATAAGTAATTAAACCAAATAAAATTATCGCAGTAGCCAAGGAGCCCCATCGCTTGGTATGACTAATTTTTTTCTCGGTACGAAATAAAAAAATATTCACCACTAAAAATATGACAAGTGCAATTAAATAGAATAAGGCACCTGGATAGTGTAGTAGTGTTGAAAAATTTTGAGGATCAAATGCGACATTAAAATCAGGAAAAAATAATCTTTCTTTATAGTAGTGAACTTTGATTTGATTGAGTAACTGTATAATAATCAGGCATGAGCTCGTAATCATCAGTGATTGTACTTTTCGGCGTGTACAGAATAAAAAAAACATAAAAGATGAGAGGTAAAATCCGAAAGAGATCACTGTAAATATTGAAAAACCAACAGAATTGGAACAGATAACTAGCCCAGCTATGATAACAAGCACTGTATAAATGGCTTTTAAAGTAAATAAAATTTTCTTCACAACATATTATTCTAATTTGGATTATAATGATCAACGATAATAGATATTCATTCAGCAAATGTAAATACCAGGAGTAAATATTGTGCAAAACTTCCAATTTTATAATCCCACAAGAATTATTTTCGGACAAGATACGATAAAAGAATTACCTAAGTATTTACCTAAAAAAGCACGAGTATTAGTCTTATATGGTGGTAAAAGTGTGATAAATAATGGCACACTAGAGGAAGTAAAAGCCGTTTTATCAACTGATTTTTACTATCAAGAGTTTCAAGGTATTGAGCCAAATCCCCATTTTGAAACATTAATGCGTGCAGTTGAAGTTGTTAAAAAAAATAAAATTGACTTTTTACTAGCGGTGGGTGGTGGCTCAGTCATCGATGGAACGAAATTTATTGCTCAAGCAGCTCTTTATCGTGATGATCCTTGGAAAATTTTGACGCAAACAGGGCCAGCTGTTACCGCTGCTTTACCTCTTGGAACGGTTCTTACTCTACCAGCAACAGGATCTGAGATGAATTGTCGAGGCGTAATTACTCGAGCTGAAACACAGGAAAAGCTCTCTTTTCGAAATGAGCTGATTTTTCCGCAGTTTTCAGTCTTAGATCCTACTAAAACTTATTCATTACCACAACGTCAATTAGAAAATGGTTTGGTTGATTCATTTGTTCATACGATTGAACAATATTTAACTTATCCGACTGATGCTAAGATTCCAGACTACTTTGCTGAAGGGGTTCTTAAAACCTTAATTGAAATAGCACCTGATGTGATTAATAAAAAAGATGATTATTCATCCCGAGCAAATTTTATGTGGGCTGCAACGATTGCTCTTAATGGTATTTTAGCGACTGGCGTTCCAGAAGATTGGACAACTCATCGTATTGGTCATGAGTTGACAGCTCTATATGGTTTGGATCATGCAAGAACACTGGCATTGATTTTACCCGTGTTATGGACTCTTAAAAAAGATGAAAAAATAGCCAAACTATTACAATATGCTGAGCGAGTTTGGAACATTACGACGGGTAGTGATGATGAAAAGGTTAATTTAGCGATAACTAAAACTGAGCAATTTTTCCAATCATTAGGGATGAAAATGAAGCTGAGTGATTATGGTATTAAGAAAGATCTAGATTTACTAATAGAACGTTTAGAACTTCACGGCCAAACTGCTTTAGGTGAACATCAAAATATTACCTTAGATGTGAGCCGAAAAATTTTATCAGCAATATAGATAGGTGCTTAAAATAAATAAAGAGGATATATCATCCTCTTTATTTATTTTAGACAATATTATTATTTAATTTTTACTCAAAAAAAGATAGCTGATCCTCGCCAAAAAAATAGACAAATGTCACCTCTATGATATAAATAAAAATCATAGGAGAACATATCATGGTCAAAAAATTCAGTACTGAGTTCAAACAACAATCAGTTGATTATGCCTTATCGAATGCTCATCTTTCGCTAGCCGATATTGCAAATCACCTTGGCATTGGTCAATCAACCCTTGATAGATGGGTAAGGCAAATCAATCCAGGTAAAACCAGTAAACGCGAGTTAACGGCTGAGCAGCAAAAAATTATCGCTCTAGAAAAAGAAAATAAAGAACTGAAAATGGCGAATGAAATCCTAAAAAAGGCGCATGTGTACTTCATCAACCATCCAAGTCGGTGAAGTACAAGTATATGAAACTGTATTTATCGTCGTATCCGGTACGTTTAACCTGTTGCCTATTAAACGTCAGCGTGCCCGGTTATTACGCTTGGTTAAAACGCACACCGAAATCACAGCCGCTGATTGATAACGTCAAGGCACTCTATTGGCGGCATAAAGCGCGTTTGGGTGCACCAAGCTTAGTACACGATATCCGAGATGAGGGCTATGATGTCTCAGAAAGAACAGTAAGTCGAGTATTACAAAAATTAGGCTTACGAAGTAAAGTCGCCCGTAAATTTAACTATCTAGCAGCGCCAAGCCTATCTCATGATGTAGCGCCAAATACATTAGATAGACAGTTTAATCCTGATAAACCGAATCGTGTTTGGGTGACCGATATCACGTATATCAAAACCGGTGAAGGCTGGCTATACCTTTGTGTGATTATTGATTTATTCGGGCGAAAAGTGATTGGACGACAAACGAGCTCGCGGATTGATAGGCACTTAGTCTGTAACACACTCAAAAATGCCTTATTCCGTCGTCAGTTTCCAAAGGGTGTATTACTTCACAGCGACCGAGGAAGCCAATATTGCAGTGCTGATTTTAAGCGATTATTGTTACAGTATGGACTTAGTCAAAGTATGAGTCGAGCAGGCAATTGTTGGGATAATGCGGTAGCTGAAAGTTTTTTTCATACATTAAAAACGCACATTATTCATGGTTGTGATTACAAAACTCGGGAGGATGCGAATAAAGCCCTATTTGAATATATTGAAATCTATTATAATCGTGTTCGTCGTCATTCAACTAATGGTTGGATATCGCCTCAGCAATATGAAAATCAGTATTATCTAAATAACACATTTATAGAGGCGAGCACTGTCTAATATTTTGGCGAGGATCAAGCGATATGATTAAAATTAACAATGCGCAGTATAAAATTAGTGATTATAAAACATTCTCCATCCCTGAACTGACGATTCAATCTCGTGATAGTTGGGCTTTTGTCGGCAGTAATGGCAGTGGTAAATCTATTTTAGTTAAAGCATTAGCGGGTAATTTATTAAAGCTTAGTGGTGAATTTACTAATCAATTTACTAAAATTGAAACGCTCTCTTTTGAATTATTACAGAAAATGGTTGATGATGAGTGGAAGCGTAATAATTCTGATATGGTAAGTGATGGCGAAGATGATACCGGTTTAACAACAGCACAAGTGATTGAGGAAAATTGTCAGGATTCACTTTTATGTCAGCAATTAGCTAAGCAGTTTGATATTGAGCCTCTATTACAAAAACGATTTAAATACTTATCTACCGGTGAGACTCGTAAAACGCTACTATGTCGAACCTTGATGTCCTCTCCCGAATTACTTATTTTAGATGAACCATTTGATGGTCTTGATGTAGCATCGCGTCAACAGTTAGGGCTACTATTAAGCCAGCTTTCTCAACAGGGGATTACTTTAATCGTCGTACTTAATCGTTTTAATGATATTCCCGATTTTATTGAAAATGTTGGTGTGATTGCTGAATGTCAATTAATTAAAACAGGTAAACGTCAAGAACTCTTACAAGATCAGGTTATTGAACAATTGAGGACTCTCGAATCTTTACAAAATATTCATTTACCTGATACTGATGAATTTCCAGCCACCTTATCGGATGAGCTACCACGAGTTATTTTGCGTCATGGTTATGTTCAATATAATGAAAAACCGATTATTAATGATCTAAATTGGCAAGTTAATGCGCATGAAAACTGGCAGATAGTTGGTCCAAATGGTGCAGGAAAATCGACTTTACTTAGCTTGATTACAGGTGATCATCCGCAAGGATATTGTAACGATTTAACCCTGTTTGGATATAAACGAGGCTCTGGTGAGACAATTTGGGATATTAAAAAGCATATTGGCTATGTTAGTAGTAGTTTTCACCTAGATTATCGGGTGAGCAGTAGTGTTAAAAATGTCTTATTATCTGGTTATTATGATTCAATCGGAATTTATTGTACGACGAGTGATAAGCAAAACAAATTAGCTGATGAGTGGCTCTCTTTACTTAATCTGACTAAACAAGCTAATCAGCCCTTCCAGTCGTTATCTTGGGGTCAACAACGTTTAGTTTTAATTGCTAGAGCATTGGTTAAACATCCAACACTATTAATATTAGATGAGCCTCTACAAGGATTAGATCAGTTAAATCGTGAACTAGTGAAAGGTTGGATTGATCTTTTGATTAAAAAAGGTCATAGTCAGCTATTATTTGTGTCTCACCACGCAGAAGATGCACCAAACTGTATCACACATAGATTAACCTTTGTTCGATCAAATGATGAAGGTTATCGATACTGTTTAGATGAAGTGAGTAATAAATAATATTATGGCGATTAATTTTGCCCTTAAAAATAGGAAAAAAATAATTTAAAAATTATTTTTTTAATACTTGCAATTCTAATTTTTTCTGTAACCTATTGAAAAATTAAGGGCTGATTAGATGAAAAAAGTTATCCCCGATACCTGTGGATAACTTTGTGTATAGTTTCTTGAAAAAGGGTCTAACTGCTGGAAATAGCTAGTTTTAGTCTAGTTTGCTTAGATAGTAGTCACAATTTAACAAATTGTTATTAATCAGCATGTTAATATAAATCAAGCACAGATTTATTAACATAAGTAATGATTTTTGAAACAGGGAATCAGAGATTAATTAATCAAAAAGGTCAAGTCTTTTTTTGGGGATAAATTTGATTGACATCAAAATAATGTTATGGTTATAGGTAAAAAATATGCGAAGTTTTAAATTGTATTCAGAATTTTCTCCTGCAGGAGATCAACCTGAGGCAATCAAAAAAATTAATCAAAATTTAGAAGATGGTATCGCGCATCAAACTTTACTTGGGGTAACTGGATCGGGTAAAACATTTACGATGGCGAATGTGATTGCAACTCATAACCGTCCAACTGTTATATTGGCGCCCAATAAAACATTAGCTGCCCAACTATATGGTGAAATGAAAGCATTTTTTCCTGATAACGCGGTAGAGTATTTTGTTTCATACTATGACTACTATCAACCAGAGTCTTATGTGCCAACAACCGATACCTTTATTGAAAAAGATGCTTCAATCAATGAACATATTGAGCAAATGCGGCTTTCAGCCACGAAATCTCTTTTGGAACGTCGAGATGTTATTATTGTTGCTTCTGTTTCCGCTATTTATGGTTTAGGGGCGCCTGAATCTTATATGGCAATGATTCTTCATTTAACAAAGGGAACTATTACCGATCAAAGAGCCATTTTAACGCGTTTAGCTGAAATGCAATACAAACGCAATGATGTCGGTTTTAATCGCGGCACGTTTCGTGTGAGAGGGGATGTGCTTGATATTTTCCCTGCTGATTCAGATACATTAGCAGTACGAGTTGAATTATTTGACGATGAAGTCGAAAAAATCGTTCTGTTTGATCCGCTGACGGGGAGTGCTGTTAGTGAAGTGTCAAGGATCACTGTTTATCCAAAAACTCACTATGTTACTCCTAGAGCAATCCTCGATAATGCGATTGCTCAAATTAAGCAAGAGTTAGCAGAAAGACAAAAAGTATTGTTAGCAGAAAATCGTTTAGTAGAAGAGCAGCGGCTAACCCAACGAACATTATTCGATTTAGAAATGATGACTGAACTTGGTTATTGTTCTGGTATTGAAAATTACTCTCGCTATTTAGCTCAGCGTAAAGCTGGTGAGCCACCGGCTACATTATTTGATTATCTGCCCGCTGATGGATTACTCTTTATTGATGAATCTCATGTTGGTGTGCCACAAATTGGTGCGATGTATAATGGCGACCGTTCACGTAAGTTAAATTTAGTTGAATATGGTTTTAGATTACCATCAGCTTTAGATAATCGCCCATTGAAGTTTGCTGAATTTGAAAAAATAATGCCGCAAACTATTTATGTTTCAGCTACACCGGCAAAATATGAAATTGAAAAGTCCGGTTCTGAAATTATTGAACAGGTTGTACGTCCAACAGGACTCCTTGATCCTATTATCGAAGTCAGACCGGTAATGACACAAGTTGATGATCTTTTATCTGAAATTAAGCAATGTATGCAATTAGGTGAACGTGTTCTAGTGACTACCCTGACCAAACGGATGGCTGAAAATTTAACTGACTATTTTTCTGAACATGGTGTTAAAGTTAAATATCTACACTCTGATATTAATACCGTCGAGCGAATGGAAATTATCCGTGATTTACGTTTAGGTGAAGTGGATGTACTTGTCGGAATCAACTTATTAAGAGAAGGATTAGATATTCCAGAAGTATCATTGGTCGCTATATTAGATGCTGATCGGGAAGGTTTTTTACGTTCTACTAGTTCATTAATTCAAACAGTAGGTCGAGCTGCACGTAATTTACATGGTAAAGCAATTTTATATGCAGATAAAATAACGCCGGCTATGCAACATACCATTGATGAGACTGCAAGACGACGTAAGAAACAGCAAGACTTTAATTTAGAACACAATATTACACCGATGTCTGTGAAAAAACAGATTCAAGATATTCTTGAAGCTGGCTTAAGTACTAAAAAATCAACTAGCAAAGTGAAACTCTTTGAGCCTGGTAAAAATTACGAATATGTATCGGTTAAAGAGGTTCAAGCAAGGATTAAAGAACTTGAAGCAATGATGTATGAAGCAGCTAAAAATCTTGAGTTTGAAAGGGCTGGAGTACTACGGGATGAAATTAAAAAGTTAAGAAGTGATTTTATTACATTATCTTAGCTGCAAATAATTATTACTGAAAAGGCAATTCTTTTTCATTAGAATATGCCTTTTCAGCAATATTATAACGAACTTTTTTGATTGTATCTTAGTGATAATATAATTTTACCGCATAACTATTCTAATGAATGTATTATTATTGTTTAAATATAATTCAAATTGTTTATTTAAATAAATTTTGCTAGTATGCATGGCAAATTATTAATAGCAGGGAATCAAAATGGAAAACAATACTATTCAGCTTGAAGTCGATACGTTACTCATGAAAAAAATGTCTTTTATTGGCACAATGCAGAAAATTTTTGGCGTTTTGTCTATCATTGGCGGAGTAGTAACTTGTTTTGGGATTATAACGGCGATTATTGGTATTCCTTATCTTCTTGCAGGTATTAAACTATTTAAATCTGGTAGCTCATTTACTTATGCATCATATACTAACGATAGTAAATTCATGAAAGATGCGATCTTGAATTTGGCCTCATTTTGGATGTATACCTTGGTTATGATCATAATTACCGTTGTATTTTATATCATTGCATTGATTGCTCTTTTTGCTATTGCCGGTAGTAGCCAGTACTATTACTAGTTTCCTTTAATTTTAGATGGAATAAAAATGACAATTGTACGAATTGATCCTGATGAACGCTGGTCTGAAGCGGTTATCCATAATAATGTTATCTATTACACTAGTGTACCTACTGATTTAGTCGCTGATGCTTATGCTCAAACTAAAAGTGCATTGATGGAAATCGATGCAATTTTGGCTAGAGTGAACAGTGATAAAAACCAGATTTTAGATGTAACGATTTTTCTTGTTGATAAAGCGGATTTCTCAGCAATGAATAAAGCATGGGATGAATGGGTTGTTAAAGGTCAAGCGCCAGTTCGTTGTACTGTACAATCAGGTTTAATGAACGAAAGATATAAAGTAGAAATTAAGATTGTTGCTGCTGTAAAAACAGCTTAATTGAATTTGAGAGTTGTACTTTTCGGGTAACTAATTCAAGAAAAGTTCTGCCTATTCAATAGGCAGAACTTAATAAACTAAAATGCAGATGTTGTATCTTGGAATAAACCGACTTTAAGATCTGTTGCTTGATAAATCAGTTTACCGTCAACAAATACTTCACCATCGCCAATCCCCATAATCAATCTACGATTAATTACACGTTTAAAGTGAATTTTATAGGTTACTTTTTTAGCGGTTGGTAATACTTGACCTGAAAATTTAACTTCACCCACACCTAAAGCACGACCTTTACCTTTACCGCCTAGCCAGCCTAAATAGAAACCAACAAGTTGCCACATTGCATCAAGTCCTAAACAACCAGGCATTACTGGATCATTTTTAAAATGACATTTAAAGAACCAAAGATCAGGATTAATATCGAGTTCAGCTTCAACATAGCCTTTTCCGTATTGTCCACCTTGTTCATTCATTTCAACAACACGATCCATCATTAACATTAGATCAGATGGTAACGGTGGGCCATCATGGCCGAAAAGCTCATTATTACCTGATTTAATCAGGTCTTCTTTAGAGTAAGAAGATTTACGTTCAAAAGTCATAAGCAACCTTTTATTATTTTATATACTTGAGTAAAATTAGCGTACAAGTGTAAGCGGAATTCCTCATTTTTGCAATTTTATTTGCGCCATTTATTAAACCAACCTGTTGGCTGCTTTTCTTGAGTCATGGTCATTTGAATACGGGCTTGAATCAATTTATATAAGCTAATTGACGAGTCATCTTTATAATTAATTCCCGTTAGTAGATATAGTGCATCTGCGACATTATCGACTGTCCAAATCGTAAATTGTCGATTTTTAATGGCATCGGTAATCTCATCATTTAAACATAAATGACGGAGGTTTGATGAGGGAATAATAACGCCTTGTTGTCCAGTTAGGCCTTGGTGTTTACATACCGCAAAAAAACCTGCTATTTTCTCATTAACACTACCGATTGCTTGAACGTTACCGAACTGATCGACTGAACCTGTCACGGCAAGTTGCTGATCAATGGGTTGTGCTGATAGGGCACTAATTAGGACACATAAACCGGCAAGTGATGCGCTATCACCATCGACTTCGTTATAGGATTGTTCAAATACCAAGGAGGCGGAAAAAGGTAATTGATGAGTAATTGCAAATTCAGAGGTAATAAAAGATTGCATAATCATCATACCCTTAGAGTGAATATTACCCGCTAATTCATTCTTTCGCTCAATATCAACAAACTCACCATCACCAAAATGAATTAAACAACTTAAACGTGTCGGTTCACCTATCACTTTAGGATAGCCCGGATATTCAACTACTGATAATCCATTAATCTGACCAATAACTTGTTCTTGAGTATTAATAATTACCTGATTAGTAAAAATTGACTCTCTAAAACGTTCTACTAGATAGCTTTCACGCCACTGTTTTTGCTCGATTGAGGACTTGATGACATTATCATCGATACACTCATCTGCAAGTTGTGCCGCAAGGGTTAATTGTGTGCTTAACCAATCTGGTGATAGTGGCAGATGGTACTGATCTTCAGTATATCTAGTACCAGCCTTAATTAACTCGACAAATGCTGAAGTATCAATTGGTGGGAGCTGCTGATAATTGGCTAAAAACTTCAAATAAGCAGACCACTGTTTTAGCTCTTCATCGGATTGAACTAATAGATCTCCTTCAAATTCCGCATATAATGAGGTGTCAAAGAATTCAGGATCATAATCTTGTAATTCAGCCATACTTAATCGGTCACCGACCAATACAATACGTAGATCTAATGGCATTGATGGAATAGCGATCGGTAATGGGTTGGCATCATCTGTTGAGACCCACTGGTACTCTTCAGTGATCACCATTTTTTTCAAGCGTTCCCACAAGTTAGGTTGTGCCAGTAATGAACGTAATCCTAAAATTAAGACACCACCATTCACATTATGAACGAGACCTGATTGTAATTTAAATGAATCATCCTCAGGTTGTCTTACACAACCAAATAGACTTTCATGGTCAACCCAAGAAGAGAATAAACAATTATCGATAGCTGAAAAATTATCTTGTTTACTTTTAGCAGGCGTTAATGTTATTTGACGTTCATTAATATGGTAGGCAAAACCATAGTGATTAGTTGGTAATTTGCTACGAATACTATTATCTAATAGTGAAAAAAATAACTGGCTATCAGGTGCTTTTAGCAACATAAATCGAGATTGATATTTTTTTCTTATTTTAGGGCACAGTAATGATAGTGCCGATTCAATACGCGGTTGTAATGTTAGAAAATTAGCATCTAAGGCTAAATCTTGTAGTAAAGCTGAAATGTGTTCAGTGCGAGGCTGAGTTTCTTGCCAAGTTAATTGTTTAATTGTCAAAGTCGTAGTCTTTATTCTAAAAGATTATTTTAATCGGAAATTATATCTGAATAGAGATAATTTGGATATGTTTTGGATAATTATTTATTAATAATTTTCCTTTTGTTTAAGATGTTTTACAGGGAATTACATATCAAAATCTATCGTGGATTATATTCCAGATTAATTTGTTATTTTAGATATATTTAGTATAATTCGCCGCATACCAATTATCGTAAAATACTTATATTAGTTAATATAAAATATAAATTTGATTTTCTATGAATAACAATAAACCACAATTAGCTACAACATGGTATCCCGATACACTCATTGGTATAGCGGTTATCTTCATCTATTTTTTTAGTAATATCGTATTTTTTGTAGTGATGGGTAGCTTTATTCATTCAGATGATATGCTTATGTTAAGCTGTACACTATTTTCACTAGCTATTGTCATCACTTTATTTAATTTACAAAAAAAGAAACTTTATCCTGAAATGCTTTTTAAAGGTGTATTTAGTTTTAGTGATTACCGCTTTAATTTGTACCTTATGATTGGGTTAATGTTATTTGTGACCTTGTTAAATAAAATTTTTTCGATTTCTGATGAGTTGTTCATTGATCAGCTTTTCTATAATAAATCGCAATATCAAGTGATGATTCTTTGCATCGAGATTGTTCTTTTATCACCTATTTTAGAAGAGTTTTTATTTCGTCACTTTATTTTAGCCATTTTCCCTTATAACTTAGGAGGCAAATGGGCTGCTTATGCAATTGTTTTTTCTTCGTTAATATTTACGTTATTGCATACTCAATATATTCATTTTATTACGATGCTTAATATATTTGTTGTCGGTGTGATATTGTCGCTAGCCCGTATTATATCAAAAGGACTACTCTTACCGATTTTATTGCATATGTCGTATAATTTTATAACGTTATGTCTCTATTTTTTATTGTAATAGTATTTAGCAGCACAATCTGTATATTATTGACTGTTAGCGCAGCTCAGAAGTTAAAAAAATTACAGAAAGATTTTTTAAAATCGGTTAAACTAGTGACCATTCATAGACAGACTACCCAATAGACATCATTAGCTACTCCTTTATGGTTAAACTTAAAAATAATTCTCTGCATGATGATCGTGCCTCACAAATCGTAAGTTGGGGACATTGGTTTGCACTGTTTAATATTTTCTTCGTGATTATTGTCGGTAGCCGTTACCTGTTTATTGCTGATTGGCCGCAAACTTTGTTAGGTCGAGTATATGCGATAATTAGTTGTATTGGGCACTTTAGTTTTTTGACTTTTATTGTCTATCTGGTTTTATTATTTCCGCTGAGTTTTTTCCTTCACTCTCCTAAATGGCAGCGTATTATTGCCGTTATTATCGCGACAATTGCGATTACCATATTATTAATTGATATTGAAGTATTTACTAAGTTTAGGATGCACCTAAATTTTTCTATTTGGGAGATCTTAACATCACATGATGAAAATAATATTTTTAGTGTTGAATGGCAAAAATTATTTATTTTTGTACCACTGATTTTACTACTAGAAACCGTTTTTGCTATTTGGAGTTGGCGTAAACTACGTAGCTTAAGCAAGCGTCACCGTTATGCTAGGCCGGTGGTAATTACTTTTGTATTATGTTTTGTTTTATCACATCTTATTCATATTTGGGCTGATGCCAATTTTTATCGTCCGATTACCATGCAGCGTTCTAGTCTACCATTATCATATCCTTTGACTGCTAGACATTTTCTGGAGCGGTATGGTTTTATTGAGAAAGGTAATTACGAATCGCGAATTCGACAAGAAGGTAATCCGTTTGCTATTGCTATTGAATATCCATTAGACAAAATTAGTTATAATCCGGTTAAAGCACCTTATAATATTTTAATGATTGTTGTTGATGATTGGCAGGTGAATAATCAATCAAGTGATGAGCGTAATGCAATGCCTAAATTGACGACATTTGCTGAGCAACATAGCCAATTTAATAATCACTATAGTGCTAGTACGCAACCATTCTTAGGTGAGTTTTCTCTATTTTATGGTTTAGATCCTAATTACTACGATAGTATTTTAGCCGGTCATAAATCGTCAGTATTTATCGATACATTGGCTAAACAACGTTACAACTTAGGTCTGTTTTCATCTGATGGTTTTGATCATCCATTATACCGTTATGCCTTATTATCAAATTTCTCTGTACCCGATAAAGTACAAAATAAGTCTTACCTAGCAACAAGTGATTTGTGGTTAGCTTGGTATAAAGAACAGAGTCAATTAGAAAACCCAAATCCATGGTTTTCAATTATTCAGTATAAAGATAACCGGCAAGATCATGGTGTAACACAAGCCAAAGAACTTGATAAAGCGATCGCTAAGGTATTAGATACATTACAAAATAGTGGTGAAATGGATAACACTGTAATAGTTATTACGGCGGGTAATACCGAGTCATCGCAAAATCAATCTCAATTTAATCGTGAGATGTTACGAGTCCCTCTTGTTATTGCGTGGCCACATCGTGCTGCTGAAGTCATTACGACACCAACATCTCATGTTGATATTGTGCCAACATTGATGGCTGATGTTCTCAATGTGACAACAAATTCTAAACAGTATAGTCAAGGTGAAAACTTATTTTCACCAAATTCTCGCAAATGGCTGATAGCCGGTAGTGAGAAGGATATCGCGGCACTTTATGAAGATAAAACTATCTTAATTGATAATACAGGACACTACCAAGTTTATGATCTTGCTAATCAGTTACAGCAAAATGAAAAATTAGGATTGTCAACATTCTTACAGTTAGTCACGGAAAATAGGCGTTTTATGGTGACAAATTGATATTTTGTAGAAGCAATTAAATCTTTTTCGTAAATAAAATACCAGCGTTAATAACTAACTAAAATACGATACGGCAGTAATAACTATAAAACAGTGTATGGAGTGTAAAAATGATTATTGGTAATATTGAACATTTAGATCTAACCCCTTATTTACCTAAAAAAATTAAAGATGCTATTGAATATGTTAAAGATAATGTCAATAGCAACACGCCTGTTGGTAAATATGAAATTGATGGCGAAAATATTTTCTTCATGTTATCTGAAAATTCCTCAAGATTTATTGATACAGCTGAGCCCGAATATCATAAACGATATATTGATGTACAGATCGTATTAGAGGGGAGTGAAGGGATGGCTGTTTCAACGCTACCACCACATACTGAAATTACTGATGATAGGATGGCTAGTGGCGATATTGCGTTTGTTAAAACGCCAAAAGAAGAGACACTATTTGTTGCCCATGAAAAAGATTTTGTTATTTTTTATCCAAATGAAGTTCATAAACCACTTTGTGCTGTCGATAATCAACTTGCCAAGATTCGTAAAGTTGTAATTAAAGTTGCTATAAACTGTTTATAGTTCATAGCCGATATTTTTTATTTTATTATTTTAGCGAGCTTAAAAATGACAATAAATATTGCAATAATTGGTGAATGTATGATTGAGCTATCAATCAAACAAGATTCAACAACACGTAATTTTGGTGGTGATACACTTAACACATCTGTTTATCTTTCTCGATTATTAAATAAAAAGCCTTTTGATATCCACTATGTAACAGGTCTTGGAACCGATCCTTTTAGCCAAGAGATGCTTGATGCTTGGCAAAAAGAGGGCGTAAAAACGGATCTAGTGCAGCGAATGGCGAATAAGATGCCTGGATTATACTCTATTGTAACTGATGCGGCAGGTGAGCGTTCGTTCTACTATTGGAGAAATGATGCAGCAGCCAAGTTTTGGTTAAAAACAGATGAAACAGCAGAGGTTTGTGGCAAAGTTGCTAAATGTGACTACATTTATCTAAGTGGTATTAGCATCGCTATTTTAGATGCGGATAGTATTCTTAAACTGCTAGATCTATTAAGACAGGTAAAAGCAAATGGCGGTAAAGTTATTTTTGATAACAACTATCGTCCTCGGTTATGGAGCAGTATTGAGCTCGCACAAAGTGTTTATGCCGATATTTTAGCCTATACTGATATCGCATTTTTAACACTTGATGATGAGGATTTATTGTGGGGTAAACAACCTTATGAGCAAGTCATTGAACGAACTAAGCAATATGGTGTTACAGAAATTGTGATTAAACGCGGTAGTGAAAGCTGTATTGTGGATTGTCCAGAAGGTCGTTTTGATATTCCAGCTAATAAAATTGCAAAGGAAAAGGTAGTTGATACCACTGCTGCTGGTGATTCATTTGGTGCTGGTTACTTAGCGGCACGATTGACTGGCGCTGGTCCTGAGCTCTCGGCTAAACAAGGACATTTAGTCGCAGGTACAGTGATTCAATATCGCGGTGCAATTATTCCATTAGAGTATACTCCCTCACTGCTTTAAGCGATCTATTTAAACTATTAAGGCGGGTATTTCCCGCCTTTTTATTATTTAGTTTGAGCTATTATTTTTTGAATTCAAGTTTATCAAATACGATAGATTGTGTTAATCTGATACACTGTTATTTTAATGCTTTACTTGCCATTCAATGATTACACAATGATGAAATTACCCAGATTATCACTACTATCACAAATTTGTATTACGCATCTTATTAGTCATATCCATATGCTAGTATTGCCAATATTAATGCCCGTTATGTTGATGACTAGACAAGATATTGATTTTATTAAAATTGGCTTTGCAATCAGTGTTTTTAATATTGTCTCTGCGGTGGTACAGGCGCCTGTAGGGATTTTTGTCGACAAATTAGGCCCCAAGCGAGTACTAATTGTTGGATTAATTATTGGTAGCTTAAGCTTTTTATCACTTGGCTTCATTAATCATTATATCTGGTTAATTATTGCGATGGCAATAGCTGGACTTGCCAATGCAGTGTACCATCCCGCTGATTATGCTATTTTATCGCAAAATGTAATAGAGAAAAAAATGGGGCGGGCTTTCTCGCTACATACTTTTAGTGGTTTTGTCGGTTTTGCTATAACACCGACGTTAATGCTAACGGTTAGTTCATTTTATAATGTTAATATGGCATTTATCGTTAGCGGCGTTATTGGTTTAATAGCTGCCCTTATTTTAATTCCCAAAGCTAGCAATGAACAAAATAAATCACAGCAAGATAAACAATCTATTGATAAAACTGTACAAACAACCAAGGTTAAAAGATTACCGCTGATTACGCCGGCTATTTTCTCGATGTTTGTGCTGTTTTTATTGTTAAGTTTAAGTGGTGGTTCGATTCAAAACTTTTCAGTATCAGCATTAATTAAAGGTTACGGTATTTCATTGGATGATGCCAATATTGCACTAACTGCCTTTTTAATTACAAGTTCAGTTGGGGTGTTAGTTGGTGGGCAACTTGCGGACTATTCTAAACGTCATGGTTTAATTGCAACGGGCGCTTTAGTTATTACCGCTTTAATTGCGTTAATAATTGCAACATCACCAATCTCATCGACTATTGTTATTACCTTACTTATTGGTATGATGGGTTTTCTATCTGGTATTATTGCCCCATCACGAGATATGCTAGTCCGAAATATTGCCCCAAAAGGTTCAGAAGGACGAGTGTTTGGGATTGTTTCAACGGGTTTTAATGTGGGCGGCACTATCGGACCAATATTATTTGGTTGGTTACTTGATCAAAATCACCCACGAGGAATATTCTGGTCTGCAGCCATTTTTATGGTGCTAACTGCAATGATTGCTTTTTATCAAGAGATAAAAGGCGAGAAAAGAAAGTAAAAAGGATAAAATAGAGATGATGTGGTGTTATATTTACCGTAGTCCTAAAAAAGAGAATAGTTATCTATATATTGCTAAAGAGAATGATTTTTCTCAAGTACCTGATGTGTTGATGAAAGCATTTGGTCAGCCAATGTTTGCCATGAAAGTGTTACTTGATGGTAAACGTAAATTTGTTGTTGGGACGTCAGATGAAATTGAAGAGCGTATTAAAAATGATGGCTTTTTTGTCCAAATGTTAAAAGATGATGATTTTTATGTCTCAATATCGCAATAAAAGCTTATTAAAAAGCAGTAGTCAGAAAAGGATATCTTTATGAAATTACTTAGAGTCTTAGTGTTATGTAGCTCGGCTTATGTGATATGGGGTTGTTCAAACCAGGTTTCTCATCAACCAGAAGTTACACACTCTTCGGTAGTTAATTTTGATAAATCAAGAGATGAAAGTAATTTTACTGACTATGTGAAAGCATTAAAAACTTATGCTAAACGGCAAGGTATCAATGATGACACGATAAATCTTGCATTTAAAGATGTCTATTATATTGAACGAGTTGTACAGGCTGATAAAAATCAACCAGAAAAAAAAGTAACACTCGATGAATATTTATTTCGAGCTGTTTCACCAGCTAGAGTTCAATTAGCACAAGAGAAGTATTCACAATATTATTCTCAAATTCATCATGCAACTTTACTAACTAAGATACCTGAAACTTATATTTTAGCGTTATGGGGTGTTGAGAGTGGTTATGGTAAATATCAAGGTAAAGAAGATATTATTTCGGCCTTATCAACGCTTGCTTTTGATGGGCGACGTGAAGCCTTTTTTGTAAAAGAACTGATTGCCGCACTCACTATCTTACAGAATGGTCATATTGAAAAATCTCAATTTAAAGGTTCTTGGGCTGGCGCGATGGGACAAAATCAATTTATGCCATCATCCTATTTAACCTACGGGTTAGATGGTGACGGGGATGGTGTTATTGATATCTGGAATAATATGTCTGATATATTTGCTTCAACAGGTAATTATTTAGCTACTGTAGGTTGGGATGCTAAACAGAGTTGGGGTAATAAAATTAAGCTTCCTAGTAATTTTGATACTCAATTAGCTGGATTAGAAAATGATAAGTCACGTAATGTATCAGAATGGTTAAAAATGGGTGTCACTTTTATCGATAATAAAGCTAAGCCTGCCGGTATAAATAAAGCTTGGATAGTCATTCCTGATGTCGATAGTGGCGAGGGTTATCTTGTTTCTAATAATTTTAGAACATTGATGCATTGGAATCGTTCCTATTATTTTGCAGTAAGTGTTGGTATGCTAGCTGATAGTTTAACCGATAGCACCATCAATATGAGTAATAAGTAATACAGATAAAGGCAATCAATTAATTATGATAGAATTTTGGCAAAATAAGACATTAGATGAATTGACTGACTCTGAATGGGAACAGTTATGCGATGGTTGTGGCCAGTGTTGTTTAAATAAATTAATCGATGAAGATACTGATGAAATTTTATATACCAATGTGGCTTGTAACTTGCTTGATAGTAAGACGTGCCAATGTCGTCATTATGTTGATCGTTTTAAGTATGAACCCGATTGTATTAAACTCAATCGAGAAAATCTATTAACAATTGAGTGGTTGCCGCTTACTTGTAGTTATCGTTATTTTCAAGAGCATAAAACACTTCCCCAGTGGCATCCATTAGTGACGGGTAGTAAAGAGATGATGCATAAAAAGCGAATCTCAGTGAGAAATCGTATCGTTTATGAAAAAGATGTAATTCACTGGGCTGATCATATTATTCGTGATTAGTACTGTAATATTTTTTCTGATTGATAACTATTTTTTACACTATAATGATATATCACAGCAAGATTATAACGAAAACTGTGTAATAATATAGCGTCTTAAAAGACGCTATATTTTATGATTAAACACTTTTTTTACGCCAAACGGTACCACTTGGGCCATCTTCTAATACAATATTCATGGCATTCAATTGATCACGTGCATTATCGGCAAGTGCCCAGTTTTTAGTTGCTCGAGCATCGTTACGTTGTTTAATTAAAGCTTCAATTTTAGCTACATCAACATCATCTTGGTGTGTGCTTTGCAAAAAGTGTATAGGATCTTGCTCAAGTAAACCTAACACTTTTGCTAAGTGACGTAATTCCGCTGCTAGTTCGTTAGCAAGTTGCTTATCATTTTCGGCTTTAGCTTTATTAATTTCACGCGCTAATTCAAAAAGTACTGAATAAGCTTCTGGTGTATTGAAATCATCATCCATTGCCTGACAAAAATCACGGTAATAGTTACTATCAGGGGTTGTATGAGGTGTCTTTGCATCAGTATCACGTAATGCCGTATATAAACGTTCTAATGCGATTCTAGCTTGTTTCAAATTATCTTCAGTATAATTGAGCTGACTACGATAGTGTGCTGATAATAAGAAGTAGCGTACGGTTTCAGCATCATAATGTTTTAATACATCACGAATAGTGAAAAAGTTACCTAATGATTTCGACATTTTTTCTTGGTCAACCATCACCATACCAGAATGCATCCAATAGTTGACATATTCGCCATCGTGGGCACATGTTGATTGGGCTATCTCATTTTCATGATGAGGAAACATTAAATCTGAACCACCACCATGAATATCAAAATGTTGACCGAGCTCATGACAGTTCATTGCCGAACATTCAATATGCCAACCGGGTCGACCTTTACCCCAAGGGGAATCCCAACTTGGTTCATTGGGTTTAGACATTTTCCATAATACAAAGTCCATTGGATTTCGTTTAACATCAACAACATCAACGCGGGCACCCGCTTGTAACTGTTCTAAGTTTTGTCTAGATAAAATACCGTAAGAAGGATCGCTATCTACCGCAAACATAACATCGCCATTACTAGCGATATAAGCGTGTTCTTTCGTTAGTAATTTTTCTACAAGTGCAATAATTTGTGGAATATGGCGTGTTGCACGCGGTTCACTATCTGGGCGTTGAATGTTTAATGCATCAAAATCGGTATACATTTCGACTAACATGCGACCCGTTAGATCGTCGCAGGTTTCACCATTCTCTAATGAACGCTTGATTATTTTATCATCAACATCAGTAATATTACGAACATAAGTCAAATCATAACCTAAAAAGCGTAAATAACGGGTTATCACATCAAACGCAACGAAGGTTCTACCGTGACCAATATGGCACAAATCATAAATAGTAATACCGCACACATACATATTCACTTTATTAGCATGAATTGGTTTAAATAACTCTTTTTCTCGTGTTAAGGTATTGAAGATTTTTAGCATTGTGATCTACTTGTTTGATTCGGTTTATATTAGTTATTAATATAACAAAAATTTGCATAGGGTGAAATTACTTATATCAGTTAATTAGCAAAATTGTATTCTGATCTTGGATAGCTAAAATAGAATAAGTAGAAAAGAGTAAAACGATAAGAATACCTAGCAAAAGCTAGGCGGTGATTATTTTGTGAGCCAACGAAAAACGAAGATAACTAAAACAGCGCCAAGTACGGCAATAATTAGACTAAATAAGTTCAAACCAGTTACACTGCCTAGGCCGAAAAATGTACTAATATAACCTCCAACAATTGCACCAATAACGCCTAATACTAATGTTTTTATAAGCCCACCGTTAATTGGCATAAAAAACTTCGCTATCCAGCCAGCAATTAATCCCAAAATAATCCAACTTAAAATTCCCATTATCTTGTCCTTATTGTGTTATTGATTGCGATTTCTCGATTTTTTCATGTATTTAGTCTAAGTCAATAAGAGCAATTTATTTCAACTCAATTAATTACACTTAAGCAATTTAGTTAATAAGATTAGTTTTAATACTGATCTACTTGTTAGCATTGACGATAACTAATCAATGGGAATATTCCCATTGATCAAAACACTAATTACTCAAATATTGTTTTATGTAGTATTTTAACAATATTTTCGGCATCATGAGCCTTAACTAAAAAACAAATATTATGTGTGCTTGCACCAAAACAAGCTAAACGAACACTAAATTGTTCCAGTTGACCAAAAATTTGTTTAGTCATGCCTTTTGTTGTCGTTAAGTTATTACCAATAATCGCAACTAGGGCTAAATCTTCTTGTACTTCAACACAACATACTTTAGACAGTTCATCAAGTAACTCTTTAGTCAATAAACTGCTACCATCCGTATTGGTGCCTGCAGTATCAATGGTGACGGCAATACTGACTTCAGAGGTCGTGACTAAATCAACCGAAATATTATGTTTAGCAAGAATAGCAAATACATTAGCTAAAAAACCTTGAGCATGTAACATATTAAGACTATTTAAGGTTAATAGTGTCTGTTTACGACGTAGTGTTACGGCTCTAAATAATGGTAATTCTGATTTAATACTATGTGCATTATATACAATAGTTCCGCCATCATGAGGTGCTTTACTTGATCCAACAAATACGGGAATATTGCTGCGTACAGCGGGGACTAAGGTCGCAGGATGAAGAACTTTAGCACCAAATGTGGCCATTTCAGCTGCTTCAGCAAAGGTGATATCATCAATACGTTTAGCATTCTCAGCAATTCGTGGATCTGTGGTATAAATACCTGCGACATCAGTCCAGATATCAATTTGAGTCGCATTTAATGCTTCACCTAATAATGCGGCAGTATAATCACTCCCTCCACGACCGAGTGTCGTTGTCTTACCTGTGTGCTCACTACCAATAAAACCTTGCGTTACAATAATTTGTGAACCGTTTAATGATTTAATGTGAGCACAACAGAGTTGTTTAATCTCATCAACTTTCGGTGCTGCTTTACCAAATTTACTGTCAGTTCGCATCACCTTACGTACATCAAACCAGACAGCATTTCTCTGTTTTTCTTTTAATACTTCAACAAATAAACGAGATGACATTAATTCACCGTGGCAAACTAGCTCATCGGTCAGCGCTGCTGAAGTAGCTAAACTTGCCGCTTCAGAAAGGGCTGCAATATTGCTGATGACACGGTCAATTTCTTCACGAAGTGCTGGGTTTTCAGGTAATTGCTCAAGAATATTGTATTGAATGGCTTGCAATTTCGCGATATGTTGTTTGCGAATCTCCGCATCTCGTCCTTCTGCAAGGGCTACTAATAAGTTAGTTACTCCCGCTGAGGCAGACAATACTACAACTTTTACGTTAGGATTAGCGATAACAATATTGGCACTATTACTCATTGCTTGATAATCAGCAACACTTGTTCCACCGAATTTTGCGATAACACATGGTTGATTGGGATTACTCATCTTGTCCTCATTATTACTGACAGCAAAATATAATTATAAAAACTAATAATTTGGCTATTGTACATAATTCTTTGCTCAAGATAACCGCAATTAAAAAATATTATGTTTTAACGATTTTTAAAAAAGAACATGATATCTTTCCTTTCGCGTTGATTCATCCTATTAAACATTGCACTTTACTCAAAAAAGAGTATAATTCTCGGGCTTTTATTTCTGTTTTACTATTGTGTAATTGCATAGATAAGGCAGTAAATAGATAAGGCAAAATACAATTTAATTTTAAGAGGAAGTTATGGTAACTATTCGTTTAGCTCGTGGCGGTTCTAAAAAACGTCCATTTTATCAAGTCGTTGTGACTGATAGCCGTAACCCACGTGATGGTCGTTTTATTGAGCGTGTTGGTTTCTTTAATCCAGTTGCGCAAGGTAAAGCAGAAGAATTACGTTTAGATCTTGATCGCGTAAATCACTGGGTTGGTTTAGGTGCTACTGTATCTGATCGTGTTAGCTCATTGATCAAACAAGCACAAAAAGCTGCTTAATTCATTTTGAATAAAAGCAATAGAGTAATGTAAATGAATACTGAAAAATTAATCGTGGTAGGCAAACTTGGTTCAAGTTATGGCATTCGTGGTTGGCTTCGTGTTTTTTCATTTACTGAAGATGCGGATAATCTTTTTGATTATACTCCTTGGTATATCAAAAGAGCTGATTCTTGGCAAAAAGTTGAAGTTGAAAGCTTTAAGCCACATAACCAAGACACCATTGTTAAAATTAAAGGCATAGATGATCGTGATGACGCAAATGCGTTAACGAACGTTGAAATTTATGTTGATGCAGAAGAGTTACCTGATTTGGAAGAAGGTGATTTTTATTGGAAGGATCTAATTGGCTGCAAAGTATTAACAATTAATGGTTATGATTTAGGTCAGGTGATTGATCTAATGGAAACTGGTTCAAATGATGTATTAGTTGTTAAAGCTAATCTTAAAGATGTATTTGGCTCTAAAGAACGTCTGATCCCGTTTGTTGAAGATCAATTTATTAAGCAAGTTGATTTATCGGCTAAACAGATCACAGTAGATTGGGATCCTGCTTTTTAATTCTTCATGAATTAAAATTCATCGATATGAATAAGTTGAGGAACAAAGTATGAAAATTGGCGTTATTAGCCTGTTTCCTGAAATGTTTCAAGCAATTACTCATTATGGTGTGACAAGCAGAGCCGTCAAAAATGGTCTACTGGAAGTCATGTATTGGAATCCACGTGATTTCGCTTATGATAAGCATAAAACTGTCGATGAACGACCGTATGGCGGTGGTCCTGGCATGTTAATGATGGTTCAACCATTACGAGATGCGATTCATGCAGCAAAAGCACAGTTGGGTGAGGATACTAAAGTAATTTATCTGTCTCCACAGGGACGTAAACTCGAGCAACAAGGAGTTTGCGAATTATCAAAACAGTATAAGATCATTCTTATCTGTGGTCGATATGAAGGTATAGATGAGCGTATAATCCAAACCGAAATTGATGAAGAGTGGTCAATCGGAGATTATGTTCTCAGTGGTGGTGAGTTACCCGCTATGGTGTTAATGGATGCAATTGCTCGGTTTATACCCGGTGTATTACATCATGAAGCATCGGCAGAAGAGGATTCTTTTGCAAATGGTTTACTCGATTGTCCACATTATACCCGTCCAGAAGTGTTAGATGGAATGGCGGTGCCAGATGTGTTAATGTCCGGTCACCATGAAGAAATTCGTCGCTGGCGATTAAAACAATCACTAGGACGGACTTGGCTTAGAAGAGATGATCTTCTAAATAATCTAGCTCTGACTGATGAAGAGCAACGTTTACTGTCTGAGTTCAAACAAGAATACAACAGTAAGCAGAGCGATTAGTATTTCAGTGTATCTAGGAGAGACTTAATATGAAAAATGCAATTATTCAGCAATTAGAACAAGAACAGATGAAGAAAGACATTCCTGCTTTTCGTCCGGGTGATACCGTTGAAGTAAAAGTATGGGTTGTTGAAGGTAATAAAAAACGTCTTCAGGCTTACGAAGGTGTAGTTATCGCAATTCGTAACCGTGGTTTACACTCTGCTTTCACAGTGCGTAAAATTTCTAACGGTGAAGGTGTAGAACGTGTTTTCCAAACTCACTCACCAGTTGTTGATTCTATCAGCGTGAAACGTCGTGGTGAAGTGCGTCAAGCTAAATTATACTACCTACGTGAACTTCGTGGTAAAGCTGCTCGTATTAAAGAGCGTCTTAACTAATTTTACGATTTCACTAAAAATCTTAAAATATAGAGAAAATAGCCACTATTTGTGGCTATTTTTTTGTTTATCAAATATTAATATCAAGAGAAATTATTTATTGTATAACCGTTAATACTGTTATTTTACTATTGCTGTTTTAATAATACTTTCAGCACAGGCATAAGCACTACTCCAAGCCCATTGAAAATTATAACCACCAAGCCAGCCCGTTACATCGATTACTTCGCCAATAAAATAGAGGTTACTGACCGTTTTAACTTCCATTGTTTTTGATGATAAACATTCTGTACTAACGCCACCTAATGTTACTTCGGCGGTTCGATATCCTTCAGTTCCATTGGGGACAATCTGCCAATTAGTTAATTGTTCAATCAGCGTTTGTT
Organism: Orbaceae bacterium BiB; assembly: GCA_036251205.1. Classification (NCBI taxonomy): domain Bacteria; kingdom Pseudomonadati; phylum Pseudomonadota; class Gammaproteobacteria; order Orbales; family Orbaceae; genus Orbus; species Orbus mooreae. The sequence goes on along the minus strand of CP133958.1, from coordinate 1,209,347 downwards.
GATGTTTGATATTTAATTGCTTTAGTGGAATATCGGCAATCATCTCTAGTTGACTTAGACAATCAATTAATCGTTTAGGTAGTAACTTAGCTAATACGTTTTTGAGTTGTTGATTTGCTGATTCTTGACGTTGAGTCGTGAAAAAATCAGTTAAATTTTGGTTAGGTAATAGGTTAATACTAATTGCTTCACCTGGTTGCCAGTAACTTGATATTTGTAAAATGGCAGGGCCCGATAAACCTCGATGAGTAAATAAAATATTGCCGAAAAACGATTTATTATTTGTCGATACTTCAGCTAATACTGAAATACCGGCCAGAGGCGATAAGCGTTCAAGCAATAGTGGTTGCAATGTGAAAGGAACAAGTCCCGCTTTGATTGGGATAACCGGTAAAGCAAATTTTTCTGCAATTTTATAACCTATTGGTGTTGTACCTAGTTTGGGCATGGATAGTCCACCGGTTGCAATAATGACTTTATCGGTTTCTATTTTGCCTTTATTCGTTGATAGCACAAACCCTGATGTAGTTTGTACAATGTCATCAAGCTCTGTTTGCATACTAAATTTGACGCTACCTTTTTGACATTCAGTTATCAGCATGTTAACAATATCTTGTGCCGAATTCTGACAAAAAAGTTGACCAAGTTCTTTTTCGTAGTAAGGAATATTATAGCGATTAACTAAATCAATAAAGTCACATTGGCTAAACCGTTTTATCGCTGATTTACAAAAATGGACATTTTGTGAAAGGTAATTATCTGCTGTAATTGTTTGGTTAGTAAAATTACAGAATCCTCCCCCTGACATTAAAATTTTTCGTCCAGGTTTTTTACCGTTATCAATTACGGTAACATTAAAACCCTGTTGACCAAGTAAACTTGCACAAAATAGACCTGATGCACCAGCACCAATAATTGTTATAGAAGAAGACATAGGTAAGTATAGATAAAAAAATAGATGCCGTATTATAGCTTAATAAGTTATAAAAATACCCCACTATTTGCATAGTGAGGTATTGCTTTCAATCTTAACTAAATTTATAACATGTACTACATCGATAATAATCGACTAAATCTGATGAAATAGTCGATTGATTATTTTAGTGAGACATTGACGTTTTTACGCCACCTTCAGGAACTGGCTGATAAGGAGTCTCTTTATCTGTTCTTTCTTTTGCTTTACGAGCTTTAAGCGCGGTTTTGATACCATAGAAAATAATACTATATACAACAACTAAGAATAGAATACTTAAACCAGCATTAGTATAGTTATTAATAACAATGTGGTGTAAGTTACTCGCTTGTTGTGCTGTTAGCGTGGTATCTTCTGTAATAATTTTATTGTATAGGTTCGCTTGATAGAAGAAACCTTCTAACTGTGGATTATTACTAAATAGTTTTAATCCTATTGCCCAAGTTGTACAGATTAATAACCATACACATGGAATTAATGTTACCCAAATAAATTTAGTACGTTTCATCTTAATAAGAACGACTGTACCAAGAATAAGAGCAACAGCTGCTAACATTTGGTTGGATATACCGAATAATGGCCATAAGCTTTTAACGCCGCCAAGTGGATCAACAACGCCTTGATATAATAAGTAACCCCATAAACCAACACATCCAGCGGTACCAACAACACCTGCAACCATTGAATCAGTTTTCTTCAAGAATGGAATAAAATTACCAAGTAGATCTTGTAGCATAAAGCGACCAGAACGCGTTCCTGCATCAAGAGCCGTTAAAATGAATAGTGCTTCAAATAAAATACCAAAATGATACCAGAAGCCCATATCTGCACCTGGAAGGATTTTATGGAATACGTGTGCAATACCAACTGCTAATGTCGGTGCTCCACCAGCACGGTTCAGAACGGAAGGTTCACCAATATCTTTTGCTGTTTGTAAGATTTCTTCTGGACTAATAACAAAGCCCCAAGAACTTACAGTCGCTGCGGCTTGAGCGGTTACATCTTTTAACTGAGCCATAATCATAGGTGCTGCTTGCGTATCACTCAGATTATGTAAGTCAGGCATAGTAAAGCCTAGACCTGCAGGAGGTGTATTCATCGCAAAGTATAAGCCTGGCTCGATAATTGATGCTGCTACTAAAGCCATAATTGCAACAAATGACTCCATTAACATTGCACCATAACCGATGAAACGTGCGTCTTTTTCATTAGCAAGTAATTTTGGTGTTGTACCAGAAGAGATTAAGGCATGGAAACCAGATACTGCACCACAAGCAATTGTGATAAACAAGAATGGGAATAGTGTTCCTTTCCAAACTGGTCCAGTTCCATCAATGTATTGTGTTACGGCTGGCATTTTAAGTTCAGGATTTAAAATCACAATACCAACAGCAAGACCAACGATCACACCAATCTTTAAGAAAGTTGCTAAGTAGTCACGTGGGGCAAGGATTAACCATACTGGTAATAGTGCTGAAATAAAAGCATAACCAATCAATACAAAGGTAATTGTTGTATCTTTAAAGGTTAATGCTGGTCCCCAGTATGGGTCGTGAGCAATAACGCCACCAAACCAGATCGATAATACGAGTAATACAATACCAATAACAGAGATCTCTAATACTTTACCTGGTCTTAGGAAACGCATGTAGATACCCATGAATAGAGCAATTGGCACAGTTGAACAAACGGTAAAAACACCCCATGGGCTTTCAGCTAACGCTTTAACAACGATTAAAGCTAGAACGGCTAAAATAATTAACATAATGAGGAAACAGCCAAATAAGGCAATAGTTCCTGGAATTTGTCCCATCTCTTGTTTGATCATTTCACCTAGTGAATTACCGTTACGGCGAGATGATAAAAATAGTACCATAAAGTCTTGTACAGCACCTGCTAATACAACACCAGCAAGTAACCAAAGTGTACCTGGTAAATAACCAACTTGTGCTGCAAGCACTGGTCCTACTAATGGTCCTGCACCTGCAATCGCAGCAAAGTGGTGACCAAATAATACATATTTATTTGTTGGAACAAAGTTTAAACCATCATTGTTAACGACAGCAGGGGTCGCACGAGTGGGATCTAACTTCATCACTTTAGTCGCGATATATAAGCTGTAATAGCGATAAGCTACTAGATAAACAGAGATTGAAGCAGCGACAATCCACAAAGCACTAATATGCTCTCCACGTCTTAAAGCTACAACCGCTAAACAACATGCACCAATAAAGGCAAGTAGTACCCAGGGTAGATGTTTAAGATATTTGTTATTACTCATTCATTTTTCCTTTTATTAAAGCAAAAAAGTATCTAAAATTTTGCAACGATATAGTAAGGAAGTTCCGTTTGGAAAGACATGATGATTTAACTAAGAGGTTAAATCATCAGAATGAGTGGTTTAAATTGTACTTTTAGCGGTTTTAGAGCATCACGATATTTGTCTTGTTTATATAATAAGTACTCATTTATATTGTGATGGAATGGTAATTAATTACAGTCCTAACTGTTCTTTTAATGGTTTTAAATAACGACGACTTACCGGAACAATAACATCATTACTCAATAAGATTTCAGTTTGTCCTGTTTGGGTAAATCGAATCTCTTTTAACTGTTTTATATTAATTAAGTATTGTCTATGGCAGTGAACTAAAGGCGTTTTCTCTTCAAGAGTACGTAAAGTTAGCTCGGTAAAATATTCAGTATTATCTTTATTAAATACATAAACGCCACTTGCCCTAGAACTAACATAATAAACATCATCAAGATTTAATAGATAAATTTTACTATGACCAATACATGGTATATATTTTAATGAGTGGGCTATATCTAATTGGTTAATATTTTGTTTACTTGGGCTATTGAGTAAGCGCTGAATACTTTTATTCAATCTTACAGGATCAATGGGTTTAAGCAAATAATCGAATGCTTGCGCTTCAAAGGCCTTAATTGCAAATTCTTCATAGGCAGTTAAAAATACGATCTGCGGCATCTCTTCAGCATCAAGCATATTCAGCATCTCAAGACCATTAATTTTAGGCATCTGAATATCTAAAAAAACCACATCGGGATTCAACTGATGAATAGCTTTAACCGTTTCAAAAGCATTTGAACATTCCGCGATGATTTCAATTTTTTCATATTGATTTAGCTGATGACGTAGATTTTCTCGAGCAAGAGGCTCATCATCAACAATAATGACATTTAGCATAACTGTTCATCCTGTTTAATTGGCAGGGAAAGAATAACTTTAGTATAGCAATCGGGCTGACAGTCTATTTTCATACCATATTGCTCTCCATAACGAATTTGGATACGTTTATGGACTAAATTTAAGCCTAAGCCGTTACCATCTTTATGTTCTTCACGATAGGTGCCGGCGTTATCTTCAACTTCAAGAACTAATAACGTATCTTGTTGATAGGCTCTAATCGTTACAACACCTTTACCAATCATCTGTGATACACCATGTTTAATTGCATTTTCAACAATAGGTTGTAAAGAGAAAGCGGGTAAATGTACTCCTTCAAATTTTTGTGGAATATCAACCACAATGTCCAACTTATCCATAAAACGTATTTTTTCAATTTCGAGATAGGCTGTGATATGTTCAAGTTCATCTTTTAACGTAACAATTTCTTTTGGTCGTTTGAGATTTTTACGGAAAAAGGTTGAAATATTTTGTACTAATTCCGACGCTTGTTGCTGATCACGGCGTATTACTGCTAATAATGTATTGAGTGCATTAAATAAAAAATGAGGATTAACCTGAGCATGCAGTAATTTTATTTCTGTTTGGGAAAGTAATTGCTTATATCGTTCATTTTGACCCGTTAGGATTTGAGCTGATAATAAACTAGCAATACCTTCGCCAAGTGTTCGATTAATTGAGCTAAATAATGTATTTTTAGCTTCATAAAGTTTGATAGTACCTACTACTGTGTTGTTTTCTCCACGTAGTGGGATTACTAAGGTTGAGCCGAGTCGGCAGTGTTTATTAATCGAACACTGGTAAGGTTCATGTATACCATCAAGGTATTTTACCTTATCGGTATCGATTGATTGCAAAGATGCGGGCGATGTAATCGGTGTACCGGGTAAATGATGATCACTACCAATCCCAATAAAAGCGAGGATTTTCTCTCGATCAGTAATTGAAACAGCACCAACACCGAGTTCTTTATAAAGAATATCGGCAACTTTAGTACTATTTTCTTGGTTAAAGCCATTTCGTAATAGACCATCGGTACTCGCTGCAATTTTCAATGCTCTTGATGAAAATGCCGATGTATACTTCTCAAACATTGCTTTGCGATCGAGCAGAATTCTCATGAACATTGCTGCTCCGACGCTATTTGCTACAATCATCGGTGTTGCAATGGTTTGTACTGCATGAAGAATAACTTCATAAGGTTTGGAAAAAATTAAGATCATACCCATTTCAAGGGATTCAAATAGTACCGCAAGTATGGCAACAATAAATGGATTATAGATAAGATCAACCCGGCGATTTTTCATTAAAAAATAGTGCACCATACCACATAAAAAGCCAGTTAGGATTGTTGAAATCATACAGGTTTCAGCTGTGATTCCACCTAGCGTATAACGATGAACACCACCAGTAATTCCAACTAATAATCCAACAGTCGGGCCCCCTAAAAGCCCACCTAAAATTGCACCAATCGCTCTGGTATTAGCTAATGTATCTTCTATTTCAAGACTAAAATAGGTTCCCATAATACAGAAAAAAGAGAAGATGAAATAACAAAGTAACTTATGAGGTAGATGTACAGTTACCTGCATGACTGGTATAAACAGTGGTGTTTTACTTAGAAGATAAGCAATAACTAAATACACGCACATTTGTTGTAGTAGTTGTAAGATTAAATTAAATTCAAACATATTGATATCGTTATGGCACTTTTGTTATAGGGAATGCTAGCGACAAATTTTAACTTACGTTACACTATTAAGCTAATTTATTATTGATAAAGATTATAACATGAATCAAAAAAATGACATTATGACCATTGAATTGATGGATGATGGGCGCCCTGTACGCCAAATTAGAAGCTTTGTTTTAAGGCAAGGTCGATTGACTAAAGGGCAAGAGTTAGCTATCACAAAGCTTTGGCCTCTGTTCGGTATTGATTATACAGAGAAATCAGTAATCAATTTTAGTGAGTTATTTGGTAATGATAATTTAGTGACACTAGAAATTGGCTTTGGTATGGGCGCTTCATTTGTTGAGATGGCGACTAATGCGACTAATGAAAATTTTTTCGGAATTGAAGTTCACCGCCCCGGCGTAGGAGCCTGCTTAATGGCTGTCGATCAAGCGCAATTAAGTAACGTTCGAGTAATGTGTCACGATGCTGTTGAAGTATTGCACAATATGATTGCAGATAATTCACTCGATAAAGTACAAATTTTTTTCCCCGATCCTTGGCACAAAGCGAAACATAATAAACGACGAATTATTCAACCTGAATTTGTTCAGCTATTAACATCCAAGTTAAAAGTTGGTGGGATACTGCATCTTGCAACCGATTGGCAGCATTACGCAGAGCACATGTTGACAGTGTTACAATCAGCACAAGGATTGTCCAATTTATCTTCAGATAATAGCTATGTTCCAAGACCAGAGTCACGCCCTATGACTAAGTTTGAAAAACGTGGTTTAAATTTGGGACATGGTGTGTGGGATCTGCAATTTAAGCGAGTGATTTAATTTCGACACAGTAAAACTATTTTAGATATTACAAATGGAGTTAATCCAATGTAATATCTATTTTTTTGATCATTTGCTAATGTATCAATTTACAATATAACGATATCAAAGACTATTTATTCTCAATAATCCGAGGAAAATCTTCATTTGAACGTAACGTCAATACTTCAACTCCCGTTTCAGTGACTAAAATAGTATGTTCATATTGTGCTGATAAACCGTGATCTTTCGTTTTTACTGTCCAACCGTCTTTCATTGTACGAGTTCGCCAGTCGCCAGTATTAATCATCGGTTCAATTGTAAACGTCATGCCTGCTTGTAAAACGACACCCTGATCATCCGCATCATAATGTAAAACTTGTGGTTCATCATGATAAACTTCGCCAATACCGTGTCCACAATATTCTCGTACACTTGAGAAGCCAAATGATTCACAATATTTTTGAATCGTTTTACCAATTTCACGTAACCGCATACCAGGCTTAATAATTTTAATCGCTTCATAAAGACTTTGTTGTGTGACTTCACAAAGACGTTGTCCTGTCACAGTCGGTTTTCCTGCAATATACATTTGTGAGGTATCACCGTGGTAGCCATCTTTAATAACTGTAACATCAATATTGAGAATATCACCATCTTTAAGTTTTTTTTCAAAGCTTGGAATACCATGACACACAACATCATTGATAGAGATACAACTTGTATGTTTATAACCATGATAACCAATATTTGCAGGAATCGCTTTTTGCTCATTAATAATATAATCATGGCAAATTTTATCTAATTCACCAGTCGATACCCCAGGCTTAACATAAGGCGCAATCATTTCCAACACGTCAGCAGCCAATTTACCAGCAATACGCATTTTTTCAATTTCATCTTTTGTTTTAATTCTAATTACCATTTTATTCGTCCTACATTAGCAAAGACCTCTATTTTAGCACAATTCTTTTATAGGAGAAATTGATTACAAATATTAGTTTGAGAGTCATTACTTTGCTTATATTTCAATAACCGATGTTATTTGATATTAAATATCACCGGTTATCATGGATTAATTAGCCATAGTCAAAATGGCTAAAATTAGCGGAGTCGTGATTGATGATAATACTGTTGATATCAGTAAACTTGAGGCAATTGCCGGTTGTAATAAGTTAAACTGTCTAGACATGATATAACAGTTTATCGCGATAGACATTGAGCCTAACAGCACAACCACTTGTGTTTCTAATGTCGGTAAATTAAGTAATCTAGCGATTATATAAATAACAAATGGTAATATCGCCAATTTGATCAGGCAAATGAATGAGCTAAGCTTTAATCCTTCTCGAATCTTATATTCTGCGAGTCCCATACCTAAGACTACAAGTGATAGCGGTGCAGCCATATCACCTAGCATTTTTGTTGATTTACTAACAAAAGTGGGGAGTGGTAGCTGGCTATAGTTGACAATTAATCCAGCTAAAATACCTAAAATAACGGGATTTTTAAAAACACTTTTTATCGCTTTCTTAAAACTACTTGTCGACAATTTACCTATTTGTGCAAATTCAATAGAAATAGTGGCGAGTGTCCATAAAATGAGTGCACTAAAAACGACAACTAAAGCAACACTGGGTACGGCTTCATCGCCCAATAATGCTCGAACAATTGGTAGACCGACAAAAACGTTATTGCTATATATGCCGCCCATAGCAAACATTGTTCCTGACGCCCCATCAAGTTTAAAACATTTGGCTGCAATCCATCGACCTAAAATAAATACGACAAATGTGCCACCGAAAAATGCAAATAATAGTCGATAATCAGCTGTCGGTTGTTCAGAAAAGTGGCTCATGATATGGAATAGCATAACAGGAATGGCAGCAGAAAATGTAAATTTCGTTAAACTATCTGTGATAGTTTTGGGCCACTTTAAAATTTTAATTAATAAAAAACCAAATAATATTAAAACAAAGAGCGGTAACGTTGATAAAAATTGTAACCACAATGTTTGTAAAAATCCCATTTCAATGCCTATTGATTCTTGAATTGTTTTGCTTGTTTTTCACTTCGCTTAAATACCCACTCTTTATCTGTTGAACGTATAGCATCAAAGCTATAACCAGCTAAATCAAATGATTGAATATCATCCGCTTTATTGAGTTGATGTTTAATAATATAGCGACTCATTAAACCACGGGCTTTTTTAGCATAGAAGCTGATAATTTTATAATTACCACCACTCTCATCAAGAAAGATCGGACTAATAATATTGGCTTGTAATTTTTTATTATTAACCGATTTAAAATATTCATTTGAAGCTAAATTTATTAATGTTTGGCTCTGCTGTTTAGCTAATTCATTATTTAACATTTCGGTAATTGTATCGCCCCAAAACTGATAAAGATTACTATTGGAACCATTTTTTAACTTAGTACCCATCTCTAAGCGGTAAGGCTGCATTAAATCTAATGGTTTAAGGACGCCATATAGTCCAGATAGAATACGCAAATGATTTTGCGCAAAGGTAAAGTTATCTTCAGTGAAGTCTCTGACATTTAATCCTTCATAAACTTCACCATTGAAAGCCAAAATAGCTTGGCGCGCATTAACTGGATCGAAATTAGGATGCCAGTTTTGAAAACGTTGGTAATTTAACTCTGCTAATTTAGGACTAATTTTCATTAGATTAGCAATATCTTCTGGGCTGAGTAATTGGCATGATTTAATAAGATCTGCTGAGTAATTTAATAATTCGGGTTGACTATATTCAGCTATTTTAACTGGTGTTTCATAATCTAATGTTTTGGCGGGTGAAATAACCGTTATCATTTTTTTGCCTTATTATAGTAAGAGAAAATGAGATAAATATTTTTCTTATTCTAACTCGTAAATTTTTATTTTGAGAGTATTATTTAATATGTAACTAATTTAAATAAGGAGAAATAGTGATGAATTCGATTAAAAAAGAGTTGCATGAAATTAAAGCATGGGCATCTGTGCGTCAAACATCGATTGAAATTGCTGAAGCAATTTTTGAATTAGCTAACCATGATGAAGCCCTTGCTGAGCAAATTTGGCAAGAAGGTAGTGACGAAGTGTTATCGTTGGCATTTGCTAAAACTAAGGCTGATAAATTGTTCTGGGGTGAACAAACGATTGAGCGTAAGAATATATAGTTAAGACAATGAAATTAATTTTTTTAGGTACAAGTGCTGGCACTGTAACAGTTGAACGTAATGTGTCAGCCTTGCTATTAGATCTTATTAAAGAGCGTAATACGTTATGGTTATTTGACTGTGGCGAAGCGACTCAACACCAAATGTTAAAAGCTAAATTAAGCTTGGCGAAGTTAGAAAAAATATTTATTACACATTTACACGGCGATCACCTATTTGGTTTACCGGGGTTATTGACAACACGCTCCTTAATGCAAAATATGTCACCATTGACTTTATATGGGCCAAAGGGCATAAAACAATTTATTGAAACTGTCATTGATATCAGTTCCTCCTGGTTAACTTATAAACTTGACATTGTCGAGATTGAACATCCAATGACTTTAGTGGATGATCAGACTTTTATCGTCACTTGTGAGGCTTTATCTCATCGAGTGCTTTGTTTTGGTTATCGAATCGTTGAAAAGGATAAGTCTCCTCGACTCGATATTGAAAAATTGAATGCAGACGGTATTTTATTTGGTCCACATTATGCCAAATTGAAGTTAGGGCAAATAGTGCAACTTGATGATGGTCGTGTTATTGATGGCCGCCAGTATTGGGGAGCAGTAAAGAAAGGTCGGAAACTGGCTATTTTAGGCGATACAGTTCCTTGTGATGCATCAATTATATTAGCAAAACATGTGGATGTATTAGTCCATGAAGCAACCCAAAAACATGATCTGGTTCAAAAAGCTAATGAACGAGGTCACTCAACAACGGTACAAGCTGCCGAAATTGCACTTAAGAGTCAGGTAAAAAAACTGATTATTACACACATTAGTCCTCGATATTGCTTAGAAAATAATCAATCAATAGTTGATGAGTGTCGAAAAATATTTGTTAATACCGAAATCGCCAGTGATTTTTCTGAATTTGAAATTGAATAAAAATATTTAATTTTTGCTTGGTATAAGCTGTTTTATTAAATTGATACGTTTCAATAAAAATGAGCACTTTTTTAAGATAAAATAATATGCATAATTAGGCACTATTAATGGCGTTTTTAGGTATTAATTACGTTAATTATATATACATTTCATTACATATTATTTGCAAATATAAACATAATTTTATATTTAAAATTAGGCTTATTTTTCAATATTTAATTAAATATATCAAATAGATATCTTGTTTTCAATCTAAATGAATCTTATGTTTTAAAAAAATCCTTTGATGATAATCAAAAAAAACTGTAAATATTTATATATATATGCAGTGTTTTTTTTAAATTATATGTTTATAATGTAAAGATATGTTAATTAATAAACCTCATTAATCGTAATAAGCAATGTAGTCGTCTATTAAAGATTTATTCAAATATTATCTTCATCAAAATGTAAGCGGTTGTCTAAATTTAAACAATAAAAGAGCGGACCTGATTGAGGAAATGAATGATGGGGTAATTTAGCATCGTGAATTCAATGAAAGCGTCAAGTCTAAAAAATACCAATTTACAGGTTCGGCAACAATCTGTAAAACTCGATAGAGTAAGTTTACCTAGTTTTTCCAATTTAACTAATTTGGGGCTGTTAACTATAACATTACCGTTTATCTCATTATCAAGTTATGCCACTTTATCTACAATGACATCACAAACGATACAAGGTACCGCACCGTATTTTGTTTTAAATAGGATGGTGTTAACCTCGACAGATGAAATATTAGGTTTTAGCTATAAAACGACTGATGGTGAGACTGCTTTTGCAAATGCAGCTCAAGCTAGCTCAACTATTACTGTTAATGCCTACATGAAAGAAAATGAATTAGTTGCACTTGTGCCAATAACGGGGATTGAAATACTATTAAATTCAGTTTTAGTTGCAGATAATTCAATTGACTCTAAAGGTTTATGGATTGCTGATGATGATGGTGATGCGTTAGCCGGAAGTACTCGTGCTGTTGGTTCAATAACAGCGACATTACTTAAAAATAGTGTTGCTGTGGCTCCGGCAGATACTGCATTTGATAGTTGTGCAACCTATCAGTTAAAAATTGCATTACCAGCGGTAGCTGCAGGTGTAATTTCATCAATTCAAGCGATAACCAACTATGGGTCACCTAATTATAAATATTATAATTATACTTCAAGTAATCAATCGGCAACTTATACATTAGCATCATCTATGCCGACTGCCTGTTATGCACTTCCTTATTTTAGTCGAGGGGATGGTGAGTACGCGGGGACTAGCGCTGAATGGGAACGTTATAAAGGTTTTAAACCACAATCAAGAACAATCGCGAGCAAAAACTTTCCAACAACGGGATTTGATAATGCTTTCTTTGATTTAACACTAGCTGGAACAACTGCTCAAGATCTCATTGATACGAATGCAGATAAATCAGGAAAAGTTTATGGAACAGGCTCTTCTGAGGTCTATTTAGTTTTATCAGCCACTTCTAAAGCGAATGTTTTAAGAGTCCGATTAAGAGGACCAAGTAGTTCTTCTGCTCCCGTTAATGCCTATACTGCAACAACTTTTAAATTGAAATCAGGAGAGATCGATGTTTATAGCTTTACGATCGACAAATGGTTTTTTGCAAGAAAAGATGTTAGAGGTTCTTACAATGACACTGTCAATCCAGCAATAAGCTATTGCTCTTCATTTTCTAATGGTACATATAGAATACCGAGTTTTGCTGAATATATTAATTCTACTTTTGCTCTCTTCAATATTGTGGGGAGTTCAAGCCAGAATCACTATACTCGTAGTATTGGTCAGGGATTATTTGCAGAATGGGGAGCACTTTCGTATAGCTCTACGGTTTACCCTGATAGTGATTTTGAAAATGCAATGTATTGGGCAAATCAGCCTTATGATGACAGGTGGCAAATTGTTGTTGGTTCCTTTAATGGCTCTATCTCTAGTGCTGCTGTTAACTCTTTAGTTGCTACAGCTTGTGTAAGTCCTTAAAATTTTTTAATTCTTAATTGCTATTGTTTTCAGAAGATATTTTTTTGAAACGAGAACAGCATGAATAAATAAACTGATTAATAACGCTTATTTGATGATGAGTCATGTATTGATTTATGTTGAGTATCATACTGATTACGATGAATGTTCGTCTTTAGTTACAATACGCTCTTTATCTTATGTTCAAGAGAAAGAGCGTTTGAAGACTAGTGCTATTTTTATACTATAATGCTACTTTATAGCAATATTTTAACGAAAATAGACTGCCATTTTATTGAACTACTATTTTGATTCAGTTAAGTGACTTTCAGCAAGCATAAACGTACGATCAAATAACGCATTTTCAATTAATCGATGAGTTACCATAATTAGGGTCTTACCTGTATAGCATTGTTCAATTATCGATAATATTTGCTGTTCAGTTTGATGATCTAAACTTTCAGTGGGTTCATCCATTAACACCAGTGGTGCATCATGCAATAGAGCCCTTGCGATACCGATTCGACGTTTTTCCCCACCGGATAAAGTTCTACCACTTTCTCCTAGCCATAAGTTAAGTCCATCCTCTATTGCGACAATTTTATCAAGTTCAACACTATGTAACACGGCAAGTAACTGCTCATCGGTCGCATTAGGATTACCAATTAGTAAGTTATTGCGAAGTGTATCATTAAAAATGGTAATTACTTGTGGAATAACGGTCATCATATTACGTAGTGTTGGCTCATCAAATTGGCTAATATCAGTTTGATTAATAAAAATTGTTCCACTTGTCGGTTGCCAAGAACGAGTCAGTAAACTCAATAATGTTGATTTGCCACAACCTGTTTTACCAACAAGAGCAATATGCTCACCATTATGGACAGTAAAATTAACGTTTTTTAAAACACTAAATGGCTGATTAGGATAACTAAAGTCGATGTTATTAAATTCAATTGTGCATGCTGTTAAATTCGCTGATACACCAATTGCTGGAAATTCGATATCTGCATGTGTAGACATTAGCTCATTCATTCGTCTAGCTGAGGTTAGTACTTGACCTAAAAATAGAAATGCCCCAGGAATTGGCGCTAAAATTTCGGTACAAGATAATCCAATAAAAATGAATAAGGCAATAATAGGTCGATCATAATTGGCAACACCATCTGCTACTAAATAAATAATTAATAAAGTCATGATGCCAATAATCAGCAAAATCATTGCGCTAGATAGGCTTAATAAGGTCGCTTGGCGTTTTTGATAGTCTAACCAACTTTGTTCAATAGTATCAAGTTGCTGACGATATTTATCTTTAGCATTGAATAAGGTTAACTCGGCTTGACCTTGTAAATAGCTCACTAAATTTTGTCGATAGAGACTTTTTTGTTCGGCAATGTGTGCTCCTAACGATTTACCTGCCTGATAAAAAGTTAATGGCATTGCCAAAATAGTAATCAATAAAATGATTGTAATTGTTAGGGCAACAGTATAATCAAAATAGCTAACAGCAAAGTAAATACATAATGTTATTAATAAGCCACTGACAATCGGCATAAATAGTCTTAAGTAAAGATGATCTAGATGATCAATATCAGCAATGAAACGATTTAATAAATCTGCTTTTTGATAGTGTTGCAGTTGCCACGAACTAAGCGGTAAAATCTGTTTGAAAGCATTAACGCGTAAATACGATAGAATTTTAAAGGTAATATCATGATTTACTAGTCGTTCAAAATAGCGTGCAGCTGTTCTAATTATTGCTGCACCTCTTACTCCTGCAGCAGGTAGCATATAGTTTAAGCTATATAAACCAGCGACGCCAACAAATGCAGTTGCTGATAAAAACCAGCCAGAAAGAGAAAGTAAAAAGATACTCGCACCTAACGCCATTAAGACAAGAATCACGCCTAATATGATCATTAAAAAGTTGTGTCTATAAAGCTTAATATAAGGTAAAAGGGTTTTTAACATTGTTCTGTCTCCCTTTTCTCGATGTATATTTGGTGCTTATCAAGTCGCCAAATTTGGTCAAACTTCATCTGTTCACTGAGTTGATGGGTAACGGTAATCATATTATTAAATTGATAATTGTTTTCTAAAATTGCTTCAATCTCTTGTGCAGTCTGTTTGTCCAAACTCGCGGTTGGCTCATCAAGTAGCAATAGATTTCCTGGTTTCAACAGTGCTCTAGCAATCGCGATACGCTGAGCTTGACCTATTGATAGTCTTACTGCATCCTCACCAATTTGGGTGTCAAGACCTTGCTCTAATTCACTAATAAAATCATTAAGTTGGGCTTGTTTGATTACATTATTAAGCATTTGTTCTGTTGCATCAGGATTAGCAAGCAGAATATTTTGACGAATGGTATCATTGAGCAAATAAGGATTTTGCCCTAGCCAACTAACTTGTGCTCGCCATTTTGTTAGATCTAATTCTCTAAATTCGCTACCGTTAATTTTAAGCGAGCCTTGATATGATAAAAACCCTAATAAAAGATTTAGCAAAGAACTCTTCCCTTCGCCACTGATCCCCATTAATGCAAGACCAAAGGGGGCTTGTAGGTTAAAATTAAGTGGGCCAACAATAGGTTTATTATCTGGTGATAAAATAACTAAATCTTCAGCTTCAATGCGTTTAATATGTTCAATTGTTATTAGCTCTTTAGAACTTGTTATATCCTTATCGGCCTGATTCTGTGTTGTTTGCATATCCTTAGCGAGAAATGATTCAATATTATCCGCTGCCGCTACTGCTTGTGCTTTAGCGTGATAGTAAGTACCTAAATCTCTTAAAGGTTGAAAAAATTCAGGGGCTAATATTAATGCAAAAAAGCCTGCAAATAGTGTTAGTACACCATTATAAGAACCAAAATTAAGTTCTCCTAAATAAGAAAAACCAAAATAGACCGCAACCACTGCAATAGAAATAGAGGCAAAAAACTCAAGAACCGCTGAAGATAAAAAGGCCATTCTTAATACACTCATTGTTTTATGTCGAAAATCTTCCGCAGCATTATGAATTGCTTTAGTTTGTGCATTACCTTGGTTAAATAGCCTAATTGTTTGTAGTCCTTTGAGGCGATCTAAAAAGTGTCCACTTAAATAAGCGAGCGCCTTAAAGTTTTTACGATTAACATCAGCAGCCCCCATTCCGACCAATATCATAAAGATTGGGATTAATGGCGCGGTGCATAAGAGAATTAAAGCCGCAGCCCAATTGAATGGGAAAATTGCAACTAAGATCAGGACAGGGATCATTATTGCTAAACGCATTTGTGGTAAATAACGAGCATAAAAGTCCTGTAGATCCTCTATCTGTTCAATTAGTAACGTAGTAAGTCCACCACTCGTTTGTTGACTAATTGCCGACGGCCCACTATGTTCGATTTTATCGATTAACTGTTGTCTAACTGTTTGACGTAATTTTTGGCCTAGTGAAAAATTAACTTGTTCCCGAACATAAGTTAAATAAGCTCTAATAATAAACAGAAACATTAAAGCTAATAGATGGAACTGGATGGTTTGAAAAGATCCCTGATCCATAATTAAATTTTGTAATATTAAAGCCAATAAACCAGCTTGAGCAATAATACACAATGCAGATATAAAACCGGTAATAATAGAATATCGTAGCAATTTTTTATGCTGTGATACTTGATTTTTTAGCCAAGTAAATAACTGCTTTTGGCGTTTTTTATCTAAAGATGTAGACATGAATTATTAAACTTTATGATTGATTTTCAAGATAATGTTCGGCATCTAATGCGGCCATACATCCCGTTCCTGCGGATGTAATTGCTTGACGATAAATATGATCCATTACGTCACCAGCAGCAAAGACTCCCTCGACACTGGTTTGTGTCGCATTACCTTGTAAGCCTGATTTAACTTTAATATAACCATTCTCTAATGCCAGCTGATCACCAAAAACAGCCGTATTAGGCTTGTGACCGATAGCAATAAAGACACCTAATACATCAATTTGTTCTGTTTTGTTCGGATCTTGAGTACTGCGGACACGGACGGCATTAACGCCCATCGCATCGCCTAATACTTCATCAAGTGTTTGATGTGTATGTAGAATAATTTTTCCTTGAGCCACTTTTTCCATTAAACGATTAATTAGAATTTTTTCTGCTCTAAACTCATCGCGGCGATGAATAAGATGAACTTCACTTGCAATGTTAGAAAGGTAAAGAGCCTCTTCTACGGCAGTATTACCACCACCAACGACAGCGACTTTTTGGTTACGATAAAAAAATCCATCACAAGTCGCACAAGCAGAAACACCTTTACCTTTAAATGCCTCTTCCGAAGGTAAGCCTAAGTATTGAGCGCTAGCCCCTGTTGCAATAATTAATGCATCACAAGTATAAAGAGTTTCACCACCATAAAGTTTAAATGGTTTCTGGCTAAAATCGACTTTTTCAACATAATCAAAAATAATTTCTGTTTCAAAACGCTCTGCATGTTCACGCATTTTGACCATTAATTCCGGTCCAGTTAAATCAACAGAAGCTGCCGGCCAATTTTCGATTTCAGTGGTCGTTGTCAGCTGACCACCTTCTTGCATCCCCGTGATTAGTAACGGTTTTAAATTTGCACGTGCTGCATATACGGCTGCGGTATAACCTGCAGGGCCAGATCCTAAAATAATTAAGCGAGAATGTTTGTTATTCATTATAAACTCCTAATATTGCCTATAGCGAAACAGTGTTATCTGTTTTTAGATAGACTTTATGCCTATTAACATAATCAATCTTACTATTGTATTACATTGGTCAATTTTTTCTATCTTGTTTGTTGATTATATTGATAGGTAATTAGTCTAAATGATAGACCTTTCTAAGGTCTTTTTTATAGCTTATTGATATTAAAGATATTATTTTAAATTAATTATTATATTGGTGTGATTATTTTCAACTTTTTATTAACTTTTGATATTTATCAATAAATTATCGACACTGTTTAAGTTACATAATTAATTATTATATAGCGATTAAAATAAATAATTGTTTTAAACGTTATAAATGCTATGAAAAAAATTAATTAGCGCTTAAAATAATCAATCATTTTCAACTATTAAAATAAATAAGAGAAATTTTATGTCTATATTTTATATCGTTATTGGTGTTTTAGTTTTACTAGCTTTATTGACTGTGTTTAAAGCTATTACCATTGTTCCTCAGGGATATCAATATACAATAGAACGTTTTGGTAAATATACACAGACGTTGGAACCCGGTTTAAATATTATTATTCCTTATATGGACGGTATTGGTCGTAAGATTAATATGATGGAACAAGTATTAGATATTCCTTCACAAGAAGTTATCTCCAAAGATAATGCTAATGTGCAAATTGATGCAGTTTGTTTTATTCAAGTACAAGATGCTGCTAGAGCGGCTTATCAAGTAAACCATTTAGAGCGTGCAGTAATTAATTTAATGATGACCAACATTCGTACAGTACTCGGTGGTATGGAACTTGATGAAATGTTATCTCAACGTGATCATATTAATACGCGCTTGCTCGGTATTGTTGATGAAGCAACCAGTCCATGGGGTATTAAAATAACTCGTATTGAAATTCGTGATGTTCGTCCACCTGCTGAATTAATTGCGGCGATGAATGCACAGATGAAAGCTGAACGTAATAAACGTGCTGAAATTCTAGATGCTGAAGGGGTTCGTCAAGGGGCAATTTTACGCGCTGAAGGTGAAAAACAGTCCGAAATCCTAAAAGCTGAAGGTGAAAGACAAGCTGCATTTTTACAAGCAGAAGCGCGTGAACGTGCTGCAGAAGCTGAAGCAAAAGCAACACAAATGGTATCTGAAGCGATCGCCTCTGGTAATATTAATGCAATTAATTACTTTGTTGCACAAAAATATACTGATGCATTACAAACTATTGGTTCTGCTGAGAATAGCAAAATCATTATGATGCCACTTGAAGCATCAAATTTAATGGGTAGTATTGGTGGTATAGCGCAGTTGATCAATGAATCTAAACAATAATAAAGCACGATAACGGAGAATAATAATGAATGAATTTTTATCCGCTATCTATACTAATCCACATTGGGTATTTATCGCCCTAGGTGGTGTATTATTAATTGTTGAATTACTTGGTACTGGTGGCTACTCATTGTGGAGTGGGATCTCGGCTTTTATCGTCGGATTAATTGCTTGGATTGTACCGATTGCATGGTCTTTTTTATGGATTTTATTCGCTATTTTTACGTTACTTACCGCATATGTTTGGTGGTTGTGGCTTAAAAAACATGATGGAGATAAATCAGTAAAAGGACATTTAAATCAGCCACAGCAAGATCTACTGGGTATTACAACAACAGTTGTTGAACAGATTCATAATGGTTATGGCCGAGTAAAAATTAAAGACGGTACATGGTCTGCGACTTGTGACCAAGATGTTGAAATTGGTGAGCGAGTTAAGGTTATTGCTGTTGACGGCCTAGTGTTAAAAGTTATAAAAGTAAACGCATAAATAAACAAAAGGGTAGCGAATAAGTTACCCTTTTGTCTATTCGATATATTTTACCTTGTTATTAATAATTGCATGATAGAGGGAAATTAATGAGTAATTTAATGAAATATAAACGAAAACTACTACTTAGCTTAGGGTTATTTGCGATGGTTGCAACATACCAAGCTAATGCTGCGGGTACATTGGTATATTGTGCTGAAGCATCACCTGAAAATTTCAATCCACAACTTGTAACCAGTGGTATCTCAATGGATGCTGGTGCAGTCCCTGTTTATAACCGTTTAGTTGAGTTTAAATTAGGTACGACTGAAATTCAACCAAGCCTAGCTAAATCATGGGATATTAGTGAAGATGGTATGACTTATACATTCCATTTACGAGACGATGTAAAGTGGCATAGTAATAAAGAGTTTAAATCAACTCGTAATTTGAATGCCGATGATGTGATTAATTCTTTTATGCGCCAAAAAGATGTTAACCATCCATATCATAAAGTATCTGGTGGCCAATATGAGTATTTTACAAGTATGGGTATGGATACATTGATCAAAGATATCGAGAAAGTTGATGATTACACCGTTGTATTCCATCTATCTCAACCAGAGGCCCCTTTTTTAGCAAACATGGCAATGTCATTTACATCGATTTTATCTACTGAATATGCTGATCAAATGTTAAAAGCCGGTACTCCAGAGAAATTTGATCTCGTTCCAATTGGTACAGGACCATTTTCGTTCGTACAGTATCAAAAAGATTCCCGAATTTTATTTAAAGCAAATCCAGATTATTTTGGTCCAAAAGCAAAATTAGATCGCTTGGTATTTACTATTACACCTGATGCGGCAGTACGTTATGCTAAGCTACAAAAAGGTGAGTGTCATGCAATGCCATATCCAAATCTTGCTGATGTTGAACGCATGAAGCAAGATAAGAATATTGTTATTGATGAAATGGCGGGTCTTAACATTGGATACTTAGCTTATAATATGGATAAGCCACCATTAAATAACTTAAAAGTACGTCAAGCGCTTAACATGGCAGTAAATAAACAAGCGATTATTGATGCGGTGTTCCAAGGTGCTGCAGAACCTGCTAAAAACTTTATTCCACCGACAATGTGGGGTTATAATAATGACGTTAAAGATTATCCTTACGATCCAGAACAAGCTAAAGCATTGTTGAAAGAAGCTGGTTTTGAGAATGGTTTTACGCTTAATCTATGGGCAATGCCTGTACAACGACCTTATAATCCAAATGCGCGTCGTATGGCTGAAATTATTCAATCTGATTGGGCAAAAATTGGCGTAAAAGCTAACATTGTGACTTATGAGTGGGGTGAATACTTAACTCGAATTCGTGATGGTGAACATGATGCGGTATTAATGGGCTGGTCGGGTGACAATGGTGATCCAGATAACTTCTACTCAGTATTGATGAGCTGTGATGCGGTCAAGGCGGGTTCAAACTACTCACATTGGTGTTACAAACCATTTGATGATTTATTACAACAAGCGCGTGTAGAATCGGATCATGAAAAGCGTATTGCACTTTATAAACAAGCTCAAGTAGAAATGATGAATCAGGCTCCAGCATTAATGATAGCCCATTCAATCGTTTATATGCCAGTGCGTAAAGAGGTTAAAGGTTACATTATGGATCCTTTAGCATTGCACAATTTTAATGAAGTGAGTATTGAAAAATAGTCTAAGAATATAAAGTACTACTGTTGTTTAGTAGTACTTTTATTTTGTCACTGATAAAAAATAATAGCCATGTATTTATCTGCTGTAACCTTAAAATGAATAGTATATTTACAATAAATATAGACAAAATGTCATTGTTGAATATACTTTCGTGCTTAATTTTTTAAATAACTTCTGAATAATATAAAAACAGATTAATTCAATCATTAATCAAATCATTATAAGCAAAGAGCCAATATATGTTTCAATTTATTCTTAAACGTTTAGGTATTGTCGGACTGACCTTTATTGGTATTACCATATTGACCTTCGTTTTTGTTCATTTAATTCCAGGCGATCCTGTTCTTATTTTAGCGGGAGAACGTGGGTTATCCCCAGAAAGACACGCGCAATTAATGAGCCAATTTGGTTTAGATCGCCCACTCTATGTACAATATTTTGATTATCTTATCGGTATTTTACATGGCGATTTAGGTATCTCCTTTAAGAGCCAGATTCCGATTTGGGACGAGTTTGTGCCAAGATTTAAGGCAACGATGGAGCTTGGGGTCTGTGCTATGATTTTTGCGGTTTGTATCGGTATTCCTGTCGGTGTATTAGCTGCAGTAAAGCGAGGTTCAATCTTTGATCATTGTGCGATTAGTATTTCATTAACAGGTTATTCTATGCCGATTTTCTGGTGGGGAATGATGTTAATTATGCTAGTTTCTGTGCATTTTGATTTAACCCCTGTTTCAGGACGGGTTAGTGATGTACTGTTTTTAGATGATAGTAATCCATTAACTGGGTTTATGCTAATTGATACTTGGATTTGGGGCGAGGCTGGTGATTTTATTGATGCCCTAGAACACTTAATTTTACCGTCTATTGTTTTAGGAACGATACCATTAGCTGTTATTGTTCGTATGACGCGTTCATCAATGCTTGAAGTCCTGAGCGAAGACTATATCCGTACCGCAAGAGCCAAAGGTGTTGGTCGATTACGTGTTATTTTGGTTCATGCGTTACGCAATGCGATGATCCCAGTTGTTACCGTTATTGGATTACAGGTTGGTACGATGCTTTCCGGTGCTATTTTGACTGAAACGGTTTTTTCATGGCCAGGAATTGGACGCTGGTTAATTGAAGGATTACAACGCCGAGATTATCCTGTTGTACAGAGCGGTGTATTAATTGTGGCAACCTTAATCATCTTTGTAAATTTATTAGTTGATGTGTTGTATGGCATTATTAATCCGCGTATTAGACATAAGAAATAAGAGTATTGTTACCCATGAAAAAAGAAACATTATCTGAAGAAATTATTTCGCCTGAGGTAGCTATTGTTGCTCCAGTCCCAATGACGCCAAGGCAAGAGTTTTGGTTCTATTTTAAAAAGAATAAAGGGGCTGTGGTCGGTTTAGTCTATATTATTATTGTCGTTTTTTTAGCGATTTTTGCTAATTTTGTAGCTCCGCATGCACCTGCTGAACAGTTTAGGGATGCCTTATTGGCTCCTCCTGCATGGATGGAGGGTGGTAGCTGGAACTTTATTTTAGGTACTGATGATTTGGGGCGAGATATTTTATCGCGATTGATTTATGGAGCTCGATTATCATTACTTGTTGGTTGTATGGTTGTGATTGTCTCTTTAGTGATTGGTATCACTTTAGGTTTGATTGCTGGCTATGTAGGCGGTTTTATTGATAGCCTAATTATGCGTGTCGTAGATATTATGCTCGCTTTGCCTAGCTTATTATTGGCGCTAGTATTAGTCGCGATTTTTGGACCCTCAATTGTTAATGCTTCAATGGCCCTTGCATTTGTAGCCTTACCGCATTATGTCCGTTTGACCAGAGCTGCAACCTTATCAGAAGTTAATAAAGATTATGTTATAGCATCACGAGTCGCTGGCGCGGGTGGTTTACGACAAATGTTTATTAATATTCTTCCGAACTGTTTAGCACCATTAATAGTACAAGCTTCTTTAGGCTTTTCTAATGCCATTTTAGATATGGCTGCTTTAGGATTTTTGGGCATGGGAGCTCAGCCACCTACTCCTGAATGGGGAACAATGCTAGCGGATGTGTTGCAATTTGCTCAATCTGCTTGGTGGGTAGTAACTTTCCCAGGCTTAGTTATTTTAATGACTGTGCTTGCATTTAATCTAATGGGTGATGGTTTGCGTGATGCACTTGATCCTAAATTGAAACAGTAAGAAGGATTCTGTTATGGCATTATTAGAAGTCAATGAATTATCTGTTCAATTTGGTGATTTTAAAGCTGTTGATCGTATCAGTTACCAAGTTGAGCAAGGTCAAGTTGTAGGGATTGTTGGTGAATCAGGTTCTGGTAAATCAGTAAGTTCCTTAGCCATTATGGGCTTAATCGATTTTCCAGGTAAAGTGAGTGCTAATGCACTGCATTTTGATGGTCGAGATCTTAAGCGTATTTCAGAAAGAGAACGTAAGAAAATTGTTGGCGCAGATGTAGCAATGATTTTCCAAGATCCGATGACCAGTTTAAACCCATGTTTTACTGTCGGTTATCAAATTATGGAAGCCTTAAAGATTCATCAAGGCGGCCGTAAATCAAAATTAAAAGAGAGAGCGATAGCACTACTAAACTGTGTGGGAATACCTGATCCTGAAAATCGTTTAAATGTTTATCCTCACCAATTATCTGGTGGAATGAGTCAGCGAGTGATGATTGCCATCGCCATTGCATGTAATCCTAAATTATTGATTGCGGATGAACCAACAACAGCATTAGATGTAACGATTCAGGGACAAATTATAGAGCTGTTACTCGAATTACAACGCAAAGATAATATGGCGCTGGTTTTGATTACCCATGATTTAGCGCTTGTTTCAGAAGCTGCTCATAAAATTATTGTGATGTATGCAGGGCAGGTAGTGGAAGTGGGTGATGCTGATGTGATTTTTAAATCGCCAATGCATCCTTATACACAAGCCTTGTTGTGTTCATTACCTGAGTTTACTCAAGATAAAGCGCGTTTGTCTTCTTTACTGGGTGTTGTTCCGGGGAAATATGATCGACCATCGGGTTGTTTACTTAACCCTCGCTGTCCATATGCTAATGAAACATGCCAAGAGAAAGAACCATTGCTTGTTGATGACGGTAACGGTCGACAAGTAAAGTGTCATTATCCCTTAACAAGTGAGGGGAAACCAAGATATGAATAATAATTTATTATTAGATGTTAAAAATCTAAAAAAATATTATCAAGTAAAGAGTGGCCTATTTAGCCAAAATATTAAACAAGTTAAGGCCGTTGATGGTGTTTCATTTACGTTAGAAAAAGGTAAAACATTAGCCATTGTTGGAGAATCAGGCTGTGGTAAGTCATCTTTAGCAAGATTGTTGACCATGATTGAAAAACCGACTGAGGGGGAGCTTTATTATAAAGGTCAAGATCTCCTTAAACCGGATCATGATGCAGAAAAATTGCGCCGGCAAAAAATCCAGATTGTTTTCCAAAATCCCTATTCATCATTGAACCCTCGTAAAAAAGTAGGAACAATTTTAGAAGAGCCATTATTGATTAATACTGACTTATCAAAAGATGATCGTAAAGCGAAAGTATTATCAATGATGGCTAAAGTTGGACTGAAAGAGGAGTTCTATTCACGTTACCCACATATGTTTTCTGGTGGCCAACGTCAGCGTATTGCAATTGCTCGGGGATTAATGCTTGAGCCTGAAATTTTAGTGGCTGATGAGCCGGTTTCAGCATTAGATGTATCTGTTCGTGCACAGGTATTGAATTTGATGATGGATTTGCAAGATGAGCTAGGGTTGTCGTATGTATTTATCTCTCATGATCTCTCGGTTGTTGAACATATCGCAGATGATGTGATGGTAATGTATTTAGGACGTTGCGTTGAGCAAGGGACGAAAAGTAGTATTTATGGAAATCCTGTGCACCCTTATACTCAAGCTTTACTTTCAGCTACTCCACGTTTAAATCCTGATTTGAGACGAGATCGAATTAAGTTAGAAGGAGAGTTACCAAGTCCATTGAATCCGCCAGAAGGCTGTGCATTTAATGCACGTTGTCGATTAGCCTTTGGACGATGTGTTAAAGAGAAACCACAATTGCTTGATTATCAACAACACAAAGTGGCCTGCTTTTATGTAGATGAACAACAAGAATCGCTTGTTGGTTAACGTTATTTAAACGATATGCTAAAAGGGATCTGATTGAAGATCCCTTTTTTATACTAGAATCATACCTTACAGCAACTAAATAACGAAAATACTGAACTATTTTTATAGTTGTGACTCGATAGGTAAATAGCCAACAATCTTTGCCATTGCCCGTTGCCACCATTTACTTTGTGGATCTTGCTGCCAAATAATTGGTTCATCATTCTCATTTTCATCAAGCCAACGTAACTTACCATCAACTAAGATGACTTGATAGCTTAGATCTCGACTTGTTTTCATTGCAAACTCTTTCTGTAGTGCAGAGACAATATTTGGATCTTCAAAGATAATTCCCATTTCTGTATTGAGATTTGCCGATCTTGGGTCAAAGTTAAAGGATCCGACAAAGCCAATTTTGCTATCAACTAAAAATGCTTTTGTATGTAAGCTTGCATCACTAGAACCAATTAAACTACGTTCAGTTTTACCAAACGGTTTTAATTCATAAAGATTAATATTATTGGCAAGTAATGGTTTACGATAGGGGGCATAGCCGCCGTGAGCCATAATAACATCGTTAGCAGCAAGAGAGTTGGTTAATATATCAATCGTAACGCCTTTTTGTTGTATTTGAGTTAATTGATTGACACCATTTTTACCAGGAACAAAATAGGGCGAAATCAATTTTACTGTTTTAGCCGCGTTTTCTAATAGTGGAGCGATGTGATGGATTAACCACTGAGATTCTCCTTGCCCAAAGGCCTTTATGGCAGGATCTGAATAAACATGAGCTGATTGAGTCCAATGTACTTGCCAGCCACCTTTATTCCATTCACCAGTAAAGAGTGATTTAACACTTGGTGTCTCTTTCAATTTATTTAGATAGGGTATTGCTGATAAATGTGTTTTTTTCTGTTGGACGATCTCTTTTAATTGTGTTAATGAATTACTGTCAGCGTTGACTAATGCTTCAATCGGAATAACGGCATCACTATTCCAGAAATCATCAAAAATTGCTTCGGTTTCTTTGACTGCTTCGCCACCAATTAATAAGTCAGCATCAAAAAAATTACGATTATCCGCTGCTCCGAAATATTCATTACCAATATTTCTTCCACCGACAACGGCCATTCTCCCATCAGCAATCCAGGATTTATTATGCATTCGTCGGTTAATGCTAAATACGCGTAATATCATCTCCAAGCCTCGCATAAAACGATTATCCCGTGCACGGGTTGGATTAAACATTCTGATGCTGATATTAGGATGTAAATTTAACGTAGCCAATAAACTGCTATGACCGTGTGAGTTCATATCATCTAAAATAATCCGCACTCGCACACCTCGATCTGCCGCATGAAGTAATTCAATAGCAAGTAATTGACCGGTTAGATCATCATTCCAAATATAATATTGTAGATCTAAACTGCGACCCACTTCTCTAGCGCTGGCGGCTCGAATAGCGAATGCATCTAAATTACTTGGAATAAGTAATAAACTGGTCTGCTTTGGATGTAATGCTGATTCAGGAGCTAATGCTTTATCTAATTGTGTTTGATTATCTTGAGTTGCGAGTGCGTAACTCGCTTCACCTTTTACTCGCTTAGCAAAAAGACCAAAGCTATAAACAGCTAGAAGTGAAGATAATATGAATAATATTAGTATTATGATAACCATACGCCATCTTCCTATGTGCTTCATAGTATGCTCAAACGTAAAATAAAAAAGAGTTAATTAACAAAATTGTGTTAATTATAACGAATTAAATATCAAATACTATCATCGAATAAAATAATCCCAAGAGCATTGTAACGGTCAACAAAAATTGGAGAGCTTCTTAGGCAGTTTTTAGTAAATTATGTTCAAATTCTGCTAGTGAAATAAATCCAAGTTTATAATGTCTTCTTTTTTGATTATAAATCGGTTCGATATAATCAATAATATCGACCATCGCTTGCTCTCTTGTTATATAATCTCGATAATTAATTCTTTCTGATTTTAATGATCTAAAAAATCGTTCAGTAACGGCATTGTCTAAACAATTTCCAGCTCTACTCATACTAAAGGTAATTTGATGATATGATAATAACTGTTGAAATTGTTCACTACGATATTGAATCCCCTGATCACAATGAAATAAGGTAGGGCATTTTCCTTTTCGACGCTGTATCGCCATGTTTAGTGCCTTAACCGTCAGTAAACTGTTTGGCTTTTCAGAAAAGGCCCATCCAACAATGCGTCTAGAGCATAAATCCATGACAACAGCCAGATAGAGCCAACCTTGCCTTGTCCGAATATAGGTAATATCGCCAGACCAATAGCGATTAATCGTTGCCGGATTAAATTGTCGATTTAAATGATTGGGTGCCAGTAGCGATGATTTACCGCCACGAGGATAGGAATGCTGTTTAGTCCTTTTAGCCACTAGGCCTAATTTTCGCATTAAGCGTCGGACCTTATCTAAACCAAGCTTAAACCCTTTTTTAACCAGTTCAACTAACATTCTTCTTTTTCCATATATACCGTCCATTTCGTTATGAATTGATTTCATGGCAATTTCAAGCCTAGCATTAATTAATTTAAATGCACGATGTTTAATTCGATAATAAAAAGTACTCGGTGCTAATGATAAACACCGACAGATTTGAACGGTTTCATTTCCTGCCTTCTTCAGTATTAGTGCTATTTGTTGCTGCTTATCATTTCGATGGCGAAGAAGGCTGAAGCTTTTTTAATAACTGATTATCACTTTGCAACTGCTTAACTTGTTTTTCTAAAGCTTGTATTCGTTTTTGTTCAGCGGTCAGCGCACTATTTTTAGGCGTAATACCTTGTCGTTCTTTTCTATATTGTGTTACCCAACGCCCAATTGATGAAATACTCACATTCATTGTTTTTGCTGCATCTTTATGTGCATAACCATAATTAAGAACGAGCTCTGCACATTCTCGTTTAAATTCACTACTTAGTTGTCTTGTCACGGGATAATATCCTTAGTTGATGGTTTATCATACCGCTAAGTATGTCTCCAAGAAAAGTATACCGTTACAGTTTTATTCATAATAAAAAAAGAACAGTATAATCATACTGTTCTTTTTTTTATGATACGACAAAATTAAAAAGCTAGAGATGGCTATTTTTTATTTCAATGAGTTAGTTTAATTTTTGTGAATTAATTGATGATATTAATCACGGAAATTATTAAACTGGAACGGTTGTCCTAGTTCTGCGCCTCTGACAAGTGCAATCACCTGTTGTAAGTCGTCTCGGGCTTTTCCTGTGACACGAACTTGTTCACCTTGAATTTGGGCTTGTACTTTTAGTTTACTATCTTTAATTAATTTAATAAGCTTTTTAGATAGTTCTTTATCAATCCCTTGTTTAAGCTTTACGGTAATTGAATAAGTTTTACCTGAGTGGTTCATCTCTTCAGGAATATCAAGAGCGCCACTATCGATTCCTCTTTTAGCAAGCTTATCTCGCAAAATATCAATTAACTGTTGTACCTGAAAATCAGATTCACTTGATACGGTGACGGTTTGATCTTTTTCATTAAGGTCAAAAGATGCTGGAACATTACGAAAATCCCAACGAGTAGCGAGTTCTCTTGTCGCATTTTCTACACCATTACGAACTTCAGGCATATCAATTTCAGATACGATATCAAAAGAAGGCATTATTTACTCCTAATTTAAATTAATTATCGCCACATTATGTGGCGATAAAAATAATTAATCAATAGTTCGAAGTAATTCGTTGATACCTACTTTACCACGTGTTTTAGCGTCTACTTTTTTTACAATCACGGCACAATATAAACTGTATGAGCCATCTTTTGATGGTAAGTTACCTGATACCACAACAGAACCGGCAGGAACACGACCATAAAAGACTTCTCCAGTGGTTCTATCATAAATTTTAGTACTTTGACCAATAAATACGCCCATTGAAATGACTGAACCTTCCTCGACAATAACTCCCTCAACGATTTCGCTACGCGCACCGATAAAGCAGTTATCTTCGATAATAGTTGGGTTTGCTTGTAATGGTTCTAATACACCACCAATACCAACACCACCAGATAAATGTACATTTTTACCAATTTGAGCACAAGAACCTACTGTTACCCAGGTATCGACCATAGTACCTTCATCCACATAGGCACCAATATTAACGTAAGATGGCATTAATACTGTATTACGCGCAATATAGGCTCCTTTACGAGCAATTGCTGATGGGACAACACGGAAACCTTCCTGTTTAAAACGAGCTTCGTCATAATCAGCAAATTTTAAAGGGACTTTATCGTAATAGTTAGTTTCACATCCATCAATCAGTTGATTTTCATTAATTCTAAATGATAGTAATACTGCTTTTTTTAACCATTGATGGGTAACCCAATCACCATTAATTTTTTCAGCAACACGCATTTTACCATTATCTAGTAAGTTAACTGCTTGAGTGACTGCTTCTCGCGTTGCTGCATCAACATTAGTTGGGGTGATTTCAGCACGACGCTCAAACGCTGCTTCGATAATAGATTGTAATTGTTGCATAGTTCTTATCCTTTTTACGTCGCAATAATTTTGCGTAGATTTAACAAGTTTGGCTAATTAGTATAATATAAAAATAACGGTTTTTTAATGGGTACATGGATTTCTTATAATTCAACTTTAATCATAAATTAATATAATTAGTTGACGATAAACCTACTAAATACTCTCTTTTTTATTGTGGATATTAGTTATGCCCAGTAAAATTAGATTTACGATCTCCGTGCATAACGAAAAATCAAGAGGATCTAAAATGAAAATCGTTGATGTCGATATTGCGATTATTGGTGGTGGAGGGGCTGGACTAAGCTCTGCCATTGAAATAGCCCAACATTTCCCAGACCTCAAAATTGCATTGATCTCTAAAGTTTATCCGATGCGTAGCCATACTGTCGCCGCCGAAGGTGGAGCCGCGGGTGTAATACAAGAAAATGATAGTTTTGGATTTCATTTTTATGATACGGTATCGGGCGGTGATTGGCTATGCGATCAACATGTTGTTGAATTATTTGTTTCTCAGGCTCCAAATGCTTTAGCTAAACTAGAGCGTTTAGGATGTCCGTGGGCACGTAAAAAAGATGGTTCAGTTAATGTCCGACGCTTTGGTGGCATGACAGTTGAACGCACATGGTTTGCATCCGATAAAACCGGATTTCATATTTTACACACTCTATTTCAATCATCTTTACAGTTTCAGCAAATTTATCGTTTTGATGAACATTATGTTTTAGATTTACTGGTTGATGATAATCGAGTTACAGGACTCGTTGCTCTGAACATGATGGAGGGTAAGTTAGTTCAATTTAATGCAAAATCGGTGATAATGGCTACCGGGGGAGCTGGTCGAGTTTATCAATACAATACTAACGGTAGCATTGTTACGGGTGATGGCATGGCTATGGCATATCGTCACGGAGTTGCACTACGCGATATGGAGTTTGTTCAATATCATCCGACAGGATTGCCTGGAAGCGGTATTTTGATCACTGAAGCGTGCCGTGGAGAGGGCGGAATTTTAACGAATAAAGACGGTTATCGTTATCTACAAGATTATGGCCTAGGGCCAGAAACACCATTAGGTGAACCGAAGAATCGTTATATGGAACTAGGACCAAGGGATCGATTATCACAAGCATTTTGGCATGAAAATCAGAAAGGTAATACATTATCTAGTGCTAATGGCGAGATTGTTTATTTAGATTTACGTCATTTAGGTCAGGAAAAAATTAATCAACGTTTACCTTTTATTCGAGAATTAGCTAGGACTTACGTTGGTGTTGATCCTGTAAAATCACCGATTCCTGTTAGGCCAACGGCACATTATACTATGGGTGGTATCACAACAGATATCAATTGTTCAACCATATTAAATGGTCTTTATGCCGTCGGTGAGTGCGCTTCTGTTGGTTTACATGGTGCTAATCGTTTAGGTTCAAATTCGTTATCAGAAGTGATTGTATTTGGTGAGATTGCCGGTAGGCAAGCTGCACAGTATGCAAAACAACTGGCATTTAGTACTAGGCATAATAGTAATCTAGCTAGTCAGATTGAAAAAGTATTATTGTCAGTAGTTCATCATCAAGGCTCTGAGAATTGGGCTCAAATTCGTAAAGAGATGGGGCAAACGATGGAACAAGGTTGTGGCATTTATCGTAATGAGCAAGGAATGTTAAATACAATTAATAAAATATCTGAATTAATTGAACGAGCGGAAAATATTAATATTGTTGATAAATCGCATGTTTATAATACAGAGTTAATTGCTGTATTAGAGTTAAAACAGAGTTTACTAGTTGCTCAAGCGATAGTTTGTAGCGCAATTTTACGCAAAGAGTCGCGAGGTGCTCATCAACGGCTTGAGGTTGAATATCAAAACCGTAATGATGATCAGTTTTTAAAACACAGTCAGGCTTCTTATCGAGAAAACGAGTTACCTAATATTACGTTTAATGATGTTAATGTGAGTAAACTGCCGCCAGCCAATCGTTCTTATGGTGGAAAAGAAGGGTAATTATTGTTATGACACAACGGACTATAACCATCAATATTATGCGCTATCATCCCGAAACTGATAGCCAGCCATATCTACAAAAATTTGAGCATATTCCCTATGATAATACGATGTCAATTCTTGATATGCTTAACTATATTAAAGAGAATCTAGCACCTGAATTAGTTTATCGAAGTTCGTGTCGTATGGCGATTTGTGGTTCTTGTGGAGTAATGATTAATAATATTCCAAAACTACTTTGTAAAACATTTGTGCGTGATTATGTTGGTAAAGAAATTACGATTAGCCCACTTGCTCATTTTCCCATCGAACGTGATCTTGTTATTAATATGACGCACTTTATGCAAAGTATCGAGGCGATTAAACCCTATATTATGGATGGCTTAAAATTAGCAAAAGATGAAATGAATAAGCAGCTCCCTGCTCTACTAGTTAAATATCAGCAATTTACTCACTGTATTAATTGTGGTTTATGTTATGCGGCTTGTCCGCAATTTGGTTTGAACCCTGAATTTATTGGGCCTGCAGCAATATCACTTGCGATGCGTTATAATTTAGATAGTCGTGATAATGGTCATCATGCCCGCATGCCTATTCTTAATCAAGAAAATGGAGTTTGGCGTTGTACATTTGTTGGTTTTTGCTCTACGGTATGCCCAAAACAGGTGGATCCTGCTTTTGCTATTCAATTAGCGAAAGTTGAAAGTGCTAAGGATTATTTGATTTCTAAAATCAAAATTCAGTCTTAATTAATTAGTAATGGAAATAGTCAATCATGAACAGTAGTGAGTCAGATAAATCGTATCGTAAACCCCATTTGAATCAAATGGAAAGTAATTGGTGGCTAAAATTACGCTACTATTTTTTCTATATACTTCGTGAGTCAACAGCTTTTTTCATGATCTGGACAAGCCTTGTATTGATGTTTGGAGTAGTTTGCTCTCATATTAACGAAATGGGGCAAAATGAATTTTACCGTTTTATTTTCTTTTTGCAGCATCCAGTTGTTATTGTGATAAATACTTTAGCATTACTCTCTGCACTAATACATTCTTTGACATGGTTTAATTTAGCACCTAAAGCTATGAATATTATTATTGCCGGCAAAAAAACACCAAATATGTTATTTACGCTTGGATTGTGGTGCATAACGATTATTATTTCAACCATTATGTTATTACTGATTTTTGGTTATTTTAAATAAAGGATTTTGATGAATATGGAAAATAAACAAAAACCATTAACTCGCTCTAATGAACCTATTTTTTGGGGATTATTTAGTGCAGGTGGCATGTGGGCAGCAATATTTTCTCCAGTAGTTATAGTGATTATTGCTTTTATTATCCCATTTGGTGATGCGGCTACTCGTAGCTATATCTTAAAATTGATTTATACAATGGGCGGTAAATTATTTTTATTTTTAATGATAAGTTTGCCGATATGGTGTGGTTTACATCGTATTTTACACATGTTACATGATTTTAATATTCATCCTCGACGAGGTAAATTATTAACCTATGGTCTCGCTTTAGCATGGACTCTTCATGCCGGGTATCTTTTATTTATTAATTAGCGTTAGCATATTAAAAAGGGGATTACCCCTTTTTAATTAATGATTAAATGCTCTGGCTAACTGGCCGTGACCTTGATAACTAAACGTTTTAGCACAATCAGCTATAAATACTGACTCTCCAGCCTTAATCGTGAAGGTATCTTTCGAAGTGGATAAGGTGATCTCTCCTGTTATACAAAAAAGAATTTCTGCACTAATAGTTTTTTCATGACGGATGTTTTCATCACTATTAATAATTTCAAAAGCAAAGTCATTAACGGGGACAGGAAAATCAATTTTATTATTTTCTTTAATCGCGGTTGTTAGTAATTGGTTAGCTGGAATACTATGAAATGTCGTATTATTAAATAGTTCGTTTATATCAATATGCTTGTTTGTTAGTCCCGCACGTAATACATTATCTGAACTTGCCATAATTTCTAAACCTGTTCCTGATAAATAAGCGTGTGGAGTCTGAGCTTTTAAGAACATGGCTTGTTGAGGTTTCAATTGCACTACATTTAAAATTAATGGCGAGAATAGCCCACTATCATTTGGATACTTTATAGCCATATGTTTGATGACAGCAAAAAGAGTTTCGGTTTTATTCTGAATTTTTTCTAGCAATTCGCTAATCGCTTGTTGCTTAACCTGATTATTTAAAATTAAGATACCGTGGAAAAATTGACTCAATCCTTCATCCGTTTGATTTTTTTGGAACGCTTGCACTAACTCATTAAGAGATTGAATATTCAATTCAGTAAATAATGATATTATTTCCGCTATTGGCCGAAAACCGTTCATGGCTAAAAATGGTGTCAATGCATAAATTAATTCAGGTTTGTGATTAGGATCTTTATAATTTCTTTGCGCTGAATCTATGGCAATTCCAAGTTGATTCTCTTTGGCATAACCCAATTTTGCTTTTGATAATTCAGGATGAACTTGAATTGACAACGGCTCTTGTGCAGATAATACTTTAAATAAATAGGGAAGAGCTGGGTAATTTTTACAAGTTTGTTCACCCAAGATCTGCTGGGGATTTTTGGCAATTAATTGATCTAACTTGATCTGTTTCCCATCCGTAGTAATTGCAGTGGAGACTCCTGCCGGATGTGCTCCCATCCAAATTTCAGCTTGGGGCTGGTTATTTGGGTTATCGATATTAAATAATGTTGATAATGCTGTTTTAGTTCCCCAATCGTAGTTTTTTATAACATTATCTAGTTTCCACATAGTATGTTGCATGGTATTACCTACTTATTATCAAAATGGATGATCGGTAGGTATTTTAACTCTTTTTCTTTTTAAATGCTCTTTTAATCACACCAAAAAATCCAAGTGAACGAACCATTCTGGCGCCATCAATATAAACTCGTATGGCTCTTAACACTTTTTTAGGCTCTTTTGACGCAAAAGTAAAAGTGCCATTACGTTTAGTCTGGATTGAATAACGCGGAATCCATTTACCACCGAACATCACTGAAGCGGTAACATAATCGACTTCTTCCCATGGAATTTGGATAAATTTTCGATTATCGCGACTGTGATAAAATTCAAAAGCTTTATCTCCAATCATTATGTCGCCATATTCAGAGATTCCCATAAATGAGGTACCTTTAATAACTAAATCCACTTTTGTATTTAATGATTGAACCATTTTATTGCTGTTATCCTTATTATCATTACTTAATCATATAATAGAATAATAAAAAAACCCATTTCTATATCAGTACAATATGAAAAATGGGTTTCGTATTTATTGCTTAATTGATTGTTATAATAGACCTAAAACGTGTCCAACAACCCCAATCACAAATAGTCCAACGATAATGATAATTGGCGATACTTTACGTTTTAGTAACCACATACAGAAGAATGTTAGTAATAATGGTACAAGTCCTGGAATTAATTGATCTAGGTTATTTTGTAATGTTGTTACTTTATCTTGAGTTAGTGATAAGCCTTGTTGCATTTGAAGGAGGGCATCTTGTATGCCTTGTCCACCTGATGGTAAGTTGTTCCAATCAATTGTTGCTTTTGGATCAAGTTTTACGACAGATACAATAGGTTTAAAGTTAATTGATACCCACCTTTGTACCAAAGCAGCTAAGACGAACATACCAAGAATAGAGGCACCTTTCGTAATTTTCTGTAGTAAGCCGCCAGAAAGATTATCAGTGATTTTAGAACCAGTACGATAACCAAACTCTTGGGTATACCACATAAAACACCAACGAATAATATTCCAAACAACAAAAAATAGAATAGGTCCCATAATGTTGCCGGTTAATGCTAGAGAAGCACCAAGTGCGCCAAGCATTGGACGTAACGTAAACCAGAATACTGGATCACCGACACCAGCTAAAGGTCCCATCATCCCGACTTTTACACCTTGAATCGCAACATCATCGACTGGAGCACCATTTGCACGTTCTTCTTCTAGTGCTAAAGTTACACCTAATACAGGCGAAGCAAGATAAGGGTGAGTATTAAAAAACTCTAAATGACGTTTTAATGCGGAAGATCGATCTTCTTGAGTTTTATATAATTTTTTGATTGCTGGGATCATTGAAAATGCCCAGCCACCATTTTGCATTCGTTCGTAGTTCCAAGAACCTTGTAGGAAGGTAGAACGCCACGCAACAGATAGACGATCGCCTTTAGTTAGCTTAATTTTTTGTTCCATTTTTTTATCCTCCAGTCCTAGTAATCATTCAAAATATCATCAAGTGGATCACCGGTGTTACCACCATTAGATGAATTACCACGTTCTGAAAGATTTAAATAAATAAGAGCAAGTGCAATACCTAAAGCACCTAATGCAATAAGTGTTAATTGTGAAATAGCTGCTACCACAAAACCGATAATGAAAAATGGCCAAACTTCTTTATTAGCCATCATGTTGATAACCATCGCATAACCAACAGCAACTACCATTCCACCACCAATAGCCATACCCGTTGTTAACCATTCTGGCATTGAGTTAAGTGCAGCTTGTACCGCGTGAGCAGGGATAAAAAGTAGTGCTCCAGCAGGGATTGCAATACGTAAACCTTGTAAACAGATAGCTAATATTTGTAAAAACTCAATTTTACGGAAGCTACCATGTTCAGCTGCCGAATCCATCATATGTACAATAGGTACAGCAATAGTTCGAACAATCATCGTTAAGAATAGACCTGCTACGGCTAGTGGAATTGCAACCGCAATCGCTGTTGATACACCATCAGTACCTTGTCCACCTAATACTAAAATAATAGCGGATGCGACTGATGCAAGAGCCGCATCTGGTGCTACTGCAGCTCCAATATTTGCCCAACCTAAGGCAATCATCTGTAGTGTACCACCAAGGATAATACAGGCTTCAAGATTGCCAGTAACCAAACCAATTAAGGTACATGCAACTAATGGTTGATGAAATTGAAATTGGTCTAAGATGCCTTCCATACCTGCTAAAAAGGCAACAAATATAACCAATACGATCGATATAATTGATAAATCCATAATAAACCTCTTAAGTTTTGAGTTATTTTTTCTGCTCAGCTAATTCGGTTTTCGCTTTTTTCAATAATTCATCAAGATTATCCTGTGAATCATTTGGTACTTTACGAATATCAAATTTAACATTTTTTTGTTTGAGTTGTTCAAAAGCTGCAATATCATTATTATCTAAAGAAATAACTTTGCTTACCACAACTTTACCGATTGAATGTGCCATTGAACCGATATTGAGTTCTTTAATATCTAAACCGCCATTCATTGCTTTTACAACATCTTGTGGATTTTCAAACAATAGTAATGCTTTTGTATTGCCAAAGCGTGGATCTTTGGATACTTCAATTATTTTGCTAATTGGAACAACATTTGCTTTAACACCAGGAGGGGCAGCTTCTTCAATCAATTTTTTACGGAGAGTATCTTGTGCAACAGAATCAGATACTACAATAATTCGATTCGGGTTTGTCGCTTTAGTCCATGCTGTTGCAACTTGCCCATGTAGCAAACGTGAATCGACACGCGCTAATACAATTTTAATTTTACCATTACCTACTGGAGCTTGCTGTGCACTATCATTTTTAATAGCGGCTTTCTCTTTGTTGGCTGTTGGCTTGTTTACTGCATTAGTATTGATACCTTCTCTGGCTGGCTCAAGAATTTGAACTGCAATTTCTTGCGCAGATTCACAAGATAGACGTGATGAATAGGCTTCTATTAACATAGGTAAATTAAGACCTGATACAATAACCCAGTTTGGATGTTCGCCACACAAATTATTAGCTTGGTTAAATGGCGTACCGCCCCATAAATCAACTAAAAATATAACTTGTTCTTGGTTATCAAAACTTTCTATTGCCGATTTCATTCTAGCTTTTAGATCATCGGGGCTATCACTTGGATGCAAAGTAACTGCTTTAACGTTATCTTGCTCACCAAATATCATAGTTCCTGATTGTAGAATACCTTCAGCAAAGTCACCATGGCTTGCTAGGATAATACCTACCATCTGTTTCTCCTTTTTTATGTGATATTGCGTGGATTATATAATATAAAAATTGCTAAAACATCAAAAATAAAAATATAAAAAAAGAATATTACTTTGTTACGATTATAGCCAATATTTTGTATGAACTCATCTATATGTTATTACAAATTTTTTACTATTTGGTTTCTTATATACAGTATTTAGTTTTTAGTTAGAAATCTAGTTTAGTCTTCAATAAAAAGAGAATAGTTATGATAGAAAAACGGCTATTTAAAATAGTAATAATGAGTGATATACTATGCGGCTATTAACTTTATATTTTTTAATAAAAACTTAAGTATATACTTGTTATATGTGCGCTGTCGTGTGGCGCACCACTGTAGTAAGTATTTAAGGGATTACCATGCCAATTATTACTCTTCCTGACGGAAGTCAACGTCAATTTGAAAAAGCTGTAACTGTATTTGAAGTCGCACAAAGTATTGGATCAGGACTAGCCAAAGCCTGTATTGCAGGTATTGTTAATGGTGAGCGTAGAGATGCTTGTGATCTTATTGAACAAGATGCAACGCTAGCTATTATCACAGCTAAAGATGAGAATGGTCTTGAAATTATTCGTCACTCTTGTGCTCATTTGTTAGGCCACGCGATAAAACAGCTATGGCCGAATACTAAAATGGCTATTGGTCCAACAATTGATAATGGTTTCTATTATGATGTTGATTTAGATCATACATTAACACAAGATGATCTAGATGCGCTTGAAAAGCGTATGCTTGAATTGGCTAAAAAGAATTATGACGTTGTAAAAAAAGTAGTTACTTGGCAACAGGCATATGATGTGTTTACACAGCGTAATGAGCCTTATAAATTAGCTATTTTAGATGAAAATATTCCTAAAGATGCAACACCTGCTTTATATCTCCACGAAGAGTATATCGACATGTGTCGTGGTCCTCATGTACCTAATATGCGTTTTTGCCATCATTTTAAATTACAAAAAATTGCTGGTGCTTATTGGCGCGGTGATAGTAAAAATAAGATGTTACAACGTATTTATGGTACTGCTTGGGCTGATAAAAAGCAACTTGATGGATATTTACAATTTTTAGAAGAAGCTGCTAAACGCGATCATCGCCGTATCGGTAAACAACTCGATTTATATCATATGCAAGAAGAAGCGCCAGGAATGGTATTTTGGCATAATGATGGTTGGACTATTTTCCGCGAATTAGAAGCCTTTGTTCGTGTTAAATTAAAAGAGTATCAATACCAAGAAGTTAAAGGTCCATTTATGATGGATCGCGTTTTATGGGAAAAAACAGGTCACTGGGCTAACTATAAAGATTTGATGTTTACAACATCGTCTGAAAACAGAGAGTACTGTATTAAACCTATGAACTGCCCTGGTCATGTGCAGATATTTAACCAAGGATTAAAGTCTTACCGTGATTTACCTTTACGTATGGCTGAATTTGGTAGTTGCCATCGTAATGAACCTTCTGGCTCATTGCATGGATTAATGCGAGTACGTGGATTTACCCAAGATGATGCACATATTTTCTGTACTGAGGGAATGATTCGTCAAGAAGTTAATAGCTGTATTAAAATGGTTTATGACATGTACAGCACCTTCGGCTTTAAGGATATTACGGTTAAATTATCGACTCGCCCAGAAAAACGTATTGGTCGTGAAGAAGCATGGGATATTGCTGAACGAGATCTTGCTGAATGTTTAACTGAGAATGGTATTGCTTTTGAATATCTTCCAGGTGAAGGGGCTTTCTACGGTCCTAAAATTGAGTTTACTCTACATGATTGTCTGGGACGAGCATGGCAGTGCGGTACTGTTCAATTAGACTTCATGTTACCAGATCGTTTAGATGCGACCTATATTGGTGAAGATAATGAAAAACATATTCCTGTAATGATCCACCGAGCTATTTTAGGTTCAATGGAACGTTTTATTGGTATTTTGACAGAAAACTGTGCTGGTTTCTTCCCAACTTGGCTTGCACCAACTCAGGTTGTTGTGATCAATATTACTGATAACCAAGCTGATTATGTTAAAAGTGTAACAGAAAAACTACAAAATGCAGGTATTAGAGCTAAAGCTGATTTGAGAAATGAAAAGATTGGTTTTAAGATTCGCGAACATACTTTAAAACGTGTTCCTTATATGTTGGTTTGCGGCGATAAAGAGATTGAAGAAGGAAAAGTTTCAGTTAGAACTCGTCAAGGTAAAGATCTTGGTAGCTTTGCAGTCGAACATGTTGTAGAATTGTTGCAAAATGAGATTCGTACTCGTTCTTTGAATCAAATCAGCGAATAAGCTGATTTGGTTTTGTTATTTTTATTTACTGGAGGATTTAAGTATTAAAGCCGGAAAACGTATTCAAACAACTCGTGCTCATAAAATTAATGATGAAATTACAGCACAGGAAATCCGATTAACAGGTATCGAAGGCGAGCAGCTTGGTGTTGTTAGCTTAAATGAAGCGATAAGGCAAGCAGAGGAAGCATCTTTAGATTTAGTTGAGATTAGTCCTAATGCTGAGCCACCAGTTTGTCGCATCATGGATTACGGCAAATTCATTTATGAAAAAAGCAAAGCAACAAAAGAACAGAAGAAAAAACAAAAGGTTGTTCAGGTTAAGGAAATTAAATTCCGACCTGGTACAGATGAAGGTGACTATCAGGTAAAACTCCGCAGCCTGATTCGCTTTCTAGAAGATGGTGATAAAGCTAAAGTTACGCTACGGTTCCGTGGTCGTGAAATGGCTCACCAGCAGTTAGGTACTGAGATGCTTGATCGCATTAAAGATGACTTAGCTGATTTGGCGGTTGTTGAATCTTATCCAACTAAGATTGAAGGTCGTCAAATGATTATGGTGCTTGCACCGAAGAAGAAATAATAGGTCTTAACAAGTTTATTCTTATGTCAAAGTGAGAGTAACACCTTTTATTTTATTTTATTAACAATGCGGATGTGGATGTATTATTATGCCAAAAATTAAAACTGTACGAGGCGCAGCTAAACGCTTCAAAAAAACAGCTTCAGGTGGGTTTAAACACAAGCAAGCTAATAAGAGTCATATCTTAACTAAGAAATCGACAAAACGTAAACGTCATCTACGTGGTCTGACCATGGTTTCAAAGGGTGATTTAGGTTTAGTCAAGGCGTGTATTCCACACGTTTAATTAATTTTTCAAGGAGATAGTTATGGCTCGTGTTAAACGTGGAGTTATTGCTCGTGCACGTCACAAGAAGATTTTAAAGCAAGCAAAAGGTTATTATGGTGCACGTTCACGTGTATATCGTGTTGCATTCCAGGCTGTAATTAAAGCTGGTCAATACGCATATCGTGACCGTCGTCAACGTAAACGTCAATTCCGTCAATTATGGATCGTACGTATCAATGCAGCAGCACGTCAATGTGGTTTATCTTATAGCCGTTTTATTAATGGTTTAAAGAAAGCTTCAATTGAAATTGATCGTAAAATTCTAGCTGATATCGCGGTTTTTGATAAAAACGCCTTTGCCGCTCTTGTTGAAAAAGCAAAAGCAGCACTTTAGTTTGAAGTTGAGGCCGAATTTGTTCGGCCTCAATTTTAATTTAATTAAACCGTTGGTAAAAAATTTGCTGAATACAGTTTTTTTTCGTTTCTTTTTTAGCTTTATAAAATGTGTTCATTTTGAGGCAGAATGAAAATGAAAACAAATTGTTTAGAGCCTCAATTAGAGGCTTTTTTTATATCAAACATTTATAAATAAGCATATTTACAGTGAAAATTACTCGATAAGGGTAACTAAAACTAATATAAAGAGGATGCTATGTCTCAGTTAATTGAGTTGGTAGACAAAGCCAAATTGGCGATTGAAGCAGCAAAAGATATTAATACGATTGAACAAATTCGAGTTGAGTATTTGGGAAAGAAAGGCTATTTTACATTGCAAATGGCTTCACTACGTGATGTTCCCGCTGAGGAACGGCCAGCGGTAGGGCAAAAAATTAATGATGCTAAGCAAGAAGTTGTTCTTGCATTAAATAGTAAAAAAAGCGCTTTTGAACAAGCCGTTTTGAATGCTAAGTTAGCTAATGAAACCATTGATGTAACACTACCTGGTCGAAAAATGGCACCTGGTGGATTGCACCCAGTCACATTAACTATTAATCGTTTAGTCGAGTTTTTTGGTAAACTTGGTTTTGTTGTTGAAACTGGGCCTGAAATCGAAGATGATTACCATAATTTTGATGCGCTTAATATTCCAGCTCATCATCCTGCTCGTGCAGATCATGATACATTTTGGTTCGATGCTAACCGCCTACTACGAACTCAGACGTCGACCGTACAAATTCGTACTATGGAAACACAACAGCCTCCTATTCGTATTATAGCTCCAGGTCGCACTTATCGTAATGATTACGATCAAACTCATACGCCAATGTTCCATCAAATGGAAGGTTTGCTTATTGATAAAGATATTAGTTTTACGCATTTGAAAGGCTTATTGCATGATTTTCTACATTGTTTCTTTGAAGATGATATGGAAATCCGTTTTAGACCTGGTTATTTCCCATTTACAGAGCCTTCTGCAGAAGTTGATATTAAAGCTAAAAATGGTAAATGGTTAGAAGTTTTAGGTTGTGGAATGGTTCACCCAAATGTTTTACGTAATGTTGGCATTGATCCTAACGTATATAGCGGATTTGCTTTTGGTATGGGGATGGAACGTTTGACTATGTTGCGCTATGGTGTAACTGATTTACGTTCATTTTTTGAAAATGACTTACGTTTTTTAAAACAGTTTAATTAATCGGGAGAACCAAACATGAAATTTAGTGAAAGCTGGCTACGTGAATGGGTAAACCCAAATATCAGTAGCGAACAATTATCCGATCAGTTAACGATGGCTGGTCTTGAAGTTGACGATGTTGAAAAAGTTGCTGGTGATTTTACTGGTGTTGTTGTAGGTAAAGTTGTTGAGTGTAAACAGCACCCTAATGCCGATAAATTACGTGTAACTAAAGTTGATATAGGAAAAGATCAGCTATTAGATATCGTTTGTGGTGCATCTAACTGTCGACAAGGCTTAATTGTTGCGTGTGCAACTATTGGGGCTGTTCTACCAGGTGATTTTGTGATTAAAGCCGCTAAACTTCGTGGCGAACCATCAGAAGGGATGCTTTGTTCATTCTCTGAATTAGGTATTACAGATGATCATAATGGA
The DNA here is from genome assembly GCA_036251205.1 of Orbaceae bacterium BiB. Classification (NCBI taxonomy): domain Bacteria; kingdom Pseudomonadati; phylum Pseudomonadota; class Gammaproteobacteria; order Orbales; family Orbaceae; genus Orbus; species Orbus mooreae. The sequence goes on along the minus strand of CP133958.1, from coordinate 1,166,353 downwards.
ATTATTGAACTTCCAGAAGATGCACCATTAGGTGAGGATATTCGTCAATATTTAAAATTGAATGATAATATTATCGAAATTAGTGTCACTCCTAATCGCGCCGATTGTTTCGGTATGATTGGTATTGCTCGAGATATTTCTGCTGTTAATAATATTAGTATTGTTGAACCGAAGTTTAATTCGCCAGAAGCAACGATTACTGACGAACTTAGTATTAAAGTCCTTGAGACTAAAGCTGCACCAAGATATTTAGGACGTATCATTAAGGGGATCGATGTTAAAGCACCAACCCCATTATGGATAAAAGAAAAATTACGTCGTAGTGGTATTCGTTCTATTGACGCTGTAGTGGATATTACTAATTATGTCTTAATTGAATTAGGCCATCCGATGCATGCTTTTGATCTACAAAAAATTACTGGTGGAATTACAGTAAGATATGGTCATCCAAAAGAAAAACTAACACTTCTTGATGGTAATGAGGTTGAAATCAAAGCGAATACTTTGGTGATTGCTGATGATGAAAAAGCATTAGCGCTTGCAGGTATTTTTGGTGGTAAGGAGTCTGGTGTATCAACAGATACTCAAGATATTGTATTGGAAGCGGCATTCTTTTCACCATTAGCTATTGCTGGTAAAGCAAGAGAGTACGGGTTACATACTGATGCATCTCACCGTTATGAGAGAGGTGTTGATCCTGCGTTACAACACAAAGCAATGCAGCGTGCAACGGAGCTAGTTTTAGCTATTTGTGGTGGTGCAGCGGGACCGATTGTTGATGTGACTGATCAAAATTCAATGCCAAAACAGGCAATGATTTCTCTACGTCGTGAAAAAATAGATCGATTAATTGGTTATCATATTGATGGACAAAGAATTAGTGATATTCTTGTTAAATTAGGTTGTGAAGTGATTGTTCAAGATAACATCTGGCAGGTAACCGCTCCAACTTGGCGTTTTGATATTCAAATTGAAGAGGATCTAATCGAGGAAATAGCGCGAATCTATGGCTATAATAATATCCCGAATCAAAATCTTAATATTGATTTGATAATGCAAGCTAATTCAGAAACGCGTGTTCCATCAAAACGTTTTAAAGATCTATTAGTTGATAGAGGCTACCAAGAAGCAGTAACTTATAGTTTTGTTGATCCAAAAATCCAATCATTGTTGCACCCAAATCAAGATGCGATGATTTTACCTAATCCTATCTCAACAGAGATGTCGGCAATGCGTCTATCATTATGGACAGGCTTGCTTGGCGCGGTGATGTATAATCAAAATAGACAACAACAGCGAGTACGTTTATTTGAAACAGGCTTAAGATTTGTACCTGATGCTAATGCTGAATTTGGCGTTAAACAAGAAACAATGTTAGCAGGTGTAATAACTGGTAATCTTTACGATGAACATTGGGCTATTCAAAAACAACCGGTTGATTTTTTTGATTTAAAAGGTGATGTAGAGGCTATTTTAGCAATATCTGGTATTAATGAAGTTGTTCAGTTCAAAAAATCTGAGAATCCGTCTTTACATCCAGGACAAAACGCAGCGATATATATTAAAAATGAATTAGTCGGTTATTTAGGTGTTTTACATCCAGAGATTGAAAATAAATTGGCTTTAAATAGTAAAGCACTTGTTTTTGAATTGAATTTAGATAAAATTAGCACTAAAAGAGTTCCTAGTGCACAGGACTTTTCTAAGTATCCAGCTAACCGCCGAGATATTGCAATTATTGTAGATAAGTATGTATCGGCTGCTGATATTCTAGATGAGTGTAAAAAGGTTGGTGGTGATAAATTGGTAGATGTTAATTTATTTGATATGTATCAAGGAAGTAATATTAAAGAAGGGCAAAAAAGTTTAGCTATCAGTTTGATATTACAAGATAAAACACGTACACTAGAAGATGAAGACATAACTTATATTGTAAGCCAGTGTATTACTGCATTACAAAATCGTTTTAAAGCCTTATTAAGAGAATAATCACTATGACATTAACTAAAGCTGATATTGCAGAGCGCCTAACAGATAAACTTAATATAGATAGACAAGAGTCAAAAGTACTTGTCGAGCTTTTTTTCGAAGAAATTAGAGTTGCCTTAGAAAAAGGTGAAACAGTGAAATTATCTGGTTTTGGCAATTTTACTATTCGTGATAAAGATTCTCGTCCGGGACGCAATCCTAAAACGGGAGAAAATGTTGCTATTACCGCACGTCGCGTAGTAACATTTAGACCAGGTATTAAATTTAGAGAGCGTATTGAAAAGAATTTAGAAGTTTAGTAAATATATTTTCAATATTATTGTTAGAAGCACTGATAATAATCAGTGCTTTTTATCTGTGGTTCGAAATCCTCCCACATAAAAAAACTAAGGAATATTATGAGTGACCATTCCCATCTCACTTTATTAGGTGAGCAAACTGTTCGTTATCCACAAACTTATTGTCCTACTATTCTTGAATCATTTAACAATAAGCATTTAAATAATGATTATTTTGTTAAATTCAATTGTCCCGAATTTACAAGTCTTTGCCCTATTACTGGCCAGCCAGACTTTGCTACTATTTATATCTCTTATGTACCAAATATTAAGATGGTAGAAAGTAAATCTCTTAAACTGTATCTATTTAGTTTTCGTAATCACGGTGACTTTCATGAAGATTGTATTAACATTATTATGAAAGATCTTATTGCATTAATGGACCCGAAATATATTGAAGTTTGGGGAAAGTTTACCCCTCGAGGTGGCATTTCTATAGACCCTTATGCAAATTATGGTAAAGCGGGAACTAAATGGCAAGAAATTGCATTTACTCGCTTAGCCAATCATGATTGTTATCCAGAAAAAGTTGATAATCGTTAATTTTATATTTTTATAAGTGGTAAGCAAATGTTACAACAACCCAAAGTATTGGTTGTATTTTCTGGTGGGCAGGATTCTACAACGTGCCTGATTCAGGCAATAAAACAGTATGGAATCAGCAACGTAGAGATAATCAGTTTTAATTATGGCCAGCGTCATCAAATCGAGCTTGATAAGGCAAAGTTTATCGCTAAAGATTTAGGTGTATCTCAAGTTATTATTGATACTACTGTTATTAAACAAACGACTAATAATGCGTTAATTGATACAACGATGGCTATTACTCAAACAGAGACTAAATATCCAAACACATTTGTTGATGGCCGTAATGCACTCTTTTTATTGCTAGCAGGTAGTTTTGCGAAGCAAAAACAGATCAAGAATATCATTATTGGCGTATGTGAAACAGATTTTAGTGGATATCCTGATTGTCGTGATGTATTTATTAAGTCAATGAATGTCACGATGAATTTAGCGATGGATTATTCATTCAATATAATAACACCTTTAATGTATTTGACTAAAGCTGAAACATGGGCTCTTGCTGATGAGCTAGGTTATCTTGATTATATTAGGCAGTATACTCACACTTGCTATAATGGTGTGGAAAATGGCTGCGGTGATTGCCCTAGTTGTCGTCTTAGAGAAAAAGGTTTAACTGAATATTTACAGTATAAAGCTGCTCAAACGACTTACTAATTTTTTATCGGTGCTTATTGAAAGGACGATTTATGCATTCATTTACATTAGAACAGAAAAAAAAGGCGCTGTATCAATTAGCCTTTTTTCATATATTAATTATCGCTTCAAGTAATTATTTGGTACAAATTCCATTTACTTTTTTCGGTTTTCATACGACATGGGGAGCTTTTACTTTTCCATTTATCTTTTTAACAACAGATCTCACTATTCGAGTCTTTGGCGCTACGTTAGCTAGAAAAATTATTTTTGTGGTTATGATCCCCGCATTAGTTTTATCGTATGTGATCTCTGTATTATTTTTTAATGGTCAGTGGATGGGAATTATTGCGTTAACTGATTTTAATGTCTTTGTGTTTCGAATTGCATTAGCTAGTTTTGCTGCTTACTTAGTTGGGCAGTTAATGGATATTACTGTGTTTAATTATTTACGTAAAAAGAGGCAGTGGTGGGTTGCTCCTTCTGCTGCGGCAATTATCGGAAATATGCTTGATACATTTGTCTTTTTTAGTATTGCTTTTTACAAAAGTGATGACATTTTTATGGCTACAAATTGGATTGAAATTGCAGTTATTGATTACAGCTTTAAGCTATTAATATGTGGTGTATTCTTTTTACCGCTGTATGGTTTACTCCTGAATATTTTATTAAAAAATTTAATCAAAGAACACAAAAATAGTAGATAAAGAAATGGCGCTATATGCGCCAATCAATTCTTTAGTTTAATCAAAACAAACTATTAGCTCATGCCATACTGTTTTAATTTTTTACGTAAAGTTCCTCGATTGATACCAAGCATATTGGCAGCACGAGTTTGGTTACCACGAGTATATTGCATAACCATATCAAGAAAAGGTTGTTCTACTTCAGCCAAAACAAGCTCATAAAGATCAGTTGGATCTTGACCATCTAATTGTGATAAATAATTTCTCAATGCTTGTTTTACAGAGTCTCTTAAAGGTTTTTGAGTGATCTGTTCTTGAGAATTTACTGTTGTAAATTTTAACGCTTCGGCTGTAACACGAATTTCTGACATAGTATTTTTAACTCTTGACTGTAATTATACGAAAAATGCTTCTAGTGCATCAATTTGCTGCTGTGCATTATTAATTTCACTAAATAAGCGCCTAAAATGATCGCTATTAGCATAACTTTGGGTATACCAAAATACATGTTTCCTAGCAATCTGCAATCCTTTTCTTTCACCATAAAATTGATGAAGTGATTTTATATGTTGTAAAGTAATTTGTTTTACTTCGTCAATACTTTTTACTGATTTTAACTTTCCATGTTTCAAATAGAATGCTATATCTTCAAAAATCCAAGGGTTTCCATTCGCAGCTCGACCAATCATGATCGCATCAGCTTGAGTATAATGAAAAACCTCTTCCGCCTTTTCAGGGCTTGTTATATCCCCATTTGCTATAATGGGAATCGTAACATATTTTTTAACTTCTTTTATTGAATCATATTCAGCAGAACTTTTGAATAAACATTCTCTTGTTCTACCATGAATTGTAAGTGCTTTTATACCACATTTTTGTGCAATTTGCGCGATATCTATACAATTTTTGTGAGATTTATCCCAACCAGTACGTATTTTCAATGTGACGGGCACATTAACTGATTGTACGACATTAAGTAAGATAGTCTCGACCAAATCAGGATATTGTAATAGTGCTGAGCCTGCTAACTTTTTATTCACCTTTTTAGCGGGGCATCCCATATTTATATCAATGAGCTCAGCACCTTGCAGTTCATTGAACTTTGCAGTTTTCGCCATTTCATCGGGATCACTCCCTACAATCTGTACTGCTCTCGGTCCAAGTTCATCTTTATGAGCCATTTTTTGTAGTGACTGTTCGGTATGCCAGATCTGAGAGTTAGCTAAAAACATCTCAGAGAATGCAAGGCCTGCACCAAATTGATAACATAAAGAGCGGAAAGGCAAATCTGATATACCTGCCATAGGAGCTGCAAGTAATCGGTTTCTAATCGTTAAGTTACCAATGCTAAATGAGTCAGACTGCACACAAAAATCCTCTTTTAAGGGCGCGTATATTACGCATTTTTTTTTGAACTGAAAAGGGGAATAATCAAAATTATTATAATATTTATTTCATAAGGGTACTATTTTTACATATATTCTATGCTAACTGATTTATATACAACAAATTTTTATATTTTGATAAATGTAAATTTAAGTAAATTTAACGCCATTATGAAATTTAATATTTTTAGCATATAATCAGCAATTGCATATTATTAACGAAAATAGTGCTATCTATAATTAAATAATGGTAATAAAAATGACATTGAATCTAATACCTGTAGTTGCAGTTGATGGACCGAGTGGGGTAGGTAAGGGAACATTATGTATTTCTCTTGCTAATTATTTAAATTGGCATCTATTAGATTCAGGCGCTATTTATCGAGTACTCGCTTTATCCGCTTTAAATCAGCATATTTTACCCGATGATGAGCCAGCCTTATCAAGATTAGCTTTAACATTACCCCTAGTATTTAAAACATCTGCAGATGGTGTTTCGGTATTATTAGATAATATTGATGTTTCTAAAGCTATCCGCGCTCAAGAGGTAGGAGAGACTGCTTCAAAAGTTGCTTCGTTACCAAAAGTGAGAGAGGCTTTACTGCAAAGGCAGAGAGACTTTAGAACTCTACCAGGACTGATAGCTGATGGCCGTGATATGGGTACTGTTGTATTTACTGATGCTATTATAAAAATTTTTCTTGATGCTAGCCCACAAGCTAGGGCTGAAAGGCGTATGAAACAGTTGCAAGAAAAGGGTGTTTGTGCTATATTCTGCGAGATTTTGCAGGAGATCTCTGAGCGCGATAATCGGGATCGTAACCGAACTGTTGCGCCACTAAGGCCCGCTCCTGATGCATTTGTTATTGATTCTACTAACTTGACGATTGATGAGGTCTTTAATCAAGCATTATCTTTGATAAATGATAGGATCAAAAAGTAAATTAATTTTTTAAGCTTCATTACAGGATGTTGTGAAGTATTGTAAACAACCCCATTAGGCATGATGCCAGGTGGACGTTAATTTTAACTTAAAGTAAATAAAATATGACTGAATCTTTTGCTCAACTCTTTGAAGAGTCCTTAAATCAACTAGATACTCGTTCTGGTAATATGATCCGTGGTACTGTCGTCGCTATTGATAAAGACGTGGTGTTAGTTGATGCTGGTTTAAAATCTGAATCAGCAATTCCAGTAGAGCAGTTTAAAAACGCACAAGGCGAATTAGAAGTTAAAGTTGGTGATGAAGTTGATGTTGTTCTTGATTCAATCGAAGATGGATTTGGTGAAACAATTCTATCTCGTGAGAAAGCAAAACGTCACGAAGCTTGGCTTACATTAGAAAAAGCTGTTGAAGATGCAGCGACCGTATTAGGTGTTATCAATGGTAAAGTTAAAGGTGGCTTTACGGTTGATCTTAACGGAGTTCGTGCTTTCCTTCCTGGTTCACTAGTTGATGTTCGTCCATTACGTGACACATCTCACATTGAAAACCGTGAAATCGAACTTAAAGTTATTAAATTAGATCAAAAACGTAATAACGTTGTTGTTTCTCGTCGTGCAGTAATTGAATCAGAAAGCAGCGCTGAACGTGAACAACTTCTTGAAACATTACAAGAAGGTTCTGAAGTTAAAGGTGTTATTAAAAATCTTACTGATTACGGTGCCTTTGTTGACCTTGGTGGTGTTGATGGTTTACTTCATATCACTGATATGGCTTGGAAACGTGTTAAACATCCTAGCGAAGTGGTTGAAGTTGGACAAGAATTACTTGTTAAAGTATTAAAATTCGATAAAGACCGTTCACGTGTTTCTCTTGGCTTAAAACAATTAGGCGAAGATCCATGGGTATCAATTGCTAAACGTTACCCAGAAGGTACTAAAGTAACTGGTAAAGTGACTAACTTAACTGATTACGGTTGTTTCGTTGAAATTGAAACAGGTGTTGAAGGTTTAGTTCACGTATCTGAAATGGATTGGACGAATAAAAACATTCACCCATCTAAAGTCGTTAGTCTTGGTGATGTTGTGGAAGTTGTTGTGCTTGAAATCGATGAAGAACGTCGTCGTATCTCATTAGGCTTAAAACAATGTAAAGCAAACCCATGGTTACAGTTCGCTGATTCTCATAATAAAGGCGACAAAGTTAGTGGTAAGATCAAATCAATCACTGATTTCGGTATCTTTATTGGTTTAGATGGCGGTATTGATGGTCTAGTTCATCTTTCTGATATCTCTTGGAATGTCCCAGGCGAAGAAGCTGTAAAAGCTTATAAGAAAGGTGATGATATTGAAGCTGTAGTTCTACAAGTTGATGCAGAACGTGAACGTATCTCTTTAGGTGTTAAACAATTAGAAGAAGATCCATTCAATAGTTTTGCTGGTAACTACAAAAAAGGTATGATTATCAAAGGTAAAGTAACTTCAGTTGATGCTAAAGGTGCAACAATTGAGATTGCTGATGGTGTTGATGGTTACCTTAAGGCTCAAGATATTGCTCGTGAACGCATTGAAGATGCATCAGCAGTATTAAAAGTTGGTGATGAAGTAGAAGCTAAAATTGTGAATATTGATCGTAAAACTCGCTCAATCTCTTTATCTGTAAAAGCAAAAGATGAAGCTGATGAGAAAGAAGCTTTAGCAGCTGTGAATAATACGCCTGCTCAAGACGAGTCATCATTCTCTAATGCTATGGCTGAAGCTTTCAAAGCAGCATCTAAATCTGAATAAATTTTGATTTAGAATAAAAAAATCAATAATTTATTGTATTATAACCGTAAAAGAGGGCTCGCCCTCTTTTACTTTTGTTATAAAATAGATAGAATCATTGTATAATTATCGATAGTTAGCTTGACTAAATTATATAAAACAGGAGCGCTCATGAACAGATCCGACTTAACCGAAAAAATAGCAAACTGGCGCACGCATTTGCCAGTGCAATTAGTTGATGAAGCAGTGCGGGATATTATCGAGCAAATTACCGTTGCGATGGAAAATAATGACCGTGTTGAAATTCGTGGATTTGGTAGTTTCTCCTTGAATTATCGAGCACCTCGTAAGGCAAGAAATCCAAGGACTGGTGGCCAAGTTGAAGTGAAGCAGAAATACATTCCTCATTTCAAGTCAGGGAAAGAGCTCAGAGAGCGAGTGAATGGCTCTAAGTAATTAGCTATTACACACACGATATTTTTCTAAGAAAGCACTGCAATCGCGGTGCTTTTTTTATAATGTTATACTTATATTTGTTTTTATCTAAGAATATTATTTGTTATTTGTTACTAATTCCTCTTCTATTTTATATATTAACCGCTATTAAATTTGTCATCAGATCAAATATTCAAGTAGAAATGTTTAAAGATAATTATCAATTTTAACAATGATATATTGTCAAACAGATGAAATAGTGTTAAAACACTGAGTTTATTAGATAAATAATTTATTAGAGTGCTATATTAAATGAATTTGAAACAACTGAAATATTTTCAAACACTCGCAAAAAATCAACACTTTACATATACGTCAGAATATTTTGCTATTAGCCAGCCAAGTCTAAGTCATGCTATTGCTGAACTGGAAAAAGAGGTCGGCATTAAATTGTTTCAGAAAAAAGGACGTAATGTTGAGTTGACTAAAGAGGGTGAACAGTATTTAATCTATGTTAATAAAGCATTGCAGTCATTAAATGAAGGCGAACAGTTTGTTAAAGAACTCACGAGTATATCTCATGGACATATCAAGTTAGCTTTTGTCTATTCATTAAGTATGAATTACGTTCCTAAAATTATTCAAGCTTTCACCGCTCTGCCACAATATGAAAATATCTCATTTTCATTTTATGAAGATCTAAGTCGTAATATTGTGCATGAACTAAAAACTAAAAGATACGATATTGGTTTATGTTCTTTTATGCACGATGATCCTGAGATTGAGTTCACCCGTTTAGCTAAACAAGAAATTGTTTTCATTATTTCCAATGATAATCCATTATCCAAACGTAAGAAAATAGATTTAAAAGATATTGTTGATGAGCCAGTTATTCTGTATAGCGAAAGAAGTGGTATGCGCGGTTATTTAGATAATATGATTGCTGATTCAGGTGTCGTTTTGAATAATGTTGTAACGCGGGTAGAAAGTGAAAATGCAATGATTGGACTTGCTTCTATTAATTATGGTATTGGGATGATGGTTCGAGTACCAGTGCCACAAGAGGTTAATGTATCATTAATCTCTATGAATAAAAATCGTCAAAAAAGAGATATTTATGTTGCAACTGTCAAAAACCGCCCATTAATGCCGGTAGCACAAAAATTTCATCGTTTTTTAACACAATATTGTGGTGATAGTTTTTTTAATATGTAGTTCTATGCTATTATTTATTTAAATTTTGAATTAATTTTTAGAAATTAATAAAAATATCAACTTCATTAGACAATATCCGTTTTAAACGGAATCTTTCAAAAGGACATTTTATATGAGCCAGTTTAAACCTTATAATATCTATGGCATTATTGGTTACCCTTTGGGACAAACACTTAGCCCATTGATTCATACCACTTCTTTTAAAGAACAAAATATTCCAGCCATCCTTGTGGCTTGGCCTACTCCACCAAATGAAGTTGAAAATTTTGTTAAATCAGTCCGACTACTTAATATTCGGGGCTGCTGTGTCACTATTCCTCATAAGCAGGCTGTAATTCCTTTTCTTGATGAAGTGACTGATCGTGTTAAAAAAGTAGGTGCTGCTAATTTAATTTATTGGGATGGTGATAAGTTATGTGGTGACAATACCGATGTTAAAGGATTTATGGATCCATTAGAAAAAAATCCACTACCTAAAGAATATAAAAAAGTACTATTACTTGGTGCTGGAGGCGCTGCAAGGGCTGCTGTTGTTGGTTTACAAACTTTAGGCTATACCGATATTACCGTGACTGATATTGTAGAAGATCTACCTTTAACATTAGCTAAAGAATTCAATTTAAAAACGGTTAGTTGGAATGAACGAAACAGTGTGGATGCACAAATTATTGTGAACTCTACACCACTAGGAATGTTAGGTAAGTTTGAAGGGCAAACACCGTATAATTTTGAATGGTTTAAAGGTAAAGGAGTTGCTTATGATATCGTCTACACCCCTTACTATACCCAATTCCGTTTAGATGCTGAAAAAGCCGGTTGGACATCAATTTCAGGTCGAGAGATGTTTATTGGACAAGCTAATGAACAGTATAAAATTTGGACTGGAAATGATTTATCTGCTGGTGCTAAACAAGCCGTTATTGACGCTTTAGCTGGTAACTAATTTATTGATTAATATTGCTTATTGGATGGTAAATTATGTCATTAATTGGACAAGTGAAATTATATAACGGAGTATTTATTCCATCATTAGGTTTTGGTACATTTAAACTTACAGAGCCGACGGAAGTCAACACTGCTATTGAAGCCGCTTTATCTGCTGGATATAGGGCATTTGATACTGCTGAGTTATATCAAAATGAGTCTGTTCTTGGTAATGCATTGGCTCATTGCGGCGTAGCAAGAGAAGAACTATTTATTACAACTAAAATTGGTAATAATTCGCAAGGTTATGAGCAAACACTCAGATCTTTTGATAGATCACTAGAAAATTTACGATTAGATTATCTCGATCTTTATTTAGTCCATTGGCCATTAAAAGATAATTTTTTTGCAACTTGGAAGGCAATTGAACGACTTTATGATGATAAACGAGTGAGAGCAATCGGTGTGTGTAATTTTCATCAATCTCATTTTGAATTGTTAAAAATACAGGCTAATATTAAGCCAATGATTAACCAAATTGAAATACATCCTTATTTGACTCAGCAATCGTTAATCCAATATTTAACCAGTGAAGGGATCGCAATTGAAGCATGGAGTCCCTTAGCTCGAGGCCGCGTTAATGATGAGAAGGTACTTATTGATATCGCTAATAAATATCAAAAATCAGCGTCACAAGTGACATTACGTTGGCATTTACAAAAGGGGCTAATCGTTATACCAAAATCAGCGAATCCTCAACGAATTATTGAAAATACAAAAATATTTGATTTTGTTTTAACTCCACAAGAGATGAAGCAAATTGATTTACTTGATGAAGGCTATCGAACTGGACCTAATCCAGATGTGGTTTATGAAAAAAATGGTTTTTGAGGGTAGTTTTTTATAAACAGTATGTAGTTTAAAATTATTATATTTTATTGTTGATCACAGTTTATTCAGCTGTGGTTGACGATTTTGTTTTTAACCTTGTTTATGTAATACAAAATAAGCTGGAGAATATCATGACTAATATCGAATTACAGGCATATCGTCGTTTTTTTATGCTAAAAGTTTCTGAAGCAAGTGAGTATATTGGCAATACAACTGTTGATGTTTGGCATGATTGGGAACAAGGTAAAGCCGACATTCCAGCTAAAGTAATTGAACAAGTAAAAAATTTAAAACAGAAAAGACAGAGTAAAATCACTGCGATTATTGATGATATTAATGATCGTATTGGCAGTAATGATATTCGTTATTTTTTAACATTTGAAGACTTTAAACGTGTTAATCCGACCTTATCGGTATTAGATTGGCGTTTGCATCAATCAATAGCGACTGAGCTTTATTTTAGAGGGTTAGAAAAGTTGTGCTAATGTTATAAAAGGTAATTATTGATAATAGTATTTTTGAGTAAGTAATATTAAATTTTAACTATGTGTAATATTAAGTTTACAGTTTTGTTTTTTATCCTTATGAAAAATAAAAATATTTTTATATTAAATTTTAAATGTAAATATTAGTTGCAATTCTAGCTATTATGAATAATATGATAGATATATTTGTTAATTTTTTGAGAATCAACCATGAATAAAACTATTTATCTAGTTGGCGCTAGAGCGGCAGGTAAAACAACAATGGGACGACGACTTGCTGAAAAATTAAATTACTCTTTCATCGATACTGATGTGTATTTACTTGAATCAACCAAACGTACTGTTGCTGAAATAGTCGAAAAAGAGGGTTGGGACGGTTTTAGGATGAGAGAAAGTCAAGTTCTTCAAGAAGTGACTAAACCTCGTTGTGTTATTGCGACTGGTGGTGGAATGGTGCTTGCAGATAAAAATAGACAATTTATGCAAAAAATGGGTATTGTATTTTTCCTTTCAGCTCCAGCTAAAGTTTTAGCGTCAAGATTAATGCTTGATCCCAATGTTGCACAGCGTCCATCATTAACAGGATTATCTATTGTTGATGAAATGGAAAAGGTATTATCTGATCGACATCATCTTTATATGGACTCTGCTAGCCACGTTGTTAATGTTGACTGTGAAGAGATGAAAATACTTAATCAAATGTTAGATGCCTTAAATATTGATTAATACTTTGTTTCTAATTATGACAATGTTTTTCCTATCAGCCCAAAATAAATATATAGCAGGTAAATGATACTTTCGTCATTACCTGTTATTTTAGGCCCCAATGTATTATTCCTTTCGATCATTTTGATAAATAAAATTAGTATAATTTTGTTGATAACTTGATAGTCGTATTTTGTTTTTATCATTAAATTGATAAATAATTTTTATAGAAAAATGTGATCTTGTCTGCTTTTTCTATAAAAAGATGTTTTGTTGGTTGTTTTTTAATCTAAAAAGGGGGGGGGAGCCATACCTTTTTACTTTTATAAATACTTTATAAGCGGTAACATTACAGCAATGATTTTTAAAATTTAAACTTGTAATGGGGGATTTATAATGGCTAAAAACAGTAGTTCTTATGCTATTGCGGGATCTATTTATGCAAATTATATTATTCAAAGTATTGCTTTGATTGTAATTATGCAGTTTTCAATAGATTTATCTGTTCAACTTGGCACTGATTTGGTAGGGATTGGGTATGTGGCATCAGGTATTGGCGTTGGTAAAATACTTTTGATGTTTATAGGCGGTATTTTGTCTGATAAATTTGGAAGAAAGCCGTTTATTTATATTGGGATGTGTTGTTACATTATCTTTTTTATTGGTATTCTATTTTGTCACAATTTACATGTCGCGTTTATTCTAGCCATGTTTATTGGGGCCGGAAACTCATTTTTAGATACGGGATCGATGCCTGCGTTAACTGAATGTTTTCCGTGTTCAGCTGGTACAGCGAGTGTTTTGATTAAATCATTTATTTCTATGGGAACACTTATTTTACCTTTTATTGTTGCCTATTTTTATAATCATACTATCTGGTATGGCTATGCGCTAATTGGGTTCTCTATTTATTTATTAATTAACGGATTATTGTTAGCTCCTCGTGTTTTCCCATCAAAAAATACCAAAATTTGTGGTAATGTCGGTAGTGGTGACTATTTTATTAGTAAACCGAAGATTGGATTTGAAGGTCTCTGTTTAATTTTAATGGGTTTTACAACAACGGCAACTTTTGTAATTATTTTACAGTGGTTGCCAGCGATTGCTGAGAAGGGTATTGGTATGGATACCATTGAATCAAAGCAGCTGATTAGTTATTATAGTACAGCCTCAATTATCTCGGTATTTTTTACGGCTTATGTCGTTAAGAAAATTTTAAAGCCAATTTATTGTATTATTCTATTACCACTTTTATCGGCCTTAATATTATTGCTATTCCTTTTTAATCTCACTCCGCAAATGAGTCTTTTTGTTGCGATTGGAATGGGTTTAACTGCTGCCGGTGGTGTTCTTCAATTAACATTAGTCGTAATGCAACAGCTATTTCCAGATAAAAAAGGATTTGCTGTTGGGACGATGTATACTTTGAGTGGTTTATCTTTTATCGTTATTCCTCTAGTTGTCCCTAAACTTGCAATTATTAATGTCAGTTATGCGATTTTAATTGATTTAATTATGGCTTTATCAAGCGTAGTATTGGGATTAATTGTTTATACTCGATTTAGAAAAGTGATTGATATTAGTAAGATCTAATCGATAATTAGATTTAACTGATAATCGCTTAAGTTATGGGATATCAGGCATATTGTCTGTTATCCTATGCTCATACCCACCTCTATTCTTTCATCCTATTTTCTATTATCTTGTGTTCAAATAATAACATCCAGGAATAAAATAAATTATCAAGAAGCTGTATTCCTAGTCTGTTATGAATATAGGGCTATTATGTTACGTTAATTGGTAATGTGGGTGATTATCGTGTTGTTATTTTAAAATAGCATTGAGAATCTTAAAATATTATTAGCCTAAAAGCCCAATTTATTTAGAGGGTTATTGATTTGATTTACTGATTTTATTCGATATTGGCATGAAGTACTAGTGGATATAAAAATGGCGCATTTCTGCGCCGATGTTGATGTTAAGCTTGTTTACATTTTTTACTTGGTATCTCAAATAATTGACGGTAACGAGCGATGATGACTAAAGCAAGTATTGCGCCGAAACTTGCAATTAACGCATCGAATAAAATGATATTAGCAATGTTAGTTTTTGAAATAATGCCAGTAAATACAGGGATTGAGAATGTAGCAAGACTAGAAGAGGTGAAGAATATACCAAGCACTCGACCCTTACCTTCAGGATAAAATTCTGCCATTGTTGTCAGAGCTAGTTGTAAAACACCACCAGCGGCAGTAAATCCTAAAATGAATCCACCAATTACACATAATGTTGGTGATGGGAATAAATAGAGTATAAAGAGCATAATTGCTGATAATAGTGGGTATACAAATACAATATATACTGGACGAATTAAACTTTTAACTAAAATAGATGTTAACGCCACGCTAGCAAGGGTTCCTATTGCATAATAGCTGATTGTTTGTGCGGCGGCGGCTTCACTCATATGGGCGACTGCTGATGAAAATTTAGGTAACCAAATTGAGACTAAGTAAAATGTTGCTGTAGAGGTATAACCAATAACAATAAAGCAGATTCCCTCGATCCAAAAGTTAGCTTTTTTCTTTAACTTAGGTAATGGTGTTGAGTCTTCATCTTCAGCTGCTTCAATAACTTCTTCTTGAATCGGTTTTTTATGATTTGGGAATGGCATTTTTAAAACAATCAGAGCATTTATTACTAATATTGCAATACAGAAAAAGAATGACCAGCCATAATAAGAGTTAGTTGCGATAATGATAGTCATTACGATGGGTAATACAAACTGTCCTCCCGCAATCGCAGCTTTAGTTAAAATAGATGCGGTTCCAGTAGCTTTAGGGAAAGATTCCATTAAAGCCGGATAAGTTCCTGCATCTAGAGTTGAGTTTGCAATACCGCCAAGAATAGCAAAGATAAATGCAACTTCTAAGTTAGGACTAACTAATATACCAAGTAAGAAGCCAATATAGAATAATCCACCTAAAAACACGAAAGGCTTACGACCAAACTTATCAGATAATGTGCCCATTACAAATAATACGATTAATCGACCAATACCAAGTCCAGAAATAACATAAGCAACTCCTGCCGTATCCGTATTTAATTGCGCGGTTAGATAATTCATATTTTGGGCTAAAATAATCGCCCCCATTCCATGAACAAAATAGTTTATATACAAACAGATTGACGTTGGAATATATTTGTTTTTCATGTCGAGTCCTTTTAGAAAATTCAAAAATTAATAATAAATTTGTTTTAATTTAGAAAGATTGATTAGTATTTTCTATTTATTTTTGAATTAAAATCTTTGTTTTTTTTAATTAATTGATTTTTATATAAAAATAAAATATTTGAAAATTAATTAGGCAATTTCATCATTAATGTTGCTATGTATAACAGATATTATCAGACAAATAAATAGAATTAGAGAGATATTTTTGAAAGTGTGATTATATTATCATTATTGAAAATATTTTTTTATTTAATTTAACTATTTGATTTTAGTTATTTTATTTGTTTTAATTTAATCTAAAAATGGTTTTTTAAATTTAAATAATAAAAAAAATGAATTAAATTTGCATTATCTATAGATAAAATTATTTTTATGGTTTAAATTATTAACAGTAATTTTTATAATGATTAATTCGAGGGGATAAATTATGTCAACGGAACGTCCAATTGGCCTTGCTGCACTGACAGTATTAGATGTATCACCGGCCAATCAAGTTATTGTCGCTGCCGAAGCAGGATATACGCATGTGGGATTACGTTTAATTCCAGCTACACCAACTGAACCAGTTTATGCAACTGTAGGTGATACACCCTTAATCAGAGAAGTCGAAAGAAGATTAAAAGAGACTGGCATTAAAGTCTTAGATATTGAGATCTTTCGTTTAAAACCTGATACTCGAGTTATTAATTTTTTACCAGTTCTTGAAACTGGTGCACGTCTAGGTGTTAGCCAGGTTCTTTTGGCTGGTAATGATCCTGAACCTCATCGTTTAGCTGATAATTTTGCTCGTTTATGTGAAATTGCAGCACCATTAGGAATTGCAATTAATATTGAACCTATGCCATGGACGGATATACCAACCGTTAATTCTGGCGTAGAATTACTAAAAGCGGCTAATCAAAATAATCAAGGGATGATTATCGATCCGTTACATTTTGATCGTGGTAATAATACTTTAGATGATCTGAAAAAAGTACCGAAAGATTGTTGGCGATATATGCAATTATGTGATGGTACTAAAGAAAAACCAAAAGATACAGAAGGATTATTGTATCAAGCTCGTAATTATCGATTATCACCAGGTCGTGGTGGAATAGATTTAGTTTCACTACTTAAAGCATTGCCGGATATGCCTATTTCGATTGAGTGTTGTAATGATGAATTTGCTCTACGTCATTCACCAATTGAACGCGCAAAAATGTATTTAGAAGATACTAAAGCATTATTAAAAAGAATTTCTGAATCTTAAAATAACGAAATACAGGAGTTGTATATGAGAGAAAATATTGATGGACATTTTTTATTGATTGGCCTAATGGCTTATCCGATTCGACATAGCTTATCGCCAAAAATGCAAAATATTCTCTATTCTAAACTTGATGTTCCCTATGTGTATTTAGCTTTTGAGGTGACACAAGATAAATTAGCTGATGCTGTTAAAGGTCTTCGCGCATTAGGTTTACGTGGTAGTGCTGTCTCTATGCCGAATAAACAATTAGTTTGTCAGTATATTGATAAATTAACTCCCGCGGTTGAACTAATTGGTGCTTGTAATACGATTTCAAATGATGATGGTGTCTTAACTGGTTACAACACTGATGGTATGGGATATATGCGTTCTCTTAAAGAGGCTGGTGTTGATGTGATCGGTAAGAAAATGACGTTATTAGGTGCGGGTGGTGCAGCTAGTGCTATTGCTGTTCAGGCTGCTCTTGATGGTGTGAAAGAGATTGCTATTTTCAATCAGAAAGATGAATGTTATGCCAAAATTGTTGAAATTGCTAAGCGCATTAACGAAAAAACAGCATGTAAAGCAACTGTTTACGATTTAGATGATAAAGTTCAGCTACGTAAAGAGATTGCTGAAAGTGCTGTACTTTGTAATGCAACAGGCGTAGGGATGAAACCACTTGAAGGTCAAAGCTTAATCACAGATTCAACAATGTTAAGAAAAGATTTGGTTGTTACTGATTGTATCTATAGTCCACGCAAAACCAAATTGTTAGAAATCGCAGAAAGCCAAGGTTGTAAAACCTTAAATGGTATTGGCATGATGCTATGGCAAGGGCATGCTCAAATTAAAATTTGGACAGGGCAAGAGGCTCCAATCGATTATGTAAAAGAAAAAATGGGATTTAATAATTAATTTGTTATGATTAAAAATACTATTTAGTAGCAGTGATACGATATAAATAAGTGTATTGTTAATGACAGATTATGACCGATTTCAATCGTATCTTTGCAGTATGGTTTTCTAATAAATTAAATATTGGTGATTAAATGACAAAAATTACAGTAAAAGGTTTAGAAATTGGTGTTGGTGCACCTAAAATTATTGTGCCAATTGTTGGAAAGACAGAACAAGAGTTAGTTGATGAAGTTCAGTTTTTAAAAAATATTGATTTTGATGTATTAGAGTGGCGAGTAGATCATTTTAAACATGTTGATGATATTGAAAAAGTAAAGCAAGCAGCACAATGTATCAATGACATTATTGGTCATAAACCAATCCTTTTCACTTTCCGTACAGCTAATGAAGGGGGAGTTTATCCTGCTAGTACTGAATTTTATCTGAATCTAAATAAACAGATGATTATCAGTAAATTAATTGATTTTGTTGATGTTGAAGTGTTTATTGGCGATAAATTTGTTAAAGAAATTGTTGCATTAGCTCATCAAAATAGTGTGTTGGTTATCGCGTCAAATCATGATTTTGATAAAACACCGAGTAAAAGCGACATTATTCAACGTTTATGTAAGATGCAAGATCTCGGTGCTGATATTCCTAAAATTGCAGTTATGCCTCGCTCAATTGACGATGTATTAACGTTATTATCAGCAACAGCTGAAATGAAAGAGAAACATACGAAAAAACCATTAATTACCATGTCAATGGCGGGTAAAGGCGCTATTAGCCGAGTTGCTGGTGAGACGTTTGGTTCTGATTTAACATTTGGTGCCGCAAAGAATGCATCTGCACCAGGTCAGCTTGATGTTAAAGAGTTAAGGCATATCTTGAACGTATTGCATAAAAGCTTTACGTAATGGTAAATAAGATATTCAATCTAATGAGATAATTAGGAGTTTTTATATGCACAATAATTGGTTAGGTTTAGAAAATGATGTCTGTGTTATTACTGGCGCAATGGGGGGAATGGGAGCAGAGATTTGTAGAGAGTTTGCTAAACAAAAGGCAAATCTTGTACTTATCGATCTTGATGCGACTAAATGTCAGGAATATGCAGCTCAATTAAGAGATGAATTTGGTATTAAGGCACTCGGTTTGGCTTGTAATACGACTGATGAGAAAAGTGTTGATGAAGCTGTCGCAATTGTAAAAAAAGAGTTTGGACGTTGTGATGTTCTCGTCAATACTGCAGCTATATTGCGTTTTTGTCCGTTAGAAGATTTACCTCTTGATGAATGGAACTTAACAATTAATGTAAATATGACTGGTTATTTTTTAATGTCACAACGTTTTGGTCGATTGATGATTGAACAAAAATCAGGACGTATTGTTCATATATCAACAGTTGCATCGCATACGCCTGAAACTTATAGTGGTGCGTATAGTTCGACCAAAGCGGCTATCTCAATGTTATCAAAACAAATTGCTGCTGAATGGGGACAATTTGGTATTCGCAGTAATGCAATATGCCCATGTTTTGTTAAAACACCATTATCTAAGAAATTCTATGAAGATAAAGAAGTTGAAGCAGGACGAACACGAATGATCGCTAGTCGCCGTATTGGTGAGACGATTGATATTGCTAATGCTGTGCTATATCTTGCAAGTAAACGTTCCGATTACTCAAATGGTACTGAGTTAGTTGTTGATGGTGGTTACGAAATCATGTTAGGTGATTTAGCACCAAGACCTGGTGGACGTCGTCAGTTCGCGATTAATCAGCGAAAGGGTAAATAGTCACTTATCAGGTATTAATTAAGTTATTACTTTAGTTTGTGAGTCTATTTATTAAATAGTAAAGTTGCCCAGAAATGCTTTGGGCAACTTTTATATAAAAATTAAACCATTGATCATTATTTCTCTATTTGAGAACTTATTACACCATCTGTTTTATCTTTCATTATTTCATATAGATACATCTTTTTCTAAAACTAAAATTTTATAAAATAATTTATATTATGAATTAATAATCTAGTTTCAATAGAAATATTATTGAATTATGTTTAAATATCTTTTTTTATCAATGAATTATATTTTTGTTTTTTTATTTATTATTTATTTAATTTCGTTTTTTTATAATTAATTTATTATTTTATTTATGGGTAAATTATTTCAATTAATTGATTTTTATATATAAGTATATTGATTATTGATTATTGATTATTGATTATTGATTTTTTATTCATAGTTTAATTTTATTAATTTATTAAAATATAAATGATTTTTTTATTAATTAAATTGTGTATAATGAGCTTAATCGAATATCTTAAATTAGAAACTACATACAAGTACAACTTGTAGCATGATATGAGGGAGTTAAGTCATATGAGCGATTTTTCTGCAATTTTTCAACCTATCACCATTAAACGTACAACTATTAAAAATCGTATTGTTATGCCACCAATTGGTACTAATTTTGCCACGTTAAGTGGTGAGTTTGTCGATGACCATTTGCAATATTATGAGCAGAGAGCAAAAGGGGGTACAGGTCTTATTATCTTAGAAAATGTCTGTATTGATTATCCATACGGTACCAATGGAACGACTCAGCTAAGAATCGATAATGATCAATATATTCCAGGATTCTATCGTTTTACAGAAAGAATGCATAAACATGGTGCGATGGTTGCAGTACAGATCAATCATGCAGGTGCTTCAGCCTATTTTGGTCGGTTAAATGGTCTCCAGCCAATATCAGCTTCAAACATTCCATCTAAAACCGGTGGTAATGCCCCAAGACCGATGTCTGTTGATGAAATTTTGTATGTTGTAAAACAATATGGTATTGCAGCTTCAAGGGTTCAACGCTCTGGGTTTGATGCTGTTGAAATTCATGCAGGTCATTCATATCTACTCAGTCAATTTCTATCGCCACTGTTCAACCAACGTACTGATGAATTTGGTGGTAGCGTAGAAAATAGAGCTCGAATTGTCCGAATGGTCATCGATGAGATCCGTAAAAATGTGGGACCTCACTTTTTGATTATGCTTAGATTTAGTGCCGACGATTTTATTAAGGGTGGAAATACCCTTGAAGATACTTTAGAAATTCTTGAATATCTCAATGATGAAGTGGATATTTTCGATGTATCTGCGGCTCAAAATGACACATTATTTTGGCAAATAGATCAAATGAGCCAACCTGACGGATGGCGATCTTATATGGCAAAAGCGGTGAAAGATAAATTTAATAAACCAACCATTGCATCGGGTAATTTTCGTGATCCAAATATTATTGCTAAAACGTTACAAGATGGCCATGCTGATTTTATTGTTATGGGGCGAGGATTAATTGCCGAACCGTATTGGGTTGAAAAAGTTAAAAATAACGAGATCGATACATTAAGAAGATGTATTTCTTGTAATATCGGCTGTGCTGATCACCGTATTGCTAAATCTAAGCCTATTCGTTGTACCGTAAATCCCGATATTATTAGCTATGAAGATTATAAACGCTATCAAGTGGCTAAGCCTTTAAATGTCGTTGTAATTGGTGGCGGCACCGCCGGCTTAGAGGCTGCTGCAAGCGCTGCAGAAGTGGGATGTAATGTCACATTATATGAAGAAAAGCCATTTTTAGGTGGTCTATCGGCAATTATTTCGCGTTTTCCTTATAAACGTCGAATTGCTGATCTACCTAAGTTTTTAATTAATCGTGTGAATAAATTACAAAATGTTACTGTTCATCTTAATACAAGAGCGACGCCTGAAATGGTTGAGTCTCATAAACCCGATTTAGTTATCGCGGCAACAGGGGCAAAAGCTATATTACCTCCGATTAAAGGTTTACATGATGAGTTGGCTAAGCCGGATCGAAAAGTCTTCTCTATCTTTGATTTGATGGATAATTTTGCACACTTTACCGATATTGCAAATAAGAAGATTGCGGTTATTGGTGGCGGTGCCGTTGGGCTAGATGTTGTAGAGTATTTTGCTGAGCAAAATGCCAAGAGTGTGACGATAGTTGAGATGCAATCTGCATTGGCTAAAGATTTAGATATTATTGGCCGTTTATCTATGATGAAAATGATTGAAGATAAAAAAGTGCATGTTATGCTCAACACAACCTTACAGGAAGTTAAAGAAGACGCCTTTGTTGTTAGTAAAAAAGGTGAACAAGAAGAGATTGATTTTGATTATGGTTTTGTCTGTTTAGGGTTAACACCCGTAACGAGATTTATTGATGATTTTAGTAAAAATGCCAATAAAAATAATTATATATTCCAACAAATTGGCGATAGTAAACAAGCGCGAAAATTAATTGATGGTATGCGCGAAGGACGAGATGTTATCGCTTCTATTCAATCTATTGAGCGAACTAAATTTCATGATATTAGAGGAGTTGATATTAATAGACCTCTCTAAATTGCGTCATTATCATTAATCATATTGGTGGATCCTTTTCACTCGGGATTCACCATTTTTATACTATATTGATATGTTACATCAATATTTTAACGAAAAGTTTAGTTAGTGTTAATGTATTTATCATATAGCTGCAAACCCACCTTATTATTTGTGAGCATCTCAGCATATCTATTACGGATTTATCCTTCAATTGATTTAATCTGTTAATGTCTCAGTAATTATTGAATTAGCTAATATACTGATAGTATAAGTAGGTCAATTGTGCAGTATAAAGTCGCTTACGATCTCGGTTTACTCTGTTTCTCATTAGGCTGTTTACCATTACTTTTTTTAACAAAGTTACCATCCATATATAGTAGTTACCTTTTATTATTAATACTGACAATGATTGTTGGTATAAGTATTTTTTTTAGAAAAACGTTCTGGATTATATTGGGTGTTCTCGTGGCCAGCTTTCTATGGTCTACACAGCATGCAGTAAGTTATCTACAGACGGTCGAACAATATATTGATCAGAATTTAACTATGGAGGTAGTGGTGAAGACGATTAATCTTTTGCCACTAACAAGTATTGATGCGCCACAGGGACATTATATTGATTTTAGAATTCAGCGGATCAACGATCAATTTATCAATAGCTCACTAACAATTGCTCTATTTTGGAAAAATGCACCTTTTCCTTCTGCTGGGGAATTATGGCAAGTTAAAGTTAAAACAAAAGCGGTACACAGTTATCTGAATCAAGGTAGCTTTGACTCTCAACGTTTTGCTATGGCTAACCGCAAAATATTATTAGGGACAGTAGTCGAAGCATCCCAACTTAAGAACACAAAAAATTTTCGTCAGCAGTTAGTTGATAAAGCATTACCTTATATTAATTTATTTGATTATGGGGATATGATGCTCGCGTTAGCATTTGGTGAACGCTTTCGATTAACATCGCAACATAAAAATGTGATGTTACAGACAGGAATTGCCCATTTAATGGCAATTTCAGGTATGCATATTATGCTTGTCGCTTATCTTGGTAAAAAAGTGATGAGGGGATTGCAATTTTTTTACCTATTCGCTTTATCTATTATTGGCTGCCACTCTCCTTTAGTTTGATACTTGCAATATGTTATGGATGGTTATCTGGGTTTAATCCACCCGTAATAAGAGCTTTACTGGCGTTATCCTTATGGCAGATTTTATCATTAAAAAAAATATTCTTAAGTTCATGGCAAATTATTAACCGTATTATTGCTATATTACTTTTTATCGATCCTTTTATGATATTAGCAGAAAGTTTCTGGTTATCCTGTTATGCCGTTATATGTTTAATTTTTATTACACATTGGTTTCCTTCCAAGAGTAGTAAGTATCCGCAACAAACCTATTTATGGCAACTGGTAAAATTACAATGCTTATTAACTTTATTGCTACTACCAATTCAATTCCTGATATTTAATGGTATCAGCGGTACATCCATTATGGCTAATTTAATTGCCATTCCGACTATCTCATTTATTACGTTTCCAGCAGTTTTACTAATGTTGCTAATGAGTTTTTTTGACTTTTTTTACTTAGCGATTTGGTTTGGAATGATTGCCGAAAAATCTATATCAGGACTATTTATCCTTTTAACACAACTATCTGGTTATTGGTTTGCTATTGCAGATGGTTTTTATTTGCTAAGTGGGATTGGTTGGTTAATGGTGATTATTTGGCAAACAATGTTGTGGCGTAGTTACCTGTTATCGTTGATTGTCGTGATATTGATTGCACTTTCTCCGATGATTAAACGACAATCATATAATTGGCGAGTAGATATGCTCGATGTTGGTCATGGTTTAGCTGTAGTAATAACAAAAGGTAAATCAGCTATAGTGTATGATACTGGAGCAATGTGGCAAAATAGTAGTGCTGCTGAACTGATTATTTTACCATTTTTACAGTGGCATAATCTTACTGTAGAAGGCATTATTATCAGTCATGAACATAATGATCATATTGGTGGCTTAGCAATTTTAAAACAATACTTTCCAAATGCCTGGTTAATGAGTTCTTCTAACCGACTCTCAAACAATTATATCTGTACTAGTGGTAATCAGCTTAGTTGGCAAGGATTACAGTTAGCTGTGTTATGGCCAAACAAAGTCCTAGACGATGTGGATCAATCAGCAATGAATGCACGATCATGTGTCATTCGTATTAGTGATAATAGATATTCTATTTTATTAACAGGGGATTTAGAGAGAAAACAGGAGGAATTATTGGTATTGGATAAAAATAAAATATTATCTTCTACCATACTACAAACTCCTCATCATGGTAGTAATACATCATCTTATTATCCTTTCTTAGCAAAAGTAAATCCAGAACTTTCATTGGCTTCAGTCGCTCGTTATAACCCATGGAAACTACCATCCAATAAAGCATTATCTCGCTATCAAGATCTTAATCTGTCGTATCGTCTAACCAGTATATCAGGACAAATTTCAGTATCATTTTATGATAAAAAATGGCTACTTGAGACTATGCGAGAAGAAATAAAACCACGTTGGTATCATGATTGGTTTGGTGCTTTGCCTAATTACAGGTAAAATAGCCATAATTTTAATTAAGATTGTCGATAGAGATTATATTGTGAATGAACAAATTTTAGATAAAGATTTATCAACTTGGGATACATTTAAACGATTATGGCCGAGAATCGCACCATTTAAAGCCTATTTAGCGATTGTTGTTGTTTGTTTAGTGATTAATGGGGCTTCAGATACCTATCTTTTATCATTAATCCAACCACTATTAGATGATGGATTTAGTAGTAATGATAGATCATTTTTATTTAATTTAGCGTTTATTGTTTTAGTGCTATTTTTTATTCGAGGCGTCTCCAACTATGTTTCAGCCTATTTGCTCGCTTGGATATCGGGCAAAATCGTGATGGGGATTCGGCAGAGTTTATTTGCACATTTTGTTTATTCACCAGTTAGTTTTTTTGATAAAAATTCGACAGGACGATTACTGTCGCGTATCACTTATGACTCTGAGCAAGTGGCTGCATCTTCAGCAGAAAGTTTGATTGTAGTGGTTCGTGAATCGATCTATCTAATTGGGTTGATTGGTGTCATGTTTTATAATAGTTGGCAGCTCTCTTTAGTTTTGCTAATTATTGGGCCGATTGTGGGGATCTTGATTTCTATTATCTCTAAACGGTTTAGAAAACTCAGTAAAAATATTCAAAACAGCATGGGAATGGTGACCGGTAGTGCAGAACAGATGTTGAAAGGGCATAAAGAAGTTTTGATTTTTGGTGCACAAGAGACAGAAATCAAAGGCTTCGCCAAGGCCAGTAACCACATTCGTCGACAAGCGATGAAAATGGTCTCTATTTCAGCATTATCAACACCATTTATTCAATTAATTGCTTCAATTGCGTTATCTTTTATTCTGATTATGGCCAGTTTCCATGATGTGGTCGATCTTACACCTGGTCAATTTACCGTGGTATTTTCTGCGATGATTGCGTTGATGAAACCACTAAAAGAGCTGACAAATGTAAATGCACAATTTCAACGCGGAATGGCTGCTTGCCAAACTATTTTCCATCTATTCAATTCACCATTAGAGAAAGACGAAGGTAAACTCGTATTAGAAAATGCAGCCGGTGAAATTGAATTTAGAAATGTCACATTTACTTACCCAACTCGAGAAACTCCTGCACTTGTTAATGTCAGTTTTAAAGTGCCTGCAGGTAAAAGTATTGCTTTAGTTGGACGGTCAGGATCTGGTAAATCAACGATTGCAAGTCTATTAACCCGTTTTTATGATATTGAACAAGGTGAAATATTTATTGATGGTGTAAACATTAAAGAATATACGTTAGCCTCATTAAGAAATCAAATCGGTTTAGTATCGCAAAATGTGCATCTTTTCCACGATACGATTGCTAATAATATCACTTATGCAAGAGCAGGACAGTATACTCAAGAACAGATTGAGCAAGCCGCAACTCATGCTTATGCGATGGATTTTATTCGTGATTTAGATCAAGGGTTAGATACTGTCGTTGGTGAAAATGGTGTATTGCTGTCAGGTGGACAACGTCAACGCGTTGCGATTGCTCGAGCATTACTACGAGACAATCCGATTCTTATTTTAGATGAAGCGACTTCTGCTTTAGATACTGAATCAGAAAAAGCGATTCAATTAGCTTTAAATGAACTACAAAAAGACAGAACGTCACTCGTCATTGCCCATCGATTATCTACAATTGAAAATGCAGATGAAATTTTAGTTGTGAGTGATGGACGTATTGTTGAAAAAGGAACTCATAAAGAGTTAATTGGACAAAATGGTGCTTATGCTCAGTTACACCAACTTCAGTTTAGTGAATAGATAACATAGGAATGGTACTCGATGCTTGCTAAAATGTGGTCTGGACAAAATAAGCTATATTGGTTATTTGTGCCATTATCATTTCTTTACGGTTTATTAGTGTTTTGTCGTAAAAAATTTTATCAATGGGGTATTTTCAAATCTTGGCAAGCTCCTGTTCCGGTTGTGATTGTTGGTAACTTATCTGTTGGTGGTAATGGTAAAACGCCATTAGTCATTTATCTTGTTGAGCATTTAACGGCTAAGGGGTATCAAGTTGGAGTTGTTTCAAAAGGCTATGGCGGAAAAAGCGATCATTATCCACTCATTGTTTCGGAGCAAACATCAGCAAGCATTGTTGGTGATGAACCTGTTTTAGTTTATCAACGAACACATGTTCCTTTTGCTGTATCACCTAAACGTAGTGACGCTGTACAATTACTTTTAAAAAATTATCCTATCGATATTATTATTACGGATGATGGTTTACAACATTACGCATTAAAACGTGATATTGAAATTGTTGTGGTTGATGGAAAGCGGGGATTTGGTAATGGTTGGTATTTGCCTGCGGGCCCAATGAGGGAAACTTCGTCTCGTTTAAAATCAGTTGATTTTGTTGTTATTAATGGACCGTCGGAACAACATTATCAAGATGCTTATACTATGACACTAGAGCCTCATCAAGCTATTAATCTACTAACTCAAGAGTGTAGACCCGTTAATGAACTCAAAGCCGTTTCCGCAATGGCCGGAATCGGTGATCCGAGTCGATTTTTTACGATGCTTGAAAAAAACAATGTTGAGCTCATCAAAACAACGGCATTTATGGATCATCAGGATTATTCACAAGAGCAGTTGTTAGCGTTAGCTGATCCTCAGCAAGTATTACTAATGACTGAAAAAGATGCGGTAAAATGTTCTGCCTTTGCGCAGAAAAATTGGTGGTATTTACCTATTGATGCTAAATTAACCGAATTATTTCTAGATAATTTATTAATAAAACTTAATAAATAGAATTGATTAAGAAAAGGTACCTATGTTATGAAAGAAAAATTACTCTCTACACTTGCTTGCCCAAAATGTTTTGCCGTAATGAATTATAATCAACAAGAACAAACATTGACTTGTGTTGCTGATAAGCTAGTGTTTTCTATTATTGATGGTATTCCTGTACTAATTGAAGATGAGGCTAAATCATTAAATTCGACTGAATCAGAGGTTACTCTATGAGTTATACCGTTGTTATTCCTGCTCGCTATGCTTCAACTCGATTACCGGGTAAGCCATTAGCCGATATAGTCGGTAAACCAATGGTTATTCGCGTTATGGAACAAGCAAAAAAATCAGGCGCAACACGTGTGATTGTTGCTACCGATAATCAACAAGTTTTTGATGTTGTCTCATCTTATAATGGTCAAGTTGTTTTAACGAGTGAAAAACACAACTCTGGTACTGAGCGATTAGCCGAAGCTATTGAAAAATGTGGCTTTAGTGATGACGAAGTGATTGTTAATGTTCAGGGTGATGAACCCTTAATTCCACCAACAATTATTGATCAAGTGGCGAATAATTTAGTACAGTTTAATACAGGAATGGCGACCTTGGCGGTACCTATCGACTCGGTAGAAGAAGCTTTTAATCCTGGTGCGGTTAAAGTCGTGATGGATAAAAATGGTTATGCTCTCTATTTTTCTCGAGCGACTATTCCATGGGAACGAGATCGTTTTGCTAAATCTAAAGATTTAATTGGCGACTTTTATTTACGCCATATTGGTATTTATGCCTATCGAGCCGGATTTATTCGTCGTTACATTAATTGGCAGCCATCACAATTAGAACAAATCGAGATGCTAGAACAATTACGTGTACTTTGGTATGGTGAAAAAATTCATGTTGAAAAAGCGAAAGAAGTTCCAGCGATTGGGGTTGATACACCCGAAGATCTAAAAAAAGTTAGAGCAATTTTTTTGGCAAATAAGGCATTATAGGAGATAAACGATGGCGGAATTTACCGGTTTTTCTCAAGCGGGACTAAATTTTTTACAAAATGTAAAGGTTAAAAATAGTCGAGAGTGGTTTCACGAAAATCGTACGGTATATGATGAGCAGCTTGTTAAACCATTTCGAGCATTAGTTGAACAACTTTCTCCCGATATGTTAAAAATAGATCAGTGGTTAGAAACGAAACCCGCTATTGGTAAAACGCTATCGAGAATCAACCGGGATACGCGGTTTTCTCATGATAAATCCCTCTATCGTAGTCGGCTTTGGTTAACCTTCAAAAGGCCGAGTCGTGATTGGAAGGAAGCTCCAGCCTATTTTTTTGAAATTGCTCCAGATATGTATCGTTATGGTTTAGGCTATTATTGTGCACCAAAATCAACGATGGATATATTTCGCGATGAGATAAAACAAGATCCTGAAAAGTTTCAAAAGATGATCCGATGCGTAAAAAAACCATTTGAATTAGTTGGTGACAGTTATAAACGTTCTTTAACGAAAGATTTACCTGATGATATTTTAACTTGGTATAATCGCAAAAGCTTTGCTGTGATGGTTAGCAATCCTCAAATTGAGGATATTTTTGATAAAAATTTAGCGACCATCTTATATAAAGGCTTTAAACAAATATCACCACTCTATGATTATTTGATGAAAGTTGAAATGATAAAAAACATTCCAACACTATAAAATAAACAAGGGCTTTCATAATTAGTCTAGTCATTAAATCGTTGGGTATAGGTGAATCAACTCTAAAATACCGTTGATAACAAACTGGGTCCCCATGCAGACTAATAAAAAGCCCATTATTCTCGATGCTGCTTCAATCCCACTCTTACCAATTAAGCGCATGATTGTTCCCGCACTGCGCATACAAGCCCATAAAATAAGACACAGTAGTAATGGCACTAAAATTGAGGCCGTATAAATAACCCAAGGCGTAACATCATAGCCGCCGGTTTGCACGGTAGAAGCCATACTAATTATCATTGCAATAGTTCCCGGCCCCGCAGTACTTGGCATCGCAAGTGGAACAAAAGCGATATTATTTGACGGCTCTTTTTTCTTAGCATCGGCTTCAGGTGTTTTGTGAACAGGTTGTTGTGGAAATAGCATTCTGAAACCAATAAAAGCGACAATCATTCCACCCGCAATTCTTAATCCAGGAATGGATATCCCAAATGTTTTCATCACAACTTGACCACAATAGAAAGATATGACCATGATGATAAAAACATAGATACAAGTTAAGTTTGATTGACGATTTCTTTCGTCATTGGTCATATCACCCGATAGACCCAACAATAATGCGACCGTAGTTAATGGATTTGTTAATGGAATAAACATTAATAAACCAAAACCAATAACTTGGAGTAATTCGATCATAATCAATTATTCTCTATATTTTATATATTAATAGTAGTGTTTAATTCTTTTCAAATAGCTAAAAACCTAAGTTTACAAACGCTAATCATCGTTAAGATTGATTCATTATAACAATATGTAATAAAAAAACTTGTACTTTTAGCCGTTTTTTATTTTATTTAGTAAATAAGTGTTAAATCAATTCTCAAGTCTCTCGCTATAAATTAGAGTAATATGAATTATCACCCTCTATAATATCTCATAATCGAGTTATACCTTATGATGTTCGCAATTTGTCTCATCAGAAGAGTGAGCGATCTCAAAAAAATAGCATAGGAAAATATACTTATTATCAATGAGTTTGTATTATCTTTTAGTGTCTTTATGTTGTTATCAGGTATTGTTACGGCTAATGCAGCTGTTAATCATTCAGCTCCTTATCGAATTCAAGAAGTTAATCTGGATAGGCTACACTAATTCATACAGTTTTTTTAGGGGGTAAGGTAAACTTATCACTAAAAGAGGAAATAAATATGAATACAGTCAAACGACCTAGACGAACATTTAATGATGATTTTAAACAACAGATGGTTAATTTATATCAGCATGGTAAGTCACGTAGTGAGCTAATAGCCGAATATGATCTCACACCATCAGCATTAGATCGTTGGATTGCTCAAGCCACGCAAAGTGG
Organism: Orbaceae bacterium BiB; assembly: GCA_036251205.1. NCBI lineage: Bacteria > Pseudomonadati > Pseudomonadota > Gammaproteobacteria > Orbales > Orbaceae > Orbus > Orbus mooreae. The sequence goes on along the minus strand of CP133958.1, from coordinate 1,135,157 downwards.
TTCATTCAAAACAAAAGATAATCGTAGCCTAGAGGAGCAGGAATTAATTGCTCTACGCAAAGAGCTTAAGCAGCTTCGTATGGAAAACGATATCCTAAAGCAAGCCGCACTGATAATGGGACGAAAATCGCAGTGATCCAAGCTTGCCGACATCGCTACTCGTTGCAGTGGTTATGTAGATGCTTAGGTATATCAAGGCATTATTTTTATTATCAGTGCAAAAAAAATGCGTATCAAAGAAGATTAAAATACGCCCAACAGATCTTAACGATTTTTAATGGTAGTTATCAGTCTTACGGAACAAGAAGAATACGGCAAGCACTGTTAACTGAAGGGATAAGCGTCTCTCGTCGTTATGTTGCAAAAGTGATGAAATCATTATCGCTAAAGTCAAAATACACCCAAAAATGTTACAAAAACAATAACAAAAACGTTAATTCCGTTACTATAAATAATGTATTGCAACGAAATTTTACAGTAGGAATGAAAGCCACCGTGATTGTTGCTGATTTGACTTATATAAAGGTCGGTAAAAAATGGAATTACCTTTGCGTATTACTTGATCTTTCAGCACGAAAAATCGCAGGCTATCGTGTTGGACAACATAAAACAGCAGAGCTTGTTATGTCAGCATTAAGCCAAATTAAAGCGCCTTTATCGTCAATTGCGTTATTTCATTCCGATAGAGGAAAAGAATTTGATAATCAATTGCTTGATGGATGTTTTGACCTGTTTGGGATCACCCGTTCACTAAGCAATAAGGGATGTCCTTACGATAATGCCGTGTCAGAAGCAACATTTAAGACAATTAAAACTGAGTTTGTAAAAAATACAACGTTTAGCAATACTAGGGAGCTACAACAGCGTTTCTCTGCTTATGCGTATTGGTATAATTATAAACGACTACATTCGTCATTGGGATATATGACGCCTGTTGCATTTAATAAACAGCTCCCCCTTAATTTAGTTGTATGAAAATGTGTAGACATTCCACCGTGTTCCTTGATAACTCCCTAAACCAACCAACAACTCAGGCAACTCCTTAAGCGACAAACAAGGATTCATTCCCCGCCCACCCTCACTAGGAAACGCCAACTCACCTAAATAAAGGGCAGGGTTCAACGGCACCTCACCCAAAACCACCGCATAAGCAAACAACTCCTTCAGCCAAGTTCGAACCTTCTTTGCCGCAGCAAAAGCACCTCGTTTCTCAATACCACGCTGCACCGCTAACACATCTGCCCGCGTAATACTCACCAATGGCTTATCACCCAACAACGGCAAAATATCCTGCTCAAAGGCACGCTCAATCTGAATAACCGTCGAGGCACGCCCCCCATGCTTAAACTCACGGGAAGCCACCATCTCCAAACGTTGCAATTTAAACGCCAACCAAGACCGTGCAAACACCCGAAAAAGCATGCAGCCAAACGTAGGTGAACGTGACTGCCGCCGAAAAGTACGCGGATCAATCCCTTTACCAAGCAACGCATGAGCCTCTCGACACAAAATTCTCGCCTCAGAAAGCCCTACCGCAGGAAACACCCCCAAAGAAATCCGGCATTGTCTACCTTGCCAAGAAAACCGAAAATGCCAACTTTTGCGACCATTACAAGCCACATACAACGACAAACCCAGCCCATCTGCCATCGAATAAGGTCTATCGGCAGGTTTAGCAAAACGTACCTCAAAATCCTTCAATGCCATCAACATTCACCAACGCAATCAGCACACCCAACGAAACACCACTATAGTCACACACAGGCGAAGAAGCAAGCGCGCAAAGGCATTCATACCCAAACAACCGATGTACTACCCAAACTCAAATGTACAAAAAAGTGTACTAAATTAATAAGGCTGGAATAGCAAAAACAGCATTGATGAAAAATAAAATGAATAAAAACAGAGAGATAAAGAAAATAAAACAAAAAATGAAGCGACTTTTTTATATTTGATTTTATAGTCTAACCAATTGAATCTTAAAGAAAATATTGACTTTAAGGATGAAAATGGAGCGGGAAACGAGACTCGAATTTTATATATAACCTGCTGTTATTAATAAATATTATTTACGCTATATAATTAGGTGTACTAGAAAGTGTACTAAATTTATAACGCTGTGAAATAATAACAGATACAGAGTAAAAAACAATATCTCAGATAATTCTATCTTTTTAGGATTTTCGAATTAATAGCATAAAGTTAACCGATGTTTTATATTATTATAGTGATGAAAACCAACAAAATATATCAATATCAGCGCTATCAGTCCTCCATTATTAGTTATTGTGTATAGCTATATTATCTTTTTCCCCTACCGTGATATTGAACTTATTATGATGGGAAAAGTATCTTGGTTGCTTATGAATCTATTTGTTATTGGTGTGTGAAGTTTGGTGCGCTTTATTCTAAAAACATCAAAAAGCGAAGTATTATGGTAATGATGTTTATCTTGATGAGATTTTTTTGTAATATCAATGGCAAGTTTGTTTATCTATGGCATGCTGTTGACCAAAATGGTCAAACGATTGATGTATTAGTTCAAGAAAAAAGAGATAGAAAAGCAGCGCAACGGTTTATTTAAAAGGTGAGGAAAAGCATAAAGCAGATCTATCACCGAGACAATCATCGATAAGCTTAAAAACTATATTATACTCATTAAAACTATACTTTCTAAAACTCCACATGTTACCCAACAATATGAAAACAATCGTGCTGAAAGTTCACATCAGCAAACAAGACTATGAGAAAAGAAAATGTGTCAATTTAAATCAGTAAAACAGGCGCAATTTTTTTATTGTGTTTTGGCAATATCTACGATTATTTTCAATTGCGTCAGGTAGTTATGTTCAGCCAAAACTTTTCGGACTTTAGCCTCTCATCAATTTCAAGAATGGGATACTATTACCCAAATTGCGCCTAAAATTCAAAATTAGAAGCTTGATCCTCGCCAAAATATTAGACAGTGCTCGCCTCTATAAATGTGTTATTTAGATAATACTGATTTTCATATTGCTGAGGCGATATCCAACCATTAGTTGAATGACGACGAACACGATTATAATAGATTTCAATATATTCAAATAGGGCTTTATTCGCATCCTCCCGAGTTTTGTAATCACAACCATGAATAATGTGCGTTTTTAATGTATGAAAAAAACTTTCAGCTACCGCATTATCCCAACAATTGCCTGCTCGACTCATACTTTGACTAAGTCCATACTGTAACAATAATCGCTTAAAATCAGCACTGCAATATTGGCTTCCTCGGTCGCTGTGAAGTAATACACCCTTTGGAAACTGACGACGGAATAAGGCATTTTTGAGTGTGTTACAGACTAAGTGCCTATCAATCCGCGAGCTCGTTTGTCGTCCAATCACTTTTCGCCCGAATAAATCAATAATCACACAAAGGTATAGCCAGCCTTCACCGGTTTTGATATACGTGATATCGGTCACCCAAACACGATTCGGTTTATCAGGATTAAACTGTCTATCTAATGTATTTGGCGCTACATCATGAGATAGGCTTGGCGCTGCTAGATAGTTAAATTTACGGGCGACTTTACTTCGTAAGCCTAATTTTTGTAATACTCGACTTACTGTTCTTTCTGAGACATCATAGCCCTCATCTCGGATATCGTGTACTAAGCTTGGTGCACCCAAACGCGCTTTATGCCGCCAATAGAGTGCCTTGACGTTATCAATCAGCGGCTGTGATTTCGGTGTGCGTTTTAACCAAGCGTAATAACCGGGCACGCTGACGTTTAATAGGCAACAGGTTAAACGTACCGGATACGACGATAAATACAGTTTCATATACTTGTACTTCACCGACTTGGATGGTTGATGAAGTACACATGCGCCTTTTTTAGGATTTCATTCGCCATTTTCAGTTCTTTATTTTCTTTTTCTAGAGCGATAATTTTTTGCTGCTCAGCCGTTAACTCGCGTTTACTGGTTTTACCTGGATTGATTTGCCTTACCCATCTATCAAGGGTTGATTGACCAATGCCAAGGTGATTTGCAATATCGGCTAGCGAAAGATGAGCATTCGATAAGGCATAATCAACTGATTGTTGTTTGAACTCAGTACTGAATTTTTTGACCATGATATGTTCTCCTATGATTTTTATTTATATCATAGAGGTGACATTTGTCTATTTTTTTGGCGAGGATCAGGATGCCGTGAAAGAGGAAACGGTAGTTTCCTTCTTTATAACTCATTTACTGATTGTTTGATCACCATCGATAAGCAATTGGAACGGCCTAATCATGGGGTTGTCGTAAATAATGGTTATTTCAGTATAGAAGATTGGCATTTCAATAATGAGCTATCAGGTAGTTTTTATGTTTTTGATAATCATGGAAATGCTATATTCAATAAAAATTTTTCTGCTAATATTATTAACAGTTCTTTATCTTCAACAGGAAATTTAGCTGTATGCCAAACAGCTAATAGTGATAATGAAGATGGTAATAAATTATTTTTATTTGATGTTCAAAATAACAAACAATTATTTTCAATATCTCCAGTTAGCTGGGCTGATAGTTATGAGTTTGATGAAGAGAAAAAATATCTGATCGTCAATTTTAATGATATAGGAAAATTTCGTTATAATATTCAAGGGATATTTCTTGATATAAAAGAGTTTCAAGAGGCTCGCCTAAAGTCAGATAGATATGATGTAATCATTTTCACAGCCGAGGAAATGCTCAAAGAGTCTAATTTACCGTTGGAAAAAACAAGAAAAATCCTTGATGCTATTATTAAAGCAAGAAAAATTGGGGCTGATAGTAATCAATCATGGAAGGCTTTAGCATTAAAAGTACAAGGATTGGCCTATGAACTTTTAAGTGAGTATTCGAAAGCTATTGCTGTATATGAAGAGGCGTTAGAAATAAATCCTAAAATTGGTGTGAAAAGAAAATTAGCTTTTTTGAAAAAAGAAATTTTTGTAAAATAATTTATTTGTGCAACTCACACCTGTATCTCTTTAAACGAGGCAGGTCAGATCAAACTTTAATGGTCAACTAAAACTGGTGTGGTAATCCCCCCTAAAAATAATAGGTTAGAGTTGATTAGCTTATTCCAATATACTTACTTTTCTAGGGGAAATATTATTTATACTCACTACTATTGCAAAATAGCCATAAATAAGGCAATTTAATGGTAGGTTATAGATAACTAGAATAATAAATATGAATAAATTTATCCAATGTAAAACCTGTGAAGGGCATTATGTGATACGAGACGGTAAATATGGGGTATTTGCAGGTTGTTCCCATTATCCAGTTTGTAAATCAACGTTAAAGATCCCCGAATTAGTTTATGAATTCATTCGTAAATATGGTATCAATATTTATCAATGGCAAAAAAAGTGTTGGAAATGTCAGCAAGAAACGCCGGTCTATTCGTATTATTTGTATTACGAGCTCTCTGAATTAGATCCATTTTTTTTCGTATTACATGGGATTGGAGTCGGAGATATTTCCAGTATTGATCGTCTGCTTAGCTTAAATGTACCAACTGTTAAAATGAAGTACAGTAAAACACTCAATGAGCATTATATGGCCAATGTTTGTCTTCATTGCGAGGCAATCCAAGGCCATAACTACGTGGTCACCGATCCTCATGAAATCATTAATTCATTATGGCATCATCATGATATGGACAACTATTTCTTTAAGAACTTAAAAATTGATGCTAGTACATTATTAAGTGAATTAAAAGAATGTATGGAATGAAGTCATAATGGTAATATTTCTGCTGCCATCAATGGCTTTGACCCGTATATAATAAATTATCAAATATAATCGCCCCTTTCTCCTGCCAATACAATTGTGTTAGTGGTGTTTAATCATTTCTAAACAGAGAATTGTGATGAATTTTAAAATCCACTATTCACAGATGTTTACTTATCCCTTGCTTTATATCAGTAATCCTCAAATCAGCTAATGATCTGAGTGAAAATAAATTGATATTTATCAAAATAGCTTATAAAAAGAATTGCTAACAGATTGATAAAAAGTTAGTAAGTTTAAGACAAATGTCATGTCTTTATTAAAGGAAAAAATATGTAAAAATATAAAGGTGGATGTATGAATCTAAAAAAACTGAAGTATTTTAGAGTAGTTGCGCAAGAGCTTAATTTTGGGCATGCAGCCGCAAAACTATATGTAGATCAATCATCGCTAAGTCGAGCAATACAGAGCCTAGAATCTCGACTAGGCATGAGTTTATTTGAACGTCATTTACGGCAGCTTAAATTAACTGAGCATGGGCATATGCTATTACAAGAGACTAACCAGATTTTTTACCTTATTGACAGTATTAATCATCGCATCAACATGGCTAAACAAAAACAATTACACATTATCGAACTGGCCATTTCACCTAACATCGATGGGTATCGCGTGGCTGAACTACTTCGTATTTATCAAGAACACTACCCGCAAACACAGCTCAATATTCACGAAGCATCCTACCAAAATATCTTATACGGTTTAAAGAGCGGGCAGTATCATTTTGCGTTATCATTACACAAACCGAGTCAAGAATCGGATGCCTTAGTGTTTAAACACCTATGGCAAGAAAAACTGATTGCTTTATTATGTGAGCGACATCCCTTAGTATCATTGCCCGAGGTATCGCTTGAGGATATAAAACAATATCCCTTTATCTCATTTCAGCCAGATACCTTACTTCATAAAATTATTTATAACACAGCATTTTCACCTTCTACAACACGATTTGTACAGTCCTACAGTGTATTACAATCCCTGGTAATGGCTGGATATGGTATCAGTCTGGTCACAGAGACGATGTACCATAATATGCAAAGCCAACATATAGTGACTCGGCATATAGTCCCTGCTTTATTGGTTGACACTTACCTAATCTATCAGCAGCATTGGGAAACACAGTGTGAACAAATCATTGCGATTAAAAAGCTAGTTAATGTATTTATAACTCGTTGCTTATAATATCTCTCAACATTACATCAGACCTGATGTGAAATGATTTTATGTTGTTTTCAATTAACTCTACATTTGCGTTTTTTGCATGGGTATGTAAAAAACGCAAACAACTTATCCAAAATTAATCCAATCGTTGGGCATATTGTTTTTATAAACGATGGACAGATAATAATTATCAAGAAATATTCCTTTTTGCTTTTTATGCATAGCAATGTGTTTTTTGCACAGCAATGCATTTAATACATAACCCTGCAAAAACGACAATGCACATTCTATTGTTAGCCTTCATTATAAAAAACAAGCACTATTTTCGATTTATTACTGAAAAATGGACCTGATTCAATAGGCTATTCATCTATCAAGATAACGATGACTAAAAATGGAGCATATCGTATGAATACAGAAAACATTACTCACCAATCATCTAATGGCATGCCTTGTATACTTCGTATTGCTGAGGTTGAAAAAAGAACCGGTTATAAGCGGTGTTATATTTATCGGTTGATGAAAAATAATAAATTTCCTAGATCCTACCGAATAGGCGATCGTGCGGTAGGGTGGAGTTCACATGAGATTAATGCTTGGGTCAGTGAGCGTATAGCACAACATAACTAGTTATTGAATAACAAAATAAGGAGGTGTTATGCAAGTACTATCAGTGATATCTACCAAAGGGGGAGTGGGTAAAACCACCATAGCAGCCAATCTGGGTGGCTTTATGGCCGATGCAGGGCTGAGAATTCTTTTAATTGATTTAGATATACAGCCTACGTTATCGAGTTATTATAAACTAACCCATACCGCAAGCTACGGTATTTATGAGTTTATTTCAACCAATGAAACTAAGCTAACCAAATTGGTTTCTCATACTACCATCGACAATCTTCACCTAATCTTTTCCAATGACGACAAAGGGCAGTTAAATACCTTATTACTTCATGCTCCTGATGGCCGTTTTAGACTAAAAAATCTCATGCCGATGTTTGAACCTTACTATGACATGGTGATTATTGATACCCAAGGCGCACGCAGTATTCTACTGGAAATGGCCATTGTCGCCTCTACTCATTTACTCTCACCTATTACCCCAGAAGTATTAGCTGCGCGTGAGTTTAACCGTGGTACTCTGCAACTCATTGAAGAGATACAGCCATTACAATACTTGGGGATCAGTATTCCGACTATCCATCTATTAATTAACCGAGTACCCAGCATCTCAAATAATGCCAAGCTAATTAAAACCATGCTGGAAACCTTATTTCAACATCAACAAGGGCTCTCGCTATTGAAAACCTATATCCCTGCGATTGAAGCCTATACCAAATCGCCGATACTGGCACAGCCCGCACATCGTATAGAACGCAAAAAACCATCTGGAAGACTCGCTCCCGCGGCGATCGACACCATGCGCGGTTTAGCACAAGAATTATTTCCACACTATTTCACTCAGTTTCAGGGTCTGAATGGACGACAGGACAAGGTGGTGATCAATGATACCTAAACAGCTTGCTGCTTCAAAAAATAAACAACTCTATGCGTTTATTTGTTTTGCGTTAAAGGAAGGGTGGCAGGTCAAATTATCACCCAAAGGTAATATCCAGCTCAAACGCAAAGGGCATGCCAGTATCTACAGTGCAGCATACCTATTAGAAACAAAACAATATACCGCAGAAAAACTGATTCAATTTCCAACGAGTACGGCGACAGAAAAGGGAGGAAACTGATGTCTGAAATAACCAATAACAATGTAGAGCAGCTGTTGGCTAATAACTTCAATAAAGCGGGCCGTGTGGTTGATAAATTATCCGATCCTATCGTAGATACGCCAATGAGTGTGACACTTGAGCAACTCAAACCCTATGATCATAACCCAAGAACAACCCGTAATCCCAAATATAAGGAAATCAAATCATCAATAAGAGAAAGAGGGCTAGATGCACCACCGCAAATAACCAGAAGACCCGGTGAAGGGCATTATATTATTCGTAATGGAGGCAATACACGTTTGTCTATTTTATGGGAACTGTGGCAGGAAACCCAAGAAGAGCGTTTTTTTAGAATACATACGCTTTTTAGACCATGGCAAAGTGAAATTATCGCGTTAACAGGGCATCTGGCTGAAAGTGATCTACACGGTAGATTAAAGTATATTGAACGTGCGCAAGGGGTAATGAAAGCAGCTGAAATCTATCACCAAGAACTGGGGGTTAATTTTACCCAGGTACAACTTGCCAAAAAGTTGACGCATGACGGCTATCCCATCAGTCAAACGACGATAAGTCAAATGCAAGAAGCGATTAATTTTATATTGCCGGTGATCCCTGACCTTATCTTTAATTTAAGTCGAAATAGTATCGAAAAAATTTTACGCTTGCGCAAAATAGCCAAATCTGTGTGGCAAAAACACAGTAAAAGTATCCATGGGTCTGAACAAAGCTATACCTTTGATAATTTGTTCGTTGAAGTTTTATCTGTATTTAATACTCAAACACAAGAGATTGATTTAACCAAATACCAAGATGAATTGATTGGTCGAATTGCTAACATCTTTGAATGTCACTACGAACTCATTGAATTAGAATTTACCGAAAAACTTGTAAGGCAGCGTTCACTTGAAGCGCCATCCACTGTTGATGACGAGCGTATAGACGCTGATTTTGATGAGGCCAGTTTATTTGCAACCAAGGTAGCCAATCTAAAAACACTGGATACTGAGTTAGATGAACATCAAATTCTTGCTATTAGTGCGCCCAAGCGGCCGCTCTCACAAAAACTGAACAATATTACTCAACGAAATTTAGCAGCTGACGCCACGCCTAACAATTATAAAAACACCTCGAGTGAGTTGACACAAAACAGTCATAATCCCCTAGACCTTGATACGACAAGAGAGGACGCATCCTTTTTGCCACCGATGAGTGAATCCGTAGAGACAACACCAAGGCTTGCGCAGATACAACAGCTTATCGAGCAATACAATCATCATCTTGAGCCTGAATCTGGGCAATCGATTATTCAAGCAATTGCGGTGCAAGCAGGTTCACTTTATCCTATTTCTGATATTTGGTCTATCCCTGAAGAGCTAAACCATCTTGATGAATTGCGAAAAGCAATCGGGCTATTGCTTACTGAAATTGTACAAGCGGTCAGTGATGAGCTTTTAATCGTGCAGAGTGATGAAGCGTTGGGTTTTCAGTGTATTCAATCCTCGTCAGCGAGCCCATCAGCTCAGATACTGATCGATTTATTGAGCACGCTATACGCTTTGCCACTGAGTATTAAGAACGACGCACTATTGAATTTAATAAGCTTGCTGACCGGATTACACAGTGAAAATACAGGGGTAGTCGGGCTTGATGATACAAACTTTATTAAGCTCATGCGCGTATTTCGGCTAATACGGCAACATGTTGAGTTAACGAAATAAAAAAGGAGGGTGAAAAATGTCAGCTCATCCAATCAATCAAGCCATTATCTCACAGCTACTATTTGATTTGCGGAATGGACAATTGCGCCGAGCGCTAGACATGGGATTTAGTGAAGACGATTTAACCTTACTCCAAGATCCAGAAATGCTCAGTGTACTCATAAATAGTTCTGTTCGCTGGTCTAGCGTGACAGTGAATACGGAAGTGATGCGGCGCCTATTAAACCGCGTTAAAGACAGCGATAAAGAAATTCAAATGATCGATCTGATGCTCAAATACGGTGCCAGCAGTAAATTGTTGGCTGAAGCCTTTGGCCTCGATCCGCGTGAAGTGGCACTCCGTAAACGTGTCAAGGGCATTGATAAAAAACAAGGGCGCTGGCAAGAAATCACTGAAGAGCAAGACCATACGCTCTGGCGTGAGTGGGTTGATAAAATCAAACAATACCAACTTGATAAAAACGATGCACTCGATATGGCGAAAGTCTGCATGATCTTATCGAAAAAACACGGTATCCAAATGGCGATGATTTGGCAAGCGATGGAAAAATGGATTGAGATACCATGAGCGTGCAAGGTGATTTTAAAAAACAAGATGGTTTTATCTACAGTGGCAATCAGCAGGAAAGTGTCCCAAGGGCACTTTTTTTTGATAAACGCTTAACACCGCTTGAGCGTAATGCCTGGCAAATCATCCGATTAGGCTTTGATGTGAAAACGGGCATTAGCGCGCCAACTTATGATTATCTGCAACAGTTTTTAACCTCGATGCCTTGTGCTGAGAAAGCCTCCACTGAAACAGTGGCCAGAGCCTTGACGATTCTACGGCTTACCCGTTGGCTCAGTGTGATAAAACGACGGGCTAAAGACGGCACAAAACAGAGTAACCTCTATATTTTGCATGATTCACCGTTAACTCCTTTTGAAGCGATGCGTCTTGATGAAGATTATCTCCCCTTAGTGAGTGAGTCAATGAGTCATGCCAGTAAAGCCATTCAGCTGGTGACTACCAAGATAGTCGAGGATATCGCTAATGATCCGTTCTTAATGACCAAACAACTTCCCTCAAGACTAGAATTATTGTTAAACCGCGCGGTAGAACAACATAAAGCACAAACGTTATCCACAATTCACCCATCCGAAGGAAGCTTAACGGACTTACTTCGGAATCATGAAATTCCCATTTCGGAATCCGAAATCAGTATAAAACCCTTAAAAAATAAGCCTGTTCGGAATCCGAAGCCGGCTATAAGTAGTAGTAATATAAAAAAAATACTACTACTAGATAACATGCCAACGCGGTTTTTTAATTTGAACGAAACACAGCAAGCGGGGATCTTAAAAATCATGCAGCAATTATCAGCGCAGGAACAGCAGCAAGTACTCAGTGAATGGGATGATCGCTGCCATACGCAAAAAATTAATAATCCAGCGGCTTATTTGTATGGTATTGCACAAAAAGCAATAAGGGGAGAGCTTAACGAATTATTGGTGGTCAGACAAAACAACCAACCAACTAAACAATCACCATTGCTAACAGGTGAAACCCCGCTAAAAGCTTCACAAGATAAACAAAAAATCCAAGCCCATATTGATCATCTCAAAAGACTACTTGCGATCAGTAAATAATAACGTATTGAATACTCTAGTTTTTAGAGGATAAAAATCGCTGAGCATCCTCATTTTCTAAAACCCAAAATCGTTTACAGGCTTCAGAGTCCTTATCATGACAGCTTTTACCGTAAAACTGTTTGGCGGCATAGCGATCTTTTTCAACCCCTATACCTTCTTGGTACATGGTACCAAGCATAAAAAGCGCATTTTCATCATCTTTTATAGCCGCTAACGTGAACCATTTTAATGCGTTAACATAATCTTGTTTGACCCCTTTACCGTTATAATAAATTACCCCCAAATTATATTGAGCACCGACATCACCGTCATTTGCGGATGGTAGGAATAGACTGATGGCTTTATTGTTATCTATTTTTACGCCTTCACCCTTGGTATACATGTAGGCAAGAATTAATTGTGCTTCATGCACTCCTTGCTTTGATGCTAGGGCAAGCCATTTTGCTGCTTCTTCGTAATTAACGTCAACACCGTAGCCATTATAGTACGTCACACCCAAATACCATTGTGCTATTGCATCACCTTGTAATGCCTTAGCAAGCTGCATTTGACGTTCTTTCGTGAGTGCTTCAACATCGGTTTTAGAAAATGCTATGTTAGCAAACATAAAGCTGCTAGCTAGTAAAAATATAATGATTCTTTTCATAATCGACTTATCGAGAATTTAATTGATGTATATTTTAACTGAAAATTATGTATTTGACTGTAACTGGTATAAATATCGCTAATCATCGATTAAAAGCATTTAAAATATATAAAAAAAGATAAAATACTGTAATTTCTATTAGTAAATGTATTAAGAATCTAATAATTAAGTTATAAATTCTATCGTTGAAAATATTAGGGGTCTAATAATTAGATTGCAAATTCTTGTCAGTGAAAATATTAGGGGTCTAATAATTGAGTTGTAAATTTTTGTCAGTGAAAATATTGGAGGTCTAATAGTTTAATCGCTAGATTTTATCACGGTACTGTAAATTTGAAGTTTACATAAAAGCTATCTAAAAATACAATAAAAGTATTAATATTGTGATTAAAATTCATTATTATTAACTAAGATGAATTGTTTTTGCTTCTTTGATAAATGACATAAAAATATTCCCCACGCCAAATTCTATTTATTACAGACTCCCTTCTTTTACTCCGTCATAGTGTGCCTGATGTGCTCCTAGTTTAGTGGAGACTTTTTAGTAACAAAAAAGGAGTCTCAAATGAGTAAAAAATACGATCCCCAATTTAAACAAGAAGCGATCAATTTAGCCCTAAATAGCGAACAAACTTATCGACAAACAGCCAATGATTTAGGTATAAATTACAAAACATTTTGTAATTGGATGTACCAAACGATGAATAAACCAACCCATCAAGCGATAAAATCAAATAAAAAACCAGACTATCACGAACTTGAGCGTCAAAATAAAGCGATGAAAAAAGAGCTTGAGCTACGTAAAAAGGAGATCGATATCCTAAAAAAGGCCGCTCAGTACTTTGCGAGCCTGAAATAGCAAGGTACGAATTTATTAAAAAGCAAAACACGCTATCTAAGCGTCGTTTATTTCATCTATTTGACGTGTCAAGTAGTGGTTACTATGCCTATTTAAAGCGATTACCGTCTCAGAGAACAGTGTTTAATCAGCAGCTTGACAAAAAGATTGAAACACTATTTGAAGATCATCGGCATCTCTATGGTTATCGGCGTTTACATGTCGAACTTTTGGAGGAAGGCTATTGTTTATCACGTGAACGAGTTCGTCGACGAATGCACAAGCTTCACCTTAAAGCAAAACAACGCAAAAAGTATAAACAAACAACGCACAGTAACCACAACAAACCGGTCGCTGAAAATATTTTAGATAGGCACTTTACCATGGACACACCTAATCAAGCTTGGGTATGCGATATAACTTATATTAAAGTGAACGGACAGTGGTTATACCTCGCGATTGTACTTGATCTCTACTCTCGTAAAATCATAGGCTGGGCGATGGATACGCATATGGAAAGCTCGCTAGTTTGTCAAGCCTTAACTATGGCTTTGCTTCATCGGGGCTATCCAAGTAAAGTGATTGTTCATAGTGACCGTGGTGGCCAGTATTGTTCCGATGATTACCAAGCTATATTAACGGCTTATGGCTTAACGTGTAGTATGAGTCGCAAAGGTAACTGTTGGGATAATGCGGTGGCTGAAAGCTTTTTCCATACCTTAAAAACAGAATGGATTTACCGACACAAACTAGAAAATATGGCACAAGCTAAATCGATGATCTTGTGGTACATTGAGGTTTACTATAACCGAGTAAGAAAACATTCATATTTAAACTATTTATCACCTGTTCAATTTGAAGAAAAAATGATTTAATAATTTGAAAATAACTCTCCACTAAAATGTGGGCAGATCAGCCTTCATTGGTATGGCCAGACGAGAAACCATCTTCATTTGATGGAACGGTCACAATTAATTTAAAAACGACAGAGACTCAAGAAGAGATAGACATTACGGCTGATTCCATACAAGGCAAAATAGCCATAGCGCAACAGACACAAGATACCTTTAATCATGAAGTAATTGCACCATCAAATAATGCACCGTCAGCGGATAGTCTAGAGGCGGTATTTGACTTACTTGAACTCAATGAGACAGTTGACCAAGAAGTACCAGAAGAGTCCTCTACACCATTAATAGCGAATAAAGATAATATTGATGATGAATCAAACTCAATGAAGGATATCGCAAATACAATCAATGCTATTTCACCAATCGTAAGAACCGATAATAAAATAACGTCCTCAATAATTGAGTTTACTGAAACTGAAAAACAAGTGATGAAGCAAATTGATGATTTTTCACCATCAGGTGAGCATTTTGTGCAGTGGCTAAAAGAAGCCATTTTAACCCAAAAACTCATCCTGAACGAACCGCAAGCGTTAGTGCACACCGTCGATGAGACGATTTTTATTGTTACACCTGGAATATTTATGCGCTACGTGATGGAATTTCCACTGGTGCAACAGATAGCCAAAATCGAAAAAATTCCTGCCTGGCGTTACATGCAAAAAGTCTTTGAAAAACTCAAATACCATAAGCGCACAGCAGATGGTCACAGTATTTGGATCTGTGCGGTTGAAGGGCCGAAAAGTACCAAAAAAGTGCATGGTTACTTATTGAATGATCCAACCATTTTTATACCTGATATTGTCTATAATAATCCTTATTTAAAAATTATTACGAATACAAGCAACGCATGCTAATAGTAGAGCCCTTGAAAAAATAATTGATCTACTCTAAAAAATCACCTATCTTATTTAAACGAATCTGCTTATCGTTATTCATTCATAAAATAACTCAGTAAATAAATAATAATAAATATTGAGTAAAAATAATAATAGGGAATCAATATAATATGGCTACGGTAGAACAAGTGGCAGGTACGCTGGCCTCAGTGGTGAGTAGTGTTGCCAATAATCATTATAAATTAACAATTGAAGGGCTTAATCTTAGCACTAGGCTATCCGTGTTATCGCTTGATGGGCATGAGGCTTTAAACCAACCTTGGCGCTATGAAATTACCTTTACCAGTACAGACAAGCAGATCCCTATTCATGCCGTGCTCAGCCAATCGGCGTCTTTAACGTTTGAAGCCCCCAATTTTGCTAAGCAGCTAACTAAAATCAGTTCCCTTGAAAAGCCCGTTCAATCACGTATTTTATATGGCGTGATCACTGAATTTAGTTTGCTTGCCGTTAGCAAAGATGAAGCACGTTACCGAGTGGTTTTACAGCCACGCCTTGCATTATGTGCCAATGACCACTACAGTGCCATATACCAAAATCAAAGTGTAGTTGCGGTGGTAGAAGAAGTGTTGCGCCGCCATGGTTTTACGGGAGTGGATTATCGTCTTGAGTTAAAAGATAGTTATTCCGCACGTGAGTTTATTACCCAATGGCAAGAGAGTGACCTTGAATTTATTCAGCGTCTTCTTAGTGATGTCGGCATTTGGTTCCGTTTTGAAAGCCACTCAGAGCATCATTGTGATGTGCTCGTGTTGAGTGATTACGAGCAGGGACTTGAGGATGCGGGGCATATTGCTTTAAAAACCCCAAGTGGTATGGTTGATGGCAGACAACACAGTGTCTGGGATTTACAGTTTAGTAGTACCACTCAGCCCAAAGAGGTCATTACCCAAGATTACAACTACCGCACCGCTGAGGTAGACCAGTATTCACTTATTAACACTGTTCCCAACGATAGTACAACTGTTGGTACAGACTACCTTTACGGCGAACACTATAAAAGTAAAGGTGATGACCTAACCGTCGAAAGCGGTCAGTGGTATGCGAAAATTCGTCACGAGGCACACCTCAGTCAAAAACTGATTATTCAGGGGGAATGTAACGACTTTAACTTAATGCCGGGTCAGCGGATTATTATCAATGGTAGTGCCATTGATGGTATTCACGAGGGGATTATTATTCTCTCAACGCAGAGTCACGGTGACCGCAGTGAGTCTTATCGATGCCACTTTACCGCCATCCCGCATGACGTATTAAAACCGTATCGACCACAACCGTTACCGTGGCCGCAAGTGGCGGGAACACTGCCTGCGAGGGTCACCAGTCCGGATAACGATACCTATGGGTATATTGATACCCAAGGCAGATATCGGGTTAAGTTTGATTTTGACCTAAAAACGTGGAAAAACGGCGAAGAAAGCTTATGGGTACGATTAGCTAAACCCTATTCAGGTGATACCTATGGTTTTCACTTCCCGTTAATCGACGGTACGGGCGTTGCGATTGCGTTTACCGAAGGTAATCCAGATAGGCCGTACATTGCCCACGCGCTACATGACTCAACTCATCCTGACCATGTTGCAACGGCTAACAAACACCGTAATGTCATTCGCACGCCCGCTAATAATAAACTGCGGATGGATGACAAACGGGGGCAAGAGCATATTAAACTTGCCACCGAATACGGTAAAACCCAGCTTAACCTCGGTCACTTAGTTAACCAGAATAAAGAACAGCGCGGTGAAGGGTTTGAATTGCGTAGTGATGAGTGGGGAGCGATTCGCGCTGGCAAGGGGTTATTGATTAGTGCCGATGAGCAATATAAAGCACAAGATACTCAGCTCAATATGCAACAAGCGACTGAACAGTTAAATAAAGCTATTAGTTTAGTGTCGTCTTTGCAAGATGCGGCTAAGCAAGCTCAAGCTGAATTGGCAGATTTAGAGAGGCAAAAAAAATTATTAGTCGATTCACTTGATGGTTTAAAAGAAGCAGCTATTTTGCTTTCATCACCAAAAGGGATTGCCCAAGTGACCCCTAACAGTATTCAACTGTCTGCGGGTGAAAATGTGATTGTTAGTAGTCATGGCCAGACAGATTTTAATATTCTCAGGAAGTTCACGCTTGCTGCGGGTGAAGCCATCAGCATCTTTGCTCAAAAACTGGGTATTAAACTCTTTGCTTCACATGGTAAAGTGGATATTCAGGCTCAGAATGATGAAATGTCCCTTAGTGCATTAAAAGATATATTAATCACGAGTCAACAAGGGCGCACTGTCATTTCAGCTAAACAAGAGCTGATTTTAACCTGTGGCGGTGCTTATTTGCGTTTAGCTAATGGGTCAGTCGAAATTGGTGCTCCCGATAATATTATCAATAAATCGGCGACTTGGCAGAAATTAGATGCGGATAGTTTAAGTCAGATGTCCAATGAGCAAAAAAGCAGTCATTATGTATTTAATTCACAACTGCGTTGGCAACATAATAATGCTGTGGTTGAAAATCAGTCGGTACGTATTGTTCGTGCAGATAACACTGAAATTGTCACGATGACTGATAGTGATGGACGGTTGCCCGCTCAATTTAGCCAGTTTGTGGAGCCAATACAAATTATCCTTGACGCTAAAAATAAAAAATAAAGGGTATCAATATGGGTTATTGAATAAACGATAACAATTATAAATAAGAAGGTGTCATTAATGGGATGGAATATTCCTGAATTACCGAGTTTACAACAAATAAAGCGTCCATCTTATCTTTTATGGGGGATTGCCTTTGTGTTGATTATGGCCATGGGGTTTGTAATAACGCTTTTTTTGTATCAAGATAACGACACATCACTGTTTTGGCTATTTGCAATTGTGTTACCTTTTACAATATGGCTGATGATGTTTTCGTGCCGATGGGTTTATTATTGTTATTTAATGGCTAGCAATCAAGAGATAATACAACACCAGCAACATATTACAAATGAGTGGCAAGCATGGAGTAAAGTACAAGTTCCAATTTTTGGCCACGCTATTATTTGTGCTGAACCTGATGGTTTACAGGCTCTAACCTCAGATAGTATAAAAATCCCGCTATATCCACAAAAAGCCAGACCCTTGTTCAATCGTACTGCATCGGTAAAACCGTATTGGTTTCTTGATGAAGTGATGATAAATTTAGCGCAGCAATGTGCTGATTATCACAAATATTTGGCTCATATCTATCTACCGCATGAACTTATGGATGATGATGACCTCATTGACGCAATTTTTCAGCGTTGGGATTTAAAAGCTGAACCTATCAATGATTATGTTGTGTTCATGGAGCACATGCACGAAAGTTCAGAAGAAGTCGAATTATCGTTACTGTTGGTGTGTCAGTATGACGATAGTACCTATCATAGTCACAGTAAATTTATTAGCGCGATGTTGTTAGGAAGCGAATCCTTAATTAATAAGGCTGGTTTGGCTGCAAAAGCGTGGTTAGGACGCTTAATTGTCTCGGATATGGCTGAGTTATCAGCCGATATCAAGCAACTTTTTAGTTATAATCAACTCGCGCCAAAAAAGGTTAAGGATATTTGGATATCGGGATTAAATCAGAAAACTCGATTAGACTTAACGATGGCAAGTTATGAGTTAACGTTGGGTGGGCAGAGTGGTGTCACTTTTCATGATATTGATTTAACCTTTGCAAGGCCAAGCAAATTAACGAGGTACTTTGTGCTAACGATGGCAAGTAGCAGTGTTGGTCAGTTTTTCCGTGAACAGTTGACTGTGAGTGGTAATCAAGGGCAAATCTATGTACAACTCATCAGCCCTAAAAAGTTCGTGTCGGAATAGGACAGGTGGAGATAATATGAGTGATAGAAAGCAACAACAGCCGTTCCAATATAATACCGTGCCAACGTCAGATAATACGTTACACACCCTATTTATTGAAAAAGAGCGACTTATCGTGCCGATTATTTTTATCCCGGGAGTAATGGGCAGTAATTTGAGAGAAAAAACGGATAAATTTAATTCCAAAAAAGTATGGCGTTTAGATGGTGCCCCCTCTGTTCTTGGTTGGGCCTTGCCCTATTATGGTAATGCAAAGGCGCGTAAATTAGAGCTTGACCCGAATAAAACAATGGTTGATGATCGAGGCAAAATCACCGAGGCTTTCGATGCAGAAGTCGGGCGTATTAAACAAAAATACGACACACAGTTACTCTTATTAGGAAATGACAAAACTCATCGAAACGAGGTTAGGCGTCTTAAGCAGGAGCGGCAGCAAAAAATTGAAGAGGCGAAAAAAAATAATCAGGAAAACCAGCTATTTGGTTCAAGGCAAGCGCGTGGTTGGGGGACGGTAGGCTACATGAGTTATGGTGAGTTTTTAGAAAAACTCCAAGAAAGCTTATTTGAACCAAAAGGCCACACGCTACAAGCACTGAACAAATTAATCCAAGCCCCTATGTTTACGCTAGATAAAGGTTCAAAAACGTCATTAACACCTGAAGACGAACAAATTAAGCATTGTAACCATTTTTATTTTCCGGTGCATGCCATGGGCTATAATTGGCTTGAGTCTAATGAGGACAGTGCGATGGCGTTACAGGAACTCGTGGATGTGACGTTACCAAAATATTATAAAAAACTCGGACAAACGTGTGATAAAGTTATTTTAATTACCCATTCCATGGGTGGACTGGTGGCTCGCTATTATACTCAAGCGCTTGGCGGTCAGGCTAAGGTATTAGGGGTGATTCATGGCGTGCAGCCGGCAACGGGGGCTGTGGCTGCTTACACCCGAATGAAGCGAGGGACAGAAGTGAACAGTACCTTTTTAAACAAACCAAAAGATGGTATAACCGAAAATGTATTGGGCAAAGACGCTGCTGAGATGACTGCTGTGTGTGCTCAGGCCCCAGGGCCATTGCAATTATTACCCACGCCAGAATACGGCACGGGTAGTCAGGCTTGGCTAACCATTGAAGGGCCCAATGGTAGAGTGGAGTCTTATCCAAAGTCAGATCCATATGAAGAAATTTATTTAGCTAAAGATAAATGGTGGTGCGTGTGTGAACCGCATTTGATTAATCCTCTCAATACCAAACATAATCTACGACAGATGCAGGATGATTGGGATGGATATGAAGTAATGGTTAAAGATAAAGTTAAAAAATTTAATAAGGCTATTCCTAATAAATACCACCCGAATACTTATGCTTTTTTTGGTATTGAAAACGATACTCACACGATTAAACCAACGTCATTAACGTATCAAGCCGCGCACTGGCAAGGAAAAATAACCGATAGCCATAAAACACCGTCGACAGCCCATATTGGCGACCCGAGCAGACTCAATCTTAAGGAACTAACGGGAAGTCGAACGCTGCAAAATGGTACAGTAAATGAAAAATACACCTTATTACCCGCAGACGGCAATGGTGATGGCACCGTGCCGCAGCGTTCGGGTGAAATTCCAATGGGTTATCTAACCGCTAGGATGCATTTCCCCGTTGAGCATGAGCCTGCTTATCGAAGTCAGATTGGTCAAGATTTTACCCTTAGGGCGATTGTCGATATGATGCAGGCGGTAATACTGAATGATTAGGTTTCCTAAATTGAATACATATCATGGCTGTTTGATGGCTAGTGTTTTGGCACTGGCCGTATTGAGCAGTTGTCAGGCATTTAACAAGGATATTCGAATGATTACATTACCACCAAAAGAGCAGCAGTCAGTGAATGCGTTACTCTCAAATTCCCCTACACGCTGTATTGGCACTTACTTAATCGAGCTTCCCGTTGGATTTAAAGCTTATAAAGAGGGGAACTTTTATTACAAAAGTAGTGGTGATATTACCATTACTACCAAACAGCAGTATTTACCGCCGTTCAAACAGATGATAGCTCTGCGTCAGCAGGAGCTAAAAAATACTAAGGCAGTTGACCCGATTGATAGCCCTTATTTAAAAGCGATTTACCCCGTGCACACTAATCAACAGGATAAAATACAAGGCATTATTTTTGAACGGATGGAGAGTAGAGGGACAGCAGATGCATCCAGAATTTTAGAGGGATACCTCTGGCAAGATGAAGTAACTTTAAAAATTGAGATGAAAGCGCGTAATGGTTTAGCTAAACAATATGATGAAGATCGTCTAAGTTCTCCTCGTTTATATGGTAACAATGTCCCTCAAAAATTAATTGAGCTGCGTAAACTTTTTGATCGGATTAAGCCGCGCGATGATTTGACTATCCCAACCACGCCGGGGTTTTGTATGTTTAATAGTTTTATGCAGGGAGAAGATCGTGAATGGAAAGATATGAATTATGGTTATCGGCACGAAAGTATTGACTATTTTTCTTTCTATTTTGAATTTAATGATTTTGCCGATGACTATGCATTACTTGATAAGCCCGAAGCTTATTTTACGCAAGGTAGCGGGCATACTATCTATAAAGGAACCCGTGAAAGCCATGGTTTAAAACTGGAAGAGTGGGTGGTTAAAGGCAAATATTTTGAAGATCCTCAAGGCGATAATACTGATGATACAGACTATATATTTACCTTAGGTATTCATATTACTGATCCAACCTATAAAACGCCACGATTACGCATAGAAATGACCTATAGAATTCCCGAAGATGAAACGCAAGGGTATACTGAAGAGCAGTTGATGCTGATCTGGCGTGAAATAACAAGCAGTATTCGAATGCGCGATAGCTCATTTGAATCTAAGTAAGCGTATTATTTGTGGGGTATTGCCTTAATTTATTAAGGCATTCTCAGGTAAAACTAATTTGCTTGGATTAACGATAATGAAATACACTCTTCCCCCTGATTGCGGTAGTGCTCTTAAAAATGCACCATCCACCTTACAACAAAAAATCCTATACTTACTTGCTAAGTGGCCAATTACTAAAGGACAAAGTACTCCCGAGTATTCCAAAGCACTGCGTAGTGCGATTAAAAAATTGATTCATTTATGGAGAGGGGAATGGCTCAATCCCGATGAACTCACCCAGACCGGTAAGCTTTACATACGCTGTAGCAACATGCACATCTTTAAATTTCGAGTTTTTCATCTACACCGAGGTCAATGGTGTCCAGACTGCTATTTTAATAATCTACGCTACTCATTGAAAGATATTGAGCTGCTTGCTAAACAAAAAAAAGGCAAATGCTTAACCAAAGACTACAAAAATAGTCGTCAACGTCTTACATGGCAATGCCAATACGGACATAATTGGCAAATGAGTATCGATGGATACCAAAAAGGGCAATGGTGTCCTGTGTGTAGCGTAGAACACAAACAACAACAGGCACTCAGGATTTTGCAACAAATTGCCAAACAACAAGGTGGTTCCTGCCTATCGACAACCTATACTCGAGGTTGTGATAAATACACCTTTCACTGTGCTAATGGACATGAGTGGCAAACCACAGGCAAAAATATTAAGAACGCTAAAACCTGGTGTCCGACGTGTTGCCATGACCAACAGCGCCGCCCGTTAGCTGAACTACAAGCATTAGCGTTGAAACGTGCAGGATTATGTTTAGCGGTGCATGATGCTATGCTGAGTGACAAGGTGATGTGGCAATGCGCACAAGGACATAGATGGAAACAAGCTACCTATTTAATCAGGGCAGGACGTTGGTGTCCTTTTTGTGCCCGTAAAACCTATACAATTGAGGACATGCGACAACTGGCGATAGCACGAGGTGGAAAATGCCTCTCTACGACCTACAAAAATTTAGAAACTAAACTGACTTGGCTGTGTCATTTAGGTCATACTTGGCAGGCAAGCCCCGGTCATATTAAAGCTGGAACTTGGTGTCCCTCCTGCTACTATTTATCTCGTTGTACTAAAGAAGAATCTAAACAAAAATACCTGCCCAGTAAAAATAAAATACAATAGCGCTTAAAGCCAAGCAGGCTACTTTATCTTAGGTTGCCGGTATTGATCGGTAACAATCGATATTTCGACCTTATCCAATGACGGGGATAATGATAAAGTATTACGACTTTTATTCATATCATCTGCGGTAAAATGCCATAACTTATCACCCACAATATTTGTAAATTGTTCTTTACCATATTGTTTTACTAATGCTTCATAAGCCTCTTGCTTAGCTTTAGCTGTGCAGGGCATTGATTGATCAACGCCAAAGACAACCATTTGAACCGGCTGATGCATGATATCTTCTTCCAATCTAACGCTTAATACGATTGACTTATTCGGCGCTAATGTTACCTGATAAGTTTTGATTGTGCCGACGGTTGAAGATTGCCCTCCAAGCTTTGATGATGGTAACTTCATTTGTTGCTCTTTGATGATAAAGTCAGTGTCGGCAAGCTTATATTTATTTTTAAGAAGTTGTATGAGCTGGGGTTCTGTCATTCCTAGCTTAACTCCAGCTAGTTCTAAACTATTCGCTTGTTCATTAGATAAACTGTCAGCAAAGCAAATTGGAATGAAAAACAAAATAGCAAATAACATAAAATATTTTTTTAACATAATTCCCCTATAATTATATCGATTATTTCATCAGTATGATTAATATTATAATACAATACCATCAGAATAAATGACTATTTAACGATGAGTAGTTCATCCCACCGCGTGGTATAACGTGAGCTCAGAAATTCTCGTTTAATCTGCCAAGGGGCTTTTTTTCTAGCGCTGCCTAACTGCACTGTATTTTTTCCCATTTTCTGATTAATCGCATCAAGGGTTTGCATTAGTTTATCGTTTTTCTCTTTTTGCTCTGCATCTTGTGAAGCCGTAAACAAATCAAACTGCGTATCGGTGTTCTTCGCTTGTAAATCTAATAACATCACGCCGGCTTTCATAAACAAAAAACCTTTTTTATAAATGGCCTGTAAACCCTTTTGCGCAGCTTGAACAATCAATCGTGAATCATCGCTAGGTGAGGGGAGTGGCACCACGATAGACGGAAAATATTGCATCAGGTCCTCACGAAAGCGATTGGTTTTTAAACAGACCTGCACCGCCCCCGTCACTGAACTTTGCTTTCTGAGTTTTTCAGCCCCTCGGCTAGCATGCACGCGAATCGCTTCTTGTAAATCGAATAACTCACTGGTTAACTGACCAAAGCTACGCGAAGTCATAATATTTTGTTTTGGTGTAGACACATCATCCAGCTCAATACAAGGCGTACCTTGCAACTCCATGGAATGTCCACACCTTTTAGTACCAAAAAGATAAGGTCATTATCTATTTCTATACTCAACGGGTGTTTGATAATTTAATGTTGAATGAAGCCGAGTATAATTAAACCAATCAACATAATGATTAAATTGTAACGTCAACTGTTCAAGCGAATCAAATACACCATTTGAGACGAATTCGGTTTTTACGGCTTTAAATGTTGCTTCAGCAACCGCATTGTCATACGGGCAACCTTTATAACTTAACGAACGTGTAATACCAAATGTCGTTAAACATTCATCAATCAGGTGATTATCAAACTCTTTTCCTCTATCAGAATGAAATAAATCAACATCATGTAAGTCCATGGGTATTTGGCTTATTGCTTGCATCACAAGCTCTGCTGTCTTATTTCTGCCAGCACTTCGTCCGACTATCTCTCGATTACGGATATCAACAATAATACACAGGTAATTCCAACGCTGTTTTACCCTTACATAGGTTAAATCAGTTACCAAAACTTTTCGCTTTTGACCCACTTCAAACTCTCGGTCAAGCGCATTGCTCACGATTGATTCATTACTCTTTTCAGCATCAATACGGTATTTTTTACAGGTATATTTTGAGACTAATTCCTTTTCCTTCATTATTCGACCAATTCGCCGTCTCGATAATGCTATACCTTGCCGTTTCAGCTCTGCTTGCAAGCGTCTTGTACCATAAACACGATAATTTAGGTCAAATACTTCGCTTACTTTATCGCAGAGTGTTTCATTTTGTTGATACGGTACCATTCGTCGTTGATAATAAAACTGATTTCGGGTGACGTGCAAACATCGACATAAACTTCGTAGGCTATATCGATGCTTATTCTGCGAAATTAATGCGATTTTCGCCCCATTATCAACGCTGCCTGCTTTAGGATATCATTCTCCATTAACAAGCGTTTATTTTCTTTGCGTAAGGCAATCAGTTCATTCTCCTCATGACTTCGATTACCTTGCGCTGTAAATGAACCCGTTTCTTGGTATTGTTTTATCCACTTATCTAATGCTGATTTAGTTAAATCGTACTCAGCAACGATGTCTGCTCGCTTTTTGCCATTTCGATGTAGCATAACCATCTGTTTTTTAAACTCATGACTAAAACTACGCTTTTCTTTTCGATTTAAATGTTGTGTCATTGTTGCTCCTTTCTTGTGTTTTTGGATTATCATAACAATGACCTTATAAAACTGGTACTAATTAGTGTAGCCTATCCACCATTACTGTACGTTCGAGTACCACAGAAAACTGCTGCCTGATTTGTTTAATATTTGCTTGTCGTAAATCCCACGCCGTATAGATGCCTAACGCGTGTAGTTTCTCTACAATACGCCTTCCAACGCCCCATACCTCACCCACAGGAAATAGCTTTAAAACCTCAAATAGCAAAAGTTCATCGTCTGGTAAATAATAAACGCCTTGGTAAACGGAGTGCTTTTTAGCGATATGATTGGCCACTTTGGCTAAGGTTCGTGTGGAAGCAATACCAATACTGACGGGGATACCTGTATCGCGTTTAACATTAGCCCTTATTGTTTGACAATGTGAAATAACATCAGAGAACCCTACCAACGTAATAAAGGCTTCATCAATGGAGTAGGGCTCAACCTCCGCCGTATATGCCCGGACTGTATCAAATACGCGCTGACTCATATCACCGTACAACTCATAATTAGAACTCAACAAAGTGATTTGTTTACGGATACTCGGTGAAATTTGATAGGCAGGCATACCCATAGCGACAAGTGGCTTCAACTCATTGGATCGTGCAATGACACAGCCGTCATTATTAGATAAGATACCAATCGGTTGTCCTTCAAGTTTTGGATTAAACACCCGCTCACAAGAGGCATAAAAATTATTACAATCCACCAACCCAATCACGAATGCCCACGACCTCGTAAGGAATGGATGGTATAAATCACGACCCCCCAAATATGCACCTCTTTACCGGCTAGGGGGATCGGTGGATAAAGCGCATTACCAGCTAATAAATGATATTGATCATTTATTACACCAAGGCATTTACAGGTTAGTTCCCCATCAATAGCTACAATCACCACATCATCCACGTGTGGCTCTAAAGAACGATCAACAATCAATAAATCGCCGCTATAAATACCATAATCCACCATTGAATCGCCCATGGCTCTAATATAATACGTCGCACTGGGGTGTTTGACTAAATGCTCAGTTAAATCGAGTTTCGCTTCCAAATAATCATCAGCAGGTGAGGGGAAACCTGCTCTAACTGGGGTATCTACCAACGGTAAAAGGTTTATTGTAGCGGCATCAACACGGCCAAGCACAATACAACAGGATTTGTGCAAGAAAGTACTCCTAAAAAACAAACTAAAGAACATCACCACTGTTTTTCTAATGATCGTGGTAAAAAAATGAACATGTATAAATATACAGCATAAAATACGAACTTCAATAGATTTTAGTGTAAAAAAACGCAAATGAATCACAAAATATCAGTTAAGAGCATTCACATAGGCAGGGTTTAACGTAGATTCTTTTTTTGACGCTCAATCTCATGTTTTAGCGCAGCGAGTACAAAGTTGGAATAGCTTTGATCTATTTTTTTGAATTGATCGATTTCATTAAATAGCTCGAGAGGTACACGAACGTCAATACGACGGGATTTATTATTTTTACTTTTTGTTGCCACAAATTTACCTCAAAAAGTGCATTTAAAAGACTCATTAATCAGTAAGATGTTTGAAAAAATATGAAAATCATACAAAAAACTTGAATCGTATGATTATTCACTATATATTGGTGTCGGACACTTATAAAAGCATCACTAGCGAAACCCCATTGTGCATCAACACAAAGAGGCTTCTAACCACAACATTATACGAGGTAATGCGATGGCTAACCATAAGCATACAGGATCTTTACTATTTCGCAACTATCATTTCAAGTTGGGCACACCTACTAAGGTGGTGAAACCATGAAAGATCTTGCTAACTACATTACTCACGAGCCTAATGAACTCATTATGCAATGCATTGCAACTACCCGTTCAGCCATAGACACCACTGATGCGGGTTTTCGAGAAACTCTGTTATATGTTTTGATTGATAGACAACTACAACTAGCTTTAGCACTCGGGGCATTAGATGAACATGATTTGCATCTAAGTGAGATAGACAATTGAAAATAACGAATAACACGCCTGAAGGATCAGGCGTTATTTTTATTCTAAACGGTCAATGTTAAGGATTATTAGCATTGACTGTATTTATCTTATCATTGAACCAGTTGTTGCCACTCATCAAGCAAATCTGCCCACTCTTGCATCATCCGTTGACGCTGTGTGATGTACTTAGCATGATTATAAGCGCGTCTGATTTGATTCTTATCCTGATGAGAAAGCTGAGCTTCAATCCATCTTCCTTCATAATCGAGTTCATAGAGCGCTGTAGAAAGCGTTCCTCGCAAGCCATGTGAGGTCAGTTTTTTATCATACCCAAGGCGTTTAATCCCTTGGTTGAAAGTATTCTCACACACTGGTTGATAAGGTTTTCCTCGACCACGCAGTAAATAGGGCTGACTAGCATAACGCAGTGATAATAGCTCCCTGACAATATTGACTGCTTGTCTCGATAGAGGAATAACATAATCTGGAATAACGTGTCCAGCGTTCACTAACCGCTTAAATTGTTTGATTTCGCCTGCGGGGATCGTCCAAACCTGATTATCTAAATCAAATTGCTCTGGTTTTGAAAACCTTAACTCACCCGGTCTAACGCCCGTTAATAACAATAACTTGAGGGCCAGTTTAGTTTGTATATCCCCCGGATAACGGGATAACGCTACTAAAAACTGAGGGATATCCTTCATGTCTAAGTGCGCATTATTTTTGGGGGCAGGTTTAGGGAGGGCTAAAAACCCAATATCCGTGGTTGGATTGGTTTGAATTAACCCATCGAGCATGGCATGTCGAAAAATATCAATCAGCCAACATCGTAGCTTTTCGGCAATCGATAATGCGCCACGGTTCTCGACTTTACGTAAAACTTGCTGAATATCTCTCAGGGTGATTTTCTCGATAGGAATAATACCTAGTGTCGGTAATATATCTTTTTTTAAATAACGTTCTATTTGCGTTTTGGTTGAGTTACGACGCGTGGGATCATCAATGCCCAATTTTTTAAACTTTAGGGCTTTCCACCTTGGGATGAACATTTCCAATGTCAATGACGTCTTATGGTGTGTTTCATATCCCTCTTCATCAGTCATTTCGATGTTAGCTTGTGCATTGCGACGGTGCTCTGGACGAGGGTCTATTCCTTTAGCAATATCCAGGCGGTAATCATCACGCTTTAATCTTGCCTCTTTCAGAGAAAGATCAGGGTAGGTTCCCAGTGAGATTCTCGGTTGTTTTCCTTGCCAACTGAATCTAAAGTGCCAATATTTACCACCACAAGGCGCCACACAGAGGCTTAATCCTTCATCATCATTGAGGGTATATCGCTTTTGTTTTGGTTTGGCATTACGAACGGCAATTTCAGTTAAAGCCATAATAAAACTCTCCTTTAGAAATTAAACTAAAAGGCAGAATTATTATATAAAATAAGAGATTCGTTTAAAAGATAAAAGTGTACTAGCTCGAACTCGAAGTGTACTAAAAAGTGTACTAAATTTGAGTACCTGTGGGTATATTTAGGTACATCTCAGTATATGAAAAACAACCAATTATTTATTAAAAATCATTAAGTTGTATATTTTAGTACAGCTTTATACATTATGAATTGGAGCGGGAAACGAGGTTCGAACTCGCGACCTCAACCTTGGCAAGGTTGCGCTCTACCAACTGAGCTATTCCCGCATAAAGAATTGGTATTAATGGTGCCCGGGGCGAGACTTGAACTCGCACGGCCAAAAAGGCCGAGGGATTTTAAATCCCTTGTGTCTACCGATTTCACCACCCGGGCTCAAAAAGCGATTACGATGAAATAATTGCGTCTTGAATGGCGAGCATTTTACCCATCTTATTTATTCAGTCAATAAAAATTTTAATATAAGTGATTTAATTGGTTAATGTTTAGTTGTTTTGCTGTGCAAATAACCAATATTCGTATTGCAATTAACTTGATTGACTATTCTCAATATGATTAATCTTATTTTATCAGATTATAGTATAAAAATTTTATCTCTAATTTTGAATGATAGTTTAGCCGTATTATTTCGTTGCCAATTAGATAGTTATAGGGCACAATTAGCCGCGCTAATGATTAGCGAAAGTGTATTTATTTAATTTTATTAACCGGAGGGTCAATAGATATTACAGCATAAGCTCGTACTATCTTGGCATTGATAACCAAACATTACTGTTAGATTAAAAGAACAAAGAAAATTGAATCCAAGTTAGGTTTATTGCCTAAATAAATCTGATTACAATGTATCATTAGGTGGATAGTTAGAATTCAATCATACGTTACTTTTATTTCCACAGTAGAACTTTTTTTACAACAGAGGGTTTGACATGGGAACTACACAATTATCTTCATTTGATAATCAATATTATTTAAATCGACAATCACACTTCGAGTCCAATGCACGAAGTTATCCTAGAAAATTTCCAATTTCAATTAAGTCGGCACAAGGTGCTTGGTTAACTGATGTCGAAGGGAAAAGGTATTTAGATTGTCTTGCCGGTGCCGGCACCCTGGCATTAGGACATAATCATCCTAGTGTTATTAATGCAATAAAAGATGTGTTAGAAAGTCAGCTTCCGCTGCATACGTTAGATTTAACCACTCCCCTAAAAGATCAGTTTTCTGAAACCGTTCTTAATCTTCTACCCGGCAATCCTGATGAATGGCGACTACAATTTTGTGGACCTACAGGTGCTGATGCTAATGAGGCAGCATTCAAATTAGCCAAAACAGCCACAGGAAGAACACCTATTATCAGTTTTGCAGGCGGTTATCATGGTATGACAAATGGTACCTTAAGTACAACCGGTAATTTAGGTGCCAAAAATCCCATTGGTGGATTAATGCCTTATGTCCAATTCATGCCTTATCCTTATGCTTATCGTTGTCCTCTGGGAATTGGCGGGGAACAGGGTGCCCAAGCTTTAGCGAACCTATTTGAACGAATGTTAGATGATGTTGAGAGCGGTATTACTAAACCAGCTGCCGTCATTCTAGAAGCGATTCAAGGTGAAGGTGGTGTTATTCCTGCACCTGTAGAATGGTTAAAACGTATTCGTGAAGTGACCAAACGACTCGGGATTATTTTAATTTTAGATGAAGTTCAAGCTGGTATTGGTCGTAGTGGTGAGTTTTTTGCTTTTGGTCAATCGGGTATCGTTCCTGATATGATTGTGATGTCTAAAGCGATTGGCGGCGGTTTACCAATGTCATTAGTTGCTTATCGTGCTGAGTTAGATGTGTGGTTACCTGGTGCACATACAGGGACTTTTCGCGGCAATCAACTCGCAATGGCAACGGGTCTTGCTACCCTTGATATGATCACTAAACAAGGTGTGCAAGATAATGTTAATGTTGCTGGTAATGCATTAAAAGCGGGTTTATTAGCTCTACAAAAACGTTTCCCATGTATTGGTGAAGTCCGTGGTCGAGGTTTAATGCTGGGGATTGAAATCGTCGATGTACAGGGTAAAACTGATATGTTAGGCAGTTTACCTTATGCTCCGGAGCTATCTGTTGCATTACAACAAGCTTGTTTTCGTGCTGGATTAATTGCGGAGAGAGGAGGGCGTCATGGTGCTGTATTACGTTTCCTTCCGCCATTAACATTATCACTTGATGAAGTTAAGCAAGTCCTTGAACGTTTAGAAATTGCTTTAAATACAATTACGAAATAAGGATGTCATCATGGAAAATAATATTGCAGTAGGAATTACTGCAACAGGTAAAGAAGGTGCGGAGCAATACCGCACTTTGATGAAACAAGCGGTTGATGTAGCGGCTGATTGGTTGACTGTTGATACTATGTTTGATGGCATACCAATTCCTCAATTACGGCAACAACTTAATCAAATTGAAATGTTGCCAAAGCAAGGTGTCGGCGATGAACAGGCGTTACGTGAAGCTAAAGAACACTTTTTACAACATGCTTTACAAGTACATCATCCTCTCTGTTCTGCTCATTTACATTGCCCAACGACTTTAGCTTCACAATTAGCTGAAGTACTAATTAATGTTTCAAATCAATCGATGGATTCATGGGATCAAAGTCCATCTGCGACGTTATTTGAAGAACATATTATTACCCAGTTACGTCAACATATTGGTTACCCGACAGGTGATGCCGGGATATTTACCAGTGGTGGAACGCAAAGTAATTTTATGGGTTTACTATTAGCCAGAGAGTATTGTTTAAAACATTATACTAACTATTCAAAGCAAGATTTAGTTGTTGTTTGTTCAGAGCAAGCCCATTTTTCAGTACAACAATCGATGTTATTGTTAGGATTTGATGAAGCTGCTGTTGTTACCATCTCTTGTGATAATGGTGGCAGAATGATTGTCGATGAATTGTCTACTAAATTGAACCAGTTAAAGAACAACGGTAAAAAAGCATTTGCGATTATTGCAACGGCTGGAACAACCGATACTGGAGCGATCGATGATATTACAACGATTGCACAATTGGCTAAGCAGCACCAAGTCTGGTTACATATTGATGCTGCTTGGGGGGGCATTTTACTCTTTTCTCATAAATATCGTGACCGTTTGCAGGGAATTGAGCTAGCTGATTCGATTGCTTTAGATTTTCATAAACAGTTTTTACAAACGATTAGTTGTGGTGCTTTTGTATTAAAAGAGGCAGCCAATTATGAGTTGATTCGACGACATGATGATTATCTTAATCCAATCGAAGATGAGCTTGAAGGTGTACCTAATTTAGTGAGTAAATCGATTCAAACAACTCGGCGTTTTGATGCTTTAAAATTATGGATGAGTTTCCGTAGTATAGGTGCTCAACAATATGGCGAAATGGTTGATTATTCGGTTGATCTTGCCCAGCAAGTGGCAAATTATATTGCACAGTCAGAACATTTTGAACTGGTTAATTCAACGCAAATAGCGAGTGTACTGTTTCGTATTAAAAAATCAGCATTAGGCAACAAGGATAGTACACAAGTACATCGATTTATTGCTCAATTGCTGTTTGATGAAGGAAGAGCTAATTTAGGAATTACTCGGCGGGGTGGTGAAACCACATTGAAGCTGACGTTACTTAATCCACATACTCGTTTTGAGCATGTTAAAGTTCTGTTATCGACAATAGAGCAATTACTTCTACGTTATTAAGTTATTTATTCATTCGTAAAATTTAAACCCGCTCAGTAATGGCGGGTTTAAATGGTTAAGAGAGCATATTAACTTAATAGACTAATATAAATTTCTACCCTGCCATCAGGATGATATTTTTCAAAATCAACATCATAGGCACGGAATAGTTTACGATCTTGTTCTAATCCCCAGATATATTGCCAAGTTTGGTAAATTTTATCTTCATGATTATCATCAACTTCAAATACATAATAATTATCAATTGGGTTTGGTTCGATTGTTGTCGTAAAATGTTCAATAGGGTGATCAACCGCAATCGATAATGTATAATCACCTCGATAATCATTTTGATAGTGATTATATACACCATAAACACAACCCGTATTATCAGAAAGTTTAGCTTGTGCTTCTTGCCACACAGCCTTGATTTTTTCGATCATCTTTTCATCGGTGAAGTTATTGGTTCGAATAGAGCTAATGACGAAAAACATAAAAACAACTCCTAAAAATAAGTTTAATTGCAATTGGATCATAGACTTTCTGTAATCATATTGTTGTTAGTATAGACTAATTCACTCTATTGTTAACAATTAGTGATTAGATTAACGCAATATTTATACAAATATAGCAATTAACTAAACATCGGGATTGGTATCTGTCATAAAACCATTATTGGTTTTCAGTACTTATTCACAAATCAGGTGCATAAAGTTGTATTAACGATGTTAATAACCATCAAATTTTCATAAAAAACAGTTTGTTATTTTATCGAACAAATTATATCACATAATAAATTTGATCCTGTTTTTCACTGAGCATTATGATATGATCGTTTTATTAACAAATAACGTTGATAATGTTGTCATAACTTTGTGACTAACTATAAAAAAGTGTTATAAATTATATCATTATGTTAAAGGTTGAATTTTGTTACATCGCATTTTATTTTATTATCGTGATGTAATATGAGTAAGAAGGATTATATTTTAATTTTTATTCACAAATGGCTTTGATAACTTTGCCACTACACTGTAGATAACATAATAAAAGCCATAAAAATCAAATCATTAAAACTCTGATTAAATAATGACCATTAAAAAATAAGGGACATTATGATCTGTTTTCTAATGACTTCACTTATTCTTCATATTCGCTTCATATCCACTTCATGATTGCTCAATAAACTTGCCTTATTATACTAAAAATAGGGAAAATCTAATGAATTCACATTTTACATTGTTATTTAAAATATTAACCTTAGGCGGATTAATCCTTGTTATGCTTATCCCAATGCTGATGATTATGGGCTTAATACAGGAAAGATTTTATTATCAAAATAGTGTGATTGATTCAGTTGCACAGAGTAGTAGTGGCGTACAAAAAATTATTGGTCCAATTATTGTTGTGCCTTATACCGAAACACTTTTAGAAGTAAACAATAAACAGAACTATTATATTCAAAAGAAATATGTACGTTATATATTACCACAACAACTTAATGTGGAGGGTGATGCAGATATCTCATCACGGCATATTGGTATTTATCAAGCTCAGGTTTACCAAACTCAATTAACGTTTAATGGATCATTTAATTCGGTCTCCCTTGACTCACTAAAAAATAATCCGGCAATAGAGGTGGGTGAACCGTATTTATTAGTGTTAATCTCTGATACACGGGGAATTATGCAGACGCCAACGATTATGTTAGCCAACCAGCAGTTGGATTTTGAGCCTGGCGTAAAACAGAGTGGCATGGGAAGTGTACAAGGTATTAATGCCTCAGTGTCGATTGATAATTTAACCAATAAAAAACTTGAGTTCAATTTTTCATTGCAACTGCAAGGAACAAAAGAGCTATCGATAGTACCTATTGGACGATCAAGCCATTATCAACTTAAAGGCAATTGGCCTCATCCTAATTTTATCGGTTATAGTTTACCTATCAATCGACAAATTGATCAAAACGGTTTTGTAGCGACCTGGCAAAGTAGTTGGTATGCCAATAATATTAATAGCTTATTTGCTGATGATGTCAGTGAAACACGTTATTATTCATCGGATATTGCCAATATGCCTGATTTTAAAACCAGTTTTGTCGAAACAGTCGATCAATATCAAATGATTGAACGAGCTGTTAAATATGATATTTTATTTATTGCGTTAACGTTTATCTGTTTCTTCATTTTTGAAATGCTTAAACAACTCAAAATTCATCCAGTACAGTATTTATTAGTTGGTATGGCATTAACTCTTTTCTATCTCTTATTATTAGCATTATCCGAGCATATAGGCTTCTTATTGGCTTATATTATTGGGTCAATTGCTTGTAGTTTATTGATCGGTTTTTATTTATCGGGAGTCATAAAAAATAGTAAGTGGAGTATTATATTTACTATTTTCTTATTAACACTCTATACAGTGCTCTATTTTGTGATGATCTCTGAAGGTAATGCTTTGTTACTCGGTAGTATTTTATTATTTATTGTTTTAGGTGGCATTATGATTTTAACACGTAAAATGGATTGGTATAAAATCAGTCAAGTTAATGTCGAAAAGATAACAACTATTACTCAGCAAAATGAGCAGACACATTAAGTTAATATTTAATAAGG
The DNA here is from genome assembly GCA_036251205.1 of Orbaceae bacterium BiB. Classification (NCBI taxonomy): domain Bacteria; kingdom Pseudomonadati; phylum Pseudomonadota; class Gammaproteobacteria; order Orbales; family Orbaceae; genus Orbus; species Orbus mooreae. The sequence goes on along the minus strand of CP133958.1, from coordinate 1,099,733 downwards.
CTGCTATATTCTATAAAGTTGGTCTATTTGCGTAGTCGGATTTTAGTCGTAAAGTTTAGTTATACGCTGTGGCAACTTGCTTAATTAGCAAGTTGCCAAAATGCGGCAATAATTTTTTCTGCTAAGCGTCTTTTTTGTACACAAATACCAATATCAAAAGGTTCGATTAAACTTGATGACCATTCAATAATGCGTTCTCTTATTCTTTCTGGACTATTTTCCATGACAACTTTTGGCAATAATGCAACTCCACAACCTAGTGCAACCATTGATACAATTGCTTCGTGACCGGCAACGGTGGCATAAATTTTAGGTGAATGGATCTTATTTTGTTTAAACCACAGATCAATACGATGACGACTTGGACCATGTTCTGGCAAGATAAAAGGGATATTACGCCAATCAGGCTCTTTTTGATGAAGCTTATCACTAAATGTACTGCGTAGTCTTGGTATTAGTAGTACCATTTCTATCTCACCCAATTTTACAAACTCAACACTAGTTGGTAAATTTTTGGGACAACCAGCGATAGCAAGATCAGCCTCATTCGATTGAATTTTACTTACTGCATCGGCGGCATCACCGGTTGTTAACTTTATTTCTACCAATGGATAGAGTACCCTAAATTTATCTAGAATATCTGGCAAGTGACTATAAGCGGCTGTTACCGAGCAAAATAGACTCAGTTCGCCAGTAAGTTGATGGTTAGCTTGGTTTAAGTTTTGTTGTAAATGCTGGTAATCAGATACGACTTGTTTTGCAAATAATTTTAGCTGCTGACCTGCATCAGTAATACTGACCGAGCGATTATCTCGAATGAATAGTTGCTGACCTAAACTCTCTTCTAAGCGTTGAATTTGTCTTGATAACGTTGATGGCGTGATATGCATCGCTTTAGCCGTTAGACCAAAATGGTGAGTTTCACTGAGATGTAAAAAGACTTTTAAATCGCGAATATCCATATTAAACCTAAAGCTGTAATTCTGATGATTGTTGCAATAATTGCAACATTACGTTCTGAATATATCAATTTTAGCAATAAAAAAAATAAAGTATAGTATGACCATAATAATTTATGGCTGAGTCCATCAATATCTGATTTTATTTATAGGGGAAAAAGAATGTCAAACTACTTTAATACATTAAGCTGGCGCGAAAAATTAGCACAATTAGGTAAATGCCGTTTTATGGATCGCAGCGAATTTGCACAAGAAGCACAATTTTTGAAAGGTAAAAAAATTGTTATTGTCGGTTGTGGTGCACAAGGCTTAAACCAAGGGTTAAACATGCGTGATTCAGGTCTTGATATCTCTTATGCACTACGCAAAGAGGCGATTGCTGAAAAACGAGCTTCATGGAAAAAAGCCACTGAAAATGGTTTTAAAGTTGGTACTTATGAAGATTTAATCCCAACGGCTGATCTTGTAATTAACTTAACTCCAGATAAACAACACTCTGCAGTAGTTAAAGCTGTTCAACCATTAATGAAACAAGGCGCAGCATTAGGCTACTCTCATGGTTTTAATATTATTGAAGTGGGTGAACAAATTCGTTCTGATATTACCGTTGTTATGGTGGCACCAAAATGTCCAGGGACTGAAGTTCGTGAAGAGTATAAACGTGGTTTTGGTGTGCCAACATTGATCGCTGTACATCCAGCTAACGATCCAAAAGGCGAAGGATTAGCTATTGCAAAAGCTTGGGCAGCTGCAACTGGTGGTCACCGAGCGGGTGTATTAGAGTCTTCATTTGTTGCTGAAGTAAAATCAGATCTAATGGGTGAACAAACAATCCTTTGTGGTATGTTACAAACTGGTTCACTATTATGTTTTGATAAGTTAGTAGCAGAAGGAGTAGATCCTGCTTATGCATGTAAACTATTACAATTTGGTTGGGAAACGATCACTGAAGCTTTAAAGCAAGGTGGTATCACATTAATGATGGATCGTTTATCAAATCCAGCTAAGTTACGTGCTAATGCGTTAGCAGAAGAGTTAAAAGTTATTATGACGGATCTATATCGTAAACATATGGACGATATTATTTCTGGTCACTTCTCTGCAACGATGATGGCTGATTGGAATAACGATGATGTTAATCTACTAAAATGGCGTAAAGAGACCGGAGAAACTGGCTTTGAGAAAGCTGCTGAATATCAAGGTAAAATTGATGAACAAACTTACTTTGATCAAGGCGTTGTTATGATCGCAATGGTTAAAGCCGGTGTTGAACTAGCCTTTGAAACAATGGTTGAAGCTGGTATTCTTGAAGAGTCTGCTTATTATGAATCACTTCATGAATTACCGTTAATTGCTAATACTATTGCACGTAAACGTTTATATGAAATGAATGTGGTTATCTCTGATACTGCTGAGTATGGTAACTATTTATTCTCTAATGTTGCCATTCCACTATTAAGAGAAAAATTCATGCCGTTATTACAAACTGGTGATTTAGGTAAAGCTATTCCTGAAGGCAGTGTTGATAATGCACAATTACGTGATGTGAATGAAGCGATTCGTAACCACCCAATTGAAAAAATTGGTCATACATTACGTAGTTATATGAAAGATATGAAGAAAATTAATGTAGCAGGTTAATATTAAGTATTCTAACTTAACTATTAAAACTTAATTATTCGTTAAAAACTTGCTGTAACATATCATTATAGTGAAAAAGAGCGCTTAAGCGCTCTTTTTATTGCACGATAAGTAGATAGTATGGTTTTTATAATGAATTGAATAAATTTTTCAAACGTTGTTTTACACGTATCACTCGATAAATGCCGACAATCTAATGATCAAATCTATTAGGATCATGTATTATGATCGATATTGATGATCATTCATCTAATCTTTAGATATCACCTTAACATTCTCTTAGCGTATTGTTATTATTGGTTTTTTTAGCCACCTAATCGACTAAAAGCAGTGATCAAATTGATTATAATCGATGCGATGTCTATTCAGATCTAAAAATAAGATCTATTTGATAGATTTTGATCTGAATTTAGATCATTCTTATAAGCATATTCTGAAATTATTCTTTTAAAAATTAAATGATTAGCTGAAAAATAATTGATATTTTTGTTTTTTTTTAATTCAGAGTTTGCTATATTGTTTGTAAAACACACTAAAGTGTTCAGGGTAAGATAATGTAATGAGAAAAAAAATAACAATTCGGCCAAGTGATAATTGGCGTTGGTATTTTGATAGTAAATATGATTGTTTGATGTTAGAAATTGCAAACGATATGGTATTTCGTTCTCGTTATCCTGCCAAAATGTTAACTCCTGATGCTTTTAATACTTTTCCTTTTTCTGTTGATGATGCCTCTGCTTATTATCAATTCTATGAAAGCTGTACACGACTCAATTTACCTGAGCCGCAGAAAGTTGAGTTGGTACTCAATGCAATTGTCGCTAGTAACTTTTTGAAACCGCAGATGCCTAAAAGTTGGTATTTTGTACAACAGCCTATGCTATTTACCCCTTCCTTTGGTGAACTTGTTGAAGCTCAAGTCCAAGATAGTGCTCAACGCATTAATTTATTAGTAGTAGAAAGTGGTGATACGGCCTCTGTCTGTTTGTTAGCGGACCCTTGTGTCAACATGGCAGGTAAAAATTTTGATATTACTGATGTTGTGAAAGTGATGAATGATCGACTAGCGAGCAAAAATAATTCGAAAACGAATGAGGAAGAAGTTACTGACGGTGATGAAAAAGCCGTTGCAGATTTATTTTCTCAACTCTGTTCTTAGTTACTCTTTCACTATATTACTCGATTTAGGTGTGCCGGCATATTTATGCCGACACCATTAATTATGACTTAGACCGGATATTTTTTAATTTAAGTTGATTACTTTTCGGTATGCAACTACAAGCTAAAATACGATTATTACGTCTGATAGCAGATTGTGTCATCGGCATGACTTCACCTTCTTCTAACTCAATTTGGCAACGACCACAAACTCCCGTACGACAAGAGTATGACATCACAACACCATTTTGTTCTAGCTGTTCGAGTAATGGCTGCTTGTTATTACCAATAAATGTCACTGAGTCAAAGATAATCTGGCAAGGCTTAGCTTCAATCAGATTTTCTTTAGGGAATGATTTTATATAGTTTTTGGCTCGTTGTCGTTCTAGGACTTCTACTTTATCGTTAATAGAAATGATGCCTGTATTACGAGCAATCATATTAATCCCAAAATCAATTTCACCTTGTTCATCTAATCTAAAATAACGTAGTGTTTTTAAGGGTTCATTATCGGCAAAATATTGGTAATTAACTAAATTCACGCGAGTCATTACACATCGGCTACAAGGTTTGACTAAATCAAAAATTACATCACCTATTTTAATGGTTTTCCAGCCATCCTCAGCAAAAGGTAATGCGCCATCAATGAGAATATTTCCCCTAAATTGTTCGATGGTTAACTTCTCTGGACATTGTTGTTGTAGATAATTAAATGACGCCGTATTAACGAGTAAATAAGGATAGCCATCAGCAAAAGCAAGCGGTGTTTCTGGATAACGTTTCACGACGCGATCAGATGTTTGGCCAATCCAACGCAGCTGGACATCTCTTTTTAGAAAATCACTCAAAAAACGATTAACACTAATTGAGGCGATGTGTGAGGTAAATTGACTTCCCCAAACTTTGGTGGGTTCACTCGTTAACGAAAAATCAGCATAGTTGGCTTGAATACTTTTTTGTTCGTTTAGACTAATGAATACCCCGTCTGAATTCATCACTGTTTTTAGTTGTAATAATTGAGGCGTTTCTCTTGCAGTAACGAAAGTACCATCAGGTTCACAAACCATAAAAATGCGATCATCTTTTAGTCCGCTATTGCGTACTTCACTGGTTTGTAATGCAATGCCTTGCATTGATTTTACCGGATGGATATAGAGTTGATTAACAAAAACCATAAAATTCACATAATAAATACACAGGCGAGTATTATAACGTTAATTTAATCATATGGGGGGTTATTATATAAAATATTAGGTACGTAATGAGGCTAAATATGTATTAACCACTTGGCGTAAGTTAATACATATTTAGTAACATAGAGAATTAAACTTTTTCTTTTGGTTTGATTAATACATCTTTATCATTAAAGAAGATCCAAAAACCGATAGTAACGACTGCCGCAACAACTGCCGGATAGATCCAAAACTCCTGCCATTGGGCCGCTGCTTCTGGCATGGTCTTTTCCGTAACAACTCGGTTATTGATAAAACCACAGACTGATGCTGCCATAAATACACCAAAACCATTTGATACGATAAAACGCAAGCCTTGTGCTTGAGCTTTTATTTCTGGTTTAGCTTTCTTATCAACATAGATATCGCCCGCTGTGAAGAAGAAATCCCAACATAAGCCCTGTAATAATAAAGCGACAACGATATAGACCAAATAGTCCTCTGATACAGCTGCTTGTGATAGCATTAAACTACGAATAATCCAACTGATTGAACCAAATAAAATCACTTTCTTAAAGCCAAAACGACCTAGTAGAAATGCTAAAAATACCATAAAGAGTACTTCAGTCGCCGTTGCGATTTGCATCATTGATGCTGGATCTAAATTTAACACCGGCAAATAAACTGGAATATAAGCACTATAAGCGGTTTTCGCAATCATTAGAATAAAAGTCGAAAACATAAAGATAGAGAAATATTTATCTTTAAAGAGTGATAAAGCATCTAAACATAAAATTTCACGAATAGAGATTTTCTTATTTTTCGCACTAGGTGGGGTATTTGGTAGTGTAAAGCAGTATAAACCGTATAGAACAGAAGCACCGGACGCTAATAAAAATGAGTTGGTTGATTTTGAAATATCAAGAAAGGTTGAACCCATTGTAAAGCCAACGGTCATAAAACCAATGGTACCAAATACACGTACAATCGGGAACCATTTTACACCATCAATATGTCTAAAGCTCACACTGTTTGCTAATGCGGTCGTTGGATAAAATAGTAATCCAACAATAAAGATCATTGCCAGAAAGCCGGCATCATTACCACTTTCAATAAAATTAGGTAACATGAATAGTACGATTGCATTTAGTAGATGTAAAACCCCCATCACTTTTTGTGAAGCAATAAATCTATCGGCAATCATACCAATAAATAGTGGTGAAATGATAGTCGCAATTCCCAAAACGGAGTAAGTTGAGCCAACAATTTCTTTTAAACCATAGGCAGCAAGTACTGCTCCGATAACCATATTCCATGCACCTTGCACAAAATATTGTAAAAACATCATAATCAGTAAACGAGGTAACTTAAGCATTTATAATTCCTTGATATATTATATTGTTTCTGTTAAACCATCATAGGCAACAGTAATATTGTATGGTGCAAAGATCGCAACTAATTCATCATGCATAAAACCACTACTGTGTGAATGGTGTGATGTGATTAATTGTGTTTTATCGTGGAATATACCATCGTCGATCATTCGTTTTTGAGAGGAGATTACGGTTTCAATACTCATGTGGTTATTTGTACGATCATTTTGTTTGTAACCATAAGAGCATTCAAAAATAGCGAGATCAATTTTTTTACCGCTATTTTTTAGCCATTGCCAAGTGAGTTCAGGGAAATAACCTGAATCATGGCCATATAACATCGTTTTACCCTCTTTTTCAATCAGATAGATGTAGCAAAACTCCCATTTTGCATGATTAGCTAATAATGGTGTAACTTGATAGCCACTTGATGTGATAAATGGTTGATAAGGAATAGCAAGGTTAAACACAAACCGTTCTTGGCTGTAGTTAGGTAAAACAGCTAAACAGCCATTAATTGCAATATCGTTACCATAAATATATAGAGGATGAGTTATATTGAAGCCATAATCTACCATGCGGCTAAAAAGATCGCCGACATTGAAGTGATCGGGGTGAGTGTGAGTAAATAATAGATCTTTTATTTTAGTGACATCAATATTTTCTCGCATGACTTGATAGCTAAATTCTGGAGCAAAATCAATTTGCATAAGATCATCAATAATTAATGCGCTACGTGTTCTGATATTTTTACCTTTTGCGACACGTGTCTTTTCACATATTTCACATTTACAAAATGGATTAGGTATTCCTTCTGAGGCGCCAGAGCCTAAAAAATGAATTTTCAAATTGTTCTCCTCTTTTGGCATATTTTTGTCATATTCGTTTATCAACTGCATTTGTAAATTGAAACGTTTCAATTTTAGCGAGAGAATAATATAAGTTAGCTAAAAATAAAAATAAATTTTTAATTTTTCGTGAATTAGATCAAAAAACACACCGTATTATTACTTCTACTACTGTGTAATCAGTATTTCTAGTGCTGTTTTTAGCACTTTATAAAAGATTTATTAACTTGATTTGTATAACAGGATGGAATTAAGTATATTAATTAACCAGTAATTTAATAAATGGTGAGCTTATGTATTTAGCAAGCGTTGATATTCATGGATTTCGAGGGATTAAACAGTTAACACTGAGACTTAATCGTGATAGTAACGTTTTAATTGGTGAAAATCGCTGGGGACGTTCAAGTTTAATTAGTGCACTGATGTTACTCTCTTTAGATAATTTATTTTATCAATTTGTTGAAAGCGATTTTTTTTATGATGAAAAATATCAAGCTGATTTGGCGAGTATCAGTTTTAGGTTTACGGAAAGTTTTATTGACGAGTTAAAAGTTGAACAGTATCAACCACTAACTAAAGTTGTTTATCAAGATTCGACTTTGATGAAATCAGTGCTTTGTTATCAAATTAAAGCGGATAAGCGTCAAAATAAAATTGTTACCCATCATTTTTTTACTGATATGCACGGTAATAAAATTACTCTAGAAAATGAATCAGCAATGATCGAATTATTAATTACCTTGAACCCCGCAATGCGCTTAAAAAAGACGATTAATGAAGATACTTTACCAATCACTAATCAACCACTCTCGACTTATTATTTAACACAATTATCAGCTCAGCTTGCTGAACACTCAACACAGTTTTCACCTCATGATTTAGAGCGTGGCGTAGTGGCAGCAAAAGCACTATTAGAATACTATTTAGTTGATAAAAAAAGACGTTATCACTATAAATACATTGCTAAAAACCCTTCTCCAAGTATGGATGAGTGGAACTCCTTAGACAAGATTAATGATTTGTTAGATGATTTAGATAGTGATTATATTCGCATTATGTTAATGGGGGTCTTTGGTGCTATTTTAACAGCAAAAGGTAATAATCAACTACAACCTAATGCAATGCCTATTCTTATTTTGGAAGAACCGGAAAGTCAATTACATCGTATTTTATTATCGGTAGGTTTCCGTTTACTAAAAAATTTTCCGACTCAAAAATTTATTACAACTAATTCTAGTGATTTAGTTTCATTATTTTCGTTAGAACATATTTACCATTTAATGCGTAAACCCTCAGGTATTGTAGCGATGAGTACTGGTGAAAATGGTTTAACTCTTACTGATAAGCGAAAGATTATGTTTCATATTCTCTATCGACGCGCTTCGGCTATCTTTTCACGATGTTGGTTGCTAGTTGAGGGAGAAACAGAGGTCTGGTTGTTACGTGAGTTAGCGGAGCAGTGTGGTTTCCATTTAAATTCTGAAGGTATTGAATTAATTGAGTTTGCACAGTGTGGACTAAAACCATTGATTAAATATGCGAATAAAATGGGAATTCATTGGCATGTTTTAACGGATGGGGATATTGCAGGTAAGAAATATGCTGATACAGTTCGTTCTCTATGCCCAACTCATCATGAGGTCAATAATTATTTAACGGTATTACCAGCAAGAGATATTGAGAATTTTTTATTTAAAAATGGTTTTAGTCATGTTTATAAAATGATGGGTTATGGCACAATTGAGCATATTGATTTGCCGGTACATAAAATTATTCAAAAGGCGATACACAAAAGTTCCAAACCTGACTTAGCGATTGCGATTTGTGATGATGTGAAAGAACGCGGAGTCGATGTTATTCCCACTTTATTAAAATATATGTTTAATCGAGTTGTGAAGTTAGCAAAAGAATCATATTAAAGTACAAACTAAAAATAAATTATTCCATTGTGACAAAGGTAGTATTCTGCTACACTACTAACCCGTCTGATTAATTGTAATATTGTTTTTATTTCGAGCAAATTTGGCTGAATTTAAAGGTAATATTCATCACATGAAAATGGTCTTAATTTAATGGTCACAAATTATATTTTTGTTACAGGCGGCGTTGTTTCTTCTTTAGGTAAGGGGATCGCTGCAGCATCATTGGCTGCTATACTTGAGGCGCGTGGTCTTAATGTTACTATGCTCAAGTTAGATCCTTATATCAATGTCGATCCAGGGACAATGAGCCCGATTCAACATGGTGAAGTTTTTGTTACTGAAGATGGTGCAGAAACCGATCTTGATCTTGGTCACTATGAGCGATTTATCCGCACTAAAATGACTCGTCGCAACAATTTTACAACTGGACGTATATATTCAGATGTTTTGCGTAAAGAGCGCCGTGGCGATTATTTAGGTGCAACAATTCAGGTTATTCCTCACATCACAAATGCGATAAAAGAGCGTGTGATTGAAGGGGCGAAAGGGTTTGACGTTGCTATCGTCGAAGTCGGTGGTACGGTAGGTGATATCGAATCATTACCATTTTTAGAAGCACTTCGTCAGTTAGCTGTCAATGTTGGGCGTGAGCATACATTATTTATGCATCTAACATTAGTTCCTTATTTACCTTCATCTGGTGAAGTAAAAACTAAACCAACACAACACTCAGTAAAAGAGTTACTCTCTATTGGTATTCAACCAGATATTTTAATCTGTCGTTCAGATCGTATGGTACCTGCTAATGAGCGAGCTAAAATAGCACTATTTTGTAATGTGCCAGAGAAAGCCGTTATTTCATTAAAAGATGTTGATTCGATTTATAAAATTCCAGCATTATTAAAGTCACAAGGACTTGATAGTTATGTTTGTAATCGATTCCATCTAGAGTGTCCGGAAGCTAACCTTGCTGAATGGGAACAAGTGATTTATGAAGAGGCAAATCCAGTTGGTGAAGTGACTATTGGTATGGTCGGTAAATATATTGAATTACCTGACGCCTATAAATCAGTTAATGAAGCATTAAAACATGGTGGTTTAAAAAATCGTCTAACTGTGCATATCCGTTATATTGATTCAGAAGATCTTGAGTCAAAAGGAACTGATATGTTAAAAGGTTTAGATGGTATCTTGATCCCAGGTGGTTTTGGCTACCGAGGTGTAGAAGGTAAAATTTTAGCCGCACGTTATGCAAGAGAAAATAAGGTCCCTTATTTAGGTATCTGTTTAGGTTTACAAGTAGCATTAATTGAATTCGCGCGTAATGTTGCGGGGATGAAAGATGCTAACTCTACTGAGTTTGTTAAAGATTGTACAAACCCAGTTGTCGCTCTTATTACTGAATGGAGTGATGAATCAGGTGAAATTGTTCATCGCAGTGAAAATAGTGATTTAGGTGGTACAATGAGACTAGGTGCCCAAGTTTGTCATTTAGAACCAAATTCATTAGTACGAGCTATGTACAATAAAGATTCTATTGTAGAACGTCACCGTCACCGTTATGAAGTGAATAATAATTTATTACCAGCTATTGTTAATGCTGGCTTAAAAGTAACAGGTTTATCAACAGATAAAAAATTAGTTGAGATTATTGAAAATCCAGATCATCCATGGTTTGTCGCATGTCAATTCCATCCTGAGTTTACATCAACACCAAGAGATGGTCACCCGTTATTTAGTAGTTTTATTCGCGCCGCAAATGAGTATCAGCAGCGCTAAGAGTTTTATAATTATTTTTTATTTTTAATGTGTCATATAGAGGAAAAAAAAATGGCAAAGATCGTTAAAGTTCATGGTCGCGAAGTAATTGATTCACGTGGTAACCCAACAGTTGAAGCTGAAGTTCATTTAGAAGGCGGTTTTGTTGGTCTAGCAATCGTTCCATCTGGTGCCTCAACTGGTTCTCGCGAAGCATTAGAACTACGTGATGGCGATAAATCTCGTTTCTTAGGTAAAGGTGTATTGAAAGCTGTTGCTAATGTTAACGGACCAATTGCTGAAGCTTTAATCGGTAAAGATGCATTAGACCAAGCTGCAATCGACCAAATCATGTTAGATTTAGATGGTACAGATTTTAAATCAAACTTAGGTGCAAACTCAATTTTAGCGGTATCTTTAGCGAATGCTAAAGCAGCAGCAGCAGCGAAAGGCGTACCTTTATTTGCTCATATCGCTGATTTGAACGGAACTCCTGGTCAATACTCTATGCCACTTCCAATGATGAACATCATCAACGGTGGTGAACATGCAGATAACAACATCGATTTACAAGAGTTTATGATTCAACCAGTTGGCGCTAAAAGTCTTCGTGAAGCAGTTCGTATGGGTTCAGAAGTATTCCATACTTTAGCTAAAGTATTACACGCTAAAGGCATGAATACTGCAGTTGGTGATGAAGGTGGTTTTGCACCAAATTTAGCATCAAATGCTGATGCATTAGCTTGTATCAAAGAAGCTGTTGAAAAAGCAGGTTATGTATTAGGTAAAGATATTACTTTAGCGATGGACTGTGCTGCTTCTGAGTTTTACAACAAAGAAACTGGTAAATATGTATTAAAAGGTGAAGGTGGTAAAGAGTTTACTTCTGAAGAGTTTACTCACTACTTAGAAGGTTTAGCAAATCAATACCCAATCGTATCTATTGAAGATGGTTTAGATGAAAGTGATTGGAATGGTTGGGCATACCAAACTAAAGCATTAGGTAACAAACTTCAATTAGTTGGTGACGATCTATTCGTAACAAATACTAAGATCTTCAAAGAAGGGATTGATAAAGGGATTGCTAACTCAATTCTAGTTAAAGTAAACCAAATCGGTACATTAACTGAATCTATTGCTGCTGTTAAAATGGCAAAAGATGCGGGTTATACTGCTGTTATCTCTCACCGTAGTGGTGAATCAGAAGATTCAACAATCGCTGATTTAGCTGTTGGTTTAGCTGCAGGTCAAATTAAAACGGGTTCTATGAGCCGTTCAGACCGTATTGCTAAATACAACCAATTAATCCGTATTGAAGAAGCTTTAGGTAGCAAAGCACCATTCCACGGTTTAAAAGAAGTTAAAGGTCAATAATTTTTAGATTATTGTTGATTTTTATAAAAAACCTACTGAGTGATCAGTAGGTTTTTTTATATAAACTATTTTTTATTGTTGCTTATTAAATTAATAATTTATTGATTATTTGTGGTTTTATTTTTAGATTTGATATTTATTAACAAATAAAACAAAAGAATTATTATTTTTTTCACAAATTTGATTCCCAATTTGCTAAAATATCTCCACTTGATATAAATACTTTATTTATAAATTTGGAGTTAACATGGTAGTTGCTGTTAATAAACGTTCTGTAATGACATTATTTTGTGATACAACGGATATTTATGGTCATCAGGTACGTTTTGTTTTAGCGGAAAAGGGCGTTACTGCTGAGATTGAGTTTGTTGAGGCTAATCATTTACCTCAAGAGTTATTAGATCTTAACCCTTATGGCACTATTCCGACACTTATCGATCGCGACTTAACCTTATATGAACCTCATATTGCATTAGAATATCTTGATGAACGTTTTCCTCATCCACCTTTAATGCCCGTTTATCCGATTGTGAGAGCTAACTCTCGGTTAACGATGTATCGTATGCGTAAAGAGTGGTACTCCGCTTATGAAACAATTATTAATTCACCTAAATCTGAAGAAGCGAAGGAAGCTAGAAAATCATTACAAGATGATCTAACGGCTGTTTCTGTCATGTTTAAAGAAAAACCGTACTTTATGAGTGATGATTTTACTTTATGTGACTGCTATTTTGCTCCGTTATTATGGCGCTTACCTATTTTAGATATTACGCTGCCTAAAACGGCTGAAAAACATTATATCAGCTATATGAATCGAATTTTTGAGCGTCCAGCGTTTATTGAGTCATTAACTGATGATGAAAAGAAGATGAGAGCCTAATAAGATTATGGATGATTTAGCAATGAGTCCTCGCCGTCCTTATTTATTTAAGGCGATTTATGATTGGATTGTTGATAATGGTTTAACACCACATATTATTGTTAATACAACCGTATATGGTGTGATTGTCCCTAGTGAATATATACAAAATAACCAAATTGTATTAAATATTGCCCCTCAATCTGTGGGACAATATTCGGTTAATAATGATGAGATTGAATTTAACGCAAGATTTGCCGGTCAACCTAATCATATTGTCGTTCCGATGGCGGCTATCGAGGCTGTTTATGCACGAGAGAATGGTGCCGGTATCGCTTTTGAAGCTGAACCACAATACGAAAATCGTACTGCTGAGGAGCCGACTAAAAAACCAACTAGTCCATTCCGGGTAGTAAAATAATTTTTGTTAAGAGTAGGTACATACCGTACCTACTTGACCTTATTGACTAAATATTTACTCTCGAGCAATTCCTACAATAATTGAGCCCGTTTCTTTTTTTACTTCATTAATCGTGACATCAACTGTATCAAGTAGCTGATAGGCTAACTCATCTTTAATTTTGATATACCCATTTTCTGGTGATATTGTAAGTTCATTACGTTGGTTATGGATTAATGAGGCTGGTAGAAAAGCAACTGCACCGATATCAGTTAAACGGACTTTAGCCCCGCCACGGTTGAGATCAATGATTTCAGCAGCAAACTTTTGTCCCACTTTATCTTGCAAATATTGACAATATAATTTGTTACTCACTTCTCTTTCAGCGAGTCTTGTTGCTCTACGGCGTTTATTCATGATAGACAATATTTTACTATCAAGCACAGTGGGTGAAGTACCGTTAATCATTGATTTAAGCAAACGATGATTTAGCAGATCACCATATTTTCGAATTGGTGATGTCCATGTAGCATACGCATGAAAGCCTAAACCAAAATGAGGATTAGCTTCGAAAGCGAAATCTGCCGGTGATTGGTAACGTCTTAGGCGGTATTCAAGTAGTTGGTTCTTTTCGGTGAGTTGACGTAAAGCTTTATAACCTTCAAATGAAGATAAACGATCTTTATCAAAACCTTCTATATTGTTTTCGCTTAGTATTTTTATGACTACATCTAAATATTTACTTTCAAATCCCGCGTGAATATTAAATATCCCTTGAGGTAACTGTTTTTGAAGTATATCCGTAAATGCTTGATTGGCGATGACCATAGCCTCTTCAACCATTTTATGCGCGGTAAGCTTAGTCTGTTTTTTGATATTAATCAGCTGACGATTATTATCAAATATAAAATAGTAGTCTGGGTTATCTCTAAATAACAGCGCATTTTCATAACGCCAGTTGTTTCTGATCTCAGCTAATTGTAGTAATAATTTTAATTGTGACTGAATATTTGGTATTTCTATTGATAAATCTTCATCATGATCGATAAAGTTTGACACGCCTTCATAACTCAATTTGGCTTTTGATTCTACCCAAGCTAAATTAAATTGTGTTGCATCATAACAGATATCACCTTGTGGATTTATGACAATTTTGCAAACCAGAGCCGGACGTTTTTCATTGGCTTTTAGGGAGCACAGTTTATTCGCCAGAGATTCTGGTAGCATTGAAATGGTAAAACCAGGTAAATAAGTTGAAAAACTACGGCTACAAGCAATAGTATCGATTTCGCTCTCTTCATTAATATAAGCGCTAGGATCTGCAATAGCAACTTGCAGAATATAATTACCTTGCTCATCTTGAGTGATTGATAGTGCATCATCCATATCTTGCGTCTCGGCACCATCAATAGTAAAAAAGTCAACATCAGTCAGGTCGATACGAGATTGATCTGTATTTTCAGGTTCGTTCCAGATCACTTCATTTGGTGCCGATGCCTCTAAGTTATATTTTGCTAAGGCAATCAGCCATAACGCATTGATATCTTTATCTTCAGCAACAAATTGAGTTATTTCAGCAAAAAAGCCACTCTTGTCTCGTAGCGGATGGGACACTAATTTTGCTTTTACCCAGTCATGTTCTTGCAGCTTTTGTTCAATATCATTAGATACTTTACATTTAATTAGACGGTTGGATACACTTTCAGGGATAATCTCTAGCGCTTTATTACTAAAGGTGACTTGAGCTAAAAAAGTATTGAGTGCTGGTTCAATTAATGTGTCAGGTTCAAAGGAGGTTTTCTCACCATTTTCGATTAATATTCCAGAAACTTTATCGCCGTCTAGGACATTTTTCATCTGGCTAGCTGGAATAAAATAGCTTTTTTTATTATCAGTTTCTAAAAAACCATAACCTTTGTCATGGGCTTTGACGACTCCTTCTGCGCGAGGTGTTTGAGAATGAAGTTGTTGTTTTAGTTGTGCTAATAATGGATTATTTTGTAGCATAGTTGTTATCGTAGTGGCTGAATAAAATTGTGATGATTTTAACAGAGTTTATCTTAATCATCTGTAATTTTTATTTAATAACTGATTAAAATCGACAAATCATTGTCCTATCAGTATCAATTGGTTATAGAATATCGGTTATTGCTATCAAAAAGAGGTGGTTTTATCGTAAAATTCACAGTAAAGTAGACTTCATTTGAATTAGAAATATTTTTGATATTGTATGCAACTTCATTATAAAACAACAGGCACAGGTCAACCCATCGTCTTTTTACATGGTTTATTTGGTAATTTGGATAATTTAGCCATTCTGGCACGGGAATTTAGTCAAGATTATCAAGTGATTCAAATTGATCTGCGTAATCATGGTTTATCTCCTTGGTCTGATGAGATGAATTATGCATTGATGGCTGATGATGTTTTTAAATTAATTAATCAATTATCGTTACAAAATATTATTTTAGTTGGTCACTCAATGGGTGGAAAAGTAGCAATGCAGTTAACCCAAATAGCGCCTCACTTAATTGCGCATATGGTGGTGTTAGATATTGCACCAATAAGCTATTGTGCTGACTCACATACACGAGTATTTAAAGCAATTGATGCGTGTATTGCGGATCATCTGACAGAGAGAAAAGATATCCAACAGACAATGAGTGCCTATATCCCAGAGCCGATCATTTTATTTTTATTGAAATCCTATAAATCAGGTCGATGGTTATTTAATTATCAAGCGATCACAAAACATTATGCCGATATTCGTGGTTGGTCTGAAATTGAGCCTTATCGGCAGCCAGTGCTATTTATTCGTGGCAGTCAGTCAAATTATATTATTGATGATTATTTGAGTGATATTTTGACGCAATTTCCTTATGCTGCCATTACAACTGTTGAGGGCGCGGGTCATAATGTACATACAGCCCAACCTAAGCAAGTTGTAGCCTTAATTAAAGATTGGTTAATGTAGTGATGAGTCAGCTTGACTAATCATCATGAGTATCGTTGAGTGAATCGTTATTCCGCTGCTCATCAAACTATGTTAAGTCTGATTAGCTTGATGAGTTGCTGATATTTTTACTGGAGTGAGATTTAGATTTTTCTCTATATTCACTACTTACAGTAATATTTTAACGAAAATTAGCCTGTTAAATATGCCAACCATATTTTTTTAGATCAATTTTATCGTTCTGATTAAACTCAATGCCTTCTTCGATTAATTTCAATTTATAACGACGATAGGTTTCATCTTTAACGGACAATCGCCCTTGACCATTAATAATGCGGTGGCAAGGTAATTTACTCTCTTTAGGTAGCTTTCGTAAAATAAAACAGACTTGCCGTACATAACTGGGCATTCCGGCCATTTTAGCTATTTGTCCATAAGTAACCACTTTACCTGGTGGAATAGCAGCAATAATTGCATAAACTTGATTAGCAAAGCTATTTTCTGCAATGAAATGGGACATATGACGTGTATTTAGTGATGATTAAGTAGGGTTGATACTCTCACCTTTTGATGAGAGTATCAAGTAGAACTTATTAAGATGATTTTTTAATTGCTGATAGTGCTCGACGAATAAAGGTCAAACAAATTACAACAAAAACAAATAAACCAAGTAGTTGTTGAACAACATCTAAATTGCTACCAAATATATCACCTAACCAAGGTGCTAATGATAGTGGTGCACTATCGCCCCCACTAGAGATACTAATTACAATCACTACCGCCATGATAACACCAACTAAACTCTCACCAACAATTAATCCAGAAGCAATCAATGTTGCTTTACGATCAACCTTACGGTAATTTTCATCATTTTGTGGCGCATTTTTAGTTCGATACACTCTACGACGAATAAACCATGAAATTAATGCACCAAGGAAAATAGGTGTGGTGATAATTGGTGGTAAATAGATTCCCATTCCAACAGCAAGGGCTGGTATACGGAATTTACAGTTACTTTTTGCTAATACTAAATCAATGATAATAATAATAGCACCAAGGGCTAAACCAATTAAAATCATTGTCCACTCTAACTGATGAGAGAAGATACCTTTAGCAATCGTAGTCATTAACGTTGCTTGCGGTGCAGCTAGGACTTGTGTTGGATCCATATCTGCTCTAGGCATCGCGCCAGTAAAACCATAAGCATTATATAAAATATCTAATACTGGAGCGATAACAATAGCACCCACAACACAACCGATTAATAATGCAACTTGTTGTTTCCATGGGGTCGCTTTTACTAAATAACCCGTTTTAAGATCTTGTAAGTTATCGTTAGAAATTGTTGCAATAGCAAGAACCGCACTGGTGGTGAATAGCGCAAGAGCGGTTGCAAAGTTGGAGCCTTCGGCTGTACCTAAAATATCATTAGCTTCGCCGAGCACTAAAATTAATAGTGAAATAACAGCTACAGCCACAATACCAATTCCTGATATTGGACTTGCTGATGAACCGACTAATCCTGCCATATAACCGCACGCTGCCGCAACTAAAAAGCCCATAATAAAGGCAAATAGAACTGCACATAAAACGAGCGACCAAGCAACGCCGGTAGAAAGTCCACTATCAGAAACAAAAGAATAAAATGTCGCTAGTAAAATCAGTAACATTCCAGCCATAATTAATAGAATAGTTTTACCTGATAGATCTTGTTCGGTACGCGGAACTTTACCTTGATGAACTTGAGATTTCATTGAACCAAATGACATCTTTAGCCCTTCAATAACCGGTTTAAGTAATGTTAATAAAGTCCAGATAGCGGCAATCGCTAATGTTCCAGCTCCGATAAAACGAACATCACTAGCCCAAAGACCCATGGCGATATCACTTAAAGATGCATTTGCTGAGTAATCACGCATCGTACTCAAAATTGGGATTGCAAATCCCCAAGCAATAATATTGCCAATTAAAATTGCGATACCTGAGATAATACCAACTAAATAACCCGCACTAAGTAGTGCTAACGAGAAACCAAGTGGAATTTGAAAGATCGATTTACCTTGAGTGAACCAATATGCCGTGCCGTCAGCTAACACACGAAAACCATTGGTAAATAAGCTAACACCAGCGGCAATTACACCACCAAAAAGAATATCTTTTAGACCTTCATTATTCGCTTTAGTCTCTTCTGGATTATCTGAATCACAGCCTGCTTTTAAAATTTCAGCAGCAGCTACACCTTCCGGATAAGGTAAGGTGCTTTTAACAACCATAACTTGACGCAGTGGGATAGAAAATAGTACCCCTAACATTCCCCCAGCCGCACATACAAGTAGGGTTAACCAAAATGAAAAACTTTGCCAATAGCCAATCATCAATAGACCCGGTAGTACGAAAATAATGGATGATAATGTTCCCGCCGCTGACGCTTGAGTTTGTACCATATTATTTTCAAGTATTGTTGAACCAGAGAAAAAACGTAAAACAGCCATTGAAATCACGGCAGCTGGAATTGCTGAGGAAAACGTTAGGCCGACTTTTAAGCCTAAATAGACATTAGATGCCGTAAAAATAACTGTAATAAATGCCCCAAGAATCATTCCTCTCAGGGTAAGTTCGCGTAAGTTGTTCATGTGTTAATATCGTTTCTATGATTAAAGTGTACTAGTATACTATAAAAAATGTACACAGAAAAATAGAGTTAACCTATTTTATAAAGATGCTGAAATATAGAATTATGAGTATAATGACTCTTTTCCGATACTAGGAGAGATATTTTGCAATCAATACAGCAACTTCTTACCATAATCAAACGATTGCGTGATCCCATTAATGGGTGTGAATGGGATCGTGTGCAGACTTTTGAATCCATTAAGGCTTGTACTTTAGAAGAGACTTATGAAGTTTTAGATGCCATTGATCAAAAAAACTTTATGGAACTAAAAAGTGAATTGGGTGATTTATTATTTCAAATTATCTTTTATGCTGAAATGGCGGATGAACAGAAAAAATTTAATTTTGATGATGTCTGCAAAACATTGGCTGAAAAGTTAACCAGTCGCCATCCACATATTTTTACTCATCCAAATACCGCAAAAGTACCTTGGGAAGCGATTAAACAACAAGAACGTGATCAAAAGCAGCAATTTTCTATTTTGGATGATATTCCTCATTCATTACCAGCATTAATGCGTGCAGAGAAAATTCAAAAACGTTGTGCGGCTGTTGGATTTGATTGGGATACTTTAGGGCCAGTTATCGATAAAGTAAAAGAAGAGATCGATGAAGTGATTGCTGAGGTAGAGCAACAACCGCCGGTTACTGAAAAGGTAGAAGAAGAAGTCGGTGACTTATTATTTGCTGTCGTGAATTTAACTCGTCATTTAGGATTAAAATCAGAACTAACGTTGCATAAAGCAAATCAAAAGTTTGAACGACGTTTTCGACAAGTTGAAGATAAGCTCAAAGCAAAAGGTTATCAATTAAGTGATGTTTCCCTTGAAGAAATGGAACAAGCTTGGCAAGATATTAAATTACAAGAACAGCAAAACTCGAACATTAGGAAATAACCATCATGGCAACAAGTAAAAATGAGCTGTATGAAGAGATCCAAGCTTGGGCTCAAAATGCGATTTTTAATAGTCCAACATGGAGTATTAATCAATTAGATTATAGTGAAAAAAGTATTAGTGTTGTAGAACTTATTTTGAACGAAATGTCAGAAAATAGTTTATTACTTACTGAAGAACAAATCACGATGATAACTCAAGAGTATGGTTGCTATTTATTGCTGACAGCACATAAACTTTATGGTGGTGAGTTTTTTTGGAATGGTGAACATGAACAACCGATGCTGATTGTTGGTGAGCCAGAAGCAAGTATTATACTGTTAACATGGTATAAAGTGAAAGGACGTTTATTAGGTGATAAACTTGATAACGTTGCCTATTTCATTGAAGAGTTTAGTAAAGCCGCTTTTGCACCAGAAGCTGGTACACAGCTACTTTATATGTAATATTTTATAAGCTCCACATTGTATTGCATTAATGGGAGCTTACTCTCTTTTATCGTTTAATCAGCTAATTCTGTCTGTAATTTTTTCATTAATTCAGTGAGAGCTTGGCCTCGATGCGATATTTTACTTTTATGTTCTCGTGTTAAATCAGCAGCACTACAACCTAATTCTGGCACATAAAATAGCGGATCATAACCAAATCCACCTTGTCCACTTGGTGCATTCAAAATAGTGCCATTCCATTTTCCTAAACAGATAATAGGGGTTGGGTCATTGGCATGGCGCATGAAGACTAATGCACAGTAAAAATAGGCGGTACGTTTTTCTGGCGGCACATTAGAGAGCGCTTCCAATAATTTTTGATTATTTTTTTGATCTGTCGCCCCTTCACCTGAATAACGCGCAGAATAAATGCCTGGCGCGCCTCCAAGAGCATCAACAGCTAGCCCTGAATCATCAGCAATTGCGGGTAAACCCGTTAGCGCCGCAGTGTGGCGTGCTTTGATAATCGCATTTTCAATAAATGTAAGCCCTGTTTCGTCCGCATCAGGGACTTGATATTCACTTTGAGCCACGACATTAAATCCGGCGCTAGCGAGTAACTCTTGTAACTCTTTAACCTTTCCCTGATTATTTGTTGCTAAAACAATTTTTTTCATCTTTGCTACCTATTTATTCAGTTAAAAAATAGTAAATTAGAAATCGGGTTCACAGATAAATGTCATACTTTCATCCGTTTTAGGATGATTTATTGTTAACATTTGAGCATGCAGTAGGAGTCGTTTTGCCATCGCAAAAGCTTCTGGATTAGCGTAAAATTTATCACCTAAAATTGGGTGACCGATTGCTTGCATATGTACACGTAACTGGTGCGAACGTCCGGTATGCGGTAATAACTCGACTCGAGTTGTGCCATCACTATCCCGGCTGAGCACATTATAATGAGTCAATGCCTGTTTACCATTCTCATAGTCAACCATCTGTCTCGGTCGATTTGGCCAATCACAAATTAATGGAATATCTATCTCACCATGATCTTGGGCAACATGTCCCCAAACTTTTGCAATATAACGTTTTTTAGGAATTCGCTCACGGAACTGTTTTTTTATTTCTCGATCTGCGAGCTTGGATAGTGCGACGACCATAATACCACTCGTTGCCATATCAAGACGATGAACAGACTCAACATAACTATATTTCTGTTGTAAGCGATCGATAATACTGTCTCTAAACTCAGGTTTATTGCCTGATACAGATAAAAGCCCCGATTGTTTATTCACAACAACAATATGATCATCTTGATATAAGATAGTCAGCCAAGGGTCAGTAGGGGGATGATATTCTAAAAGCATTGTTGATTAATATATTATTAATAGTTAATCGCGTATTTTAACAAAAAAATAGTTAAAAATCGCGTTTAATTACTCCATTTATGCTGTTGTTTTGCCGGCGAAAAAAATTGTGCCAAAAGAATGATACAGCCAACAATAAAGTAGCAACTAAAAATGATAATCATCCACTGGGACATTTCGATCGTTAAAAATGACCATAATTTTTCAGAACAAGAACCGGTTGCATTAAAAACATTTGGAAACCAGCTATTAAGCGGTAGCCAACTCGGAAATTGGACATTGATAGAACAGGTGTCTGTTAATGATGGTGCAAACTGTAATCTTGCCTGAAAAGTGGCTAAATTAAACCCTTCAACTGCACAGTATAACCAAATGAAGATTGCTAATAGGCGGAAAATAATATATTTGGGACCGATCATTGCAACTAAACACGCGAATACGATACCTAACAAGGTTACTCGCTGATAAATACATAACGTACAAGGCGCTAAGTTTAGTCCATGTTGAAAAAATAGCGCTGTCCCTTCAAATGCGAGAGTACAAAGTAGTAATAGTGTCCAAGAGATTCGACTGCTTGAGTATTGGTTTAGTAAATTAAGCATACTGTTTTATTCCTTAATTTTCCTATATAATCTCGTATTATTAGGACAAAATTAATCTTTATTGTCAGCACAGTGTAGTTAATTTTAACGAAAAGTAAATTATTTTATATCCAATTGGCGAAATATATGACAGCTCAAGAGCCCCAAAAACAGTTACAGGTCCATTTAGTCACAATTTCTAGCGACAATGAGGGGCAACGAATCGATAATTTTTTAATTACTCAGCTTAAAGGCGTACCAAAAAGTATGATTTATCGTATCTTGCGTAAAGGCGAGGTTCGAGTCAATAAAAAACGCATTAAACCAGAGTACAAACTCAATATTGGTGATGAAGTAAGGATCCCTCCTGTTCGTGTTGCTGAAAAAGTTAATCCACCTTTATCCCCTAAACTTGATAAAATTGCAGTTTTAGAACACGCTATCATTTATGAAGATGAAGTGATTTTAGCAATAAATAAACCGTCGGGAATTGCTGTTCATGGTGGTAGTGGATTGAGTTTTGGTGTGATCGAAGGATTACGCGCATTACGACCTGATAGCCGATTTTTAGAGTTGGTACACCGTATTGATCGCGAGACATCTGGTATTCTCTTAATTGCTAAAAAGCGTTCAGCATTAAACTCATTACATGAACAGCTACGTTTAAAACAGATGTCTAAAAACTATTTAGCACTTGTCAAAGGTGATTGGCCTTCCTCTTGTAAAGTGGTACAAGCGCCTTTACTTAAAAATGTTTTAAAAAGTGGTGAACGAATAGTACGGGTTAATCAGGAAGGTAAACCGAGTGAGACCCGATTTAAGGTTGAAGAGCGTTTCGGTTTTGCAACTTTAGTGAGAGCCAGTCCAATTACGGGGCGAACACATCAAATTCGAGTGCATACCCAATATACAGGGCATCCAATTGCGTTTGATAATCGCTATGGTGATGAACAATTTGATCATGAATTGGCAAAAACCCAGCTTAATCGTTTATTTTTACATGCTGCCAATGTACAGTTTACCCATCCTTCTACTGGTGAAACAATGCAACTCAATGCCCCATTAGATGGTGCATTACAACAGTGCTTAACCATTTTACGGCAACATCAATAGAGCTTGATATTAAAAGGACTAGTAATGAAAAATCTTAATTTATATTTGATAAGACACGGACAAACTGAGTGGAACACCAAAGATCAGATGCAAGGCTCACAGAATTCGCCATTAACGGAAAATGGTATTTTAGGTGCTAAGATTACCGGTCGTTTTTTAAAAGATATCCCTTTTATTGCGGCTTATTCCAGTCCACAACAGCGAGCGGTTGAGACAAGAGATTACATTTTATCAGAACATAATGGTGCAGTTCCTGCAAAGACAATTGATGGTTTACGCGAAATGGATTTTGGTCTTTGGGAAGGCCAGCCAGTTCCTGAATTACGTAAGTTACCAGAATTTCTTGATTATATGCACAATCCTGATAAATTTGATGGGGCAAAGAACCAAGGTGAAAATTACCTAGAAGTTTTAGAGCGTATGCAAAAAAGTTTAGATGAAATTGTTCGTGATACTGAGCAAGATAGTGGCAATATTTTAATTGTTTCTCATGGTACCGCGTTACGTTTATTACTTTCTGTTATAAATGGTGTACATTGGCATAACCATCGTGATGATAACTATTTTCCACGAATGCTAAATACTAGTATTAGTAAAGTTAATTATCGTGGTGATGGAGTTCATGGTGAATACCACCTTGAATACTTTAATAATGTTGACCACATCACAGAGTGATTTTTACACTATAATCATACGTTACAGTAAGAAAATAACGAAAAGTATTAATCTTATTTTTGTGACTAAGGGAATCGACTGATTCCCTTTTTATTTAGTATTACATTAGGTGTGACCATAAAGCCGAAATTGGCATGACTAATACTAATCCAAAGAGCATATTTGCAACAGGAAAGGATTTAATACCACAAATACGAAAACCAGTTGCTAACATAATCATACCACCACAAGCTGAAAAATCAGCAAACATCATTGGTGATATTAGTGGTTGAATAACACTTGCAAGCATAAATAAGCTGGCTTGAATAATAAATTGAGGGATAGCGATAAGTGACACCGCATAGCCTAACGTGATAGCAAAAATAGTGGCAGTAAATAGATCTAAAAACGCTTTAGCAATTAATAATGAAGGATCAGCTGAAATACCTTCGGTTAATGAACCAAAAATACCCATTCCACTGGCACAAAATAGTACGACTAGTGCGACATATTTTTCAATAAAGTCTTCATGAGAGCTAATTAATTGTTGATTCGGTTTTGGTTTATTAACAAATTTACGTAGTTTTAAGGAGAGGTTTTCTATCCCTTTTTCGAGCTGAACAATTTCACCAATCAATGATCCTAATAGCAGGGCTAGGACCACAGAGGGAATCGAGTTAACTTTCATAATAAGAGCAATACCAATTCCCATTGATGCACAACCAAAGGTCATTGGCAGCGCTTCACGAACACGAGCGGGGATCTTTTTGCCTATTGATGCACCAAATAATCCCCCTATAATTACAGCCGTTCCATTGACAATTGGTCCTATCATTTTTTAAAACTCCATTTAATTTTTATAAGCAGCATAACGTTTTTGTAATTGTTCGAGTTCACTGATTCTTGCATCAAATCGAGCTAACATCATTTGATTATCTTGAACTTGTTTTTTAGCATTTTTTAATAGCGTAATAGCTTGTGGAAATTGACCTTGTAGGGCTAGAATTTCAGCTCTAGCAGACATCTCTTGAGCTCGTTGTCGCTCCCCTTGGTAAGCCTGTACCAGTAAATCCCAACCATTAATATCATCGCTATTATTGTGGGTGTAACGATGCAATAAGCTAACAGCTTTTTTATAATCTTTATTAGCAATATAACTATTGGCTAGGTTAAGCTGTAAAGCTGTACTATCTGGATTGGCTTTTATGGCAGATAGTAAGCGATTAATCGCTGTTGTTGGATGATTTGATTCGAGATCGATATCGGTCATTAAATCAATAAACCAGACATTATTTGGATCATTATCTAATAGTGTCTGTAGTTTCGCTTTGGCGCTACTATAATTTTGCCCACGGTAATCAATAAGTGCATCGGTATAAGTGATGGCAATTTTAGTTTCAGAATTATCAATTTTTTTATAATCTTGTAGTAACAGCTGCACTGCATTTTTATTATTACCAAGTAGGGCGACGAGCCTTGCCTTAGCAAGATAGTAATTCAGTGAGGAAGGCACTATTTTTTTTGCGTATTGATTCGATCGATTACGCATATCAGCTAAACGGCTATCAGGTAATGGGTGAGTTAACAAGATTTCAGGTGGCTTGGACATAAAACGTGCTTCATCTGATAATTTTTGTAAAAATTCAGCAGAACCTTTTGGATCAAAACCAGCTTTAACTAGTGTTCGAAGCCCAACACGATCGGCTTCTTGTTCATTACTTTGGGTGAAACTAATTTGACTTTGTGCCGATCCCGCAATTGTACTTGATATTGCAGCCATACCTGCTTCAGGACTAGCTAGCGCTAATAACAATGAGCCGAGTGTTGCTCCCCAAATATAAGGGCTACTTTTATTTCTTGACTCCATCGCTCTGGCTAAATGGCGTTGGGTTACGTGACCGATTTCATGAGCCATAACTGAGGCAAGTTGACTTTCATTATCAGTATCAAGGATCAGGCGCGAGTGTACAACCACATTGCCACCAAAATAGGCAAATGCATTTAAGACATCGCTTTGCATTACGTAGAAATGAAATGGTGTCTGGACTGAATCCGCATTTATCACCAATTTGTGACCAAGTGAATTAATATACTCATTCAACATCGGATCGTTAATAATTGGAGCACTACCACGTAACATACGGGTATAGTAATCACCCATTTCAACTTCTTGACCAATACTTAGGGTCGTTGCAGCGGCAGTACCAATATCAGGTAAATTGATATTATTTGCACTGGCAGGTATTAATGTTGTTGGCGATAACATTAGTATTGATAAAAGAAGAGCTGTAAACTTTTTCATTGTATCCGCTTGTTGAGAATAAAACAGCTTATAATTTTATACTAAATTTTTTGAAATAGCGAAATGATCTCATTTATCTTGTTATCACAACTAATTGATATGGATTAGGTGAGTGTTATCGTATTAACGATCTACTGTATAGTTTTGATTCTTACTTATCACCAAAGCAAATTTAATCATAGCTATATTCATATAGAACTTACTCTCATCCTAGCATTTATCGCTATTTTTTATACTAAATTAATACTTCTCAGCAATAATTTAACGAAATTTAGATGGCATTTATTGATAAAAATTCAAATTTCATTTTTATTGCAGATCAATCTCATCGATTTTGATGTGAGTGATAAATAAGTATTTTATTATATTGCAATTATATACTTAACAATTTGCTTTAAATCATTATAATTCTATTTACTATAACGTTAATATAATCTTTTTTCAGAGTCATAGCGGAGGCGAGCATGGCAAAATTGTCAGGCGCAGAGATGGTAATACAGTCCCTAATTGATCAGGGTGTTAAACAGGTATTTGGTTATCCTGGCGGCAGTGTACTAGATATTTATGACGCAATTCATACATTAGGTGGTATTGAGCATGTTTTAGTTCGTCATGAACAAGCTGCCGTACATATGGCTGATGGTTATGCTAGAGCGACTGGCGATGTTGGCGTGGTATTAGTAACCTCAGGTCCAGGTGCGACGAATACTATCACTGGTATTGCGACAGCATATATGGACTCGATACCGATGGTGGTTATTTCTGGTCAGGTTGCTAGTCACTTGATTGGTTATGATGCATTTCAAGAGTGCGATATGATCGGTATTTCTCGCCCAGTGGTGAAACATAGTTTTTTAGTGAAAAAAAGCGAAGATATCCCCGAAACAATTAAAAAAGCTTTCTATATTGCTTCGACAGGGCGTCCAGGTCCGGTCGTGATCGATTTACCAAAAGATGTAATGAATCCTGCAATTAAATATAATTATAGCTATCCTAAGTCAATTAGCATGCGTTCATATAATCCGACCGTGCAAGGTCACAAAGGTCAGATCAAGAAAGCCTTAAAAGTACTGCTAGAAGCTAAAAAACCTGTTTTTTATATTGGTGGTGGTGTTATTACGGCTAATGCTGAACAAGCTGTTAAAAAACTTGCCGAAAAGTTAAATTTGCCAGTAACGACAACCTTAATGGGCATTAGTGCATTTCCTGGTACACATAAACAGAATTTAGGTATGCTTGGTATGCATGGCGTGTATGAAGCGAATATGGCTATGCATTATGCTGATGTTATTTTAGCTGTTGGGGCTCGTTTCGATGATCGTACGACGAATAACCTTGCTAAATACTGCCCTGATGCAAAAATTGTACATGTTGATATTGATCCTACATCGATTTCGAAAACAGTTATGGCAACGGTTCCGGTTGTTGGTGATGCCAAATTTGTTGTCGAAAATATGTTAGAGCAATTAACCGAAGATCAAAGTAAACGTGACTTAGACGCGGTGGTTAATTGGTGGAATCAAATTGAACATTGGCGCGCTAAGAAATGTTTAGATTATGATCATGGCAGTGATTTAATCAAACCGCAAGAAGCGGTTGAGATGTTATATAAGCTGACCAAAGGTGATGCTTATGTGGCAACCGATGTTGGCCAACATCAGATGTTTGCTGCACTTTATTATAAATTTGATAAGCCTCGCCATTTTATTACATCTGGTGGACTAGGCACTATGGGCTTTGGTTTCCCTGCAGCTTTAGGCGTTAAGCTAGCATTTCCTAAGAAACGAGTTGTTTGTATCACGGGTGATGGTAGTATTCAGATGAATATTCAAGAGTTATCAACCGCATTGCAGTATGATTTACCGATCATTATCTTGAACTTAAATAACCGTT
This sequence comes from Orbaceae bacterium BiB, assembly GCA_036251205.1. Lineage (NCBI taxonomy): Bacteria > Pseudomonadati > Pseudomonadota > Gammaproteobacteria > Orbales > Orbaceae > Orbus > Orbus mooreae. Next base: position 1,071,406 of record CP133958.1, on the reverse strand, counting down.
TCTTAGGAATGGTTAAACAGTGGCAAGATATGATTTATGCTGGTCGTCATTCAAGTTCTTATATGGAGTCATTACCTGACTTTGCTAAGATTGCAGAAGCTTATGGTCATGTCGGTATCTCAATTAAAAAACGTGAAGATCTTGAACCAATGCTGAAAAAAGCGTTATCTATTAAAGATAAATTAGTTTTTGTTGATGTGATGACCGATGCAACAGAGCATGTTTATCCTATGCAAATTCGTGGTGGAGCCATGAATGAGATGTGGTTAAGTAAAACGGAGAGAACATAATGCGTTATATATTATCAATTTTAATTGAAAATGAACCAGGTGCGCTATCTCGAGTTATTGGTTTATTCTCGCAACGTGGCTTTAATATTGAGAGTGTGACCGTTGCTCCGACAGAAGATTTAACGATGTCTCGAATGACGATCCAAACGAGTGGCGATGCTCATGTACTTGAGCAGATCCAAAAACAATTGCATAAACTTGTTGATGTCTACCGCGTTTATGATTTAACTGAAGGACCTCATGTTGAGCGAGAAATTATGCTGATTAAAGTTGCAGCAAAAGGATCAGAAGCACGAGACGAAGTTAAACGTTGTGTTGATATTTTCCGTGGCTCTATTGTCGATGTAAAAGCAACACAGTTTATTGTTCAACTGGCGGGAACAAGTGAAAAGCTAGAGTCCTTTTTGACGGCGATTCGTGAGTCTTGCGAAATTATTGAGATGGTTCGCTCAGGTATTGTTGGACTATCGCGTAGTGATAAAACATCAAAATAGATGTTGTTGATAATATAAAAAGGAGCAACGAGCTCCTTTTTTTTAAGAATTAATCTGATCTTTTACTGATTCATCAAGTAGCTGTTTTAATGATATACCACTGCGGCTACAGTACCAATCACCGTCTTTAAAATCAAAATGATAACCTTGCTTCCGGGTTGCCATCCAAATTTGTAATAAAGGTTCTTGTGTGTTGATAATGATTTTACTTTTGTTTTCAAAAGTAATCGAGATCACATTACCGTGTGTTTCGTAATCAATATCAGTATCGAATTGTTCAGCATAATTATCTAATTGCTGTTCAATATCGTTAAAAAGTTGCTCAGTAATTTCATGAAATTGAGTTATGTCCATGGGGGTTCTCTCTATACATCTGGTAATTAACCCATTTTATCACAGCACTTTAATTTAATCTGCCCATATTTGAGCTATTCATTTTAAACTTAGTGAGTAATTAAAAAAATACTTAAATTTAAAATTATCAATAAGTTAAGTTGATTAATTGTTTCCTCAAGACTGTTCATTATTATTACGATATAATATTGTTTCACTAAAATTATAATAACAATGGTAAATCTGATCGCTTTTAGTCAGTTTTATCGCTTCATAATAAGGCGTATTTAAACAATGGAATTTGTATTAATCATTAAATTTATTTTGATTGGACTGATGCTTTTATCCGCTGTTAGTTATTTATTTAAACGCAGTGATAATAAACACAGTTTGCAACAGGCTATTGAAAATCATCAAACTATTCGTCAATTAAATGACGATGAGTTTCAATTATTAAAGCCTTACCTCGATGATAAAACTAAAGTTAGACCTTATAAATATCAATCATCATTAGTTAGCCAAGATGTTAGTTTGATTTATGGTCCTTGTGTTCGTCATAGCCTAACAACCAATGGTTCGGAATCTTCTTACTATTTTGTGATAGGCAATATTGAGGTATTTTTTCCATATGGTATGGATAGCTATACCATGGAGGATAACGTTGCGGAAGTGGTTTTCACTGAGCGTTACGCTTTTGTTGTTAATTTGAATGGCTATAGTTTAGCTGATGCTAAAGCAGACCGTGATGGTGAAAGCTTACGTAATGAACAATGGGAGCAGGGCAGTCGTGGTCAGTTTAAAACGGTGACCGAAGAAGATATTAATCAAATTGAGCAAATGGAACAGCCTGATGCTGGGGTGAGTGCGTTAATTGCACAAGCTAAAAATAAGCGCTGTGAAATTTTAGAGCAACGTGAAGAGACGCCACTTGAGGCTCAACGAAAAAATCGACAAAATTTAGGATTTCTATCCGCTGTTTTCTTAGTATTGGCAGTAATAGTTGCTTTGATGTATAGAACTGAGCAAGATTTATGGGCAATTTTTATTAGTGGTATGCTATTTATTGTAGCTGCTATTTTTTATTTCTATCATCCAAAACGAGTTAACGATAAAATCAATCGTGTTAGAGGAACTATTGAAGGTAAAGATCCAACATCTAAAACGATTATGGTTGGTGATACTTTAATTTTATCTTACCCGAATCATTGGCAAAACTGCCTACCCGAAAAAACGACAATTGATGCGGATATGGATGTTGCCGTTGCTGGAAAAGCATTACTTCGTTATGGCAATACATTATCGCTTAGTCGAGAAATTGAACAATATGGTCCACCTAAATTCTGGGGCAGAAACTGTTTTATTTTTATTGTTGGTATCGTTTTGTCATTTGTTATTTATCTATTTTCAGGATCATTGAAAGATGATGCTATTTTTACTTATCGTTTTTTGAGTGATCAAATAGTTACACTAGATATTAATGACAATGATTCCTTGAAAAAAACGGCTATTGATTCAGGTGATCTCATTAATTTGAATCTATCAAGAGTATGGTGTGATGTAACGCAGTACTATAGTTGTAATCAAGTATTTGTTAGTAATGAAGTGATTGATCTTACTGAAATAGTCAATTTATTACCAAGTTGGGCACAAAAATCATCTAGCGGTTCATTAGTCAAAACAACACGCGATGCTGAAGTCGAAACATTGGAGCTCTATGGCAGCTTATTTAGTGCTTATAATGATAGCTATTATAGTAATAATCAAAAAAAATATACCAAATTACTGAATATTGAAGAATTAACACAAGTTACTGATGAAGCTTGTGCTGATGATAAGAATAAACGTAATGATAATAATAGTTATTATTATGGTGATGATAGCTGTGATCGACTTAAAGAGATTTTTACAATTTTGTTAACCGATGAAAAAGATCAGCAGTTGCCAACATGGGCGGATTTAGTTGCTTATGCGAAAACTCAACAAAATCGCTCAGCGATTATCTATACTTCAACTGCCAACGAAATTTCTAGTATATTTTCTAGTTTATCTCATCAATTTTTGAATAAACAGAAAGAATCCATAACCGCGTTATTAACTGCAAAACAGAACTCACCAAGTACTGTCGCTATCTCGTTAATGGGTAAATATAATGCTTCTGTTTCTGTACCTGATATAACTAGAGATAGATATCAGACATTAGAGTATAATATCGCTATTGCAAATGGACTTGGACAAGTTAGTATTACTGGCTTAGTGAACCAAGTTAACTACCATGATGATGGTACTCTTGCGAGTATTTCGATTAATCCAGATATTCGTTATCAAACAAGTGAGAGTCAATTGATACCTGCGGCGGTAATGATGTTTATTGTTTTTATTATTATTGCGGTGATTACTCTTTTACAGTTATTAGTGATACTAAATAAAATTCGTGTTAATAAAGCTCGCTTACGTAAGATTCAAGCAGATTATCGTAACTTAATGTTTTAAAATAGAAAAATTGATATGTAATGATGAAATTGGAGCTAACATAATATGTCCACGATAAAAGATATCGCTGAAATGGCGGGCGTTTCTTATGGTACGGTTTCTAACGTACTTAATGGTCGTGGTAATGTTAGCGCTAAAAAAATTAAACTGGTTGAAGAGGCAACACAAAAACTCGGCTACCAGCTTAATTTGCAAGCTAAAATTTTAAAAGAGGGTTTTGCTAAAACGGTTTCGGTTATATTACCTAATATTAATTCAGAGCAGTATTACAGTCTGTATGATGGTCTATTTAATGAATTAAGTGAACAAGGTTATGAATTATCGCTATATTTAACTCATGATGCTAAAGAACGAGAGTTACAATTTATTCAAAAAATAGCAACTAAACGTGATTCCGCTGTGATTGTTGTCTCTTGTTTAGCTAGCGCGGAAAGTTATTATCAGACGGTTAAAACCGATAAAAGTAAAATTATTTTTGTATATCGTAGACCTGATTTTGCTGAACAGTTCGTTTCACTAAACTTTGTACAAGCTGGTCATGACATTGCCGATGCTATTATGGCTAAGTCTCATCATCGAATTGGCTTATTTAGTAATGCAACGACCAATGCTAACTCTCATTCTTTAAAAGAGGGGCTATTACAGCGTTTTAAACAGGCTCAATATGATGTTGAATTATATCATGTTGAGTCAGTACCATCCGATAGAAATTATAATTTAGCTTTTTCTTTTTTTAATCGTCCAAATATTCAGTTTGATGCCATTATTACTAGCGATATTGATCGCGCACATTACATCCGTAATGCAAACTACTTTGGCAGCCAGTCTTCTTGTCCTCCGATTTATACCTTAGCGAATGATAATTTTTTTTATGAAGATAATTTTTATCAATATCATATGAATTACGGTATGCTAAGTAAAAAAATTGTTAGTACGATTCTTGGTGAAGTCGATACATATAATATTATTAAGAATAAAGGTTTTCTATTTTTCTCTGATAATCATTTTTTACCTAAAAATACGGAACACAAACAGAGTATTAACTTTTTAATTTTACCGAGCCCATCAACTGAGGCAGTGAGAAAGCTACTACCACATTTTAAAAAACAGACCGGCATTGATGTTAATTTGATTGTTAAATCATTTGATGAGATTTACCATATTTTCAATCAATTAGATGAGCACGCTGATATTGATATTGTTCGAATTGATATGGCAAGTTTGCCGTGGTTCGCTCCCTCTATTTTAAAGCCATTATCAGCTCTGCAACTCGATCTACCACAATTATTGTCTCATTATTCACCACAAGTGACTGAGCGTTTTACCTATATTAATCAAATCGCTTACGGTATTCCGTTTGATCCTAGTATTCAAATGCTGTTTTATCGTCGGGATCTATTCGAAGATCCGCTCATCAAACGGTTATATTTTGAAAAATATCGACAAAATTTAGATATACCGGTTAATTTTGCTCAGTTTGCTCAGATCAATGAGTTTTTTGATCAACGACGTAATCCTGATTCACCTATTCAATTTGGTAGTACAATAACGTTAGGTAATAGCGAAATCATCGCATCTGAGTTTTTGTTACGCTATTATGCGAATGGTGGAACTTTAGTTAATGGTTTATCGGTTGCGTTAAATGAAAAAATTGCAGTTAATACGCTTAATCAATTAAAGATATTTATGCAGTCGGCAAATAATTTAGACGCGACTTGGTGGCAGCGCTCAGTTGAAGAATTTGAGCAAGGTAATTCAGCGATGTTAATCGTATATATGAACCTATTCTCTTATTTATCTACCAAAAATATTTTACCTCTTATTGGTTATAGTTCCGTCCCTGGTAATATGCCACTATTTGGGGGAGGATCTTTAGCGATGTCCCGTTACAGTCAGAAGATTGAAGAGGTGAGTGCCTTTTTCAATTGGATTTTTTCACCTGAAATTAGTGAACAAGTTGCATTACTGGGTGGTGCTGTTGCACAGGATAGTATTTTCCAAAATCAAAAAATTATTAGTAATTATCCATGGGTTGATGTCTCACATAAAAATTATTTGTATGGTATTCGCGAGAATCAGTTGAGTAATGGCCAAGCAATTAATTTACGAAAAATAGAGAGTATTATTGGTCAATATATTGATTTATGGCTAAAATCAAACAGTAGTTGTGAAGAAATGATTACAATGCTTAATGAACAGTTACAGCAAGAGTCTTATCTGTTGTGATTTTTTTGAAGTTAGCATTTTTAGTTATGATTGCTAATTTGATCCCAATCTAAGCATAAAACCTTATAAAATATAATGGTATTTTAGACGGGTTTATTGTATAACTAGACAGAGTAAGTTATCTCCTCATCAGAGTTTATAGAAGATAAGTGAGTTTTATTTGTGAATAATGTTAACGATAAATATCATTTGCAAGTTGTATTTTAATCAACATATTTTATGTTAAAACACGCAAAGGGAGTCAGCAATGTCCGATAAAAAAACATTAACTAGCGCTAATGGTGCACCTATTGCCGATAATCAAAATTCGAGAACAGCCGGACCTCGTGGTCCCGTGTTATTGGATGATTATCATTTAGTCGAGAAATTAGCTCATTTTAATCGTGAGAATATTCCTGAACGTCGCGTTCATGCGAAAGGATCCGGTGCATATGGGACTTTTACCGTCACTAAAGATATTACCAAGTATTCTTATGCCAGTATTTTTGCAAAAGTAGGCAAACAGACTCCGATGTTTATCCGTTTTTCAACTGTTGGTGGAGAGCGTGGCTCATCGGATACCGCTCGAGATCCACGTGGTTTTGCTGTGAAGTTTTATACAGATCAAGGCAACTGGGATATTGTTGGTAATAATACTCCCGTATTTTTTATTCGTGATGCGCTCAAGTTCCCTGATTTTATTCATACTCAAAAACGTGATCCAAAAACTAACCTTAAAAGTGCGCAAATGATGTGGGATTTTTGGTCATTATCGCCTGAATCATTACATCAAGTGACAATTTTATTTTCTGATCGAGGTATTCCAGATGGTTATCGCCATATGCACGGTTATGGTAGCCACACTTATAGTGTAATTAATGCTGATGGCCAACGTTTTTGGGTGAAATGGCACTTCAGAACGGAACAAGGGATTAAAAATATTCATCCAAGTAAAGCGGCTGAGCTTGATGGCTCAAATCCTGATTCTGCACAAGCAGATCTGTTTAATGCGATTAATGACGGTAACTTCCCTAAATGGCGATTATTCATGCAAGTCATGACAGAGGAACAAGCGAATAATCATCATGAAAATCCTTTTGATGTGACGAAAGTATGGTCGCAAAAAACGTTTCCATTGATTGAAGTTGGTCTTGTCGAGTTGAACCGTAATCCTGAAAATTATTTTTCAGAAGTTGAACAAGTTGCAATGGCACCAAGTAATGTCGTTCCTGGTGTTGGATTATCACCAGATAAAATGTTACAAGGTCGTATCTTTGCTTATGCCGATGCGCAGCGCTACCGTATCGGGACTAACTACCAACAACTTCCAGTTAATGCACCAAAATGCCCTTACCATAATTATCAACGTGATGGAGCAATGCGTTTTACTAGCGAAGGGGCGCCAAATTATGAGCCAAATAGTATTGATAGCGCACCAAAACAGCAGCCTCAATATGCGGAGCCAGCTCTAAATTTGGGTGAGGTTACTGCTGACCGTCATAATCATCGTGTCGACGAAGATTATTATTCTCAACCTAGAGCATTGTTTAATTTGATGAAACCTGAACAGAAACAGTTATTAATTGATAATATAACAGGATCTATGGCATCAGTAACTCGTGATGTACAAATTAGACAACTACAACATTTTTATAAAGTTGATCCTGCTTATGGTGAAGGTATTGCTAAAGGCTTATCGATTGATGTTAGCTTAATTAAGTAATCTTGTTATTTGGTAAACCACATGGTTAGATACGTGTGGTTTACTATTTTGTCAACCATGCTCTCTTTTAATCCTGTATTATCAATAACATTCATTGGCATCAAGATCTTGATGTGGTAAACTTTTGCCAAAGTTGATTACATTGAGTTTGTTATGATTAATTCTACTATTGATTATTTTTCAATAGGACTGCGTCTAAAAGCGTATCGAATTGCCGCTTCTCTAAAAGCCGAAGATGTTGCTAAAAATTTAAAAATTTCTCGTGCAGCTGTTTACCGATTAGAAAAAGGCGAGATAGTAAAAATTGAGACACTCGATCGTTTAGCTTCGTTATTAAATACTTCAGTGAGTAGTTTGCTTGGTGTTGATACAGAATATTATTCTAGCGGCGATGGCTTTTTTGAACGTATGCGTCAATTAGAAGAAAAATCGACAAAAATTTATTCACACTTTGATCCTTTTTCATTTTTACTTACCTCTGATGACTATTTACACCATTTATCAACGATGCTTGCAGAAGCTAATATGCCGCAAGATGTGAAAAAGATAAATAGTACGCTAGCTATTCTTAAAGAACGTAAAGGTAATTTCTGTACGAGTTATCCTCAGTTTATGAATTTAATTGGATTACAAAATATTGAACGTTTTTTGCATCTAGGTTTAGTGGGTAATTTAAATATTTCACCTAGTAAAAAAATGGAGCGCTGTTTGTTAGCTCGTAAAGAAGTTGCACATTTGATCGAACTTCTTGAAACACAAAATCATAATCTTGAAATTGCTATTACAGAAGAGAGTATTCCTTCCCTAACATTCCAGCTATTTTATCAAAAACAAGAACCATTGGCGTTGGCGATGAGTCCATTTAGATTGGGAGAGTTACCCAATGTTTGTACGGGGATCGCCTCTATTACAGCCTCAAGTGAGGCAATTAAGCAATATCAAAATTTATTTGATAACTTATGGAAAAATAGTGCTAAAAATAAACAAGCAATTGATTTGTTAAAGAAAACACTAGAACGCTATTAATTGTAAACTTATTATTGAGTTATCGCGCTATTCCCACTAAAATGTTGAACTATTAACTATCAATGATAAAGAGAATACGAATGTCTGATTTCAATAATAAGCTCACTTTACAACCTGTAAAATTGTTTTCGGGTACAATCAATTTACCCGGGTCTAAGAGCGTGTCTAATCGGGCATTATTATTAGCTGCTTTGTCAAAGGGGACAACACGTTTAACCAATTTACTTGATAGTGATGACGTGCGTTATATGCTCGATGCGTTATCGGCTTTAGGTGTTAATTTTCAATTATCTGATGATCGTACCATCTGTGATATTCATGGTGTTGGTGGAATACTCACAAGTCAACGTCCTTTAGAGTTATATTTAGGTAATGCCGGTACGGCAATGCGTCCTTTGACTGCTGCGCTGTGTTTAGGTAATAATAATATTATTTTAACTGGTGAGCCGAGAATGAAAGAGCGACCAATTAAACATTTGGTCGATGCGCTACGTCAAGGTGGTGCAAATATTACTTATCTGGAAAGTGAGGGATATCCACCTTTACATCTGCAGGGCGGTTTTATTGGTGGAAAAATTACTGTCGATGGTTCAGTATCGAGTCAATTTTTAACGGCACTATTGATGGCTTCGCCATTAGCTAAACAAGATACTGAAATCACAATAAGTGGTGATCTAGTTTCAAAACCTTATATTGATATTACGATTAAAATGATGGCAACATTTGGTGTTCATGTTGATAATCATCATTATCAAAAATTTACTATTAAAGCGGGTCAATCTTATATATCACCAAAGCACTATTTAGTTGAAGGTGATGCATCATCGGCATCATATTTTTTAGCGGCAGCAGCAATTAAAGGTGGCACCGTTAGAGTTACTGGAATTGGTAAAAATAGCCTGCAAGGTGATACTCAGTTTGCTAAAGTTCTTGAAGCAATGGGTGCTAAAATTACTATGGCTGACGACTATATCGAATGTAGCCGTGGTGAGCTTAATGGTATTGATATGGATATGAACCATATCCCAGATGCAGCGATGACTATCGCCACCACAGCGCTGTTTGCGAATGGTTCAACAACTATTCGTAATATTTATAATTGGCGAGTGAAAGAGACCGATCGTTTAACGGCCATGGCAACTGAACTGAAAAAAGTGGGTGCCGAAGTTGAAGAGGGGCACGATTATATTACGATTACGCCACCGAAAATATTAAAACATGCGGAAATAGAAACTTATAATGATCACCGTGTTGCGATGTGTTTTTCATTAGTAGCATTATCCGATACGCCAGTGACTATTTTAGATCCTAAATGTACCGCAAAAACGTTTCCTACTTATTTTACGCAGTTTGCTAAGTTAAGTTCTTTTAAATAAATTGGTTGGATAAATCAGTTTTACTGTACAAAATAAAGGTGACAATCGTCACCTTTATCACTCATTTTAGCCATCCAATTAGATACAAAATCGTTTAATTAATCCTTGAATTGCCGCTTTAGTCGGTTTTAAGTATTCCATTGAGACAAACTCATCAGGTTGATGGGCTTGCTCAATTGAGCCTGGCCCTAATACGATGGTAGGCGATATCTGATTTAAAAATGGTGCTTCGGTACTATAATTAACCGTTTCAGCCGCTTTACCTAGTAGTTTTTCAACCTCAATGAGTGCGGGTGACTCTTTTTTACACTCATAACCACTAATTGGATCCACTTCATTTTCAACAATCACTCGATTTGGATAACGCTCCATAACGGGTTTAAGCGCATTACAAACGATCTCATATAGTGAATTAGCATCCATTTCTGGTAAAACTCGAATGTCTAACAGTAATTCACAGCAACCACAAATCCTATTGGCTGAGTCACCACCTTTTATCATACCTAAATTCATACTTGGGTAGGGGACTGCAAAGCCATCATTATTATATTCTTCTTTCAATTTCTGTTTTAACTGTAGCAATTGGGTAATGACTAAATGCATTATTTCAATCGCGTTAATTCCTTTTTCAGGATCGCTTGAATGACCCGATTTACCAATAACTCGAATCACATTCGCAGTAAATCCTTTATGTGCTCGAATTGGAATGAGCGAAGTCGGTTCACCAATGATCGTACAATCTGGTTGGAGTTTGGCATTTTGAGCAAAATAAGCCGCTCCAGCCATGGTAATCTCTTCATCTGCAGTAGCTAAAATATGTAATGGTTTTTTTAACGTTTTTAAATCAATATCACGTAAAGAATCTAGAATAAAAGCAAAGAAACCTTTCATATCAGCCGTGCCAAGACCATACCATTTATTATCTTGCTCTGTAATTTTGAATGGATTTTTAGTCCATAAACCGTCATCAAAAGGAACTGTATCAGAGTGACCACTTAATAATAATCCGCCTTGTGTAATATTGCTATCGTTACTGTATGTCGCTAATAAATTGAATTTATTACGTGTATTGGGTACTGGAACAATACTAATGTTAAATCCAAGTCCCTCAAACCAATTAGCTAATTTTTCAATCAGTTCTTTATTTGAATAATCTAATTTTTCATTAGTTACGCTACTGATTGTTGGAATCGCGATGAGCTCATTATAAATTTGGATAAAAGAAGGTAAAGTCATGGTGTACTCTCATATTTATTGTTATATAACTTGTTAACTATAATACAATAAAAATAGCATACACCAATTAAATTTATGTAATGTTATTATGAGTTTTGTTGTTTTTTTAGTGTTCTTGCTAATATAGCTGTATAAAGTGGTTGACCACGAAATAGTTGTGATACAAAGGTCGAAGCAATACACGTAATAATCATAGGAATAATCAATTGATAGTTATTTGTCATTTCAATAACTAATACGATTCCCGTTAAGGGTGCTTTGATTGTTGATGCAAATAAGCCTGTCATGCCAATAATCGCACAGGCACCAAGTTCAATTTGATATTCAGGAAGTAAATTTTGCATTACCATTGCAAAAATGACACCACATGCTGTACCTAAAGCGAGTGTTGGTGAAAAAATTCCCCCAGGGGCGCCTGAACTAAAACACATTACGGTTAAAATAAAGCGCAAAATGAATATATAACATAAGGTATTAAAGAGATAATGGCCTGAAACAGCAGGCGGGACAAATCCAAAACCGCTGTTCGCTATTTCTGGCATGACCAGTGTTAATATACCGAATAGTGCACCAATAGCTGTACCAGTAAAGATAAAATAATATTTACCTTTAGCATAGAATTTTTGGAAGTAAGTTTGGCTAATTAAAATGCTTTGGTTAAATAGAACGCCAGCTATACCTAGAATGATGCCAAACACGACATAAATCCATAATGATTTTATCGGTGCTGCATGAAAGGTACCAATATTGAATAGCGGATTAGGACTCATCAATATTTGATACATCAGGCAGGACATTATAACACCAACACCAACTGCTTTAATTGATGTTGCGCTGAAACGAAATTGTGCTCTCATCTCTTCAATGATGAAAATAATACCGGCTAAAGGTGCATTAAAAGCAACGGTAATTCCGGCTGCAGCCCCTGTCGAAATGAATGCATGTTTGTAATCTTCTTTTTTCAGCCGAAAAATATCAAACATCATTTTACCAATATTACCACCGATTTGTACGGTTGGACCTTCTCGACCAAGTATCATGCCAGATCCCAGTGCGCCTAAGCCACTGACGAATTTAACGGGTAGGACACGTTTCCAACGAACTGGGCGTTTATTTTCTAAAGCCCCTTCTATTTCTGGAATACCAGAACCTCCAGACTCAGGCGCATAACGTTTAACGATAAAATAGGCAAAGGTGGCCATTAAGGCTGATAAAATTACCGATACGATAATATTTAAATAAAAAGAAGAGAAAAGAGTTAAACTAAAACTAGTACGGGCATTGGAAATCCAGTTGACAGCATATTGGAATGCAACACCAACAACGCCAGTTAACATACCTATAATTGCAGCAAAAAATAACGCAATAAACGGGGCTCGTTCTTGCATAGCTTGAATTTTTCGTAAAAAAATAGCTCTCTTTTTTAACTTAGCATATTCGGTGTTATTCATGTTGAATTTACTTTTATGATTAATTTAATAAAATTTTAACCCTATTTTTTTAATATGAAAAGAAGTAAATAAAAATCCCTTCGAAGTATAAAAGATATTAATTACACAGATATTATCTGTGAAAAAAATTTTTGCAAGGTCTGTTCTTGGTTTAAGGTAAAACATTGATCTGTTAACTGATAATGTTTTATTCGATCTAATCGGAAGTGGCGGAACTTATCTCTCAGTAAACACCGACCGACCATGGTCCATTTATCTCCCCAAAAAAAGATACCAAGAGGATAAATGGATCTTTGTTGTGAGCTGTTATCTTGTGGTTTTTGATAGTCGACAGTAACGATGATTTTTTGACATATCGCTTGGTTGAGTGAGTCGATCATGGTGCCATATTGTATTCTTTCAAAACTTGGCGTATATATTTGAATTTTTTCTATTTGACGCTGTTGTTTATGTGGCATAGCACTATGTAATTTAGATAATGCTTTTTCAGCATTGATTTGGGTCTTTCCTCCCAAAGATATGGCCATATGAGCACCAATGACTAAACTTGTTAACTCATCCATATCAAACATTATTGGTGGTAAATCATAATCTTTATGTAGTATATAACCAATACCGGCTTCGCTATCAATAGGTACGCCAGAACTGATTAAATCCTGCATATCACGATAAATAGTACGTTCTGAAACTTCTAATTTTTCGGCTAACCAACTCGCTGTGGTTAATTGACGTGTCCGTAAAAACTGAATAATTTGAAAAAGTCGATCGGCTCTGCGCATATTTAAAACTCAATGTCTTGAGTGGGCTTAGCTATAATAGGTACACTAAAACTTGTCATGCTACTCAGTGATATTGTGTGATGCTGGATTATTTTTGCTGCGTCTAAATGGTTTTTATCATGCGTAGTATGCGCATCATTAACTAGTGTTACTGCATAGTTTAATACAGCGGCTTGTCTGGTAGAAGTATCAATACAAAATTCAGTCGCGTATCCACAAATTACGCAATGAGTTATATTCAATTTTTGCATTATTTTTGATAACTCAGTATGATTAAAAGAGTCTGGCGTTGTTTTGCGGACAACATAATCATTAGATGAAGCGTTGATGAGTGAATAGAGTTGCCAATTATCCGATAAATAGCGTAATTCCTGTGCATCTTCATGTTGAATAAAAATGATGGGAATATTTTTAGTTCTAGCCTTAGCAATTAGGATATTAATATTATTCACTACTGTTAATGCATTATAGGGCATTGGAGTGGGGCCAAATAGCCCCTGTTGAACATCAATAATGAGTAATGCGGTGTTTTCCATTTTTGTGAGCCTTTTTAGATATTAAGGGTTTTGTGACCATAATCCTACTTGGTTACCTTCACTATCTTCAAAACCAGCGATATAACCATTTTCACCAATACTAGTGATTGGAAAAATAGTTTTGGCACCAAGATTATTAATTATTTCGAGCTGTTTAGTGACTGATGCCGTATTAAGATAAATAATCGTTGTACTGGCGCCAGGTTTATGATCTTTATAACATGGACTATAAACTAGCGCTCCACCTACTTGTTCCTTCTCATAGGGGAAAATAGCCATTTTCATATGCTCGTTATCACAACGAGTAAACTCAATATTGAATGCTGATTGATAAAAACTAATTGCACGATCAAAATCTTGTGTGACAATTTCAAACCAAGCTAATGGGGTAGTAAATTTCATCGTTTTCCTCTTCTGTTTTGTTTAAATGACAAAAAGAGTATAAACGATACCTCCTGACAGCATTATGTCAGGAGTCATTTAGTGATGAAAAATTATTTTGTTGAGCAGTTATAAACTTGTCCTTCCATTACTGCATCAGTAGGCGCTAGATCTGACACGTATTTCATTGTGACATCTTGAGCATCATAAATAGTATTACCGCCCATTGCAGCTGCATTATTTAATAGGTCAACGGCTGCTTCTCTGATTAATTCGCTATGGGTTTTATTCCCAGAGAAAAAGGTACTACGACGGCCCTCTGCTTTACCAACATATTGACAATTGTCGGTAGGTTTTAAGTCAACAAATTGAACATGTTGTCCTGCTTGAGTTAGTTGGTACTTAGATGAACTACAGCCATTAAGTAGTATTGCAGTTGCAGCTACTGCAACGACTAAAAGTGTTTTTTTCATTGACATATCATCGTTTCCTTTAGGATAAATATAACTCATATGTGTTTTATTATTGTAACAATTTAATTGGCTAAAAAGAATCAATTCGAGATTTAATCTCAACTATTTTTCATTTTTAACTTAAAATAGTCGAACTTTTAATCAACCTAATCATAATTTAGCAATAAAATCTGGCAAAAACTGATTTAGTTTATTATAATCGCAGCCCTTATCTTAAGATAATCCAATTTAGGCCCCTTAGCTCAGTTGGTCAGAGCAGTCGACTCATAATCGATTGGTCACTGGTTCAAGTCCAGTAGGGGCCACCATTAATCCTAAAATATATCAAAGCCTTATCTTATAAAATAAATCTAGTTTATTTGTTTAATTTTATTCAGCACGGTAAAATGGCGGCTGAGTTTTTCTATTTATCATTGTTATAAAAATAAAGCCCACCGGGTGAGCTTTAAAATTGAATATTTATAGTTAGCTTATAACTTTGCATATTTCATTACTTTATAGTGCAGATCGATAATACAATTCACCGCAATAATTAATTCTATAATGGCCAACTTAAATGGATTAATATGATAATGTTATTTGCATTATAACAATCAAATAGATAAACTAAAAAGCATAAATAATAATGATTACTGAATTCGTTGAGGGATCTGTTTTGTCAACGCATCAATTATTGAACACTTTACTCAAAGACCAAGCCACCAGCTACCGTTATTTACTCGTCGATCCGTTAAAATCAGTTAGACTTGACGAGCCCCTCGCGCTTGCAAATATTAACGATGTCTTTCCTGACGATGAATTTAACGCTATCTTACGTCCTGATTTATCCTACGAACCGACACTTTGCCCTCATTTGATTTTACTGGCAAAACCCGGAGAAACGATAGAGCCCGAGTTATTGGATTTCATGATAACGCGAGCTGAAAAAGAGCGCTCTCATTACAAACATTATATTTGTGCGTGGATAAGTAGTGAACTGGACATTCAACATCTTGCTGAAAAAATCATTGATTTAGGTTTAATGCTAGGGCGCTTAATGGCCCCTGAAAAGCCGTCTTTTTTCCCTTTTTATGAACATATTCGACTGCAATTATTAAAAGAAAGCCTCTCGGTTGAGCCTTTATTATCAGGATTATTTAATTTTATTCATCGTTATACCTATATCAATTATTATGGTCAACTCATTGAAATTAATCCCGCCAATAATTTACCAATGGATGACTTTCTCTCGTATAGTCAGGTATTTTTACAGAATGCGTTGCCGTATCAAGAGGAGGCAAAAGCCACTTTCGGCTTAGTTAAAATGTGGCAAGATAATACTCAAACCTTGCCACCTAATGCGTTATTTTTATCAGCTAAAAAACTGCTTGAGGCTAAAAGTAGTGGTCTCACCAACCTTGAAGATAGATTAGTCTATGCGCTTTACTGCCTGATTTATCAGGTCGATTTAATCAGTATCGAATCGATTTCACCGCATATTTCAGCCGCAATTTTAGCTCCGGGCTCACTAAAAAGACGTTTAGTACAATTAGACAATGATATTTGGGTAAGTATAAAACAAAATAATAATTAGTATCACTCGATTGATAAATCAATTTGAATAGGTAAAACGATGGTTACTGAAAATACACAGCGCGTTGACACCTCTAGCGTGTCGGCAATTGCATCATTAACAGACAATGGGCATGCCTGCGAACGAGAAGGATATCCGATTTTACTGTTAAGAAAGTCAGCGGTAAATAAAGCGTGGGCTTCTCCTTATTCACCGCTCTTTTCGCTTTTGAAATCGTCTCAGCTTTCTCTGGATGACCGGGAGCCAAAAGAACCGTTACAAGACCATAATGAGGTTTTAAGAGTGTTACGGGAAGGCTATGTTTA
This sequence comes from Orbaceae bacterium BiB, assembly GCA_036251205.1. Taxonomy (NCBI): domain Bacteria; kingdom Pseudomonadati; phylum Pseudomonadota; class Gammaproteobacteria; order Orbales; family Orbaceae; genus Orbus; species Orbus mooreae. Next base: position 1,054,735 of record CP133958.1, on the reverse strand, counting down.
CATTCTTGCTGGAACCGCTAACAAAAAAGAGTACATCCGTTATTATGAGGTTTTAGAGGGGGGGATATTAAGGGAAAAAGCACCAGAAGACCTTGAAGTTGATGACCGGGCTCCGTTTCCAGTTAGATGTCTAGCCGATAATCATTATGTCCCTGCTTCATTTATCTCGGTTGATATTAGCAACGACGAATTAAATGATAAGCCCTTTTTATGGATTGCTTATAGTCGTTATCCGTGGAATAAAGAAACGCGTGATTATTATAAAAATAGTCAAGATTTAGCTCGGTTTAGTCAAATCGATTTAAAATCATTTATTCAAGCACCTGATGGGCATTCGCGAGGCATCGATTTATCAAGCGAATTTATTTTAGGTAATGTTTTAGAGTTTACGCCCAATATTTGCGGTAAATTACGCTATTTACCTAATTATCAAGATAAAAGTGAACAGCGAGTTCCTTTTACTCATTTTATCAATGCCCGCAAATATCAATACAAAAAAACGGTTGGGGCGATTATTTTAGAAGATGCATTAGGGATGGCTGAGGATTTAAACTTTCAACGCCTTGCCGAGGTCAATTATACCGGTGACTTTAAATTACACGATAAAATTGATGACAAAAAAAGTGATATTCCTTATGAATATCACGAGCTTCATACGCCAGAAGGTCAGTATAAAAAATTAAATTATGATTTAATTGAGCAGTATAAAATCGGTGTTAGACAGTCTTTTGATGAGAATAGCAAGGAAGGACTTGTCTCTTTTACATGGTTAGATAATTTTCAGCTACTATTTAATGATGATAAATGGCAGTACGGCGGAACTGTGGGAACATTTGACCAAACGGGTAGTACGACGATAAGTTTGTCTCAATCTGAAAAAGCTCATTACGATTTTGACCTATACTGGGGAAAGTTGAATGATCAATTAAAACAGGAAGAATATCATCGTTTTGCAGAGGTAGTAAAACGGTATGAGCAAATTAAAAAGAATAATGGTCGAGATTACACCCTTTATTGCCGCTGGTTATTTTGTGATAAATTACCTGCTTCTGAATTTTTTACGGGTAGAAAACAGCAACTTGAAAACAAGAAAGAAATCACTTTTCCTGAACAAAAAATATCGCGTTTTAATACCGTTAGATTTTGGGAGCGAGAGTTCAACTACCATAATCAGGGCACCCATAATGATATATTAGGCGATGCAATTCAAATATTCAGGACACAAGGTAGCAGTTATTATGATATGGGATTATGGGATGAACTCTTATCGAGTGATGAAACTTACTTTCATAAAGTGATTGCGGGAAAGAACCCCTCTTTTTGGAAAGAGAGTGATATTAAGTCGCTAGCCGATAAAAGCAGTGAGCTCACTAATTTTTTAATTAGCACATGCCTTGGAAATCCGATTATTACGTTAGCGCAATCACAGTCCATCCTCCCTGACGTGGCAGGTCAGCAATTAGAAAAAATCACCAATGCCCAAGGTGTTCAAAACGTATTAGCAGATACAGGTCATGTCAATGCGAAAAGTCGAACAATTACATTCAATATCAACACGGGTAAAATCAACGCGTTGGCGGGTAATAAAAATATTTCAATCACCTCACAAGCAGAAATTGACGGCACAAAAAAAACCACTATCACCTTAACGGTATTTTGTGATGATGATGGTTTTAAAAATATTGAAGACTATGTTAAACGGACCAACCGGGGTAATAGAGCGGCCAATGATGTCAATAAACTAGCAACGGTGATTGATGATAATGTTGTTATGAATAATATTGACTCAAAAAAAGTTAACCCACATTTAATTACCGAAGAGTTTAGCCTAACCCTACCAGAAGAGCGTTTTAATGAGCTCGATACTCAGCTAAAAACAAAACATGGCACTCATTTTAGCGGTTTTGAGGTTGTTAACAATAAAGATGGGCTGATTACAGCGAAATTTAAAGGTCAAGGGACACAAGAGAGTATTAACGAGCTAAAAGCTTACTTGCAAAAGTATGCTTCAAGCAGCACCAGTAATCGATTTGCAACCGTAAAAACATTATTAACTAAAATTACCAATAACCACATTGATGTCACCATTCATGCCAATACCATGATCGAAGGTGCACAGGAGATGGGAAATGTCCTTAAAGAAAACGTGCCATCCACTACGGCAAGCGAGTCTTCACCACACCTCAGCAATACACCGATTGATAATTCTCATCCACCTAAATTGAGGGGGGCACATGCAGCAACCAGCGCTTCAATCCTATTTGAACTGCTTTTATTAGCATGGCAAGTAAAATTATTAATAGATAACGGCAAAAAACTGCAAGAGACCAATTTAACCGATGAGCAGCGCAATGAAACGATGAGTGGACTTGTATTTGCGAGTGTTTCCATCACAATGAACGCTTTAAAGTTTGTTGCTGAGTCGGTTGATAAATTAGCCAAGATGGCCGGTCAAGTTGAAAATAAACTAATGGTCACCCTCACAGGTAAAGCCGCGGCATTATCTGAAAAAATGGTGATGAGAGCATTGATTAATTTTGCAGAAACACTCAATATCATGGCAAAATTATGGGGAGCATTAGAAGGGGCAAAAGAAGTATTTTGGGGAGTAGTGAAGATTAATTCTGGATTTAAAACGTCAGGATGGTGGAAAGTTGCCTCTGGTGCTCTTTTAGTTGCATCAATGGCTTTTGGCGGTTCCGGTATAGGCATTGCCTTATCTGTTGTTTGTATTATCTTATCGGTATTTTGTACTTATATGAGTGAACTGACCTCATTAAATGCCATGGAGCGCTGGTTTGACCGTTGTTATTTTGGCTTAAACCAGCTAAATGGCAATTTATCTCCTTACGCCTTAACCGAAGATGGCGTGAAAAAGCTTATTCACGGTTTTTACGGTGCTTCTCGGGGATATGAACTCTTTTTAACTAAAAAATCGCAAAGTAGCTTGGCCTTTTGGGATACTAAACACGATATTTACCTCAACGTAATTTTACCCAATTATAAATCAGATAACATTCGCTATTATGGTTCACTCATTGTTGATAAAAAGGAGAGTAGTCAAAATTGTTTAATCGGTCATAACTTGACTGGGACAACGTTTAAGTCAACTACCTTCCGTGATAATACAGCGGGCGTGCTTTCAACGTTGGAAATGAAGACTGATTTTACAAGCCAAGCAAGTCAATCAGCTAATCTATCACCCCTCCAAATCAAATGGTGACTTATCAACTGGATGAACAAGGCTCGTTAATTATTTGCCCGGTGGTGTATGTGGCGGATAGCGATACTGATACAAAAATAAGTGTGTTAGGCTTTATTGAAGAGCAAAATGGCAGCGAAACCTCATTTACCATTGAATTAGAAGATTATCTTGAAATATGATTAGGAATAAGTAATGGCAGAATTTAAATTGGGGTATAAGCATTATCCTAAAGACTTGGTAAAATTTAAACCGGTTAAAAACAACGACGAATTAACTAACCTCCGCTTTGGCAATGATACGCTTATTGAAATTGGACGAACCAGTGGTCAAATAGACCGTACTTTAGAGATGGCATTTGGTTTTTGCCTCAGCATCGGTGGTCTAATTTTTATCGGTGTATTATTTTATATGTTTACAACATTGACTCAATACAGTTCTAAATGGGAGATTGTTGTAATTTTTTGTTTTATATTGCTTTCTGGATATGTTGTTTTATTATCAATTTCTCAATATTTTATAAAAAATGCTATTTGGCCGGCCGACTACCCGGTGCGCTTTAACCGTAAAACAGGTAAAGTCTATGTATACGAACCACGGTTAAGTAAACGACTTTATTATTTTCCCTTAAGGGAAATTGTAAAACTTTATAAGCCGGTCATTAAAGTCTATGACTGGCAAGATATTGAAGGAATGGTGACACGTAAAGGCTTCTTCTTGCAGCAGGAGTTTTTTGCGGCAGTAGTCGACCCGCAAACTGACACCCTGATGGACTATTTTAGCTTATGGGATAATGCTAATTACATCAATCACAGCGAGTGGCGCTGGTTATTGTGTTATATGAACGGTATGCCGAATATGAATTACAAAGGTAAAATCCGTGGTCGCTTTTGGTTAGGGCGATTATGTCACTGCTTTGCGCCTGAGTTTAGCTGGCCAGAAGGTATTGATAAAGCTTCACGAGCTGAGTCGCTTGAAGAGCTATCCAAAATTGAACAGCAGTATGACTTAATTGGTAAACACTACCCTTATGAGCAACCTTAACACGGGAAATGTTAATTAACTTATTATTATAAATTTTAATTTGATGATCCATTCTTTATTTTGGACTTTAAACATAACTTAGGCAATTCTGATTTTAGCACGCAAGCCAGTCAATCAGCTAATCCATGGCCTCCTCCAAATCAAATGGTGACTTATCCACTGGATGAACAAGGCTCGTTAATTATTTGTCCGGTAGTGTATGTGGCTGATGACAGTGTCGATACAAAAATAAGTGTGCTCGGCTTTATTGAAGAGCAACAAGGCAGTGAAACCGCATTTACCATTGAATTAGAAGATTATCTTGAAATATGATTAGGAATAAGTAATGGCAGAATTTAAATTGGGGTATAAGCATTATCCTAAAGACTTGGTAAAATTTAAACCGGTTAAAAACGACGACGAATTAACTAACCTCCGTTTTGGCAATGATACGCTTATTGAAATAGGACGATCCTGTAGCCAAATAGACCGTACTTTAGAGATGGCTGTAAGGTTAGCTGGAAGTGGGGCATCTCTTTTTGCTATTTATATTGGAATATTGTTATTTCTAGATATAGATCTTTATTATATATACAGTGATGTAGCATTTGCTTTAGGATTAATTATATTTTCTTTATTCCTATTTAGTTTATTCTTGTCTCAATTAGCAAAAGTCGTTATTTGGCCGGCAGAGTATCCCGTGCGCTTTAACCGCAAAACCGGTAAAGTCTATGTGTATGAACCGAGCTTAAGTAAACGACTTTATTATTTTCCCTTAAGGGAAATTGTAAAACTTTATAAGCCGGTCATTAAAGTGTATGACTGGCAAGATATTGAAGGAATGGTGACACGTAAAGGCTTCTTCTTGCAGCAGGAGTTTTTTGCAGCGGTAGTTGACCGACAGACGGACACCCTGATGGACTATTTTAGCTTATGGAATAATGCTAATTACATCAATCACAGCGAGTGGCGCTGGTTATTGTGTTATATGAACGGTATGCCGAATATGAATTACAAAGGTAAAATCCGTGGTCGCTTTTGGTTAGGACGATTATGTCACTGCTTTGCACCTGAGTTTAGCTGGCCAGAAGGTATTGATAAAGCTTCACGAGCCGAGTCACTTGACGAGCTTACTAAAATTGAGCAGCAGTATGACTTAGTCGGTAAATACTATCCTTATGAGCAACCTTAACTGGGGATATGTCAATTAACTTATTATTATAAATTTTAATTTGATGATCCCTTCTTTATTTTGGATTTTAGACATAACTTAGGCAATTAAATACGATGTGTTAAATCGATATTTTTGGGTGCATCTTTTATAAAATTATTTTTTTAAAAGTTGACACTGAATTTAAATGGCTTAATATTTGATGTGCTCCTAGTTTAGTGGAGACTTTTTAGTAACAAAAAAGGAGTCTCAAATGATTAAAAAATACGATCCCCAATTTAAACAAGAAGCGATCAATTTAGCCCTAAATAGCGAACAAACTTATCGACAAACAGCCAATGATTTAGGTATAAATTACAAAACATTTTGTAATTGGATGTACCAAACGATGAATAAACCAACCCATCAAGCGATAAAATCAAATAAAAAACCAGACTATCACGAACTTGAGCGTCAAAATAAAGCGATGAAAAAAGAGCTTGAGCTACGTAAAAAGGAGATCGATATCCTAAAAAAGGCCGCTCAGTACTTTGCGAGCCTGAAATAGCAAGGTACGAATTTATTAAAAAGCAAAACACGCTATCTAAGCGTCGTTTATTTCATCTATTTGACGTGTCAAGTAGTGGTTACTATGCCTATTTAAAGCGATTACCGTCTCAGAGAACAGTGTTTAATCAGCAGCTTGACAAAAAGATTGAAACACTATTTGAAGATCATCGGCATCTCTATGGTTATCGGCGTTTACATGTCGAACTTTTGGAGGAAGGCTATTGTTTATCACGTGAACGAGTTCGTCGACGAATGCACAAGCTTCACCTTAAAGCAAAACAACGCAAAAAGTATAAACAAACAACGCACAGTAACCACAACAAACCGGTCGCTGAAAATATTTTAGATAGGCACTTTACCATGGACACACCTAATCAAGCTTGGGTATGCGATATAACTTATATTAAAGTGAACGGACAGTGGTTATACCTCGCGATTGTACTTGATCTCTACTCTCGTAAAATCATAGGCTGGGCGATGGATACGCATATGGAAAGCTCGCTAGTTTGTCAAGCCTTAACTATGGCTTTGCTTCATCGGGGCTATCCAAGTAAAGTGATTGTTCATAGTGACCGTGGTGGCCAGTATTGTTCCGATGATTACCAAGCTATATTAACGGCTTATGGCTTAACGTGTAGTATGAGTCGCAAAGGTAACTGTTGGGATAATGCGGTGGCTGAAAGCTTTTTCCATACCTTAAAAACAGAATGGATTTACCGACACAAACTAGAAAATATGGCACAAGCTAAATCGATGCTCTTGTGGTACATTGAGGTTTACTATAACCGAGTAAGAAAACATTCATATTTAAACTATTTATCACCTGTTCAATTTGAAGAAAAAATGATTTAATAATTTGAAAATAACTCTCCACTAAAATGTGGGCAGATCAGCGTTACCTAATGCGACCTATTTAGGTTTTACGGGTACTCCCATTGAAAAGACCGACGTTAATACGCCCGCTGTTTTTGGAAACTATGTTGATATTTACGATATATCCCAAGCTGTTGAAGACGGTGCTACAGTACGAATTTTTTATGAAAGCCGTTTGGCTAAAATTGCCATCAGTGAAGAAGGTAGAGAGCTGATTCAAGCATTTGATGATGAGTTTAATGAAGATGAATTGATTGAAACCCAAAAAGAACGTTCAAAATGGGCAAGAGTTGAAGGCTTGATTGGTAGCCGAGAACGAATTAAAGCGATTGCAGTTGATATTGTTCAGCACTTTGAATTACGCTTAAAATCGAATGCAGGAACAGGTAAAGGAATGGTTGTTACCATGTCTCGTCGAATCGCAGCTGAACTTTACAACGAAATTATCCGACTTAAACCGCAGTGGCACAGTGATGATTTAAATGATGGAATAATTAAGGTTGTGATGACATCCTCGGCCTCTGATGGTCCAGAGATTGCCAAACATCATACTACCAAAAAAGAACGTCAATTATTAGTAAATCGTATGAAAGATGATGACGATAAGCTGAAATTAGTCATTGTTCGTGATATGTGGTTAACGGGGTTTGATGCACCAAGTTTGCATACCATGTATATTGATAAGCCGATGAAAGGCCACAATTTGATGCAGGCCATTGCACGTGTAAACCGGGTATATAAAGATAAAATTGGTGGTTTAATTGTCGATTATCTCGGTATTGCATCAGACTTAAAAGAAGCGCTGTCTTTTTATTCTGATGCTGGAGGACGTGGCGAACCGGCTCAGGTTCAGGAAGAGGCTGTTGCTCTGATGGAGGAAAAGCTCGAAATCCTTGAAGATATGATGTCTGGTTATGCTTATAAAGCATATTTTACAGCAACAACATCACAGCGCTTAACGATTATTTTAGAGGCAGAAGATTATATTCTTGGTCTCGATAATGGTAAAGGAAAAGCGCGTTTTCTTGCTGCGGTAGCAGCTTTGTCACAAGCGTATGCACTTGCAACGCCCCATGATAAAGCGATGGAAGCAACGCCTGAAATTGCTTTTTTCCAAGCCGTTAAAGCTCGTTTAAATAAATTCACTGAGATTTCAAACGATGCTACCCACGGTCATAATGAAAGTTTAGAGATTCGAGTAAAGCAAACGATTGATGAAGCATTAGTGACCGATAATGTGGTTGATATTTTTGATGCAGCAGGGATACAAAAGCCTGATATATCAATTCTGTCAGAAGAGTTCTTATTGGAAATGAAGAACTATCAACATAAAAATATTGCGCTTGAAACCTTAAAAAAATTATTGGCTGATGAAATTAAGGTTAGGATGAATCAAAGTATCACGCAAGGTAAAAGATTGATTGATATGTTAACTTCAGCAATAAATGGTTACCAAAACAAGGTGCTGACCGCTGCCGAAGTCATTGATGAGCTAATTAAATTAGCAAAAACTATTCAAGAGTCCGATAGCTTAGCCAAGCAACTTAATCTTAGCTCTTATGAATATGCCTTTTACACGGCCGTTGCTGATAATCAGAGTGCTCGTGAATTGATGCAAAAAGAGAAATTACGAGAATTGGCTGTTGTGTTAACTGAAGCGATCCGCAGTAATGTTACTTTAGATTGGACAAAGAAAGAATCGGCAAGAGCTAAAATTAGGGTTGTGGTAAAAAGATTACTTAAAAGATATGGCTATCCACCCGATATGTCACTGCTGGCGACTGAAGAAGTGCTTGCACAAGCTGAAATATTATCTAATGAATTATCAACTAACTTGTAGTTGGTAGTACAAGTTAATGAGAATGTGATTTCCATATTGCTAATATTAATCAGGAATAAATAATACTTTGCAATTTAGTTATCCACAAAATCAGTGGATAACTAAGTGAGTAATATACATTAAACTATTTAATTGATAATAAAATCAATTTGCTTATTATTGAGTCAATTAATATTGATTTATTAAATTTGATAGGTGTTGATTTATATAACGGGTATCGGTTACAAGATTACGATTTGATAGATGGAAATACCAATAAATATTGTAAGGTTATTTTGTGCTAAATGAAAGAGTAAATAAAATGATTAATTTTTTTAAAAAGTTTTTTTGTAATAAAGAAAAGGGAAGTCATCATTCAGCGAGAGTTTTTTCAGAGCCTGAATTAACAATTAAGCGAGCAAATAATGAAATGGAGTTGCGGACACAGGCTGCAATAAATACATGGGGGCTTGATACTGCAGCATGGTCAGTGGATTTAAACGAAGGTCTGATAACCTTTATCAACGATGAAAAGGGTTTAATTATAACAGCCCCAGTCCAAGTAATTGGTACATATAATACTGAAGATAGTACCTGGTTATGGGCGTGGGATCATCCTTCAATAAATGAATCAGTAGCTGAATTTTCTAAGAAAGTAAAAATCTTTGGTGAGCAATATAAACTAAGCCAATTAAATACACGTAAAATTATTGTGTCGATGGATGAGGCTTGGGAGCTTACGGCCCTTGCCTGCTATTTAAGTAAAGGAGAAGGAGGGTATAGTGGTCTTTCTGGAGTCACTAGAGTCTTTATGGTTTATGGACCGGTAACGATAAGAAAAAATGAGGAATCGACTGGTTTGTGAGTAAAATTATTTAATAGTACTCTCTAATAAATCGATGGCACATCAATTAAGGTATAGTCTGATTTATTTGAGCGTTTATTATCTATTTAATTTAAAAATAAATGGGTAGAATAATCAACGGATTTTTTCTGAAATGAAAAAAGAGTAATGTATAAATAACAAAATTATACCTGAAAACGACCCAATATATTATTTTTAAAATTAACTTTAAATGAAAGATGCACGTTAGTATGAAAAATAACTGTCATTTTATTACCTCCAAATTTTGTCAATATGATATATTTTCTGATCAAAATAATCGTTGTTATCGAATTATTACGAATAAAGAAGTATATTATTTTTATGAACACCAGTTTAGTGACGTTACTATTTTAGATGAATTAAAAAATGGTGATAGAATTCAGGTAGGTTCTCACCAGCTTGATGATGGTACTTATTGGCTTCATTGGTTGGTTTCATTTAAAGGGGATTTGTCTATCCGAAATAAGTTAAATTATTGCATCCCTCATCATTATACTTTTATTTTTCCGTTAGTTGCACTAGCCTGTTTCTTGTTAAATTTGGAATTTATGGCAGCCATGTTTACTGTATTCTCTTTCTGTATAATTAGTTGGTGTTTTTTCGCAACATTATTCCGCTTGGTTAACTTATTCTTGCCTAAACAAATTTTTTTACGAAATCAATTTTTTAAATTAAAAAAAGGCGATATGAGTTTGATGAAAAGCTCAGTTTTTGAGGTTCGCAAAGCTTTATTATGTCTTCCAACCGATCTTCCAGTTTATGAAGGCATTGCGAATAATGTTAGTTCGTCTTATTATGACGAACGGCAAACAGTAAGATTTAATTTTAATCGTACAGGATTATTTTTTACTGAGTATTGTTATTCGTTGGCTAATTTTTTTATTCCCGTTATCTATTATTCTACGCACCCAACTTTTATTGCTACAGGTGACAAATTGAGTTTGGTTTTTGCGCGTAATAAAATTCAAGGGATGATTAATCATAGTGATGGTGCAAGTTATTTATTTTGTCACTGTCTTTGGATGAGTAAAAAGAAAGCAAAAGTTGTATTACGGTATTTGTATGCTCTCACGATTCCTACTGGATTCTTTTCGATTTTATTTTTTACTTTCGATGCGTTACCAATAGCATTAGGATTACAGTTTTTCCCATTATTACTATTACTATGTTACACGCTATTTTCATTGCTTAATGATCGATCTTATACTAGAGCTGTATTGAACTGGTTACAGCAAACAACCGGTAAATGGCCAAAAGAAATCTAAAATATTGCACAGGAATATGATGATGAATTGAGCAATGATATTTCTATTGCTTGTGTGAACGATAATGATCATTGCAATTCCAATTAAGTAATAATCCCATGGCAAAAAGTTGATGCAGGTTAACGGATGTATCTTAAATAGTATTTATTTTTACACAAGTGGAATTAAAGATCAAACTACTGATTGAAATGGATAATCTTTGGACACTGGAGCAAGTCCGTTGTGTGTGCAATACTGACGTCTCTGAAGCAATCCATGAGGTTAGCAAGCAAATCATCACCGAACTCAACAAAACAGCTAAAAAGGGTTAAATGGCCCAAAACAAGGGTAGTAAGTTATAATGGTAAATGTATCAATGGTAAGGGGTTTAAAGGGTAAATAATTAATGGTAATGGGGCCATAATGGGAATGGCCCTATCTGGAAAAGGCTACGGGCGCAAAACCCAAAAGGCTTTTTGAGGGAAAAGGCAATCCAATAATTAATTGTTACTTTACAATATTAAAGCACATCATTTTCGTTACATGCGTACTTTTTATCAATTTTTACACAGTCTCGATATTTTATTCATAAATTAAATTGCTATACTGTATATATAAACAGAGATGAGGCTTTAATTAAAATAATTATGAATAGTTATTACAAAGATAAACTTTATCTTATTCCTTTTTTTGGTGATTCTATATCAGCTGGATTTCCCAGTCCTGCACAAGATTTTGTTGAGAAACGAATTGATTTAAACGAGCTTTTAATTAGACATCCGTCTGCAACATACCTACTCAAAGCTTCAGGCGATTCGATGATTGAGGGGCAAATAAGTTCAGGCGATATCCTGGTTGTTGATTCGGCTAAAACTCCAACCCATGGTGATATCGTAATTGCCTCTGTATCCGGTGAATTTACTGTTAAAAAACTCCAACTTGGCGAAGTCATCACATTATTACCGATGAATCCTAACTATGAACCTATTACGATGAAAGATGAAACGGATCTAGAGATATTTGGTGTGGTTACATTTGTTATTCATGAGACTTAATCTATGTTTGCACATGTTGATGTGAATTCCTTTTATGCAAGCTGTGAAAAGATATTCAGACCGGATTTAAAAGATAAGCCAGTTATTGTGCTGAGCAATAATGATGGCTGCGTTATCGCACGTTCAAATGAAGCTAAAGCACTTGGGATAAAAATGGGACATCCCTATTTTAAATTACCTGATTCATATCTAAAAAACAATAATATTCATGTGTTCAGCAGTAATTATGCGCTGTATGCCGATATGTCTCAGCGAGTAATGGATACGATTAAATCATTAATTCCTGAACTTGAAGTTTATAGTATAGATGAAGCCTTTTGTGATGTTACAACCTTAGATCAATTAATTCCATTTGTCACATTAGGTCATAAAATAAGAAGTGCAGTCAAGCAGCATACCCATTTAACCGTTGGTGTAGGTATTGGCCAAACTAAAACATTGGCTAAATTAGCAAATTATGCAGCCAAAAAATGGAGTAAAACACAAGGCGTGGTTGATTTAACTGATCAACGTCGTCAAATTAAGCTGATGTCATTAACGCCTGTTGAAGAGATATGGGGCGTTGGACGATCACTGAGTCAACAGCTCCATAAATTCAATATAAAAACGGCATTGGATTTAGCTAAATGGTCACCACTTGAAGCTAAAAAACAGTTTAGCGTGGTACTTGAACGAACTATTCGTGAGCTAAATGGTGAATCATGTCTTACACTCGAAAGCATTTCAGCACCAAGACAACAAATTGTTTGTTCACGCTCATTTGGCACTAAAGTGACAGATATTGCTATTTTATCAGAGGCCATTAGCAATTATACAGCAAGAGCTGCGGAAAAATTACGTGAAGATAAACAGTATTGCAAGCACATAACTGTATTTATAAAAACGAGTCCTTTCGATTCAAAGCAAATATATTATAGTAACGCTTCATCTGAAAAACTCAGTGCAACCTCCGACACCCGAAAATTATTAGCTGTAGCAAATCGATTACTTAAGCAAATATGGGTTGAGGGCAGGGAATATCAAAAAGCCGGTGTCATATTGAATGACTTTTGCCAGACTGAAACCAATCAATATGATTTATTTTCAGACTCAAATGTGAACCTGCGAAGTGAAAAACTCATGACCACATTAGATAAAATTAATAAAATGTGTTCATCGAAATTATTTTTTGCATCACAAGGTGTTACTGGGCAGTGGAAAATGAAGCAAAACTTTTTATCACCTGCCTATACCACTAGAATAAACGATCTAAAGATTGTAAAAATTGCATAGTATCTATTTACAGCTAGTTTTCTTTTCTTCCATAAACATAATAGCCATACTCAATTATAATCGGCTTAGGGTAGTCAATTCTATTTATAGTTGTTTCAATATTAAAACCATCTTCAAAATCAGCGATAACCTCTGTTTCAATAATTGAAATACGTTCTTTATCATCTTCTTTTATTTCTCCATCAAGGAAAAAAAGAGTTCAATTTTTTGATTAACAATATCAACTATTATTTTTCTTATATTTGGCGTAATTAGTGCTTTGAGTCATCGTATTAAGTAAAGTACCTACTTTACCAATTGCACTAAAATCTATTCAGTATTTATGTTTCTAAGTTCCATAATTGAATGAATTCAGTGAATTTAGAACAATAATCATTGAAAATCAGCTAATGCTATCAAATATAAAAAATTATGTTACATTCGTTTGTTTATGAGTTGATTATACCCACCTTTATGAGGCAGTTCTTCTTCAAAGTCACATGATGCGACTATTTGATATTGTTCAGTCCACAAGTAAGTTAACAATTGTTCGATGAATGCCTTATATTGCAATTCTTTTGCTTCATCAATAAGATCTATCTCTATAAAATAGGGATAGAATAAAAAACCATCAGGAAAATCTTGAGTATTGGTTTCATTAAATTCTTTATTGTATTGTATATTAATAGTAAAAATATCATTTTCAGCAGAAAAAAATTTGTTAAAACTAACATTCCCAAAAGAACTAATCTTTTGCGACAGCTCCTCTATTGTAATTGGAGCATTGAGAAATATTTTACAATAATAATTACTCATAATTTAATCTCAATTAGCTAAATGAAAAATAACAATATGTTATTCAAAAATAATTTTCATTTCTGTATTTTTAGTGTAATTTTCGATATTTCTAATTATCTGTTGTTTCTTGTCTTCATTTATTATTTCGTTAGAATAGGGCTGCTCCCATAATTTTATACTATTTTTATCTGCATAAAATCCACCGATAACTAATTCTCCAGTTATCACTATTTCATGGTTATCATCAAATAAAACTCTAATATAATGATTCGTTCCTGTTATTTTCATTCTTTACCTCTTATAAATATTATTTTCTCAATTTTATTTTTTGGATCTATTGTTATTATTTGAGTAACATTCTCGTTGTTTTTTAATCTAGGTAGTTCTATATTTTCCCATATATTACCGGGACGTAGATGGGTGCCTACAACAGCTTTAACCTCTCCAGAGACCTGTGTCGCGTAAACTTCGGAAACTTCCTCCCAAGCTTTTATGGATAAAGGGTCATGTAAATTCCACTCAGGTATATTTACATTTTTCTCCTTTATCAGTAATTCTAAAGTAGTTCCCGATTTTGATTTAGCAATTTGTTCTGCAACAACAGCTCCGCCTATGTTGTCTGTTTTACCTGACCAAAAAAACGCTGAATTTGGTTCGGTTTTTAATATAGAATAAATTTCTTTTGTCACAAATTCATATTTTTTATATTTTATGATATGCCGCTGCTTTTGAGTATTTTTAGACAGCTTATCAATATAGACTTTGACATCTCTCATTAACGAAGATTTTTGCCCAGCAGGGGGGAGGTATTTAATCGAGACAATATTGCGCGTAGCTGACGGCACTTTGCTCAGAAACATTATTTTACTACCTAACGCTAAATCAACTAGCCCATAAGTAATGCCTTCATAGCCTTTAGGTACCAGCTCTGACCAGGCAATCATATCTTCCCCAAGGGTAGTAACTTCTTTATCGGTTAACATCCGACTTATACCTGCTGCGATGGCATCACTACCGACAAACCCTAAGGCAACAGCTACGGCAGTACCCGTGCCGAGTGACCCGCTCTCAATGGCGCCGGCAGCCGCCAGCGTTAATACACCTCCGGCAACTTGCGCCGCCCCCAAAATCTGATTTTCATATTTTGTATAGGTCGATTTAATTTCATCACCGTAAAGGTAGCCAGATATGCCGCCAATCAACATACCGGTTGGGCCTAAGAGGCTACCTGTCGTTATTCCTTGACTGGCATTGCTGAGATGATGTTGTTCAATATCACTAAAGTACTCATCTATAAATGACACATCGACAGCGGCGGTAGCGAGCTGCCAATCATCAATTTTTGCCCATTTTTGTGGCACTTTGATATCGGCAAGCCCTTGCGGATTAAACCGACCGATAAAACGGTATCCTTGGCTTACCGAGGTGATGGCGTATTTATGGTCTTTGTGGTACTGAAGATAAAATCCTTCAGCTTGCGGCAACGCAATATATTGATAATTAAGTTTTGTTGCCTTTAATCGATATTCACGTCGGGTCTGTACATGCTTAATCAATCCAGGTTCGCGCAGGTGTTTGAGTAGTTTAATGGCATTGAAGTAAAGGCTATCAATATCCTTGAGTTCATCGGCCTGTATATCGTGATTAATTTGTTGTTTGAGTTTTGTTTCATAATCATTATCTTGCCCGGTACCATCGAGTATTAATGGTTTATTTAAGTATTCACGGGCAATTTTGGCAAGTAGGTCACTCTTGTAAGCATAATCCGTTTTATCATAACCGTCGCTATGACGAAGATGGTGTAGTGCTTTGATGGCTTGTTTGAGTAATACGGGGTCAGTAATGGCACCTTCACTCTCGTCATACCCCAAATCACCGATACGCTCGGTAGCGGTAATAAATTGAGTTTGGTTAAGCACTAATACGACTTGATAAAATAGGGCGCCAATGCGCTCATCGGGACGAAATGGACTTTTATCATCGAGTTTTTTTATCGGTGAGTAATGCTGAGGCGAAAAACCATAATTGATGGCGCTGACCAGCGCTTCATCTTGTTCTATGGTAAAGGGGGAGTTACCTGAGCGTAATAGCGTACTGAGTTCATCCAGCCATTTCTGTGCTAGCTTTTTAACCCGCAGTGATTTTTCACCGCGTAGTGTTAAATCGGTTTCACCTTGGTTGCCGCCAATGAATAGATGCACTTTCGGCAGTACTTCACTAACCGAAAAGGTATCGCCATGCCTTAAAAATATTTCGTTAGGGCTTGTTTGTACTTTGGTAATCGTTTGCTGGCTATCCTTACCATCACGAATATCCATTAGTTCTGGCTGATGATTAACCAAATCAACCACTAACCAACTGTTATCCGGTTCATAGTAGGGCTCTTTTTTGATAAGCGATGGCAGGGTGTCGAATTGTTCGCTAGTTGACGATTCAACATAATGGCCACTTTGTGGTGGTAACTCAATCAGTATCGCGGATTCAGTAAATAAGGCTGTTTTTAATACCTTGGATACTTGATCGGGAATTTTATGATAATAACTTTGGTAAGGTAACCCGACTTGCTGTAAAACCGGATAGAAGTTTTTACAACTCTCTGGCTCAGAGACTAATTGTTTAACAATGTCATCATAGCCCGTATCATAAAAGTGTTTAATGCGTTTGGGTTTAGGTAAATATCCCTGCCCTGCCTCGCGAGCCAATTGATAAGCTTCTTCTTGCTGTTGCCATGCTTTGGTTGACAGTAATTGATAGACATACATGTTGCACTATTCCGTTTGCTTTCTTATTTAATTAATATTTATATTTACTATCGATTAAATCATAGCATGTCAGTTTGTGATGGCAAGAGAAAGAATAAATTTTGGTAGGTTGGGTAAGTAGGGTAGTCAGCTATTTATATACTCATGAATGGTTTATCATTTAATTTTGAATAAGTTAAATAGTGCTGAAGTTAACTTATATCATTCTATGATTGAAATTCTATATAAAATTAGTATAATAAAATCTGTTCTCGTTACTTTCAGTAACAAACAGCCCGAGGCGATGGTTATTAATCCTCACACGTTGCAAGTAACATTGGACGTGCCTTGTTTAAGGTAACCACATCCTTTAATCAACAAACTCACTGCTTTCGCAGGTTGATGACATCGATTCGATGTTGAGTTCACATTAACTTACCGTTTACTCACCCATAGGGGAATTTTATCCCTATCGGGCAGAAATTCTCCTTTTTTATTTTACAAATTTGGAGAAAATTATGACTAATTCAACTAACAACACAACAACTAAACAATTTTTTGATTTACATATTACAGGTCTTGGTTATGTTAATCGAATTCGTGAGGTTCAAGTTAAAAAAGGTAATCCTTATCTATCTTGTTCAATTGCAGCACTACGAGGCAATAGTGAAGATGCGGAGTATACTTATTTTGAATGTAATGTGACTGGTGAAAAAGCAAAACATTTGATTGCAAAATGTATTGAAGCTTCAGATTTGAAGAAAAAAATTCTCATCAGTTTTTGTTTAGGTGATTTATATTCTGAAACATTTACTTACACGAAGGGTGACAAACAAGGTCAAACTGGCGTAAGTTTAAAAGCTCGATTACTTAAAGTATCAAGCATTAGAATCGATGGGGAATTGAAGTATTCTGAAAAAGATGAATCATCAGAAACGCTGGCACCCACTCAATTAAATAATGATGAAAGTCAGGTCGCTTAATCAACACAAAAAAAGCAAGGTAACTTGCTTTTTTTTAAACTACATTATCATGGGTGCAATACATGTTGCAATGCACTTATGTTGTGGAGAATAAATTATGGGTAATAAATCTATACAAATCAGAATTGATGATAAACTTAGGGATGAATCATTTTCTGTTTTTAATCAGATGAATATTGAGCCAAATGAAGCTATTCGTAGTTTTTTGCGGTATGTCGCCAGTAATAAGAGATTACCTTTTAAGGAAGTGAATCTATTTATTGATGAGGATGAAGATGAAGATATTCTTAAAATTGCTGAAGATAGACTCCGAAATCCAGGTAAAACTATTGAGGTAAATGTTGATGACCTTTAATGTCGTATTCGATGAAAGGGCATTTAAAGAATGGAATAAATTAGATCGGAGTATACAACTTCAATTTAAAAAAAAGTTAAAAAAAACTTCAGATTAACCCCTATATTGAATCGGCTAAGTTAAGTGGTTCGCTGTCTGGGTGTTTCAAAATAAAATTGAGGGCATCTGGGTTTAGGATGGTCTATCAAGTTATTGACGAGCTTATTATTATCAAAGTGTTAGCGGTAGGTAAGCGAGAATCTTTAAATGTTTACAACGATGCAAAGCAGCGCATTAATTAATTGCAATCCCTTCATTTCGACATGAGGGGATTGACTAAATTGATTATCCCCATGTTGAATTTATTCATTAAATTGTTATACTAAATTTGTTTCTGCTGCTTTTTAGTGGCAAACAATGAGAAGATGATCGTCAATTCTCACACGTTGCAAGTAACATTGGACGTGCCTTGTTTAAGGTGATCACAACTCAGCTTAGTGAGTCTAATTCTAAGCGCCTTTAACCAACAAACTCACTGCTTTCGTAGGTTGGTGGCATCACTATGATGTTGAGTTCACATTAACTTATCTTAAACCCACAGGGGAATTTCATCCCTGTGGGCATGAAGTTCCTCTTTTTTTATAAGGAGAATTTCATGTTTCAAACGTACATCATCACATCGGATACTTTTTTTGAAGCCTTGGTTTTAGGAAAAGCCTTTATTCCTGATGATATGTTAAATTCATTAAGCTCACTGGTTCGTGAACACATGCATATACCCTATATGTAATTTTTTTTAATTTTATTTCCCCGAAAGGCGGTTATTCATGCCTTTCGGATGATGACCTCCTTTAATTTTCTAATTGTTAAGAGGTTATGATGAAAAAAATGAAATGGATGGTTTCTCGTGTTCATACCAAATCTGAGCTAATTGATGGTTTAATCAAACAGACTGAACTGAGTGAATATTATGAAGAGAAAACCTTAATATATCATGTCAGTAAGCACGGTGGTGTAACTGTATTATGGTCCGTCATGTTATTTAATGTTTTAAAAGATTATCGGGATTTGCTACAAGCCGGTAAGCATTACTATATCAAATGTACCACGATTGAAAATAAAAACGGTGAATGGTGTTACGCTCATCAGAGTGAGTTTGCCTTTCCCAATTATTTTGATTGTCCACTGGAATTTCTTTTACTTGCTAGATATGAAATGAATCATGAATGGCGAGAAAAAGTAAGACACTATCACACACAGCAGAAGAAACACAATGCTGTTATCCATTAACCACTGGAGCTAATTATTTTCGTTTGAACTAATTAGCTCTATTTATATCATACAAGGTCATTATTATGATTTCACTCCCTGGTACGCTTGTTATTTCCCAAAAACAGGGTAAATACGGCACATTTAATAAAGCTAAGCTGGTGACCAGTATTGGCGATTTTACCATTAAAGATAAACGCATTGAGCAATACGAAGAAGGTAAATATGAGGGTACGTTTATTATTATGGAAATTAAGCCTTATTCGTATCTCTATCAAAACAGAGCCGTTTATGAGATTCAAGCAAGGCTTAATGATATGGTGCTCAATGATAATGCGGTATTAACCGATGAAGAAAAATCATTAACCGCAATACCTGAACATGACCCGGCTAGCGATGAAGAGCTATCAACCGGGTTTAATGACGGACATCATAAGGCTACTTTGCAAAATGCTGTTATCAGTAAGCCGAGTGATAATTTATTACCGTCTGACAATAAAACTAAACTGATAGAACGCACAGTGACATCAAGCGCTAGTGATTGCAATGATGGTGCTTTATTTGGTGTACTTTGGCCATTAGGGGATGAAGTTCGTCTTGATTCAACGGAAGATAGATTGAAATTAAGAGAGCAAAGTTCCAGGCTTAAGGCGTTAAATTACCAGTTTGATTATAAAACGCAAATTTGGACAAAACAGACCTGTTCTCATTTGCAAAAGCGTAAAACATCATTACCTGAACAGTTTTAACGTCAGGTTTAACTTAACTTGCTAGGAGAAATTCAACGCCTAGCGAATTGAATTTCTCTTTAATTTATCATTAGGGGAAATTCTATGAAGACAATATCAACGTTAATATTAAAAGATATTCCGGATTTAATGTGTGATGGCTGCGTGGTTGACTCAGATGACAATCTGATTTTCTTATCCGTTTGGGGAAGAGATACCGCCATGCAGGAGCTTTTAGGTAAAATCACTATCGGCAGTTCAAGTAACATGGGGTTAGCAGAAATTCGATTACTCAATCATTTAAATCTACTAACCCATGCAAAACTGACTAAAGATAGGGAGTACGACAAGCGCACACAAAAATTCCAACATCCACTATTTGGCACGCTCAATCACGCCTGGATATTCGATAGTCGAACGAAAACGCCTTGCCGAACTTCGCAAAGTACGATTTTAATGTTTGACAGTGAGACGTCTCAGGGCGTTATTGATGATTGCCTCTTTGAAAGCATCAAACATTTGACATCAATACCGTTACTTGACCATTGGAAAAAGTCGGTGGTAACGATTGCTAAAGAGCATGACATGATTCAAGACAATACGGTGTTATGCCGTCAACTGAAATCGATGACAATGTGTATCAATGAACATCTACTTGCTGAGCATATCAGTCTTTTAATTCAAAAAAGCGTATTGACGCTTTAGTCAGTCTTATTCAATTCATGACATAAATTCTTTATTTCATTTTACTTTTAACATTAACGAGGTGCTTATGGCATTGGTTTCACCGCGCGTAGCGCATAACTTAGCAAAAAATGGCTATTACCCAACGGATGATGCAACGATTAAAGGCATTGTTCAATGTTTAAAGCGAGACGACAAACCAATCAGGGTCCTTGACCCTTGTGTCGGAGAAGGACGCGCTGCGAGTTACCTGGCGTATTCTATCAGTACACAAGCTTCACTGTTTGGTGTTGAATTTAACGAAGCGCGGGCTGATATTGCCAAAAAGCGATGTGACCGGGTTTTACGTAGTGATTTATTTGACACGGTGATATCACCGCAGTCCTTTGGGTTACTCTTTTTAAATCCGCCTTATGGCGATTTAACCCGGGAAAATACGGGCGCTATCGTAAACTATCAAAAGGACTATAAGCGACTGGAGAAAATCTTCTATCGATTTACGGTTCCTTTACTGCAATACGATGGCATTTTAGTTTTTATTATTCCCTTTACGCAGCTAGATGAGATGGTATCCAATTGGCTCAGTAGTCAGTTTACGGATATCACGGTCTTTAGTGCCAGTGATAAACAATTTAAACAAATTGTTATTATGGGTAAAAAGGTACGTCAAGCAGAGATTACGCTTGAACAAAAAAATCACGTCAAGGCGTTATTTAAAACCATTTTTGACGGTGAGTTTATGCCAAAAGAGGTGGGCGAGGGGATTTGTGAGCGACGGTATAGTGTACCCGAGCCGAATGAACCTGAGATTAAAGCATTTTACAAGCTGCCCTTTACTCAAGGGGAGTTTGAAGAAAGCCTTAATCACGTTCTGGGGCTTTGGACAGATAAACAGGCGTTTACCCAAAGTTTGCATAAAAGCCAGCGCAGACCTCTGTGTCAAATGTCAGATTGGCATTTATCACTTGCACTTGCAGCAGGTGAAATTGCCGGCGTGGTGAACTCACAAACAGGTAAAACCTATGTGATTAAAGGGGATACTTACAAAGTACAAACGAAAACCACGGAAACAAAATCAGACGAAAATGGTGAGAATGTGGAAATGATAACGACATTAACCGACAAATTTATCCCGTCGATTAAAGCGTGGGATTTTACGCCACATTCAACGACGTTTGGATCATTACTGGTGATTTCAAGCCAGGTTAATGAAACGAAACTCGATGATGAGGCTCACGCGCCGGATTCGGCATCGACTATTGATGATGAAAATTATCACGTTAACCATGATAATCATGAACATCAACCGCTAGATAACGATGATGACCTCGTTAAAGTAGGGCAAACAGTTTGCACTAGAACGATTAAGGCGTTATGTGACGAGGATTTCACGATTGCATGTGCTATATATGACGCATTTACCCGTTATAAAAAGGGTGATTGGGGTGATATGGATAATAGTGATAAAAAACTCAATGACCGGGCGGTTAAACAAGGGCAAAAGAATGACCGTCTTTTTGCCAGTTATCGTATTAACGATGACGTTAAACTATGGATTATGACTGAATGGCATGGCATCGAACAAGGCTTTATTACTACATTGATGTTGCCAAGTGAATACTAAGTAGATTGAGTTATTAATTCTGATGATAAACCCATAAGGGGAGACGCCCTTATGGGCTTGTTTCCCTTTTTATATATTGACTTAACATATTGAGGATTAAAAATGGAACAAGCGACTATTAATACACTAAATAATGCACCTAAAACCATTGCGTTAACGGATTTCATTGCAGAGTTTAAAGATTCACTGTTAGCCAGTTTAAATGCGTCAAATCCACCAGTGTACCAGGTGGAAAAGGCATCTGTTAACCGGCAGCAAATCATGGACTCATTGATGAGAAAACCGTTTTCAGCGCAAGCACATGTTGTCCAAGCAATCACGACATTGCTTTTAGACAATAATGAACCGGCGGGTATTATTAATGCCGAGATGGGCACAGGAAAAACAATGATGGCGATTGCTGCATCTTATGTGATGTTTCATGAGGAAAACTATCGTCGTCATTTAATTATTTCTCCCCCTCATTTGGTTTATAAATGGCGTCGGGAGATTTTACAAACCGTACCAAATGCTAAAGTGTGGGTACTTAATGGCGCAGATACCTTAATGAAGTTATTACTGCTGCGTGATGAGCTGGGTGATCATATCGAGCCAAGTGGGCCTGAATATTTTATTCTGGGACGCGTTAGAATGCGGATGGGTTATCACTGGCGTAATGCCTTTGTGCTTAAAAAGGTGTATCAAAAGCACAATGCCCATAACGATAAAGGTGACGTCATTACCAGGTACACCACAATCCATGCGGTGAGTTGTGCGGATTGTTTTCACGTTTACCGAGATGATGAAGGTGAACCTTATTCAGCGGATCGGTTTAATGCGATGGAGCGTCGAATCAAGTGTCCAGGTTGTCATAAACCGCTGTGGACATTAATGAGACCGACTCGAGCGACGAAAACGACGTTTCGGGATAGAGTAAAAAAATCGATGTGCCAGATACCAACAATAGGCCCTGTTCGAGCTGAAACATTACTGTCAACATTTGGGGATGATTTTATCTCGGATATGCTGTCAGATAATGCAGCAGACTTTGTTAACTTAATGGATTCGTCCGGTGAGTTTGTCTTTACCGATAAACAAGCAAGGCGGATGGAACGAGCGCTGGCCAATTTGGAGTTTGGTTTTGGTGAGGGAGCTTATCAAGCAACCGAATTTATCAAACGATATTTACCCAAAGACTGCTTTGATTTATTGATTGTGGACGAAAGTCACGAATATAAAAATCAAAGCTCAGCGCAAGGACAGGCGATGGGGGTGCTGGCCAGTCAAGTTAAGAAAGTACTCCTCTTAACTGGTACATTAATGGGCGGCTATGCCGATGATTTATTTTTTTTACTCTTTCGGGCATTAACCTCAAAAATGATTGAAGATGGGTATACCGTTAATGGGCGTGGCTCATTAGGCGTAGCTGCCATGAAGTTTATGGAAGACCATGGCATTTTAAAGCAAGTCTTTACTGAGCGTGATTCCGTTAGCCATAAAACAGCGAAAGGTAATCAAGTAACGAAAAGGACACAAAAAGCGCCAGGGTTTGGTCCTAAAGGAATACTGCGATATGTATTGCCATATACCGTTTTCTTAAGACTGAAGGATATTGGTGACAATATTTTGCCTAACTATGAGGAGCAGTATATTGAGGTGCACATGTCTGAATATCAACGTGAAGAATACGATAAACTATCTTCAACATTAACGGCAGCGCTGCGGTCAGCATTAGCAAAACGTGATACGACCTTAATGGGCGTGGTACTTAATGCGTTACTGGCTTGGCCAGATTGTTGTGCCAGGGATGAAGAGGTCAGACATCCTAGAACAAAGGACACGCTTATTTTTGTGCCGGCTGTTTTTGATAATGAACCCAATCATTTTGGGATTATCGAATGTTCGCCAAAAGAGGCACGCCTAGTTGAACTCTGTTTGGCAGAGAAAGCAAAAGGGAGAAAAACACTCGTTTATACCACATATACAGGAACACGAGATTTAACGCCACGGCTACGACTGATTCTTGCACAAGCAGGACTTAAAGTTGCGGTACTTAAATCAAGTGAACCACCTGAAAAAAGGGAGGATTGGGTCATGGATAAAGTCGATAGGGGATTTGATATTGTGTTAACTAACCCAGAACTCGTTAAAACGGGTCTTGATTTACTCGATTTTCCAACGATCATCTTTCTCCAAACCGGGTTTAATGTGTATACGCTTCAACAAGCAGCAAAGCGCTCTTTTCGGATTGGCCAAAAGAATGATGTTAAAGTTATCTATTTGGGGTACGAAAATTCAGCACAAACCAGTTGTTTGTCATTAATGGCACAAAAAATAGCAGTATCACAAAGTACGTCGGGTGATATGCCTGACTCGGGATTAGATATTCTTAATTCTGAAAGTGATAGCGTTGAAGTGGCGTTAGCAAAACAACTAATTGGAGCCTAACAATAAAAAAGACTTGATGATTATTCATCGAGTCTTTTTTTTATTTACATATACTATTTTTTACTTGAACGTAGATTAATCGAGATTGCTATAATAATTAAAATTAACGACAAAGGATTAAAAAGAGCTGCAATAAATAGAAAAATGTCATCATTATTGAATCTAGATGATAGTTAAAAATACAAATGACTGAAATGTATTAGCTCAGACTCTAACTGATAGTTTTCGCAGACATAACTCAATCAAATCTTTTGTTATGTAGAGATTTAATTATGGACTGTTATCCCGAAGGATCGATGGATAGATATTCATAATTTTCCTTAACCTATTGATTTAGGATGGATTATCATGCAACATAACCTTCACTACCCTACCCAGTACTCTGGAAATATAGATCATATGCGTAAATTACAAAAATTAATTGCAACAGAGCGCTCCAAGTTATCACCTTACTCCAATCTCTCTTCGAAAGCGATATCTCGTATAGCATCAAAGTGTCGAAAGGATGAAATTGCCGATGCACATATCTTGATAAAAGAGCTCAAAGCTGAGTTAGCCACACTTCCTGATTGGGATGGCGATACACATGATGATATCTGGAGAACTATTGAATTATTCAAATCAATTCTAGATAATGTTAGATAATGAAACCTTAGGAATCCGCTTTTGGCATAGAGCTGACTGTCAGTTCAGGTTTGAGCTAGTACACAATCACCATTCGAGGATAACTCATCGCACTTGGGAAGAATTCAGATAAACTGCTTTTAATCGATAACAGATAAAATTGTTTAAAATTGCGGTAATGTGACAAATGGAAAAGTAGCATGATGGTGATGATTTCACTTTCTGTGAGCTGTTGATGGCGAATACGCTTTCGATGGTGGACTCTTTTTTGATATTCATACCAATTTTTGAGTATTGATTGGCAAAAATCATCGACATCGACAAAAATTGACGTTATTTTATCCTCATTCATCTGAGTACTTTGGGATTAATTTGTTTGTCGTTATTCAATTTGATCCGTGTTCAGATGAATAGTTCCCTTTTTTTTTTCCTTAAACGAAACTGAGGTTAAGTAGGTGTTATAGCTGCAATAACGAACCCGTCCTTTGTTTGAAACAATGATTCTGCTTTCACCAATACTATTTTTTAATCGTATTGTTGTGGCTTGGGCCATGCTTCGCTGACCATAAAATATTAATGTCGATTGAGTGGTTAATCCGCTTATTTCAATGTTGTTAGTCGATATAAATTGGAACTTCGTTTGGCAATCTGTAGGTTTATTTTTAAGCGTTACAGCCAAACACCAATTACTCGCCCCATTTTGTAATAAATATACAAAATGGTTTATATTGTGAATATTGGCATTAACTTTAACTTCATTTAAAAAAGCGATAAGTTCAAATGTTGTACCAGATAACTCACTACGCAACTGAATATCTCGCCAACTACTGACACCTATCGAAGCGAGAATTGCACTAATCGCAATAACAATCAATAACTCTAAAAGTGAAAACCCAAATGAATTCATAACATAAACACAATAAATAGATGATATGTAGACAATATCAAATACATTACGTGTATGTTAAAAATAATCACTATTTTGCGACTTAATACGTAAAATTAATTGTCATTTTACATATTTACCGTTTATTTACTGCGATACAAAACACTTTATTAAGCCTTTTACTGACTTGGTTTACACTTAATATTGAAATCTAAGATAAGCAAAACTATTTGATAGCAGATATAGGAATACAATTCTCTCTAATTTTTTGTTTACTCTCTTCTGTTTCCGTTGAATATTCAAAGCTGTACTTTGTTTTACCGCTCATCGCCTGAGTCACACAGCCAAAATAGTTACGATAATTAGTGTTTTTATCAACATAAAATTCAGTTATTACTTGCACTAAGCTGGTTTGCTTGGTTTTGGTTTCATATAAATAGAATACCCCAATTATTCCAACCAATACGATTAACATTATCAACAATCCCAACTTGAAAATAGGCAATCTTTTTTTGTCTGTTGGCTGTATTAATTCTGTCACATTACCCTCTATTTAAACTTTATTATTTTGTCTCAAATGATTTAACTTCAAAAGGTTAACTAATCAGATAAAAACGATAAGCATCACGATAACAAGCCAAACTTTCATCGGCTTGTTGTAATTGGTCCACTGTAAGCTGTGTTTTGATTGATTCAATTTTATCTTGCACGTCAGGCTGGTTATTATCATTTAATAGACTGTACCAAACATAAGCTAACGCTAAGTTTTTCGGTAACTCATTACCTAGCTCATGCATTTGAGCCACTTCACGCCATATTTTAAATATCTCAGCTTTCGATAGTTGAGGATGGTAAACATATTTGCTGTACTCTTTTTGCTTATAGTCATGTGGCCGTGCAACTTGATAATAACCAGCCAAATCATTACGAATTAAGGTGAATTTTTGATATTGATAAGGATCATTAGTGGTATTTTTATCATTCCAATAACGTTCACTGTAATAGTCCATTAACAATCGAGCAGCATCGACATTACCTTGTTTAAGAGCCTTGCCAAAATACGTTTTTATCACACTTTGGTTTTCCTTTTTATTAGGATTTAGCCGAGCAGCAACATAAACATAAGCCTTGGCATAATCTTGTTTAATCAGCTTTTGCATTAAAACATTTTTTTGTTGCTCACGGTTAGTGATGTCATAGAATAATGCGGTAAGATAAAGTTTATCTAATTCCGCATCATCTGTATTGGCAAGCCAGGCATTGAACTGTTCATCACTTGGCCGGCAATAATATTCACCCCGTTTAACTAAATCAAGAAAGCGTTTTTGGGTCGCTTGGTCACCACTATCAGCATAGATTTTAGCCGCTTGACAATATGAGTAAGAATCAAACTTATCGCTAGTAGACTGCCGTTTAAAATAGTGATAATTCAATGCAGGACTGGCAATTTTCTCCATTTTCAATGTTAACCAATCAACCCCATCCACCACCACCGCAGGTGAACGATAAGATTGATCTGCCGCTAGATATTGCTCTTTTAACCACTCAGCATCAGGATGGCTGGTAGTAATGCTGATGGTAAAATTCGAAGCAGCTTGAAAGCCTAACTTAGCTGAGGTATTGAGTAGTTGCCAGGTTTTTTTATAGTCTTGATCAACCCCTTTACCTAAATAATAAAGCACCCCCAAACGATAAGTTGCTTCTTTATGTGATAATTCACTGGCCTTTTGATAATAGGGTAGTGCTTTATTGACATCCTGCAACAAAAACTCATCAAGCACCGCGATATCATAAAGTATGTTTGGATTATCAGGATCTAACGATAACGCCGTGAAATAAGACTGCTCCATATCGCTGGCAAAGTTTTCATCTTTATAAGGAGGAACATCACGATAAAGTCTCATCCCAAGCTTTGCAAACATATAGTGACCAATGGCAAAGTTATGATGTTTTGCCAGTAAAACCAATTGTAATTTTAATACATTTGCTTGATCGCTGTTAATGTCCATACCATCGATTAAGCGAATAAATTCAGTTAAAAATTGCTGTTCTTGTGTTGAAGAGTGTTCAAAAATCTGTGTAATAACTTGAGAAGCTTGGGTAATATCCATTTTACCGATAAAAGCGGGAGTAATCACGGTATTAAGTAACTCATTTTGTAATGGATCCCCGATTAAATTAAACGTCGAATGTTTACCTTGTTGATAAAGTAGTTCAAGACCTTTGACATAATAGCTGGCTGCGGTAGCAGGTTCTTGTTCAACCCCTTTACCGGTTAAATACAGCCAAGCTAATAAAAAATTAGCCTCAACCCGATCAGTCACAGGCAAACTGCTGCGATCAACTAGATGCAATAATCGATCTGCAGCGCGTAAATAATCAATATTGTCCGTTAGCGTGCCATCAATTTGTCCACCAGACAAATAATAGTTAACAACTTTCAGCGGTACATTAAGGATAGTATTAATATCTTTATTATCGATACCTGTAGAGCCGGCTTTAATCGCTGTTTGTTCTAACCAAAATAGTGCTTTTTGTGGATCTTTGATTTTATCTTTATATAAATTTGCTAATTTATATTGTGCCAGCCCGGTATAACCCAGATCTTTACTTTGACAAGCTTTTTGATAGTAAGAAACTGCTTTATTATAATCTGGCTTACCACTTAAACCCTCTTCATAAATTATCGCTAGATTGTATTGCGCCTCACCAATACCCAGTTCTATACTATCTGCTAACCACAAGGTGCCTTCACCTACCGAAAATGAAACGTTTTTAGGCACTGGTCCTGCAGCTTTTTCTAACCAATAAATAGCTTTAGTCATATCTTTACTGGTCAATTTACCTTGCATAAATTCTATACCTAAGGTAGTTTGCGCTATTGGATAGCCGTTATTGGCTGATTTAGTCAGCCACTCTATATATTTTTCGGCTGATTTTGGTTTACACTCACCCCTTTTGTCTCGTAAATCAAGATAAAAATTGCCCTCTTCACAATACCAACCATCCTCTTTGCCCAGATTAGGGTGATAAGCCTCGGCGACAATATACTGCGCAACACTGTTATTTTGTTTATGAGCTTTCCACCAAACATCTTGACTAATATCACCAAACGCCGGAGCAATAGCAAACCATAATAAAAGAGTTAATTTTTTCATTACTCATCATCACCGAGCGGTTTATGCACAATTAACGAGCTACCTAATCGACTGTATAAACGCTCATTATCATCAAAGCTGAAAGTTATGCTTCTGTTTTTTACCTCTGGTTTAATGTAAGAGGAGTTAGACGTGAGTAATGCCTCAATACCGTTAGGCACATGCTCAACAGTATAATTGTAATTAATGACGTATTCTTGTAGTTGGCTTCGACTCACCGATACAATATCAGTGACCGTAATCTTACCAAAACAGAAACCAGAGTAGCCCAATTGCGACCATTTTTTAAAATATTGCCGACCTAAATCAGTTAGATCATATTGAGATACTTTGATGGTTGTCACTTTATTATATGGATTAGGCTCATCTTCCAATTTATTACTCAATAGATCAATATTAATGAGGCTTTCGAAGGTTGAGCGAGCATAGTCAGAAATATATTCAACCCTCTCACGATAAGGAAAATCTTCAATCCCCTTTAAAGCAATGCATTCCACCCCGCCCGCCATTTGATTAAGGATATCAAACCGCTTTTGAATTTCTTGCTGCCAATTGACTTCGGGTTGTTTTTCACCACAACCGCTGACGATCAATAGTGAAGTCATTACTAAGCTATAACGAAAACATTTTAATAAATTTTTCATGATTATCATCTTATTTAAGATCGTAAGAATAAGTATATAATTGGCCTTTATTTAGAGTAGCAAATATCCATTTTAAATCATGGCTAACGTATTGCTTATTATCTAAAAAAGACGTTAATGGTAGTGGAAAACAGGTATTTTCACTGAGAAAATCGTAATTTGCACGAGATAATGTCGAGTCTTGTAATGGTAACGAGCTACAAGCATAATTGGTTTTTTGATCATATTGATAAGGGGGTTTTATCTCGATTAACTCAGCCCAATTGACCGAGTCCATTTGCTGCCAGGCTAACTGAGCATCACGCCAACTACCGCTAGTGAGTAAAATCAGATGATCATTGGCGAATTTAATCATATCCCATTGGGTATCAAATTTAAGTTCTTTTAACCGATAATAACCCGCAGCTTCATCGTTATAAATGTGATAAAAATAAGCAAATTTCATTGTATTCGTGGTTAAATCGATTTCAGGTTTGATCCGAAACTCAACTTCATTCGTTTTTTTACGTTGCTGTTCTTGATCAAAAATGGTCTTCTGCTCAGCTAAATTAATATGCCCGGAATGATAGACTGATAGGCAAATTTTGCCCAAATTAGTGTAAGCCGGCATAATATATTGCGAACAAGCGGACCGTGGATGATAAGTATTCACGTAAATATAGCCTTTAGGGAGGTTGAGTTGCGCAATATCACCAATCGATACCACTGCTGGGCCGGTGATATATTGACTTGAATCATAAAAATCCAAATCATTTCTTCGGGAAATAACTTGTTTGGCACGTTCCGATAAAATGTCATCGGCAAGGGATAATACTTGCTTGGTTGAAATGGCCGGATAATTATCGATTTGTTTCTTTTCATCACCGTATGGTATAAAACGCACAACCGGAGAATTAGTATAATTGGCAAGCATACATGCTTTTGTCATATCTTGCGGCCAGACAATTTGATGCTGGTTATTTTTTAATACTCTTATATTTTCGCTACATGCAATACCCTCCCACTCGCTCACCTCGTCCTCATAAAAAAGAACGGTACCATTACTATCAATGATGGATCGAAAATACTTGTTATCATATTCATCAATAGGAACAACTTTTTCGGCATAGGTAATAGCATTACGACCAAATAGCTTGATATCAATAGAGTAATATTGATCACCAACGAGTTTACCTTGAGTATCTATCAATTGGTAAGCACCATCCTGCTTTGCTTTCACCCAGCCATACTGATCAAAAAAAGGCTTTACATCTATAAATTGATTTTCATTTAGGATATGGCCATCAGAATCATATAACTGATAAATGGAATAACCATCCACATTATTCCTAAGCCAAAATTTATCTGAATACAGTTTTTTAATACCATAATAATTAGGTAAATACGGGGAATTTTCTAACGGTATTGTTGTATTGCTATTGAGATTCACCAATGTATATTGTTTATCTTTGAGACACAAAAAGAGAGAGTTTAACGTAATCGCTTTACAAGCTGTTAAATCGATCAGAGGGTTACTCGGAGCCACATTAATAGCAGGTTCATCAACAAACTCACCTTGTAAATTCACGTATTTTGTCTCATTACCTTGAGTGACTCTAGCAACACCATTAATAAACGGTTCAATTGTATTAAAATAGCTACCTGCTGGACTAATCAGATTACCATCGGTATCAATCAAAACCGATAATCTGGTATCCTTATAATAATAAGCTAGTCGATCTGCGCCTAAATAAGTGAGATTTCCTGCTATTTTAAAGTTTAGTATGTTACCGGTTTTAGTAAACGAAGAGGCAAAATCTTTAGCTTCTCTTACATTACCAAATGGGATATCTATTTGTGATTCAACAATCCAATAATCATCGGTATAGGTAATCTTGTTGTAACTCGTTTCATTGGACATAATCACATTACCCTGTAAATCAAACAATTCACTATTATAAGATATCAAGAAATCTGTTTGACTGGCATAACTTGCCATTGCAGTAAATAGA
The DNA here is from genome assembly GCA_036251205.1 of Orbaceae bacterium BiB. NCBI lineage: Bacteria > Pseudomonadati > Pseudomonadota > Gammaproteobacteria > Orbales > Orbaceae > Orbus > Orbus mooreae. The sequence goes on along the minus strand of CP133958.1, from coordinate 1,022,771 downwards.
CTAAAACCAATGATAAAACTAAATGAACACCGTAATCCGTTTTTCACTATTCTTATTCCCTATTTGCATTTTCTTATATTGTTATTTAAAAAAATTTTACGCTTAACAGTATAACTGACACAATAATTATCAATCAATAATTTTTGCCTTATATTTCCTAACGTTTCTGTAGTACCCGAATTATATTTATTAATCAATGAATACTTCTAGGCTGGCTTATATCGGTTTATTGATGTTCATTATCTTCTATTTTTTAATATCTTGAATTCAATAACAATTCTTGATTAAAAAGGATACCAGTTAGCAATTAAATTAACATATTGATTTTTAATCAGTCTTAAATCTTACCTTTTATTCTTGCTCTTATTTCATTAAACTACTCCTTTTATGACTAAGATAGCCATTTTTATTGGCAAAGAGTATATCTATGATAACCCCTGAGAATTGGTAACCAACAGCCTTCAATTGATTTACTGTTAAAGCGTGCTAACATCATGAAACAAGTTCGGGCATTTTTTGCTGATCGTTGTATTCTTGAAGTGGAAACTCCAATCCTAAGTCAAGCAGCGGTGACTGATGTACAACTAAGTTCATTTCAAACGATATTTACTAAACCAGGTATTATCGATTTACAACAAGGGCAAAAGTTATCTTTAATCACCAGCCCGGAATATCACATGAAACGGCTTATCGCTGCCGGTAGTGGACCTATCTACCAAATTTGTAAATGCTTCCGTAATCATGAGGAAGTGAGTCGGTACCATAATCCTGAGTTTACGATGGTTGAGTGGTATCGAATACAGTTTGATATGATGCAAATGATCAATGAAGTTGATGACCTATTACAGCAGATTTTAGATACTGAGCCTGCTGAATATATCAGTTACCAAAATGTTTTCTTAAAATATATAGATGTTGATCCTCTTGATGCAAGTCCGGAAGTACTCATTAATATTGTTGAAAAATTAGATCTAGGCTTTGATACTCAAGATATTGACCTAGATACCTTATTACAATTTCTATTTACTTTTGGAATTGAACCACATATTGGCAAAGAGAAGCCGACTGTCGTTTATCACTTCCCTGCATCTCAAGCTGCATTAGCCGAGATCAACTGCGAAGATCACCGCACAGCAAGGTGATTTGAGTTTTATTATAAAGGTGTTGAGTTGGCAAATGGTTTTAAAGAGTTAACAAGTGCCAAAGAACAAAGAGCGCGTTTTGAACGTGATAATCAAAAAAGATTAGCCAAAGGTTTACCGGCTCAAGTTATTGATGAATATTTATTATCCGCCATGGACGCTGGGTTGCCAGACTGTTCAGGTGTTGCGTTGGGGCTCGATCGCCTCATCATGTTAGCACTAGAACAATCCACGATCAGCCAAGTGATGAGTTTTAATTTGGAGAATGCTTAATGGCAATCCCGTTTAATCTATTTGAGATTATTATTACGTCTATTGGCGTCGTTATTATTTTATTACTGATTATTTGGATCACTAAATTACGCTTTAGTAATAAGAGTCAACAACAATTATTTGTAGCAGCAACAAAGTTTTCAATGCTTTTTGCACTTTCGTCAATTAAGTCAATTAAATCACCAAAGTCCCAGTTTTCAAATGGCTGCCAAACGAAACCAATATCTTCAGGTAATTCAATTTCAAGTGGTGATGTATTTTCCACTAACTTAATAAATTGTTCTCGAGCATCAGGATTTTCATCATTAAAAATAATGAATTGCTCTGCTGTAACAATCAAAGTTGCATTACTATAAGGTTGTTCTGCTTTTTTTGTAAACATAAGTGTTCTCCTATATGAATTAAATGAAGGAGAGCACTCCAATAGGAGTGTTCTCCCATTGGGTTTGAAGTGTTAATAACAAGATTAGTTAATTAGAATCCATTCACAAAGTTTGTCATCATATTTTGCACCCAATTCAATCGGGCTAACATTAGGCAATATGACTGTTTGGTTTGTTTTTGGATTTACGCCATGTGAAACAATAAGCTCTTTTTTTCGAGTACGTTTATTTATTTCACTATAAGTAATTAAAATTATTATAAAGTACAATCCATTATCTTTTTTATAGCCAGCCTCTTTCAGCAAAAGAAACATATTTACCTTTGCCAATAACAAAATGGTCTAATACTTTCATTTCAAACATCTCAGCTGCTACAGCCAATTGTCTAGTTATATTCCGATCAGCGTTACTTGGTTAAGGTTCACCAGAAGGATGGTTATGAGCCAAAATTAGACCTACAGAGTTAAGCAACAAAGCATGACGAATAACGTCTCTTGTATAAACAGATACAGCATTAACAGTACCTATAAATAATTCTTTGTATTCAATTAACTGACTTTGGTTATCAAGATACATAACAGCAAAATGTTCTTGTTGATAGTTTTCCATTTTTAAACGTAAAAAGTCATATGCAACAGATTGACTGCTAAACAAGTCTTTATGTTTTAGATTGTCTTCAAGCAGTTCAATTGCTTGATTTATTATTGGGTTAGAATAAATACTATTTGTTTTAGTAAGCATTAAAGTTCTCCTTGATAACAAAAAGGAGAATCCCCCAATAGGAGTATTCTCCCTATGAGGTTGATGTGTGGATATAATTAAGGTTTACTTAATTAAAATAAAATGTCTCTTTAAAAAAGGTTTAAAATATTGACTTATTGAAGCTTCAATAGAATTAACCTGACTGAAATATTTTTTTGCTTTATTTACACTATAGCTATCGCCTATAGGGACAATGCAATCATATTCATCAAGGTATTGTTCAAAGTAGTGGCTCTTTATATTAATTTCAAAGAGGCTTCCTAATATGTTGCAAACATCATTTGATATTTTGTTAGCAACATCATCGTGTGTAATATAATTTATATATACTTCTGAAGTACTTAATAAATTTGATCTTGCTATTGAACGTACATAAAAGGGGTTAAAAATATCAGTTGATTGGATATACCCTAAAACCTGTTCTATATCTTTTTTATATCCCTTTAAAGTCAATCTGACTGATAAATTATGTTTCATTAATACTCTCCTTAATCAAAAAAAGAGAATATTTTCACCACACGGGAAAATATTCCCTATGGGGTAATGAATTTTTATTACACCAGAATATTAGGGTAATAAAATTTAAATTTTAACGTTGTGAGTTCTGAGCAATTTTTATAAAGATGACTACTTATAAAATTATTTAGTCTATTACCTTGTTCGGTGAGAGAATCACCAGCGTATCGGCTATCATCATAAAAATACTCATAGTTAGCTTGTTCATACAAACTAGACTGATCATCTAGTAAACGATTTAGTTCGTGATTTGATACAGGACAAAACCAGCCAATAAATTTATTAAAATGATTAACTTCGCCAGTAATAACCTTTTGTTGGTGTCTATCAATGATCGAAACTATCTTAGCTTTGAATTTTGAATTGTTGCTCTCTTTTCTATTAATAAATTTTTCAATAAATATTATGGCATCATTAATAGATTTGAATTTTCTTTTTATATTTTTCTCTACAGCATGTACACCTAGCTGTTGACTAAATATTATCGAGAATTGATTGTTATAAATATCCTCTCTCAATGAAACACCTTTTTCATATTGAGATGGAATAAATTTAAATGATTTCATAGTGTTCTCCTTGATATGGCAATAAAAAAGGAGAATTTATGCCCGATAGGGATAAAATCCCCCTATGGGTGAGTAAACGGTAAGTTTATAAGAACTCAACATCAAATTGATGTCACCAACCTGCGAAAGCAGTGAGTTTGTTGATTAAAGGATGTGGTCACCTTAAACAAGGCACGTCCAATGTTACTTGCAACGTGTGAGGATTAATAACCATCGCCTCGGGCTGTTTGTTACTGAAAGTAACGGAAACACGATTAGTATACTAATTAGTAAAAGAGATTCAATTATTTTTTTTAAATTTTCAATATTCATTTGTTTATAGTTTATTTCATTTCAGCAATTTATTGTGACTGCTCATTTAAATGGCCAACAGAAGTTAAGAAAAACTCCGTTATCTACTGTGTTGGTTTTTTCAAGCAGATAAAAAAAGAGGAAAAAATGAATAAACTCAACAAAACCTTAATTTCAAGCATTGTGTTAATGTCTATTAGTTTTTATGGGGTTAGTGAGGAAATTAGTTTAGGAACTACGGCTATTGCCGATGGGAAAGATTCTATCGCTATCGGTAATAATACTGAAAGCAATGGAGGTTTTTCTATTAGCATAGGGAATAATAACACTATTGGAGGGGGCTACGCTGTTGGTATTGGTAATTCGGTAAATGCAAATGGTAATGGTGTTGCAATTGGTAATCAATCTAACGCTAACGCTGGTGGGTCAATTGCTATCGGTGCTGAATCAAATTCAGTTATGAAAGATTCAATTGCTGTGGGGAATCAATCGAATGCAAAAGGTGAAAATTCTAATGCTTTTGGCAGTCATTCAAATGCAACAGGTAATAACTCGGTTGCATTAGGTAATAATTCGGTCGCAGACCGAGATAACAGCGTTAGTGTTGGAGCTAAAGATAATGAGCGACAAATTACGAATGTGGCTGCCGGGACCCAGGGCACTGATGCCGTTAATTTAAATCAATTGAATGAATTAGGGGATAAGGTAGATAAAAACACCACTGATATTGCGAATTTAGACAATCGTGTAACGACCAATGAGACTAATATCAGTAAAAACACCACTGATATAGCTAATTTGGACAATCGTGTAACGACCAATGAAACCAATATCAGTAAAAACACCACCGATATAGCTAATTTGGACAATCGTGTAACGACCAATGAGACTAATATCAGTAAAAACACCACCGATATAGCTAATTTGGACAATCGTGTAACGACCAATGAGACTAATATCAGTAAAAACACCACCGATATTGCTAACTTGGACAATCGTGTAACGACCAATGAGACTAATATCAGTAAAAACACCACCGATATAGCTAATTTGGACAATCGTGTAACGACCAATGAGACTAATATCAGTAAAAACACCACCGATATTGCTAACTTGGACAATCGTGTAACGACCAATGAAACTAATATCAGTAAAAATAGCACCGATATTACAAACTTGGATAATCGAGTAACACAAAACACCAATAATATTACTAATTTGGGTAATGAAATTAATAATATGAAAACAAATGGCGTAGGAAGTGGTTTAATTCAAATGAATGAATCTGAAAAAATGGTAAAAGCCAGTGCGACAGGTTCAAATTCGTTAGCTGTCGGTTCTGGTTCAACAACAACAGGTAATAACGCGGTTGCATTAGGTAATAATTCGATTGCAGATCGAGATAACAGCGTTAGTGTTGGAGCTAAAGATAATGAGCGACAAATTACGAATGTGGCTGCCGGGACCCAGGGCACTGATGCGGTAAACCTTAATCAATTGAATGAATTAGGGGATAAGGTAGATAAAAACACCTCCGATATTGCTAATCTTGATAATCGAGTTACCACTAACGAAACTAATATCAGTAAAAATACCACTGATATTGCAAATATTAAAACAGATGTTGCCAATATTGATAATCGAGTTACTACCAATGAAACCAATATCAGTAAAAACACCACCGATATTGCTAACTTGGACAATCGTGTAACGACCAATGAAACTAATATCAGTAAAAATACCACTGATATTGCAAATATTAAAACAGATGTTGCCAATATTGATAATCGAGTAACACAAAACACCAATAATATTACTAATTTGGGTAATGAAATTAATAATATGAAAACAAATGGCGTAGGAAGTGGTTTAATTCAAATGAATGAATCTGAAAAAATGGTAAAAGCCAGTGCGACGGGTTCAAGTTCATTAGCTGTGGGTTCTAGCTCAACAGCAACAGGTAATAACGCGGTTGCATTAGGTAATAATTCGATTGCAGATCGAGATAACTCGGTTAGTGTTGGTAGTGTTGGTTCTGAACGTCAAATCACCAATGTTTCAGCAGGAACGCAAGGTACGGATGCGGTAAACCTTAATCAATTAAATAAACTAGGTCAAGATGTCGATTTTAAATTCAAATCTATGTATCAGGAAATGAAAGATAACAGGGATGAAGCCCGTGGCGGTATTGCAGGTGCGATGGCTATGGCTAGTATTCCACAGCCTTATATGGCAGGCTCTGGTATGGTTGGTGCAGGAATTGCTACATTTAAAGGTGAATCAGCTATAGCGATTGGTGCATCTAAAATTTCAGAAAATGGCAAATGGATCACAAAATTAAATGGAAGCGCCACAACTAATGGCGATTTTGGTTTAGCGGTTGGTGTCGGATATCAATTCTAAAAATTAAAGTGGGGTTTACCCCACTTTCATCATTTTGATACAAAATTGGGTTTAGCATGTTTCATTTTTTTAAAAAGACGAATTCTATAAATAAACAACCCTCTGTAAAAATTGAGGGATGGCATAATCCCTATTTCGCAACTAAGCTCCTTGATTCACCTTTACGCCAAAAGTTACTCTCACTCATTTGGCAACGGGTTTCAATGGACAGAAACCGATTTGAACGATTGTATATGAAAGCTATCTATCAGTATGTTGAGATTGTTCAATTACTGCCGGCATCCGAATCACATCATCATTCTTACTTAGGAGGGATGATAGATCATGGTCTAGAAGTCATAAATTATGCTTTAAAACTAAGACAACCTTATCTTTTACCCATTGGTGGAAATCCTGAAGATATTCCCAAACAAACTGAAGCCTGGAGCGCAGCCGTGATGTATGGTGCATTACTGCATGATATTGGTAAAGTGGTGGTCGATATTGAGGTACAAATGAATAATGGTCGAACCTGGTATCCTTGGGCCGAAAATATTCAGTTACCGTATCGCTTTAGCTATCGTCAAAAACGTGATTATTCCCTTCATCCCAGCGCTGCTGCGGTGATGATTCAGCGGATTATTCCCGAGGAAGGTTTAACCTGGTTGTCAACGTTCCCAGATTTATTCCCTTTATTCCTAAATCTTTGTTCTGGACATCATGAAAAAGCTGGAGTACTTTCCGAAATTATTCAAAAAGCTGATATGTCATCAGTATCAAATAATCTCGGTGGCGACCCAACGAAAGCACTTGCTAAACCAGTGCAATCACTCATGAGTAAGATGATAATCTCAATTCGTTATTTAGTTGAGAATGAATTGACCTTAAACGGATCTAAAGCGTGTGACGGTTGGTTTGATGGTTCTGATCTATGGGTTGTCAGTAAAACGTTTACAGATAAAATGAAAGCCAATTTACTTCAAAATGGTATTACTGAAGCACCAACAGATAATGCCAAAATATTCAATATTTTAAAAGAGCAGGGGATTGCACTGGCAAATAATGAGGATAAAACAATTTGGACGTGTAAAGTAGAATCGGATAGTGGATGGGTAGCTGAAAAACTTACGCTTATTCGAATTCCCATTAATGTGGCTTACAGTAATGTGACTAAAGCACCTGAACCGTTTAAAGGGAGAATTACGGTTTTGGCTAATAATGAGCCAGAGCAGCAGATGTCTAAGCAAGATGAAACACAATCACTTGTGACAACGTCGAATAATACAACCCTAAATACGATATCTCATAATGATAATTCAAATCAAATGTTAGAAAATTACCATATTGATGTCCATACAAAACAAGAAGTAACACTAAATGATTCCGTATTAAATTTATTTAGTGACAATAGTCATGATGAGTTAAATATGACATCCACTGGTGTTATATGTTCTGATTTAGTGATGGCTCCGGAGGATAATGATGCTGATTCTTCATTGATAAATAGCATTATACATAATGAGGAAAGTAATACTGTTAACATGATGCCTGATAATACTGGTATTGATAAAGTTTTAAATCAGCAAACTTCATTAGAAATGGATAACGTTTATCATCATCCTTTCTTTGTCTGGTTACGAAGTCAAATTATTTCTCGAAAATTACCGGTCAATACGCAAACTGCGTGTATTCATACGGTTGAAAATAAGGTTTTTTTGGTTACTCCAAAATTATTTCAAAAATACTGTTTACATTTAAATGGAAATGAAGATTACGAAAACTGGCGACAAATCCAACTTGAATTTCAAGCAATGAAAATACATTTAAAATTTAGTGAGGAAAATTATAACATTTGGAAATGTTTAATTTCTGGTAAACGAAAAAATAATGCAGTGATTAAAGGGTACTTGATTGAGAATAGGACTTTATTTGCGATTGATAATGGCCTGCCCAATAATCCTCATTTAACATTAATTCACGATATTGAACTATATAAAAAGCTATAAGGAGATAATATATATGGGGCAACAAATTAATCAAATAACCACATGGCATGATGTTGTACAACGTTACACTTCTATTAAAGTATTAAGACCAGAAAGTGTTAAAAATTATAAACGTTACGTAGAAATATTTAGTCGTTTTTTTGGGGATGATTTTGATGATATCAACACAATAACAACCCAAAAGGTAACTTTATTCAGATCTTTTTTTTAAATGAAAGACAATGTAAAAAAGTCACTTGGAATAGTTATTGCCGTCACTTTAAAGCATTAATGGCATTTGCTATTGAACAAAAAATTGTTGTTCATAAAACAAATCCATTTAATCAAATGTTGATCAAACCCGGTAAGAAAGAAAAGAAAATAATCACATCATCAGACCTCGATATATGCATCAATTTTTTAGAAAATAAAAGTAATAATGAATCAATAAAAGATTTTTTTTACCCCTGTCAATTTTGGCTAACCTTGATCAAAGTTTTACAATACACCGGGATTCGACGTAATCAATTATTGCATATTCAAATTAGAGATATTAATGAGGCTAACAAAACCTTATTTCTTAGGGAAGAAGGTTCAAAAAACTTTTACGAAAGAGAAATTCCTGTCATTGATGATGTTTTTAATGAACTTATTCGCTTAAAACAGCAACTACTCAGATTAAACCGAAAACCAACAATGCAATTATTTAATATTTATCATTTCAAAAACAATAAATGTGGCAATTACAAAGAAATGAATTTTGACAGAATTAGTGCTTTTTTTCAGCGGTTATCAGTAGCGTGCGGGGTTCGAGTCACGCCTCATCGTTTTAGGCATACATTAGCGACGAATTTGATGAAAAGTCCTGATAGAAATGTGACTTTAGTTAAGGAACTTTTAGGGCATTCATCAATTACCACAACGCTTGAGTATATAGTAACAGATCAAGAACAATTGAGATCTTGTTTGAATAATTATTATCGTTGTAATGATTAGTTTTAAATTAGTCTTATTGCGGTAGATTATTTAATTATGACTCCGCTAGAAAAATACTAAAAGTTAATATCTTTTTATATGGTTTGCTATAAATTAGCAAAGGCTATCCCGTTTTAAACTTTGTTATTTTAAATAGTTATATATAAAATTTAAATTATTGACCATTTTCTATTCCGTTTGAATATTCACACTATTTCAATTATTCCTAATATTTTATTATGAATTGTTAATCGTTTTATGGGCAGTATTTCAATGGACTCTTTTATAATCAACACGTTGCATTATTTAATCAAAAAAGCTAAGCTATAAAAATAACTTGTTTAGTATAACAACTAAGAATAAAAGGGATAGGCATGTGGAAAATTCATTACAACAACAGCTACTCACAGAGCTAGATAATGCGGTAAATCGTAAAAAATACCGTTATCTACTCATTGATAATTTAGCATCGATTAGTGAACTTGATTTTATTCATCTTGATAACATGACAGCGCTATTAGGCAGTAATGCGATCACCACAGTACTGCGTCCAGAGTTATCTCATTCACCCGAAGCCTGCCCACAACTGCTGACTATCGCCAGGCCCCATCGTGCATTGGATGAAAAGATTATTCACTACAGTGTGATGCAAGCGACGCTAGAGTTACTGCGGACTAAACGCTATATTTGCAGTTGGTTTGTCAGTGAACAACCTGCGGAAGTCGTGGCTGAGCTCTTGGTGCAAGTCGGTGCCTTTGTGGGGCAGCGTTGTCAATTGCCCTTTTTACCGATTTATGAACCGTTTCGTTTCCAACTTTTGCATGAGTCAAATCAGATAAGTGCATTATGGTTACCATCAATTTTAAATTTTAGTGATAGTTACTGCTATCTGGATATGCAGGGGCAGCTAAAGCTGCTGAAACCGGTTGAATCGCTGCCCACGGGGATCGAGTTGTTTCTATCTGAACCAGCGCAGCTATATCAAAAAAATGCCCGGCATCTGTTTCAATTCTACTTATCTTGGCAGCGTTATTGCCAGCAAGTAGGGAAAGACACGGATGAAAATACCCTAATGAAGGTGGCGAATGCCTATCTTGCGGCTAGCCGCCAGGGATTAACAGATAGCCGTGATAAGTCGCTATTTACCCTAATGTCGCTCCGGTACGGCGACTTAGCCTCGCACTATTTATTACAACAGGCGATAGATAACGCAATCAATGAGCCCGGTACCCTAGCGGATAAATTTAAATTAGTGGATAAGTCGGTTTTTTTAGACTTGTCCCAATAAGGAATGGAGTCACGCATGGTGAATACAAAACAACATGATCATAATACCGATGATCAGTTTGATAACCAAATTTTATACAATGAAGCAGAAAAAAGTTCATCTTTAGCGAATGGTGGCTGTGGCGTTTGTCAACGAATGGGCTTCCCACTGTTTTTAGTCCGAAAGGCCATTATTCCAAAAGGTTATCGAGGGGTTAATTGGTCGCAAAACATCATCAATTTAGGCAGTAACGAAAAACCGTTATCCGATGCCTATGAATATGCTTATCGCACACTTCGTACTGGCTACGTTTATATCCTACTGCAAGAGCAAGATAAAACGTATCGTTATTTGGCTTATGAAGTCACCCCATCGGGGGTGTTTCGACATAAATCTATTGAGGATATGGTTGAACACAATATTCACGAAATACCTAAAAAATGTCATGACAAATATGACCACATTCCAGGGGTATTTATTAATATTGATCGCTCACGTTACTCCGGGATTGGCTATATTGGTTACTCTCGTCGAGCGTGGTCACAAGGTGCCCTTGATAAATATCGCTTGGCAGCGAATAACGCGGATATGTCTCAATTGCAGCGTTTTAGTGTGATTAATTTAGGCGAGTTTGGTGGACCTGCGCCCTCACCAGACGCGTTAGGTGCGGTATCAATACCGAGCGTATTAAAAATGACGCCGCCACCCTCTCGCTGTTTTCCATTTAACGATTTCGATCCGAAGCCACATGGTATGAGTCAAGCGAGTCTTGCTCGTCCCAAATTAATGGAACTTGAATTAGAGTCTCAATATATGATCTATATTGATGGCGAGCAGACCATTAAAGAGGCACTTAGTACTCGGCAATACGTGAATGACAGTGTTGCCACCGCACACAAATTTAATAGTTTTAAAGGTAACGCGTTACGTTCAACGTTACTTTATAGTAGCACCACTGATTTAGTGTCTAAACTGTTTCATCATGCCGCCGAATTAGCGCATAAAAATAGGGTTGAAATCAGTACGGTGGTGATTGATGACCCTTTTGCTATCGCGGAAGAGTTGAGTTTACAGCGCCGATTATATGTTGATCCTATCATGAATATTATGGAGAAAAGCGCTGAAGATTTTAATCAAAAAACGGCAGAAATCTTTAAGGAGCGTATCGATGGTCAACAAGATCTCGACCGTTTGGATAAATTAATTAAGCAGGCGATTTATAACTATTATGATAACTACCCAGAAGAGGCGAAACAACTCTATGGTAATAAAGATGAAGTCTTACCCGATACGACGCTTGATGAACCCTCAGTCGACAAGCCTGAAGTACAATTAAAGAAATTAACCTATTTCTACGATTTACATCGTGAAACATCGTCGCACTATCTACAACCTTATCAAGATAATCAAGATTACTTCGCTGAAAAATCATTTCATTTGCGCAAATTGGTTGAGATGATTGAAAACTATAAGGCGCAGTTAACCGCTTACTTTGAAAATCAGGAAGAGTATCACTATCATCGGGTTTTTAGCTACTCCGAGCCGGCTTCTAATGGCTATTCTTATCAATTTGATGATAGCGCACGCTATTTAGCAAGGCCTGATTTATACACCGAAATTACGATTAGTAAAGAAGATAACTTAAGAATACGTGATGCTGAAAGGGCGAAGCCGTATAATAAATATAACACGTATTTTGATGTGCGGATCTTTAAATCCAAAACCGAGATGTCACAAGAGGGTCAAATTGCGCTCAAAAAAGAGCTGGATAAACTAAAAGATCATATCGACGAAGGCAAAGTGAAGGAATTTATTCAACAAGATAATCTTCACTTTACCGGTATTGCCAATACGATTCAACACTATTCAACCGACTATTTTAACTATCTAGGCTGGTTATTTGGTGCGAATAAGCAAGGCTCTCCCTATTTATCGAATTTAACCACCTTTAATCAAATTCCCTTTTGGCAGATTGAGAGTGATCAAAATGGTTCAAACAACCATTTAGGTTATTTGCAAGATTTTATCGGCATGATTGATTTTAATGTGGTCGGTGGCGTCCCGTTGACGGAGCAGTATGGGGTATGGGATGTGTTATTAAGCGATCAGTCTAGCCTGTTTTATCAACTCTTTAATACTGACAGTGAACATAGCTTATGGTCTTTGTTGGTAAAGGCGCGTTTAGCGCAAGATAACACCCCATCGTTATCAAAGGACGAAAAAACGTTAGATAACGCGATAGCCTATGTACTCAAAGCGTTTGCACCACGCCTTGATAAACTGTTTTGTGAGAAAAAGGGCCGTATCATTAGTGAATTATACTGCATCTTGATCAAGCAGGCGATAGCGGGCGTTGCACAAAAACGCGATCAAACCAACCGAAAAAACACCAATCAGGTGATCAGTGAGCAAGGGATGACCCTACCCGCATGGCCAACGGATGCCGCCGGCAATATGGATGAAAAGGCATTTAAAACGCTCCTTTGTGAAAGTTTAATGGTGTTTAATAAAACCTATGCCCAGTTCGGTCAAGTAAAAGTGCCGATGAGCCAAGCCAGTACCTTTATTCGTCATTGGTCAATTAGGCCGCGTGTGTTTTTAGAAAACCATGATAATAATTCGTTAACCCTACTCACCTCGATAACGGAGCAGCGCAAGGTCGGTGATGGCAGTTACGAGTTGAGTGAAAAAAGTGCAGAGGAGTTTACCTTTGATATTTTTGACATGTCCAATTCCGTTGCCAGTGAATTAAAGTGGCAGGGGAACGAGCTAAAACTGAAACAGGGCGAGTTAGGTTTCAATTCTCTAGCGGGTATTGATAAAGCTTATCTTGATGAGTATCGAGAGTTTGGCAAAATGAACGATACGGTCGAGTCAGGCATGTCAGCACTGTTAAATAGTATCTCGTTAATGCTATCGAAGATGAGTTTAGATGACAATTTAGAGAAGCTGGCAAAAGCCGGTGATGCACAGTACGGTCAAAAATATAAAGACAATTTATACAGTGAGATTAGAAAGGGGTATTTAACAATAACCTCGCAAACGTTAGTTGTGGTCAGTGCAACCAGTCAAGCCGCACTCAAAGGCGCGAAGTTAGCGGCCTATTTGCGTAACAACCGTCAAGTAATGAGATGGGTGAATAAAATCCTAAAAGGCGGCGGCGCTAATGCCGGTTTAGCGTTAGCCAAGCTTGGTGGCGGGATTTTAGGGATCATGGCGATTATTGATGGTTTTGATACCATGTCATCGGGTTCAAGTTTAGTTAAGGAGGGCGAATCAGGCGCAGGTTGGGTACTGAGGATTTGTGGTGGTGCGCAAGTTGTTATTGCCGTCATAGGTATGTTACAACTGTTTAACCTTATCGCAATAGCAGGGCCTTGGGCGGTAGGCTTAGCTGTGTTATCGGTGATATTTATGATTTTAGCCTACATCTTCCGCGATAAGAGTTTAGATTGGGTGCCGATTGAGTATTGGGCGAATCGAACGCTATTTGGCCAGGCCTATAAAAATAAAAAGTGGCCAGCATACCCACCCACCTTATTAGGTACGGGCATTGCCACCAATGATTATTTAGCGGCCGTGCAGGGGCTACATTGTAATATTGAGTTTGGTGAAAAACCGGAGATGGCCTATGTTAATCGAATGGACTATATTCAACAAACTACCACGGAGTTAGAGCAAGCGTATCAACAGTTTTTGACAAAGATGCAACAAACGACTGATGAAAATCAAAAACAATACCTAGCATTGCAGTGGGAAGCCTTTGTGAGTGAAAGATGTGAACTGTTAGTTTCAGACGTGAAAGAGATAAGAGAGCAGGCGAAATGGATAGATGACTATAATAGTAACAAAAATCAAAGTAGCGAATTAATGTTAATTAAAAGCCGTTGGCAGGTTAATATATGGTCAAGGATGAAAGGTCTCTATGTGCAGATGACCTTACCGAATTATGACCCTCAAATTAGTAAACTTGAGGGGGTTTTACATCTGAGCAAAAACAATCAAACGATGATATTGAATATAACGAATGGAAATGATTACCCTAATATCAAAAAGACATTCGGTGAATTAAGTACCGTGGCATTGCGTGGGGAGAATAAAGCGCCCATAACCAATGTTGAAAGCACAGGTAATACCGAGGGGGTAACTAAAGAGGAATTTTATCAGGCAATTGAAATTCCGAAAAAAGATACGGTCACGGGGTTAATGGTTTTAGCGACTGATGATAAGGGGAATCCATTGCCGGTATTACAAAAGACCACTAGCCATAAAATCACCTACAAAGTGGCTGAACTCTATGGTGACCATGAAATTTACCTGAAAGTGAAGTACTGGCAAACAGGTAAAACCAAAGCGGTTAAAGACCAAGATGGCAATACCTCTATGACTGACTTAACGCCACTAGTGCAAGAGTACCACTACCAAAAGGATTAATAAGATGAAATTTACTGACTTAAAATATGCCCTATTATTGCCGTTACTGCTGTTATTGAGTAGTTGCCAAGATTATAAAGGAATGAAACAGCGTTTAGTTAACGGTTATCAAGGGTTAGATGCTTATTGTTTGTACGTTGGGCGGATAACGGGATTTCCTTATTTAGCTGAACCCGTTACATATGGAAGTACGCAGGAAGATAATGATTTTTACACAAATAGATTAAATAACGAGCGTCTCCCTGCATTTGAAGAGGCTGGATTACTGATCTCAACATTGTCTGAGGGAAAAGATGGAAAAATATATCCCTTATATAGCTTAACGGAGGAAGGTAAGCGTTACTATAAAACGAATAGAACAGCAGGATTTGTAGATATTAAAAATTTAAAAGATGTCCAATTCTGCTTTGGTCGCCGAGAAATTTTGGAAGTGACCAATATGTATGACCGAGAAACGGATTTTTACGGTGGCAAAACCACGGAAACAGTAGTTAAATTTACGTATAACCTTAATGATGTTCCGGCTTGGGTTAATCATCCAGCTATTAAGGGGATCAAGCAATATAATGAAGATTTTACCGGTGATTTAAATAATTTAAAAGGCCAGGCTTATTTTACTAAAAAAGATGGTACTTATTACAATTATGGCACTAGTCGTTCAATAGAAACCATACCTCTGGGCTACTATCTATAATTAATTCAGCGGTAGTTCGGTCTCTTTGTCACTGTGGTGTTATTTATTGCAATAGAAGATAGTGACCGACAAGCGGATGTACCGCATCCTCTTGCATCTCCGCTATCTCGCTGAACATCACGCTCATGCGTGATGTAACGGTCGAAGCAAAGTCAAGCTCTCATACTAATACGGGATTAATGATTTTAGCGAATGATGATAAGGGTAATTCATTACCGGTATTACAAAAGACCTCTAGCCATAAAATCACCTACAAAGTGGCCGAACTCTATGGTGACCATGATATTTACCTGAAAGTGAAGTACTGGCAAACGGGCAAAACTAAAGAGTTTAAAGGCCAAGATGGCAATACTTGTATGACCGATTTAACGCCACTGGTGCAAGAGTATCACTACCAAAAGGACTAATAAGATGAAATTCACTGATTTAAAATATGCCCTATTATTACCGTTACTGTTGTTATTGAGTAGTTGCCAAGACTATAAAGGGATGAAAGAACGTTTAGTAAAGGGATATCAAGGGCTGGATGCGTATTGTTTGTATGTTGGGCGGATAACGGGATTTCCTTATTTAGCTGAACCCGTCAATCTTTGGAGCAAAGAGAGTAAAAATATTTCAGATAAAGAAATACTTGATGAATTATTACCAGCCTTTGAAAAAGTGGGTTTATTAAGCTCAGTTCTTGCGAAAGGTAAAGATGGTCAATCTTATCCGCTTTACAGTTTAACTGAAGAGGGAAAACGGTATTATAAACAATCAAAAGCAGCTTTAGTTAATCATCGAGATGATTTAAAAGATGCACAATTCTGCTTTGGTCGCCGAGAGATAGTGGAAGTGACCAATATGTACGACCGAGAAACGGACTTATATGGCGGTAAAACGACTGAAACGGTCGTGGACTTCACCTATAATTTATATGATATGCCAGCGTGGGCAAGTCATCCGGCATTAAGGGAAATTAAGCAGTATAATATTCATTTTACAGGTAACCAGCAAAATAAAAAAGGGCAAGTTTATTTAACTAAAAAAGATGGCAATTATTATAATTATAGCAGCGGTACCGTAATGGAGCCTAACTTGATAGGTTACTATCTTTAATTGATTCAGTGGTAGTTTGGTTACTTGGTAAAAGTGGTATTACCCGTATGACAAAAGACCACCAGTCATAAAATCACCTACAAAGTGGCCGAACTCTATGGTGACCATGAAATTTACCTGAAAGTGAAGTACTGGCAAACGGGTAAAAGCAAAACGGTCACAGACCAAGATGGCAATACCAGTATCACTGACTTAACACCCCTAGTGCAAGAGTACCACTACCAAAAGGATTAATAAGATGAAATTAAGTGATTTAAAATATGCGCTATTATTACCATTACTGTTGTTATTGAGCAGTTGCCAGGACTATAAAGGAATGAAAGAGCGTTTAGTCAAGGGCTATCAAGGACTGGATGCGTATTGTTTGTATGTTGGGCGGATAACGGGATTTCCCTATTTAGCAGAGCCCGTTACATATGGAGGTACGCAGGATGATAATGATTTTTACACAAATAGATTAAATAATGAGCGTCTCCCTGCATTTGAAGAGGCTGGATTACTGACCTCAACATTGTCTGAGGGAAAAGATGGAAAAATATATCCCTTATATAGCTTAACGGAGGAAGGTAAGCGTTACTATAAAACAAATAGAACAGCAGGATTTGTAGATATTAAAAATTTAAATGATGTTCAATTCTGCTTTGGTCGCCGAGAAATTTTAGAAGTGACCAATATGTATGACCGAGAAACGGATTTATATGGAGGAAAAACCACGGAAACGGTCGTGGATTTCACGTATAATTTATATGATATGCCAGCGTGGGCAAGCCATCCCGCATTAAGAGAAATTAAGCAGTATAATATTCATTTTACAGGTGATGAGATGAATCAAAAAGGTCAAGTGTACTTAACTAAAAAAGACGGTACTTACTACAATTATGGTACTAGTGTATCGATAGAAACAATACTTCTGGGCTATCATCTATAATTAATTCAGCGGTAGTTTGTTTTCTTGGTCACGGTGGTGTCGTTAGTTATGACAGAAGATAGTGACCAGCAAGAGGATGTACCGCATCCTTTTGCATGCTAACCATCTTTTTGAACTTCACTGCTGTTATTTATCAATAGTAAAATATTTGAAAAAAAAGAACCGTAAAAAGTTAATTTCAAAAGTTGACACAAAGTTTTATTAGTTTATTATTAATCAAGCAATACCAGTCCCACCTATTTTATTGCAATTTTCAATGCTATTTTTATAAGCAATCGACTCATAATCAATTGGTCACTGGTTCAAGTCCAGTAGAGGCCACCATTTATTAACCGAATTAATAAAATATATGAATGTTTATTTTATTAATTAAGAGTTAATCTCATGAAAACTCAGCAAAAGTGATTACGATCGCCGATACTAAAGTCGGATCAACTAAATCGACCACCGTTGTTAATGTCGCTGCATTTAGTACGTATTCGGGATTAAAAACATTACTACTTGATTTTGATTTAGAACACCAACAGCCTGTTCGTACTTTCCACTGTAAAATGAAGTACCTTTCGGTGTGAACTGATATGAGCCTTTACATACTAGTCATGAAAGACTAGGTTTTACTACCTAATTGATAAATCTACCAAATAATGATTTTAAAATCTCTTTTCTTATGTAATAATTGTTACGTTATAACATAACAATAAAATATATTAAGGAGAGAGTTTTATGATTTTAAAAGTATTACCATTAGCATCTTGTCTTTTAGGTTACTGTTTAGTTAATAGCGCTTTTGCGGATTCACATAATCATGGTCATCAGCATGAACAATCAGAACAAGCTAAGTTAGCTGCTACAGGTATTTTTGATGATAAAGATGTTAAAGACCGTTCTTTGTCTGATTGGCAAGGTAATTGGCAATCTATTTATCACTATTTAAAAAATGGTGATTTAGAATCTGTCTTAAAAGATAAGGCTGAAAAAAATAATAAATCTATTGAATACTATCAAGATTACTATCAAAAAGGTTATAAAACAGATCTTGAAATTATCTCAATCGATGGTAATTCAATAGCCTTTTTTACAAAAGATAATGCAAACCAATGCGAGTACAAATATGCAGGATATAAGATTTTAACTTATGTTTCAGGTAAAAAAGGGGTAAGGTATTTATTTGAGTGTACAGATAAAAATAGTCAAGCTCCAAAATATGTGCAATTTAGTGATCATATTATAGAACCGACATCTTCGTCACATTTTCATATTTATATGGGAAATGACTCGCAAGAGGTACTATTAAGCGAAGTAGAAAACTGGCCAACTTTTTATCCAATTTCACTTAAAAAAGATGATATAGTTCATGATATGTTATTTCACTAAGATCTCTATTAATTATTATTTAAAATATCGTTTTCGGTATTCTGGATAAGCTACATTAATTAGTCCCACTTTTATAAAGTCATTGTTATGATAAATGGAAAAAGAAAAGGTAATGGCAATCAATTTAGCCTGAAGAGAAAAATGTAACACTTAACTAAAATTGGAGACAATTTTAGTTAGTTTTTAGTGAGTTATTTTCTAAATTTAGTCAGTAAAATAAACTAAATTTAGGCCATTACTTTTTTTAAAACGTCTCTATCTATTGACTTTAATTATCGAGCGGGTGGAGATAGTTGGAATAGGTATTTTCCTATTTTAGTAAATGGTTTGTAAAACCAGTTTATTTTATTAATAATGCCATAATAACCAACATTCAAAACAGTATCACCGTAAATAGAAAAGTTTGGGTCTCGACCAATGAGCTTAAACTTTTATAAAAGATGAGAAAACACTGCTATAAAATTAATTTAATAAATATAGGAATAGGGATATGATTGAAACAACATTAAATAAATTTTATTATCTTTGTACTGGAGTATTATTATTGTTTGTTCCATACGTCATTATGGCAGAACAATTTGAGTTACCGCGTAATGATGGTTCATCTATTCATTTTTATCTTAAGCATTCTAATACAGTATCTCAAGACTCACTATTGATTTTATTGCAAGGTTCGGATTGCAATAGTGTTGACAATAATATTTCGTTGAATACCGATTTACCTAAGATGTTTCCCGATGCTGATGTGTTGACTGTCGAAAAGTATGGGATAACGAATATATTGCCCTACTCAAAAGAAGATGTGCGTAGTGACGGGGCTTTAGTGGGTGAGATGTTCACTGCTAAAAGTTCAGAAGTGACAATGCTTATCTCGTTAGTCGGTGGTGCTGATTATTTGTTGGATGATATGCGTTATAACTTGCTTCAGACAGTTCCACCTGAAGAGTTGACAGAACAACAAGATGCTTTTGAGGCATTTATTAAAGAGATATTAACTGCAAAAGATCCGATTATCATGAATGAAGATAATGAACTTGGTTTTAAGTGGTTTAAGTCTATTTTATCTCTTTCGCGTTATGATTCTCTTAGTCAAATTACACAACCGATATTGTTGATTGATTGTGGTAGAGACAGTAATACGTCACCTATTGAAAGCGATAAACTTTATCAACGCTTAAATGAGAATAATAAAACCAATATTACACGGATCATCTATCCTGAATTAGACCATTTTTTTACTAATAAATCGGGTAAAAGAGTACTAGATAACGTTATTTTTGATGGAAGGCAATGGTTAAAATCCCACATTGAAAACAAATAGCTTTTTGTTTTAGTATGAGTTGTTGAATTGTTGGTGGTAAGATTATGATTTTAATTACTTTTTTAATTTTTTGATGATTCTTTAGTATTTATTGGAGGCTAATTTTTAAGGTTTGTCTCCAATAAAATAAGGTTAGATTATTTCCCAGCTGCTGCATTATCAAGTAATAGAGTTACATTAGGGTGTAACTGAAGTATTGAGGCAGGTACAGCCTCTGTCACTTTGCCAAAGAATGCTTGTCTAACAATATCGGCTTTAGAGGCTCCAGATAACATAACTGTTATTTTTTTTGCTTTCATAAGCGTTTTGGGGCCGGCAGTAACAAGCTTATCTGGGATATTGGTTAGTCCACCTAAGCCCGCTTGTACTAGGTCTTTAAAATGCGGTGTCATTGCTTGAATTGATGTAATTTGTTCAAATGGTGTACCTGGTGTAATCCCAGCAATGTGGCCATCTATACCTACGCCTAAATAGATCGCATCTAATCCACCTTGTTCAGTCAAAAATGATTCGAATTCAGCGATATTATCTAGATTTAAATCGTATCGTTGTGCTGATGGAATATTGTTTGGCTCATAAAATTGTTGATTTAAAAATTCATTAATCATTTTAATTCGACCATCTTTAGAAATTACTTCATCCAGATTACAATAAGTGACCGTTTTATATGCAGGGTTATTTTTAACAATAGCCGTGATGAGCTGATACATGCCAATTGGTGTAGAACCACCGGGTAAGCCAATTACTGAGTTAGGTTTACTGATATCATAAAGAAATTCAGCTGCTAGCCTTTGACTCAATTCTACCATATTGTTAACCGTGATGATTTTCATTATGTTCTCCTTGTAAGGTTCTTTTTTAAATTGAGAAATTTCTATTCAACGATGAGTTAGTTTCTCACCAATATACTATGAATTGTAATGATTGATAGTGTAGAAATAACATTAAGAATTTATTGCAGAATATCATAACCTTTTAATGTTATTTAATATTATCTTGTACCTGAAGATTTTATTTGTTTTGTAAATATTTGGTATCACCAATTGTTTTTAAGGTAAATTTACCATCTTTATAATTTAAAATGGTCAAACTGACATTGTCGATACTTTCACCATGGTATTCATCGGGTGTAAATATTGTAAGAATCGTGGGAATAGCACTACCATGGGAAACTGCTAAAACGTTACCACCACCTTGTGCTTCTGTTTGTGTGATAATATCTAACACACCCATCTTTAAGCGTTCAACAATTGCATGGTAATTTTCCGCTGTTCCTGTTTTATCATTAGCAGCGATAGCATTAGCCATCTCCTCATCTGTCATGGCTTTGGTTAAGTCTTCCCATGTTGACCAATCTTTTTTAAATTCAATGTTTTTTTCTTCAAATAATGGTGTCCAAAGTTCGGCATCATCACGACCTTCATATCCACCATATCCCCATTCTCTTAGTTCCATCATATCGATAAGTACAGGTGTTGGTTGATGTTTATTTTCTGCTAAAATAAGTTTTGCGGTTGCTCTAGCCCGCCCCATATCACTTGAGTAAGCGCCGATAAACTCAACATTTTCTAACCCTTTCCCGGCTTGTTTAGCTTGGTGTATCCCTTTTTCTGTTAATGGTGTGTCACTCCAACCCTGTACTTGACCCGTAGTATTAAACATAGTCTTACCATGGCGTATGAAATAGATATTTACTTCTTGGCACATTGCTTGTAATGAAAATGAAAAAATACTTAAAAATAGTAACGATTTTGCTAATACTTTTTTCATGTTTACTCCTTTTTATTTAAACAGCAATAACTTATATTTATTTACTATCTATTTTTTGATAAAGCGCGATAAATTCAGTACATAAAATTTTAAATGTTTCAGCACTCATAAGTTGATCTTCTGCATGAATCAGTAACAGTGAAAGATGATCCGTCATTCCTTCCGCTTCTGCTTGGACAAGTTTTGCGTGTACGGCATGTCCTCGATTAAAACTGGCTAAGCCATTTTCAATCAGTTGCTCTGACTGTGCATAATCTCCCTTTTTGGCACAATTAATGGCTTGAATAAAAGATGATCTCGCGTCTCCCACATAGCAAATTAATTCGAAGCATATTTGTTCCATATCCATTTTTATTTTTTCCCATCAATAACATCTAAAGCGAATTGTAAAATTTTAGCGCCATTCATTGTGCCGTAATCCATCATATCAATCACACGAACAGGAACATTTTTCGCTTCTGCTTGTACTTTATCTTGTAAAAAGCGTACTTGCGGTCCTAATAAAATGATATCCGTTCCAGCAATGTGTTCTTCAAGCGCTTGTTCAGCAATTGCGTTGATCTGTACCTCTTCTTTATGACTTACTGCGGCTTCCTTCATTTTTTTTACCATAATGCTGGTAGACATTCCTGCTGAACACATTAGTAATATTTTTTTCATGTTATTAACCCCTTTTGTTACGCTAACTCTTGTTTATTAGGTTGTTGAAGATATTGACCATTACTCTTAACGACTTTTTGATACCAGTAAAAACTCTCTTTTTTATAACGATTGAGAGTTTTTAAGTCATTATCATCACGATCAACATACACAAAACCATAACGCTTGTTATAACCATTACTTGTGCTCATTAAATCCATAAATGACCATGGATAATAGCCCAGTACTTGTACTCCATCACTGATAGACAGTTGCATTTGCATAATATGTTGTTGCAAATAATTGATGCGATAATCATCTTTAATTTGACCATTTTCAAAATAGTCATAGGCACCTAGCCCGTTTTCTGTCACCATCAGTGGTAATTGATAGCGATCATAGAGTTTACGAAAAGCGAGTCGAAGTCCAATCGGATCAATCTCCCAATCCCAATCGCTTCTTTCTAAATATGGGTTACTACTACCAGCATATAATCCGGGGAATTGTGGATAAACATAACCACCTTTTTTACCTTCTAGATTAAATTCAGGTTGGGTTTCCACAGTATTTTCAGGACAGTATTTGGCAACATCGCTTTGATAATAATTAAAGGCAATAAAATCAGGTTGTGCTGTTTTAATTAACTCTAACTCTTCGGCGGTTAAACGAATATCGCGTCCACGTTCTGCAAAATAATTTACGACAGTTGGATTTTGGCGTCCTAAACAGATTAAATCGAGTGGATAAAATGTTCTAAATTCATCTTCATTTAAAGCGGCCATTACGTCTTTTGGATCACAAGTCGCTGGATAAGCAATAGCATAACCGATACAGGGACCAATTTTTGCTGATGGTAAGATTTCACGACAGCATTTAATCACTTGAGCATTAGCTAGTGCCATTACTCGACTGACTTGAAAACGCCATTGTTCCGTTTCAATGCCGGCGGGTACACCACCAATTAAGTCAGGGTAAAGAACAACATTATTAGATTCACAAATCGTCATGAAATATTCGACATAATCACCGAATTCCTTAAAACAGGTACGAGCAAAAGTGGTAAAGTCATCAATCATTTGTTCGCCATACCAACCGTGATAAGCATCTTGTAATGCTTGTGGATGATCAAAATGGTAAAGCGTTACTAGGGGCTTAATATTATGTCGAAGCAAGGTAGCAAATAACTTACGATAAAATTCAATTCCCTGTGGATTAAGATTTTTGCCATCAGGATAAATTCGTGTCCATGAGATTGATAGACGGTAGGAGGTTAATCCTAGCTCTTTCATTAATGCTACATCTTCTTCAAAACGATGATAATGATCTGATGTGACAGAAGTATCATGAAAACGAGTGCTATGATTTTTACTATCTTGTACGGATAAACCTTTACCATCTTCAAGATAGGCCCCTTCAACTTGATATGCTGCTGTTGCAGCTCCCCATAGAAAATCTTTAGGAAAGGGTTTAATAGTTAAGTGATCCATTAAGCATTTTCTCCTTGTACTTGTTGAGCTTCTTGTCGTTCTTTTTGGTAAAATTGTTTATCTGCAAGACGAAAGAATGGGTAATAAATAAGCATTGAAATAATCACTATCATGAAAGACCAAATCGTGGTTGAAATACTGCCCCCTGTCATTAAAAATCCAACAATAACTGGCGGTATAGTCCAAGGTAAATTAGCAACATGCGGCATATCGATGATACCTGATTGCATGAAAAAGAAAGTTAATCCCGCTAAAATACCTGGTGTTAAGATAAATGGCACCATGAAAAGAGGATTAAAGCAGATCGGTGTTCCAAATATAATCGGTTCATTGATATTAAAAATACCAGGACCAATGGACATTCTTCCTAAGGTTTTAAAATATTTACTACGTGCTGTTAATGACATTAAAATAACTAAGCCGAGTGTTGCTCCTGTACCTCCCGCCCAGATCATTGCATCTGTGGCATTGGTAGCAGCATACATCAGTTGATCACCTGCAAGATAAGCCTTTTCATTTAATGCACCATTTTGCATTAAGAATGGTAATGCAACACCGATCACAACTTGTGAATTGATACCACAGAAAAAGACTAAGGCACACAGCATGTGGTAAATCGCATAACCGGGAACTGAATTTAAGGCAATAGTAATTGGTGATAAAATTGTGGCAATTATTTCGTTGAGATTAAAATGAAATACCACGACTAAAATACCAAAAATAATTAAAAGAAATAACGCAGGCAGTAATGACGTAAATGATTGACTGACTGCTTCAGGAACACCGTTAGGCATTTTGATACCGATATTTTTCTTTTTAAAGAATTCTAATGTTTTCAGGGTAATGAAGCCGACCAAAATGGCGGTGATTAAACCAACAGTACCAAGACCTTCTACATTAAGAAAATATTCACCATTGATATCGATTTGATACTGAGTGACGATAAAAATACTGACGGATGTTGCGATACTAACAAAGATGTCTTGTTTATATTCTAGTGCGCCATAATAGGCGATACTTGCAGCTGTTAGCAGTCCCATGATTCCTGTTGTGCCGTTAAAAATAGTATTAAAAAATGGTGCAGCAGGAGAGAGGAAAACTGCGATAGGTTCATAAGGGATATTAGATAATAGTATAGAGATACTACCAATGATAAGTAGTGCCATACAGGCACACATTGCATTACGAATGACGGTTAATGGCTTATTGCTACCAACTTTTACCGCAATCGGCATAAGATGTTTTTCGAGAAAATTAGTGGATTTATTTTCCATTTCATCATTTCCTTGTTTTTCGGTATACAATCTAATTAATTGTAAAATTTTTTTACTATCAATATTGCCGTAATCTTCTCGGTCAATAATGAGAACCGGAATATTTCGCTCTGCGCCGAGTTGTTTTATTCTAGCTAGAGCAGTAATATTTTGAGGAGCAAGAAGAACCATATCGACTTTATCGATGTACATATCGATTTGTCCTGCGCTTGCCGCTAAAAAACGATAATCGAGAGACTCTGAATGAGAGACTTCTCGTAAAGATTTCACGACAATACTTGATGACATACCTGTACTACAACACAATAAAATATTCATATGTGGTGTCTCCTATCCAAATTTATTGTAGGCGATATTTGTATTTGGCTGTATTGATGAAAATGCCACTATTAATGTGGCATTATTTGAAAGAATGTAGTTGTAGATTTTTTTCAGCTTCATTAACCGTTTGTTTGAGTAGCTTGATTAATGTGTCAAAGGTTTGATTTTGTTCCAACTGTTTGAGCTTTTGATTATCACACATTAGCTCTGTTAAACTTTCATGTAATAGCTGTAATGAGTCATGTTCATCATGACGTACATTAAGCATAAAAATATAACGAACCATTTGTTTATCCCATTTGACTGGTTTTCCCAGCACGGCAACAGAGACGAAGGTTCGATTTCCTGAATGTTGAATAGGATGAGGAAAAGCAATTTGATTGCCAAATTCAGTAGAGGATAATTGTTCTCGTTCAATCACTAATTGAGTAAAATTGCTCTCTAACTCTTGATGTTCAGCTATACGTTCACACATTTCTTGAATGAGAGAGTAACGTTCTTGACTGTTTAAATCTGTAAAAAATAGAGCAGGTAAAAAATATTTATCGATTAAATCACTATCATGTTGATTGCGATTAAAATATTGTTCCATCTGAATAACATCTTGGTTATCCATAAAATAATGTACTCGTAGAATACGAATATCAGTTTGAAATGGAATATCGACGGTTGAAATAATAAAGTCAAAATCACGTTGATTAAAATTTTTAAGTTCATAGAGTTGAACAACTTGAATTTGATCAAGGTAATCACTGAAACGTTGCTTAATACGATATAACAGAAGCTGAGAACTTCCGGTACCACTTGCACAAACAACAATTACATTTTGTTTGCGATGTAGTGTATTTTGGCGTTCAATGGCGAGAGCGAAATGAATTGCCATATAACCAATTTCTGCTTCATTGACTTCAAGTCCGGTTTCTTGATAAATAATTTGACCCGCTAATAAGGCAATTTCAAAGGCTTTAATATTCTCTTCTTTGATCTGATCTAACATAGGATTGCTGATATTTAATTTATAAGTCAATCTATCTAGCATAGGTCTAAAATGTAGCGCCAGTAGTGTATATAACTCAAAATCATCAAGTAGATTTAAGCCAAATACCTCATCTATATGGTGAAAAATTTTATTAAAGAGCTGTTCTATTTCTGGCGTAATAACAAATGAATTATCATGATTAAAGCTACGTTTACCCATTAAATGAATAGTAATAAAGTAGATTTCAAGTTCGGGTAACTGTATTTGTAAATGTTGTGAAATTAATAAAGCCAACTGTTTCGCAATAGGATATTCAGCTCGTTTTTCGAGCATTTGGTATTCTTGAGAGATATTAGGACTATAATGCGTTTTTGATATTCTCATTAATGCAATTTCTAAATGAATAATCAGATTTTGAAAGCCTAAATCAGTCAGTTTAATTTTATTTTCTGAGAGTACTTCAACTAAAATATTACGAATAGTATTACGAGATTCATTTTCTCGTTCATCATCTAAAATGAGTTGTTGATAGCTATCATCATAAAAAAAATAACGTGCGATCGCTCTGCGTAAATTAAGTTCATCCCCACTGATTTTTATACCATAGGCTGGTTTACTGACTAATTCTAATTCATAATTTTTGAATTCTTCTCGTACTAGTTTTAAGCAATTATTTAGTGTCGAGCGACTAATATATATTTCGTCAGCAATATCATCGAGTTTTAAGTAGTCATCGGCTGAGAGGAAAGTACGGATCAAATAGTTTACCCGTTCAGGTGTCTGTATTGGTAAGACAAAGTGGCGACGTTGCTCATTTTTTAATAATAATTTAATCAACGAATAATATTTGTCCTCATCTAAGATTGAAAGGCTATAACCAACGCCATGTTTTGATATTAACTCTACACCATATTTTTCGAGATCTTCGCGAGAGCGGGTAATATCTTCACGTAATGTTCTCGGTTTTATCTTTAGCTGTTCACAGATTTCTTTGCTATTTACTGGATGATGGTATTTGCTTAATAGTTTAATTAATAAGGCAATTCGGTGATTTTTTATCATAATTAATAATCAAATAGTTGGATGAGCGGTTGATAGGTTAGCGAATAAGTCTTGTCGATTAATGTAGTCCGAATATTTTTTAAGCGTATTATAGTAAGCTTGGATATCAGCACTGTCAAGATTACTCAATGTTTCTATTACTCACCCCCTCATTATGAAAAATGGTCACGGAGCTTCATAAGATAAGAAAATGGCTACATCTATTATGGATTTTATCGTTAGATTCATTACTATTTGTTTAAAATGAGGCTAATCTATTTTGCTCATTAGTCGTCTCTTTTATTATTAGCTATTAAAAGGATCGATTAATGAGCAAAATACTGTTACTGAATATTATAAAAGAGCTATATTTGCCAGTTGTTTTAAAACTTTTTTAGCTGTTGGTGGTGGAGATGACAACATTTCTAGGTAAGCTTCGTCGAGCTTCTTTAGGAACCCATCAGAAGAGGGGCGCCCAGAGAAATCATCTAAACTTGGTATAAAGTTGAGTCCAACCGCTTCACACATGGCTTTTTCTAATCCCTGAGGTCTTGATTCTACTTTCTCAAATTGTAATTGTTCATCAGCAGTTCTACCACAAGGGATATACCAATAACCAAAGTCATCAATTTGTCTGCGCTTTTCGCCAGCTAAACAATAGTGAGCTAGTTCATGAAGTAGACTTCGAGGATAATTACTTCTAAAATAGAGAATTGCTTTGGTATTATCTTTTGCCGCTTCATAAAAAGGTTCTTCTGCGCCACCTTTGATAATTAAATCAGGCAAAATAATCGCTAGTTGTGCTATTAATACTGCACACAATTCATCATCGTTTAAAATATTTTTCATTAAAATCACGCTCGTTAAGAATTTTTACTCCAATTCATTTTTTAATTATAATCGATTTCATTATATTCACACTCTATTTTAGTTAGTTTATAGCCTAAAAAAATTGCGCTTATGGCTCATCTGTAGCAGTTATAGCGTTATTTATTAAATATAAAGGCCATTATCCTGAATTCTTAAAATATAGCATTTTTAAAGTTATTACATGTAGTTTTAATTTATGCTGTGCGAGTTAATATCATTTGTATTATGATTATAATAAGTTGATAAGTGCTGGATTATTACTAATAAGATCATCAATCGTGTATTTTTCTAATTCAATAAGAAACGCCTCTTTAGCATCAACAAGGTATTTTTTTAGTCGACATGCTGGGCTAATATGGCAAAATGATAAACCACAGTTAAGTAGCTCTAATGGTTCCAGTTGACGGATTATTTTACCGATATTGATCTGTTTGGGATTTTTCTTAAGTTTGATACCACCATTTTTACCTTGTATGGTTTCAATATAACCAAGCTGTCCTAGCTTATGTACTACTTTAACTAAATGATTTTTTGAAATATTGTAGTGTGAACTAACGGTTGTTATATTTGTTAGTTCATCTTTTGGTAAACTAGATAAATAAATTAGAACTCGAATACTGTAGTCTGTAAAACTTGATAATTGCACTGATTCACCTTAATTTATTTTCTATATCTACTTTTTGAAATTACCTTAACTAAAATCCATCAAGAAAGCAACTTAAGCATTGTTTTATAAAAATGAGTGTTATGCTTGTGGACCATTAGTCCGTATAAAAATTGACACTATTGTATAGACTATTAAATTAATATTTAGCATTGTGATACGTGGTGATGGGTTTATAGCTATATGGCTATAAACCCAAATTACTAATTAAGCAGCATGAACAGCTAGAATATCAGCCAAATCATCTGTGGCATTGGTTGTTGCTTTCAAATCAAATTGTTGTTGTAAAATAGCAATAAGATTATCAGTTAAGAATGCTGGCATTGATGGTCCAGTATAAATCCCTTTGATGCCTAAAGATAATAGGGTAAGTAAGATCACAATTGCTTTTTGTTCAAACCAAGATAAAACTAATGTTAATGGTAACTCATTTACACTACACTTAAATGTATCGGCTAATGCAACCGCTAATTGGATTGCTGAGTATGCATCATTACATTGACCAATATCAATTAAGCGGGGAATACCATTAATATCACCAAAATTTTGTTTATTAAAACGATATTTTCCACAGCCGAGTGTAAGAATTACACTGTCTTTTGGTACTTGATTTGCCATATCTGTATAATAATGACGCTCGCTTTTACCACCATCACATCCACCAATTAAGAAAAAGTGTTTTATATTACCCGCTTTAATCTCTTCTATAACAGTAGGTGCTACATTCATTAATGTATTACGGGCAAAACCAATAGTAATATAGTGTTCTAACTCAGTATATGTGAACCCAGATTGCTTTAATGCACAATCAATAACAGTACTAAAATCATCGCCTTCTATATGAGTAACACCTGGCCAACCAACAATGCTACGAGTAAAGATACGATCACCATGGTGCCCAACAAAAGGATCAATAATACAATTAGATGTCATGACAATTGGACCTGGAAATTGGGCAAACTCTGTTTGTTGATTCTGCCAAGCATTACCAAAGTTGCCGACGAGATGTGGGTATTTTTTAAGTTCCGGATAAGCATGTGCAGGTAACATTTCACCATGGGTATAAACATTAATTCCTTTGCCTTGGGTTTGTTCTAAAATTAAACGTAAATCATGGAAATCATGTCCAGAGACTAAAATACATTTTCCTATAACAGGTTTAGTGTTTACTTGTGTTGGCTCCGGATGACCAAATGTGGTCGTTTCACCTGTATCAAGCATCGCCATGACTTGATAATTTAATGTACCAATTGCTAATGATAAGTTGAATAATTCATTCATATCACTTGGATTATGGCCTAATATATCCATAATACGATGATACTCAGCACTGGTTTCATCATTAAATTGGTTTAAAACAGCTGCGTGTTCCATATAGGCTGCTGCACCCTTTAATCCATATAGTGCCAGTAAACGTAGGCCAATAACATCATCATTAACATTACCTTTATCTCTATTTAACATGAATTGTGATGAGAGTTTTAAAAGTTCTTCTTTTGTTTCAGGGTAGTCAATTTGTGCAGCATAAGATAAATTAGGGATGGATTTATTAGCTTGGAGAGCGGCAGCTTTCGCTACTTGCTCTAATTTTTTACTATGGATATTCGATTGTTTGATATAGGTAAGGATTCTGATCGGATCAAAATTGACATTAGTTAAAGTTGCAAAAAATGTTTGAAATGACCAACGATCTATTTCTCTATCGATAATGCCATATTCTCGACAAACCTTAGCCCAAAAAGAGACTCTTTGTAATCCAGCTACTAATACATCTTGTAAGTCAGAGACTTCTGATGTTTTACCACACATACCTCGTGAATAACTGCATCCTTTTGATGTAGATGTTGTTATTGTTTGCTCACATTGAATACAAAACATAATTGCTCCTTTAAATATTGCTCTTTCTATTATTAGTATTTTATAACATGTATATAAAATACATGTTATAAAATAGGAACGCAAGATCTTATTCTCGTGATAATGTTAATGCATTAAATTAGGTTGGTTGTTTATAACGATCAAGAATCGTTGATCAAAATGGATATTAACAGACAAGATAAATTTAGAATGTATGTTCAATAATGAAAAGTAATATTAAAAATTAAAAATAGTTATGTTAAGCCTCATTGTAAGTAATGAGGTTAACTCTTAATTAGATGTAGTATTTATTGTATTTAGATTTTTATGATAGAGAAAATAATATGTTTTTAGCCTGAATATGGCCATTATTCGCAGCTTTTTTGAACCATTTTTTAGCTGTAACCATATTCTTTTCTACACCATCGCCATTCATATAAAGGATTCCCAGCATATATTGAGCATCAGTATCATCTTTATATTTAGAGAAAGCCTCATAATATTCGAGAGCTTTTTGAAAATTATGGTTAGCTTTTACTATATCTTTTCCAACACCCAATCCATTTTTATATAGCAATCCAATTTGATAATAGCCATTTGGCTCACCATAAATAGTCGCTATTTCATAATGTTTTTTAGCCTCTAGATAGTCTTGGGGTACTCCTTTTCCTTCTTGGTATAGCTGAGCAACAGCTAATGCACCCAAACCATTTCCACGTTCTTCAGCTTTTTGATACCAATACATCGCTTTCGTATAATTCTGCTCGCCAGTTAGACCATGTTCATAAAAGCGACCTAAATTATATTGTGCAATACTCTCTTCATTATTAGCGGCTTTTTCATAAAAATATTTAGCTTTGTTATTATCACAAAAACCTGTATTACAATTTTCATAGAAATTACCTAATGCTGTTAATGCTTGAATATTTCCAGCATCTGCGGATTTATTTAGGTAAGCGAGTGCTTTTTGATAGTCGACAGTTATTCCATTCCCATTATAGTAGGACATTCCAACACTAAAATCTGCAGATGAACTACCTTGTAGTGAAGCTTGTTGATACCAGTAAAATGCTTTTTGGGGATCTGTGATTGGATTATCAGGCCCAGCATTATTTTCACTATAGACACTTGCAAGTACGAGCTTTGCAATTAGATAATTTTGCTTAGCTGCTTTTTCATCCCATTCAATTCCTTTTCGATAATCTCTTTCTACTCCTAAACCATTATAGTAGATCATAGCTACTTCATGTTGAGCTTCAGCATTTCCTTGTCTAGCCGCTCTTTCGTAAAGCTCTAAGATTTTTTCGTAGTATGGATCTGTGTCATAAGAGAATAATCCAAAAGCATATTCAAGGCTATCTTTATAACGCTTAGCTAGTTCCAGTAAAGCCTGTACATCGTCTTGATCCGCTAATTTTTGTAAATTTTGAACTTCAGGTGTGTCCTCTCCCTTGAGCTTTAAGTGACTTTTGGGGAAGTATAAAAAAAAGAGCGAAAAAATAACCAAACAAAAAATTATTAAAATAGTTTTATATTTCATTGTGGTATGCCTTGCTTTTTATAAGTCGAATTTCTGATTCTACGAAGTAATTTACTTTCTTTTAATTGTAAAAAATGTGATCTACGTCACATTTTTTTTGATTATGTGATGTAGATCACATATTATAATCACATCTGAACAATAATATTTTAGGAGTTTATTGTGAAAAAAATTAAATCGATATTTAAAACAATTGTTAATTCTTATGTTGAAGCGCATAAAAATGTTCCACCGAGTGCGTTTTTATAATGAATAGAAAAAGGCCTGTATAGGCCTTTTTTGTTTTTTAAATAACACTTTACGTCGATGATTTATACGATTAAGCTATATAGCACTTATATATAAATTTGGATAATTGTATGTTAGGTGCTATTGAAGCTGGTGGAACAAAATTTGTTTGTGCTATTGCTGATTTGAATTTGAATATTATAGATAAGATAGTTATCGATACACAGACACCTGATAAAACACTTACACAAGTTATTCAGTTTTTTTCTAATTATCCTATTCAATCTTTAGGTATTGGCTGTTTCGGACCAGTTGATATTGATATTAACTCAAAAACATATGGTTATATTACGTCAACACCTAAATTACCATGGCAAAATTTTAATTTTGTTCAGGCCATAACCACACATTTCTCTGTACCCATTGCTTTTAACACGGATGTTAATATAGCGGCTTATGGAGAATTTAGACTCGGTGTAGCACGTAATAAAAATAGCTGTATTTATTTGACGATTGGGACTGGTATTGGTGGTGGTGTTATTCTAAATAAGAAAATTCTAGCGAGTCATCACCATCCTGAAATGGGACATATTTTTATAAGAAGAGATGAACAAGATAAATTTGTTGGCAACTGCCCATTTCACAATGATTGTCTAGAAGGACTTGCATCAGGTCCAGCTGTTGAAAAACGTTGGAATATCAAGCCTGCTAATATTCCCGATGACCATTTTGCATGGGATTTAGAAGCATTTTATCTTGCTCAAGCGATTGCTAATTATACATTAATTTTCGCACCTGATATGATTATTTTAGGGGGGGGTATTATGCATAAAGCACATCTTCTTCCTAAAGTTAAAGTAGAATTTTTAAAACTATTAAATGGTTATTTCCCAATTAGGAGTGTGGATGATTATTTAACATTACCTGCACTGGAAAATAATTCTGGTATTATTGGGGGGTTATTATTAGCTCAGGATTTATTGAATAATTAGTTTGGTCCATCTGATGGTATGATTTTTATATCATCAAATCGAATTTCATTGAAAAAGGAGAATTAGTTGAATTTACCTAAAAAACATTTGCGTTATTTTGGATGGATTTGCAACAGGTACCGCATTTTTGATGTATGTTTCTTATATTCCACAAATTATTGATAATATTAATGGAATCTCGACTAATCCGACACAGCCGATTGCTGCCGCAGTTAACTGCTTTTTATGGGTATGCTATGGTCTATTAAAAGAAGAGAAAGATTGGCCTATTGCGATTGCTAATACACCAGGTGTGGTTTTTGGCTTGATTGCATTTTTTACCGCAATATAAATAACTCTTTTCAATTTTATACTGAATCAATTCTCATCTCACTGATTCAGTATAAAAATAGATTGTAACCATTCTAAAATGAATTTTGCTTACCTTTTTCAATAAAATTCGCCAAATTTTCTAATCCAAGGCGGATATACTTAGGCATAGAGTCTAAATCAATTGAATCCATCAAGTTTTTTACGCATAGCCCGAGTTCTGTATCGCCTTCAACAATTAGTTTGCGTTGAAAAAATAACGTATCTGGATCTTGTCTTCTAGTGGCAACTAAAACGAGATCATTAGTATTACCGCTGAAACTGACATCCGGTATTTCAGCCCGACTTACGACAAGTTTATTATTGATATTGCTAATAAACCAAACTAATTGTAAGTCACGGACTTCTATTTTTAACCAACGGTTTTCTAGAAAATCCAGATCTCCATCTGCTAAAGAACGTTCAAACTGGGTTTGTAAAAGTTGTTCCATTATTCTTTGTTTTAGTGAAAACGGGATCAACTGCAAAGGCTTACTTAAAGCCAATGGTGTATTTTCTACTAAAAGTGCATGAACTTTATTTAACATATTTGTCTCATTATCTAATAAATAATTAATTATTTTCTGAAATCATAGCTTCGTATAAATCAAGATCATTATTTAGACGATCAAATGTTTCATCAGAAATTTCATCTTTTGTTTTTAATTGATATAAGGTAGCTCGTTCAGAACCAATTGCTACAATACGCATACGTCTTTCTAAATTTTCTGCTTCTAATGCTTTTTGTTCCAAATTTTTTAAACCAGTACGACGTCGCAATGATCCAATAACTCGAGAACCGACCTCGTTGACGATTTCGTTGTCAATTCCATCCGTCGTGTCGAGTAATAGACTATTTTGCATTTTTTCTAAGCTACTAATTGCTTCTTCAGCCATATATGCTTTCGCTTTAAGGTATTCATCATCAACTTGACTATTATCTAAGATAACGGTACCACGTAGTAAAATAGGTAAAATAACAACAGCCACAACTAACGAGATTAAAATTACGCCCGTTGCGATAAACACAAGTTCATATCGGCCAGGTATTTGACTTGAAATTGGAATTGAAAGCACACCCGCTAACGTGATAGCTCCTCGAACTCCAGCAAATGTAGATATTAATAGGTCTCTGGTTGTATAACTTTTAAATGCAAGGGGTCTTTTCACGCCAAAAGGAAGTGTTGGTAAGTGTTTCATAACCCAAAGCCATAAGAAACGAGTTCCCATTAGGACTACAAAGACAAAAAATACCACAAGAACAAGTTGCCATAGCTCAATTGAAGCATCTTTTTGATTTGCTATATAAGTTTCTGTAATAATACTAGGCAATTGTAATCCAAGTAAGGTAAAGATCACGCCGTTAAATACAAATGTTAACATCGACCACGAACTTTCTGATTGTAATCTCGTTGTTAATGGCGCTTTTCTCATAATTCCAGATTGTTTAACTGTCATACCTGCACTAACAGCAGCTAAAATCCCTGAAGCATGTAAGAAATGTTCCGCAATAATGTAGACAGCAAATGGGAGTAAAAATAGTAGGACAATTTGAATGGCTGAATCATTATTCGTTAGTTTGTTTATTTTGCGTAATACAAGAGTATATAACCATGTCACTATTGCACCGACTGCTAATCCACCGATTGCTGAAACAAAAAATGCAAATGAGATATGCAGAATATCAAATTCCATTGCACCAATTGCAATGGCGACCGCAAATTTTAAACTCACTAGACCAGAAGCATCATTCATTAGTGCTTCACCTTCGATGATTTCCATTTTACTTTTGTCAATACGGCCTTTACCCACAATACCACTTAATGCCACGGCATCGGTTGGTGATAATACTGCTGCAAGTGCCATTGCTGCTGGTAATGATACATTTGGTAAAATCCAATGTAATACGTAACCAAGCGCGACGATGGTTATTACTACTAAAACTAAAGCTAGACCGACAATTTCACGGACATTATGGATAAAATCTTTAATTGCTGTCTTTCTCCCATCATCAAACAAAAGGGGAGGGATAAAAAGTAATAAGAAGAGTTGGGGATCAAATTGTTCTTCATAAACATGAAAAGCTGCTAGAATACACCCAAGTAAAATTTGCATCAGTGGTAATGGTATCTGGAATGGAAAAAGTTTAACAATTACACCAGAAATAGATACAAGTAGAATTAAGATTAGAATCGTCGAAAATAATGCCATAATTTATCGTTCAAATTTTATATTAATTTTTTGCTATTATAGCTTAAAATTTTAGCAAATTCAGTTGAATTTTATTTATATTTTTAGGTATGCAATAATTATTGATAATGTAATGAAAAATTGGCAAAAAGCATTTGTTTTACATAGTAGACCTTACAGCGAAACTAGCCTATTGGTTGATTTTTTTGTTGAATCAAAAGGCCGAATAACCGTGATTGCTAAAGGTGCAAGGCGACAACGTTCATCATTGAAAGGTGTCTTGCAACCATTTACTCCATTGATTATTCAGTATAGTGGTAATGGCAATGTAAAAACATTAGGACAAGTTGAAGCAATTTCTCTTTCTTTACCTTTGTCAGGATATTTTTTATATAGTGGTTTTTATTTAAATGAATTACTACATCGCGTTATTGTTTCTGAGTTGGATACTACTGAATTGTTTCAAGTTTATTTAGATTGTTTGCAACAGCTAGCTAAACGTATTGAACCAGAAAAGGTTTTACGTCAGTTTGAGTTAAATTTATTAGAGTATTTAGGATATAGTATTGATTTTACACATTGCGCTGTTACTGGTGATGATATTGTTGATACGATGTTTTATTTATATCAATCAGAACAAGGGTTTGTTAGCAGTTTAATGAAAAATAGTAATAGTTACTCAGGTAAAGAGTTACGCTCTTTTGCTACTAAAAATTTTGATGATCCCGATTGTTTAAAAGCTGCCAAACGATTTACCCGACAAGCTTTAAAGCCATATGTTGGTGTAAAACCGTTTAAAAGTCGAGAACTATTTTTAAAACCATAATATTTTAGAAAGAAAATGGCATGATACTCATGCCATTTTTCTATAAAGCATCAATGTCACCAAGGTATTGGCTAATTGCTTCCTCTCGTTGAAGCTGTCTTTCTTGGTCGATTTTGCCACCTGACGCCATAAAGTCATTATTTTGGAAATATGCATTACGCATAAAATTATATGGGTCATTGCTACTATTTAATAAATCTTCGTATTCAATAGCAACAGCTCTAGCCTCTATACCATCAAATGCCCATCGAGCAATATTAGCCTCGGCTGATAGCCAATTAAGTGGTGGATAGAGATAATCAACAAGAGTACCACCATCTTGTCTCAAGGTTGCTTGCCCATAAAAAGGTAACACAACATATGGTCCATAAGGAACATTATAATGGCCTAATACTGTACCAAATGTTTCTCTATTTCCCTTTTTAAGCTGAGGATCTGCCATACTTGCGACATCAAGTAATCCACCAAAACCAAAAACTGTATTGAGCATAAATCGCGCTAAATGTACGCTCATTTTATGCATATCTCCTTGTAGTGCACTATTGAGTGCAGAAGCGGGTTCAGCTAAGTTAGAGGAGACACCACTAATACCACTACGAACAGGAGATGGAACATAGTTTTTCCAAGCAACAGCTACAGGTCTTAATAAATAAGGATCAAGGACATAATAGTTGAAATCAAACATCTTGCTATTAAAGCCAGAGAGCGGATCTGAATAGCTGTTTGTTTCTGGATTATATGTCGCACAGCCAGTTAGAATTGTGGTTGAGAAAATTAGACCAATTATTTTATTCTTCATCATCATCTTATTTATATAAAATTGCTAGGTTTTGTAGATATTGTATCATTGAGTTTAAAAATATCCGAAAAGTTTCATCTTTTATCATCTAAGTTAGTAATGGTAAACCGCACAAATTGTCAACATTTAACTATTTCGTAAAAGAATTTATAGCAAAAATTTTTAAATACTTTAGAATAGCGGCCTGCGACCTCATAGTTAAATGGATATAACAAGCCCCTCCTAAGGGCTAGTTGCAGGTTCGATTCCTGCTGGGGTCAAATTCCTGTCAAATGATCAATCATGAAGAAATCTTTTAGCCGTTTTTAAATGAGATATTTTTTATTGGTCAAACATACTCATTCTATAAACAGCATAGAAAGTGTTTATGCTGAATTCACACGACAAAGATAATATGATTAAAGCACTTAATTTTTGTCACAATATATTTTTTGATGGTTATTTCTGTATTGATGAATGACTTTTATTATATTGTAAGTGTATCTTAGTTTTTATGCGCTCAAAAAGTATGATAAATAAAAATGCCCTATTGATAAGGGCATTGTGAAAAATTTGCTTAGAGTTGTTTTTAAACTAACTTTAAAAGGGAATATCGTCATCAAAATCCATTGGCGGTTCATTCGCTGGAGCTTGTTGTGCTGGGGCTTTACGTGCAGCTGGTGCAGATGAATTGTTATTGGAACTTTGTCCCCAATTTTGGGCTGACATATCTTCACTGCTACCACGACTGCCAAGAATTTGTAACGTCCCACCAATATTTACAACGACTTCAGTTGTGTATCGATCTTGACCAGATTGATCCTGCCATTTACGGGTTTGTAACTGACCTTCAATATAGACTTGTGAACCTTTTTTTAGATATTCACCGGCGATTTCCGCTAGTTTGCCAAAAATAACCACTCTGTGCCATTCTGTCTTATCTTTTTGTTCACCAGTTTGTTTATCTTTCCAAGTTTCGGAAGTCGCGATACTGATATTGGCAACTGCACCACCATTTGGTAAATAACGGATTTCTGGATCTTGTCCTAAATTGCCGACTAAAATGACTTTATTTATTCCTCGACTTGCCATTAATATTACTCCTAAATTTTGTTGAACTATTCTTAATTAATGTGTCTTAATTAATGTGCATATCCTTCATTGTAGCATGAGCAAGTGTGAAGGTAATAGCTTTTCTTCTTAAGTTACTTATTTTGCGATAACCCTCGACAAACTTTTATGGTGATGTTAAGTAGTTAACTCTAAATGATAATTTATCAACAATATTATTTTATTGCTTGCAAAATATAGTTAGTATCCACATTTTTACCAAGTGAAAACTTATTTTTTAGTAGGTGATATTCCATACCAATAATATCGTTACACTGTAATCCAGCATTTTTCACGAATTCCATTAATTCTGATGGACGAATAAATCGGTCAAAGTCATGAGTACCTTTAGGGACTAAGCGTGCAATATATTCTGCGCCATAAATTAGTAATAATTTTGCTTTATGATTGCGGTTAATTGTTGATAAAAATATTTTTCCACCAGGTTTTAGCAGCTTAGCACAGGCTGTAATAATTGATTGTGGATCTGGGACGTGTTCTAATAACTCCATACAACTAATAACATCATACTGTTCATTGGAATTTTCAGCATAATCTTCAATCGATGATTTTATATATTGAATGGATAATCCATTTTGTTGGGCATGAGTTCTTGCAACATTGAGTGAAGCATCAGCTAAATCCAACCCTGTTACTTTAGCCCCTTGTTTGGCCATACTTTCAGATAAAATACCACCACCACAACCGACATCTAGTAAATTTTTACCTGCTAAGCTGTGTTGGCAACTTTCTACAATATATTCCACTCGTAATGGATTAATAATATGTAACGGTTTACATTTACCATTAGGATCCCACCACTCTTTAGCAAGTTGTGAAAATTTTTCAATTTCGTTAACATCAATATTTGGTGACATTTTGTTTCCTTGGTCGATTAATAATAAAAATTTAGCGTACTGTTTTTATAAACTGTTGAATTATTTGTGCTGTTAACCCCCAAATAACATAACCTTGATATTGGTAAATATAAACCTCGTGTTGTGATCTCTTTTGCCAATCTTTCGATTTTTGTGGTAATAAGGCAAAAGGAAAATCATCTGCTGGTCTATGGGCTGCCTCTATTGTTGCTTTTATTGGCGTCGTGTTTATGAACCAATCAAGCGGCACACAAAAAGTATGAGAAACTTCTGCTTGGTTTAGACTAAATTGTGTGGATGTCAATTCACCTACAATCGGATAAATTTTGAATCCAATTGCAGAATAAAAAGAGGGCAGTTCTCCATAAATTTTTATTGAATTTTTTGTGATACCAAGTTCTTCATGGGTCTCTCGTATTGCAGTATCGCTAGGAGAATGATCTGTTATATCCATTTTCCCGCCAGGAAAACAGATATCACCAGGCTGGGACCTGAGCGAGGACGATCTCACTTCAAATAGCAAACTTAATCTGCCGTCATTATCTTCAATAATCGGAATAAGAACAGCTGCTTTATCAGCAAGATTATGTTTTTTTATTTGATTTTCAACTCTATTAAGTATATGTTTTTTAGATATCATGTTTTTATTTCAAGTTTAAATAAAATTCTGCCATTTTAGCAATTTTGTAAATTGCTTTACGTCAATAAAATAACATGCTAGATTGCCAAAATATTATAAAAATGTGTCTTTAGTCATATTTTTAATTTTAGAAACATTATGCAAGATTATCTTAAAAAAATAAAACATACACTCAGTGAGCTTGCTTTAGTAAAACAAAAGCGAGCGCTCGATAATATGCCTGAATCATTTCAGGACGTTTTTTTGTTGTTGCCGATATTATTGCATTATCATCATTCATTGTTGCCAGGTTACATTGATGAGCCAGCACCACATGGCATATCATTTTACCATCCTTCAGAGCAGATACTACAAAAAGTTGAACAACAATTTGGCTTTTCCTCTCAGCCTAATCTTGAAAATGAGTGTAAGATTTCAGCGCTTTATTCAATGGGGAGTACTTGTACATTAGGACAATCAATTTACTCTGATTTAGATGTTTGGATCTGTGTAGAGCATAGTTTATCTAATGATGAACGGCAATACTTAGAACGAAAGTGTCTTTTAATTGAGGGATGGGCAAAAAGTAAAGGTGTCCAGTTAACGCTATTTATTGTTGATGCAGCAAGATTTAAGGAGCTACATCATGAATGTCTGATGGGGGAAAACTGTGGTTCAGCCCAGCATATGTTATTATTGGAGGAGTTTTACCGTAGTGCTAATCACTTAGCGGGTAAACTACTACTGTGGTATGTTATTCCATCTAATTTAATTATTAATGGTAAACAGTACGCTTCGTATGATGAATGTATTGCAGCATTAGTCGAAACCAAGGCAATCAATCGAGATGAATGGATTGATTTTGGTTCGTTAATGACTTTATCTGCGGAAGAGTATTTTGGTGCTAGTTTATGGCAACTTTATAAAAGTATCGACTCTCCCTTTAAAGCCGTGTTAAAGACGCTACTTCTTGAAGCCTATTCATGGGAATATCCAGATAGTGAAGTGGTTGCCTATCAAGTTAAGTTATTAATTCAACAAAATGATATGCGTTATCACTATCTAGATTCTTATTATATGATGCTAGAGAAAGTAACCCATTATTTAACTTCCATTGGAGATCATGTTCGTTTAAGTTTAGTCAGAAACTGTTTTTATTTAAAAGTTAACGAACATTTATCAAAGCCTGTTGAGTATATATCATGGCGCCGACAATTATTGATCGAGTTAGTCAATCGTTGGGGATGGGATGATGAATATATTAAAACATTAGATGATGGCGGACATTGGAAAATAGAAAAAGTAAGAGAAGTTAATGAACTACTTTTACAAACGATGATGACCGGATATCGTAATTTATTAAATTTTGGTCGCC
Organism: Orbaceae bacterium BiB; assembly: GCA_036251205.1. Lineage (NCBI taxonomy): Bacteria > Pseudomonadati > Pseudomonadota > Gammaproteobacteria > Orbales > Orbaceae > Orbus > Orbus mooreae. The sequence goes on along the minus strand of CP133958.1, from coordinate 980,594 downwards.
GTAATAATTTAGATTCATTAATTAGTCCACAAGATTTGGCTGTATTAACTCGTAAACTATATGCGGCTTATGAGGTCCTTCCAGGAAAAGTTACTATTATTAATCCAAATATTTCGAGTAATTTATCTGAAGATAATTTGACTTTTATTTATGTAAAAAATGATCGGGTAAATCGAATTGGTTGGTATGTTTATAATCAGAAGCCGACCTTAGATTCGATTATTGGGCATCAATATTTAGAATATAGTAGTTCATTAGTTAAATTAGTTTCATGGTGTTATTTTAATCACCTTATTTCAGATAAAACAAAACTATTTTATCGAGATGGAGCTGATCATGATCCTACTAAACTTAATCAGTTAGTAAGAGATCTGCAATCTTACTTTTTAAGTACGGTTCCTGCAGCGACAGAAGAAGCACTGTCGGGACCATGTGAAATTAGACATTTAGCGATTATTATTAATCTTAAAAGTGATATCACTTGTGATTCAGAGGTTGTTAACTCCTATAATAATATTTTTAATATCAATGTATTAAACTATGGTGAAAAAGAGCTGAATCTTGTTCAATCAATAAGTTTACTTTATCGTAATTCTTGGAACGAAATTCGGGTTCTGAGTTTTTCTGGTTCATTATGTGTGTTAGATGCAATAAAAACATTACTGAATCGTATGCATAAAGATGCTGACTTGCCTAATTCGATTAAAATCTTCTGTTATAGCAAATATCTAAAAAATGAGATCCAAACACAGATCCAAGATCTAATCGATCGTTGTATTGATTTAAGATTAACTACTACAAGAAATAATTTAAAACAGTTTATGCCTTTACGTATCAATGGTTCGTCTTGGTATCTGTTTTTTGAACGTTTTGGTGTTTCGACTCATCAGTTTGATAATACGATCGATTTTTATGGCGCTCTTTCAAATAATAAAATTCATGGCAATGCATTAAATGTTTGGGATAGCAGTAATGAACTGCCTAAAGAGATTGATAGTATTGCATGTGAAGGTATTATCCAATTTTTCTTTGAAAATAAAGAATCGGGATTTGATCTCTATATTTTGAATGAAAATAATCAAGCTGAAATTTACCGTAATTGTAATGGCAATATTAAAAATATGATTAGAGATGTAAATAGTTTTTATGCTTTATCTGACGATCGTTTTACATTTTCAAATAGCCTATCGGTTAATTTTAATCTCCCTCAATTCTACCAAATTTTTAGTGATAAAAATGGCGAGAAAAAAATTGCGCCATTTAATATTTAATATATTAGTTATCTTAAATATTCATTATAACAATGGGTTAAAGTTAGATTTTCACTTAAATTAATAAGTTCAATTGATTTATCTCGGCATTCTAAATATAGCCATTAACTTATTAATATTTACGCGTATAATACCGCCCTAGATAAATAAAATATTTTAAATAGATCTATTTATTATAATTCTATTAAAATATTTGGAACTTTTTTAATTTTTTGAACTCTAATATAATATATGTGCATTTTTGGCCATAAAAATATTAGATGAGGAATGGCCTAAATGGGAGAACAAGTAAACGATCAAGTATTGGTTGACCGAGTGCTTGCTGGTAACAAAAATGCCTTTAATCTTTTGGTGACACGTTATCAAAATAGATTGGCATATTTGGTATCTCGCTATGTATCATCGTCAGAAGTACCTGATGTGGTGCAAGAAACATTTATTCGAGCCTATCGTTCGTTAAGTTCTTTTAAGGGTGAAAGTGTATTTTATACTTGGCTATATAGAATTGCAGTAAATACAGCTAAAAATTACTTGATTGCACAGGGGCGTCGTCCACCCGCGTCAGATATTGATGCAGTAGAAGCAGAAACATACGAAGGCTCTGATTTATTAAGAGATATTGATAATCCAGAAAGCTTAGTTTTATCAAATGAAATAAAAAAGGTGGTATTTCAAACAATTGAATCACTACCCGAAGACTTAAAAACAGCTATAACATTAAGAGAAATAGATGGTTTGAGTTATGAGGAAATTGCAGAAATAATGAACACACCAGTTGGTACTGTGCGTTCACGTATTTTTAGAGCTCGTGAAGTTATTGACGAGAAATTGAAACCTTTGTTAAGTTAATATATGTCAACATGTGACCTAGATGATTAAAAGGCAAATTATGTTAAAAGATCAAAAAGATCAAAAAGAACAACTATCATCATTTATGGACGATAATGAGTGCCAAACTGAATGTGTTGATGCCGTTGTTAATGATGTTGAACTACAGCAGTATTGGTATCGTTGTCATGTCGCGCGTGATGCGATGCAAGGTAAATTGCATGATTCTACCTTGACATTAGATATTGCTAGCCGAGTTGCTGATGCTATTGCTTTTGATGACTTATATGAACAGACTATGATAGAACAGCCTGTATCAATTCAGCCTGTGAATTTATTTTGGGTTAAAGTTAAAGATGTCATTGGTAAGTTAGGACAGGTTGGGTTAGCGGCTTGTGTTACATTAGCTGTTATAGCTGGAGTTCAATATCAGCAGACACCTTCTGGTGATGCTCCTGTTTTAAATACTGTTCCAATGAATGTCAATATTTCACCAGTAGGTGGGAAGGGCACTGAAACGAGTAATTATGGCGTTTTGCATACTAAAATGGATCAACAACAATACAATAAAATACGTTTATTGATTCAAGATTATGAACTGCAAAAACGTTTGAGTCCTCAATAAAATTTTGTAATAGTAATTATATAATCTAAATGATAATTAATTTATTTAAAGTGAATGACTACAAGATTACCTTAAAGCAACTTAAAATTAGTTTAGTTGCTTTTTTGTTTATGTTCTCTTTTAGCGTTTCAGCTAGTAGTGCTATACAAAATAATAGCAGTGATTCGCCTGTTACAAGTGCGAATGACTCACCTATTTCTATTTTGTATAATATGCAAGATGCCGTATTACATAGTGATTATCAAATTTACTATGTTGTTGAAGAGTCAGCAGAAGATTCCAGAACATTGCGCTATCGTCATCTAAATATCAATGATAATAGTTATGCTCAATTGCTGTATTTAGAAGGTTCTGCGAAAGAAATTATTTTGTATGCAGATACCGTTAGTTATTTTCAACCAGAAAGTGCCTCATTCTCTTTTCCGACTAAACGTATTATTGAAGCTTTTCCTGATGTTATTTATTCTAATTTCAATGAATTAAGCAAGTACTATGATTTTGTTTTATTAGGTAAAGCTAGAACGGCTAATCGCAATAGTAAATTAATTAGAATCGTTCCAAAAGATAAAGATCGCTATAATTATGTCGTTTGGATTGATGATGAGAGCCACTTACCTCTGCGTATTGATCTACTTGATTTAGAGACTAATATCATTAGACAACAGAAAGTGCTATCTGTAGATATGAATTTTGATAAGCAAAAATTTAAAAATAATCTTGAGAGTCGCAATTATCCAATCTTATTTCCTGCTAATTCAAAAAATAAAGATTTCAATTCATGGCAAGTTAATTGGTTGCCAAATGGATTTACGGAAAGTGCTGCTTATAATGTTAATTATGAGCAATTAACTATTGATACACGTTTATTTTCTGATGGTATTTTTTCCTTTACTGTCAATGTATCCGAAGCATCATCGCCAGAAAAAACAACCCATATTGTAACCCAAGGGATTAAGACGATCTATTCGACTAATCTGAACAATATGAATGTTGTAATTATTGGTAATATTCCTCTTGATACAATAGAAAAAATTGCAAAAAATATTAGTAATAAATAGCCATGACAAAAAACGGCCAAAATACTATGCTTCAAGCCGATTAATGTGTAGAATGCTGAGCTTAATTTAACGCATCTATTAAACTTACAGAAAATTAACTAAAATAATTGATATGAATAAAAATATCCGAAATTTTTCAATTATTGCCCATATTGATCACGGCAAATCAACTTTATCAGACCGTATTATCCAAATTTGTGGAGGATTATCCGATCGCGAAATGGAAGCTCAAGTTCTTGATTCAATGGATTTAGAACGAGAACGAGGCATTACAATTAAAGCTCAGAGTGTGACTCTTGATTATCATGCAAAAGATGGTCAGACATATCAACTTAACTTTATTGATACTCCCGGTCATGTCGACTTTTCTTATGAGGTTTCTCGTTCACTCGCAGCATGTGAAGGTGCTTTATTAGTGGTTGATGCTGGTCAAGGTGTTGAAGCTCAAACATTGGCTAACTGCTATACAGCGATTGATATGAATCTTGAAGTAGTGCCAGTGCTGAATAAAATCGATTTACCCGCAGCTGAACCAGAGAGAGTAGCTCAAGAAATTGAGGATATTGTAGGTATTGATGCTTCAGATGCCGTACGCTGCTCTGCTAAAACAGGTGTTGGAGTTATTGATGTTCTTGAACGATTAGTTCGAGATATTCCTCCTCCTGAGGGTGATAGTTCAGCTGTTTTACAAGCGTTAATTATTGATTCTTGGTTTGACAACTATTTAGGCGTTGTCTCATTAATCCGTGTTAAAAATGGCGAACTGCGCAAAGGCGATAAAATTAAAGTTATGAGTACTGGTATGACTTATAATGTCGACCGTTTAGGTATTTTTACGCCAAAACAAATTGATACTGAAATGCTCGCGTGTGGTGAAGTTGGCTGGGTTGTTTGTGCTATAAAAGATATTCTTGGTGCACCAGTTGGTGATACGTTAACACTTGCTCGTAATCCAGCAGACAAAGCTTTACCAGGCTTTAAACGTGTTAAACCTCAAGTTTATGCAGGATTATTTCCGACAAGTTCTGATGATTATGAAGGGTTTCGTGATGCATTAGGTAAACTGAGTCTAAACGATGCGTCATTATTTTATGAACCAGAGAGTTCTAGTGCATTAGGATTTGGTTTCCGTTGTGGATTCCTCGGTCTATTGCATATGGAGATTATTCAAGAGCGTTTAGAACGGGAATATGATCTTGATTTAATTACTACCGCCCCAACTGTTGTTTATGAGGTGCTTACTACCTCTAATGAGACGCTCTATATTGATAGTCCGTCAAAATTACCAGCAGTTAATAATATCGCAGAATTAAGAGAACCGATTGCTGAGTGTAATATTTTAGTACCACAGACTTACCTTGGTAATGTGATTACTTTATGCGTTGAAAAACGCGGTGTGCAAACTAATATGGTATATCATGGTAATCAAGTTGCATTAACTTATGAAATTCCGATGGCCGAGGTTGTTTTAGACTTTTTTGATAAATTAAAATCAACCTCACGTGGATATGCATCCCTTGATTATGGGTTTAAACGTTTTCAGGTTTCGGATATGGTGAGAGTTGATGTATTAATTAACTCTGAACGAGTTGATGCCTTAGCATTGATTATCCACCGTTCTAGTGCTCAATATCGCGGGCGTGAATTAGTTGAAAAAATGAGAGAATTTATTCCTCGTCAACAGTTTGATATTGCTATACAGGCAGCAATTGGTAATCATATTATTGCTCGCTCTACGGTAAAACAGCTACGTAAAAATGTATTAGCAAAATGTTACGGTGGCGATGTTAGCCGTAAGAAAAAACTCCTACAAAAACAAAAAGATGGTAAGAAACGAATGAAACAAGTTGGTAATGTTGAATTACCACAAGAGGCGTTCTTAGCTATTTTACATGTAGGTAAAGAGTAATTAATTTAAATGAGGTAATACCATGGCTGGAATGTTCGCTATTATATTGACATTAGCAACTTTTTTGACAGGAATATTATGGTTTTTGGAAAAATTTAAGTGGAAACCAGAAAGACAACGTAAAGTTGAAGAAGTTAGAAAACAGACCGATGGGAAAATTGATGGAAAGATTTTAGCAGAAGTTGGTCGCCCTAAAAAATGGGTAGATTCGATGGCTTCTTTTTTTCCTGTTTTATTTGTTGTATTTGTAATTAGATCTTTTATATTTGAGCCTTTTCAGATTCCATCTGGTTCAATGATGCCAACTTTATTAATCGGCGATTTTATTGCAGTACAAAAATATGCTTATGGTATTAAAGATCCAATTACTAACACGACAATTATTCCAACAGGTACGCCGCAACGCGGTGATATAGCTGTATTTAAGGATCCTAGACATCCTACAATTGATTTTGTTAAAAGAGTTGTTGGTTTACCTGGAGATAAGGTTGTTTATCAAGCTGATACTAAAGAACTGCTAATTTATCCTGCATGCGAAGTGACTAGCGATAATTGTGAAGGGCAACAAACCATTCCTCTAAATTTAAATTATGGTCCAATTACAGCAAGCGATTGGGTTGAAGTTTTCGGTAAGAATAGTGCTAACTTTTATACTAATGAAGAGTATAATAATCTTAATTTACCAACAGATGGATCTTCTTTAGCGTTCACATTAAATAAACGAAATGAAACGTTAGGGGATGTGGCCCACGATATTTTACTATTACCGATGCAAGTCAATAGTGTAAAAGATTTTTATAAACAAGTTGGACAAAAACCTGGTGAATGGGTTGTTCCTAAAGGTTATTATTTTATGATGGGTGATAACCGTGATAATAGTGATGATAGCCGTTTTTGGGGATTTGTTCCTGAAAAGAACTTTGTAGGAAAAGTCTCTGCAATTTGGGTTAGTTTTGATAAACAGCCTAATGAGTGGCCAACAGGAATACGATTTAGTCGGATTGGTGGTGTTAACTAGACTAAATAGTATATTTAATCTGTGATTATAATAATTACTGTTTTTTATGGCGCCCGATAACGGGCGCTGTTTTCTCCAAAATAAATTTAGTACTAAATAATACGAGTACAACTATTAGAGTAATGAGTCAAAAAGTCATGAAATCAAATGAATTAGGTCTAATCAAATTACAGCGACAGATTGGTTATAAGTTTAATGACGTAGCACTATTATTGAGAGCCCTAACCCATCGTAGTGCCGATAAATCGCATAATGAACGCTTAGAGTATTTAGGTGATTCCATATTGAGCTTTGTTATTGCTGAAGCATTGTTTAACCAATTTCCCTATGTTGATGAAGGCGATTTAAGCCAAATGCGTTCAACTCTTGTTTGTGGTGAAATGTTAGCAATAATTGGTCAAGACTTTGGTATCGGTGAATGTCTAATTTTAGGGCAGGGGGAGTTAAAAAGTGGTGGTCATCGACGAGAGTCGATTATATCTGATGCTGTTGAAGCTATTATCGGGGCAACTTATTTAGATAGTGATATTAATATTACAAAACAACTTATTTTGACTTGGTATCAAAGTCGATTAAAAGAGATTCAACCAGGGATAAAACAAAAAGATCCCAAAACACGTTTGCAAGAATATTTGCAAGGTATTCATCAAGCAAGACCTGTTTACTTGATAGTAGAAGTGATCGGTAGTGATCATGAACAAGAATTTGTTATTCAATGTAAATTAGATCATGATAATGGTCAATATTTTGGACGTGGTGTTAACCGACGTAAAGCAGAACAAGCCGCTGCTCAAGCAGCAATAGATAATTTAGGTATCAAATGATGCATCAAAATATGAATAATAATCAAAATACATCTCACTGTGGCTTTGTTGCCATCGTTGGACGTCCTAATGTGGGTAAATCAACCCTACTAAATCAAATACTTGGGCAAAAGATTTCTATTACTTCTCGTAAAGCACAAACTACTCGTCATCGAATCTTAGGTATTGATACACAGGGTAACAACCAAGTAATCTATATTGACACTCCTGGGTTACATATTGAGGAAAAACGAGCAATTAATCGCTTAATGAATAGAGCTGCAAGTAGTTCAATTGGGCATGTTGAGTTGATTTTGTTTGTTGTAGAAGGTACCCACTGGACTGATGACGATGAAATGGTTCTTAACAAGTTAGCCGATGTCAAATGTCCCGTATTATTAATTATTAATAAGATTGATAATGTACAAGATAAGACAAAATTATTACCACATATTCAAGAAATTAGCCAAAAATATAAATTTATGGATATTATTCCTATTAGCGCTGAAAAAGGTGAGGGAATCGATATTATTAAAGCGGTAGTTGATAAACACTTACCTGAAGGAGAACACCATTTTCCGGAAGATTACATTACAGATCGATCACAACGTTTTATGGCTTCTGAAATGATTCGTGAAAAATTGATGCGTTTTCTAGGGGATGAATTACCTTATTCTGTTACTGTTGAAATTGAGCAGTTTAAAGTTGATGAAAAAACCGGTATGTATCACATTAATGGTCTGATTTTAGTCGAACGAGATGGTCAGAAAAAAATGGTTATTGGTAATAAAGGTGAAAAAATTAAACAAATTGGTATCGAAGCACGTAAAGATATGCAAGAGTTTTTCCAAACAAAAGTTCATCTTGAATTATGGGTTAAAGTTAAGGCTGGTTGGGCGGATGATGAGAGAGCATTACGTAGCCTTGGTTATGGTGATGATTAAAAATTATACAGATAGTTCAATTTAGCTTAATTGGACTATTTATTGATTTTTGGTCGGTATATTATATAGCTAACAGCTTATAACAAGCTAAAACAAGGGGGATACAATGTACCAATCTATTCTAGTTCCTATTGATATAGTGGAAAAAGACTTAACTAAAAAAGTACTTCCTCATGTCGAATATTTAGCAAAATTATCTAATGCCAAAGTTAAACTTTTCCATGTGCTACCAGTAGCATCAGCCATTGTTAATGCTTATTCATTTGGTTTTGAAGAGTTTAAAGATAAAGCGACGATTCAAGCTGAAAAGTGGTTGGCTGAATTAATTAAAACCATTGATTTACCAAAAGATCGTTTATCGAGTGCTATTGCATTTGGTAATCCTCGTGATGAAATATTGACAATCGCTGGCGAATTAATGCCAGATTTAATTATTCTGGGTTCAAGAAGACCTAATATCTCTTCTCATCTACTTGGTTCTAATGCCGCAGCCGTTGTTAGGCATGCTAAAACATCCGTATTAGTTATTCGATAATAATTTTACCCGCACATGTGCGGGTTTTATTCACCTATCGTTATTATCTTCTATAATAGACTTTTACTATTATCCTAGTGTAATTGATAACTTATTTATTTGTTGATAATGATAATTGTTTTTATTTGACTTGTGTTATATATTATGGGGTTCATTGACTAGCACTATTAGAAAAATTGTTTATTTGCTAGCTGTTTTATTTCGAATTAATCGGTATATAATGCACGGTAAAAAAGAGTTAGTTTTATGAAAAAGTTTGATTGGCCAGTTAGAGTTTATTATGAAGATACTGATGCCGGTGGGGTTGTTTATCATGCTCGTTATTTGGCATTTTATGAACGAGCTAGAACAGAAATGCTCCGCCAAGCTAATATTAATCAGCAAGTTTTGCTTGAAGAAAGTGGTGTGGCATTTGTAGTGAAAAAGATGAGTATTGATTATATTTATCCTGCACGTTTAGATGATTTGCTAATAGTAAATAGTGTTGTTGATAATGTTCGTCGAGCATCTTTAGTTTTCAAACAAAAAATAACTGATCAAAGTGGTCGCTTGTATAGCGAAGCAGAAGTATTAATTGCTTGTGTTGATCTCAACAAAAAAAAGCCTTGTGTATTTCCTAAGACATTTATTTCGGAGTTTTTATAAGTGGAAAATATGAATATTGTTGATTTGTTCCTTGGAGCTAGTCTTTTAGTTCAATGTATAATGTTATTATTGTTAGGGTTTTCAGTCTTTTCTTGGGCTATTATATTTCAACGTAGTCGAATTTTGAATAAAGCGAAAAAGCAGATAGAGATTTTTGATGAAAAGTTTTGGTCATCAGATGAGCTAAATACTCTTTATAATGATGCGCAAAAAAATAAAGAAAATATCACAGGAACAGAGCATATTTTTTATTCTGGCTTTAAAGAGTTTTCTCGATTATTTCAAATCAACCCTAATATGCCTGAGGCTGCCCTTGATGGGTCATCTCGTGCCATGCGTTTATCAATGAATAGAGAACTAGATTCATTAGAGCAAAATATTCCTTTTTTAGGTACTGTCGGCTCAATTAGCCCATATATTGGTTTATTTGGTACTGTTTGGGGTATTATGCATGCATTTATTGCATTAGGTGCTGTTAAACAAGCAACGTTACAAATGGTGGCACCAGGGATCGCAGAAGCTTTAATTGCAACAGCTATTGGTCTTTTTGCAGCCATTCCTGCCGTTATGGCATTTAATCGACTAACATTAAAAGTTGGTCGAATGGAACAGGACTATTTGAACTTTATTGACGAATTTTCCGCAATATTACAACGTCAAGCTGTGGCTATTAGGAAGTAATTAAGATGAGTCGTAAATCGCGTTATTCTACTAAAACTGAAATTAATATTGTTCCTTTACTAGATGTATTATTAGTTTTGGTATTAATTTTTATGGCAACAGCTCCTATTATTAGTCAAAGTGTAGAAGTTGATTTACCTGAAGCGTCAGAATCTAAAACCGTTGCAGCCTCAGATAATAAACCGATTATTATTGAGGTTGCAGGTATTGGCGTTTATTCATTAATTATTGATCAAGATAGACAAACTGATTTACCTAAAGAGCAAATTATTGCAGAAGTTAAGCAACAATTAGCAATCAATGAAAAGGCTGTATTTTTGGTAGGAGGAGCAAAAAATGTTCCTTATGAAGAAATTATTAATGCATTAAATTTATTACAGACTGCGGGTGTCAAATCAGTTGGCTTGATGACACAGCCGATGTAAATATATTTATTGTTACCTCTACCATAAGTAAATAAAAACAATATAATAAGCATAAATTTTTAAATAAAAATGAGACAATGTCTATTACACTTTGGTTACAATAGCCTTTATGCCAAAAAAGATAAATTCTAGGTTTAGTCGCGCACTAACAACCTCAATAGTTTTACATATAGTATTGATTGCTGTACTTGGTTATAGTGCATGGCAATATGTATCGCCATCTGCTGCAAATAATAGTCAAGGCGAATCAATTGACGCTATTATGGTTGATAGTGCTATTATGACTCAACAGTATCAACGTCAGGTTCAACATCAACTCTCCAGTCAACAAGTTAAACAACAACTGCAACAACAGATTGAAAAACAAGCCCAAGCTTTACAACAACAATTGGCTGAGCAGCAGCGATTAAAAGAGTTAGAAAAAGAAAAACTGTTAGCTATTGAAAAACAGAAACAAGAAACCGATGCTGCAGCTAAGGCTCTGGCTGAAAAACAGCGAATTGAAGCTGAACGCCAAAAAGCTGAGCAAGAGAAACAAAAAGCGTTAGCTGAAGCTGAAAAAGTGAAATTAGAAGCAGAAAAGCAGAAAAAGGTTTTAGAACAAGAACGTTTAAAAGCAGAGAAAGAGAAACAAGATAAGCTTAAAGCGCAACAAGAGGCAAAACAGAAAGCCTTAGATGAACAGCAAAAACAGCGAGATCTTGATGATATTCTTGGAGGGTTAACATCTAGTGTGCCAAAATCTCAACAAGGTGTCTCAACAGGCGAGTTAGATCAATTCAGATCACAAATAACCAATGCAATTAGTAATAAGTTTATTAATCCTAAATTGTATAGTGGCAAAAATTGTGTATTAAAAATTAAAATAGCTTCAGATGGATTATTATTGAAGGTTGATGCTCAGGGTGGGGATCCAACTCTATGTCGTGAAGCCATTTCGGCAACTAATGCTGCAACTTTTCCAAAGCCGAAAAGTGATCAGTTATATCAGCAGGTAAAAGAAATGACTATTGATTTTAGACCTAAGTGATAAATATAGTTGTATCTTGATCTATTCAAAATCAATATACAGAGACAATACTATTGCAGGTGAAGATTTGATTATCCCCGATAAGGGTGTTTGAACAATAAATTAATGTAAGGAATTTTAGAATGATGCGACATGTATATCATTTTTTGGTTAGCTGCATTTTATTATGCAGTGCAGCAATGTCCATGGCTGATATCCGAATTATTATAACTGATGGTGTGAACGCGGCAAAACCAATCGCTGTTGTACCATTTAAGTGGACCGGCAATGGTGCTGCGCCTCAAAATATTGAAGAAATTATTGCCTCTGACTTACGTAATAGTGGTAAGTTTAATCCAATTGAAACTCGAAGAATGCCACAACTACCAGAAACGGCATCATCAGTTATTTCAAAAGAGTGGAGTGCATTAGGGATAGATGCTGTTGTGACAGGGCAAATTCAACCAGATGCATCTGGTAACTATCTAGTTTCCTATCAATTAGTTGATACAGTGAATAATCCAGGGACTATTTTAAAAGATAATCAATTTTTAGTTCAAGAGCGTTGGTTGCGCTATGCAGGTCATACGGCTAGTGATGAAATATTTGAATCTTTGACTGGTATCAAAGGAGCTTTTCGTACTCGTATTGCCTATGTCGTGAAAATGAATAAAGGTCCATATAATCATGAATTAAGAGTTTCCGATTATGATGGCTACAATGAAGTGACTATTCATCGTTCAAATCAGCCTTTAATGTCGCCGGCATGGTCTCCAGATGGTAAAAAGATCGCTTATGTAACATTTGAAAGTGGTAAATCAGTATTAGTTATGAAAATTTTAGAGACAGGTGCTGTCGAAAATATTGCCGATTTCCCTCAGCATAACGGATCTCCTGCATTTTCTCCTGATGGATCTAAATTAGCGTTTGCATTGTCAAAAGATGGCAGTCTTAATTTATACGTAATGGAACTTGCAACAAAAAAAATTAAACAAGTAACATTTGGTCGCAGTAACAATACTGAAGCAACTTGGATGCCAGATAATCAAACATTAGTTTATACCTCTGACCAGACTGGGCGCCCACAAATTTATACCGTAACGATTGATGGTTCGACTCCAAAACGACTAACTTGGGATGGTTCTCAGAATCAGAATGCTGAAGTTTCAAATGATGGTAGTTTTATTGCAATGATTTCCACTAATAATGGGGTTCAGAATGTGACTAAGTATGAGATCTCATCAAATACTTATCAAAAATTAACTGATACATTTTTAGATGAGACACCTAGTATTGCGCCGAATGGGACAATGATTATTTATAGTTCAACGCAAGGTTTAGGAACTATATTAAATTTAGTTTCAACTGATGGTAACTTTAAAGCTAAGTTGCCTGGAACTGATGGGCAGGTTAAATTTCCTGCTTGGTCCCCGTATTTGTAATTTATTTTACTTTATTTAGAGTAAAATATTTGTAGGAAAAGTTTTATTTAAGCTAATTTAGCTTTTAAAAATTACTCATGTTATCTTGATTAATTGACTAAAAAGCTAATTTTCTTAGGGTCAATAATAAAAGATAAAAGGAGTAATAAAATGCAATTTTTAAAATTAATTAAAGGCGCAGTAATCGTTCTTCCATTAATCGCTGCAACAGCTTGTACGTCAACATCAGATAAATCTATGAATGGTGCAAATGGTGCGAACGGTGCTTTTGGTAACTTAACTGAAGCACAACAACTTCAGCAATTACAAGCAGCTAATACTGTTTATTTCGATTTTGATAAATATAATATTAAACCTGATTTCGCTAGAGCATTAGATACACATGCTGAATTTTTACGCGCACATCCATCGTTTAATGTTGTTATTGAAGGGCACGCGGATGAACGAGGTACTCCAGAATATAACATTGCTTTAGGTGAACGCCGAGCTGCTGCTGTTAAAGCTTATTTACAAGGACGTGGTGTTTCTGCTAATCAGATGACTATTGTTTCTTATGGTAAAGAAAAACCAGCAGTATTAGGTCACGATGAACAAGCTTATGAGAAAAACCGTCGTGCAGTAATTGTTTATTAATTCAATCATTACAAAAATATATTAGTTTAACGGTCGCATTATGCGACCGTTGTTGTTTCAATCAATAAAAAAGATGATAATATAATCATCAATATGTTTCGTTGAGTAAAGGATTCTATTTATGCGTAAAAAGTTTATCTGTTTATTTATTTTATTATCATCGTTTTATACTTACGCAAGTTCTGAGTTAGAACGTGTAGTCGAAGCACAAGGTCAGTTATTGACTGATAATCAGCAAAAAATTACTGATTTACAATATGAAGTCGATCAACTACGTGGACAACTAGAAGAGACAACTTATCAACTTAATCAAACGATTGAACGACAAAAAATGATCTTGCAACAGTTAGACGGTGTTATGCAAAGTAAAGCAGGTCAAAATAGTACTAATACTAATAATAGTACCACAGCTACTTCTCTAAGCGGATGGACCCCTTCTGGTGACGATAAAACCGATTATAATTTTATTATTAAGGTTGCATTAGATGGTAAAGAACCCAAAGAGGCAATTAATGCTTTCCAACAATTTTTAAAAGATTATCCGAAATCATCTTATACTGCTAATGTTAATTATTGGTTAGGGCAACTTTGTTATGGTCAAGGCCGTAAAGATGATGCATCTTTTTATTACGCTACCGTTGTGAAAAATTATCCTAAGTCGGCAAAAGCAGCAGATAGTTTATATAAAGTTGGATTAATTTTGCTTGATAAAGGAGATAAGGCGAAAGCGAAAGCTGTTTTCCAACAAGTTATTGCTCAGTATCCCAATGATAAAAATGCGACCTCATTAGCGAATACAAAACTAGTTACATTAGGTTAATATGGTTAAATAACAAGCTGTTGAAAGAGTAAATTATAAAAAAGGTTGCATCATTACGGAATCAGAAGTAATATGCACCCCGAAATATCAGTGGGTCGTTAGCTCAGTCGGTAGAGCAGCGGACTTTTAATCCGTTGGTCGAAGGTTCGAATCCTTCACGACCCACCACTTTAAATGTACTAGCTCTGATGTGATACAGCCCCGTTTTGAAGAGGTATCTGTCAGTTTAGATTTGAGCTAAGTTTTTCTCTTCCCAAATCAATTTCCCATCAAGTGGCTTTGTTGCATAAATAGCGAAAATTTGTCTATTATAGTGTTATAAAAACATGCAAAGAGGCTAATGAATGACGGAGTATCAAAAGGTAAAGCACAAAACAACCCATTGGTCCGCTTATAATCACTCACTAAGAAAACGGGGTTCATTAACTATTTGGTTAGATCCTACTTTAAATTGGTATGCCTCATCATCAGATAAGAGAGGTAGACCCGCTATCTATACAGACCAAGCCATCGAATGTTGTTTAACGATAAAAGCCCTTTTTCAATTACCGTTACGTCAAACCATTGGTTTGCTTGAGAGTTTATTTTCTTTGGCTAAACTTAACTGGCGTGTCCCTGATATCTCGACACTGAGTCGGCGTTTAAGTCAGCTAAAAACAACTCCAGCCAAAGTTCTTTCAGCTCACAAAAGTGCGATGCACCTACTCGTTGATAGTACAGGTATTAAGCTCTCAGAAACGGGGGATTGGTTAAGTAAAAAAACACCAGGTAAGTAAACGTCAGCGGTGGTTAAAACTTCATATTGCTATTGATGCAGAAGAGCTGACTATACAAAGTCTAATCGTTACCGATAGTAGCACAGGCGATCCTCAAGTATTTCCAGCGTTATTAAAGAAAATCAATCCAGCACAAAAAATAGCAGCTGTTTATGCTGATGGCGCTTATGATACCAAAGGTTGTTATCAAGCTATTAAAGAGCAAGGTGCTGATGCCATTATACCACCGAGAAAGAATGCACAACCATGGAAAGGTGAACATCCACGAAACCAGGTTCTTAAAGCTGTTCACCATCTTAGTAAAACAAGCAGGAAACGTTTATCTGGTTACCACAAAAGAAGCCTAGTCGAGACGATTTGATCGTCAAGTCGCAGAGCTTACTATCAGAGCGGCTCTATTAAATCAATTTACGTTATTAGGAAGACCTCACACTATACGTGTTTCTTAAATTTATGGGTAAAGGGTTACTATCTTCTAAATTTGATTTATGCAACAAAGCCAACATCATAACAATGATCTTATAAAACTCGCACTAATTAGTGTAGCCTATTCAAGAGATAGTTAACTGAATAGTATTTATTCGTATTTTTCTGCTTGTTTGTTTTTTGTTTTTCTATTATTATCAAATAAAGAATTAATTTCTAGTGAATTTTGAATAAAAAAAAATTATATAACAATGATTAAACAAGAGCTTAAATTATATGAATAAAATATACAAGATTATTTGGAGTGCGGCACATAAATCGTGGATAGTAACCAGCGAACTAGCTAAAGGTAAACAAAAATCATCTAATAATAGAAAGTTAAAACTAACGGTAGCACCTAAGTTTAAAATACTTTCAGCTATTTTGCTCATAAATGGTTCATTATATTCTTCATTCGTGCTTGCGGGTACTACTTGCTCTGTTTCTAACCTTACTGAATACGCTGACAAATTGAAAAGTGAAGATTGCACGGATGTTATGTTGACTGGTAATATCGATCTTGGTTCTCGTCAGACTATATTTGATTTTGGCACGAGAGATACGATTAATATAGAAGGTAATAACCAATATTCAATAACAAACCCTGGTTCTATGAAAGTGACCGGTGGCAGTCCAACAAATCAAGTTAATCTTAATTTTAAAAATCTTATTTTGTCTTCAAACCTAGGTTCTAATAGTACAAATAATGTTCTATTGTATATACCTAATGCGGTATCAAATATAAATACAACTTTTGACAAAATTAGTACTATACCAAATGCAACACTTGCTGTTATGTCTAACAGTACATCTCAAGGTGCTGGCTTAGCCATTAACAACACTACTAACTCACAAGGAGCATTCTTAAGTACATATGGTTCAAATTATAAACCCGGTTATACCTATGATCAAAGTGCCTATAGCAAAATTACAATAGGAACTTTTCTTTCATCTAATAAAAATGATCCATTTTATAGTACCTCAAATAAGCAATGGGTTAACGGTAGTAAAATTGATTTTAGCGGTAATTTAGATTTTTATGGTACCGGAAATGGTAGTAATTATGCTTATGTTTTTTGGAATAATACTAATGACTTATTACAAAATCAATTAACATTTAAAGATCGTTCAAATGTCTCTTTTAATTTAGACTTAAATACTAAGCTAACTTCTGGTGATGGTAATGGTTATGGTTATTCTTATGTGTTTGAAGACGGTTCAAGTTTTAAATTATGGAGTAAGCAAAACGTATTTGGTAACCCGACGGGTAATAACGTCGGGTTAAAAATGGGATCCTATGATAAAGAGACACAAACATTTGGTAGTGGGGCTAAAATTATCGTTGCTGGTGTTGATGGTGCTCAGCTGAGCGGTGATGGTTTTACTAATCTTGGTGGTAAAAACTATCAAGTTAATGGTTCCTTATACAGCAGTAGCATTGTTAATAATGGTGAATATAATACTGGTGACGTGGTATTTAACCTTGCTGACGGTTCAAAATTTAATGTTAGTGGAACGGGTATTAATGTATTAAAAAGCCAATATTTAAAAAATGCTGCCGATGTTGTAACAGCAAATACTAATAATAGTGGGATCTACATTCGCTCTGCTACAAATATTACTGCTGCAACAGGAATGAATATAACTCACAATGGTAATGGAACAGTTGTTGTTAAAAATGTAGGTGATTTAAATACTACAGCGTCTGGTATTATATTAAATTCGACCTCAGGTAATACCATGACGGTTGATATGACAAAATCTGCTGGAGATTCTAAAGCGGGTGTCATTAATGTTAATGGCGGAAGCGGGATTGTTGCTGGTACCAATGCAAGTAGCGGTAATGTTAATCTAAATATTTCAGGTGGAATAATTAATATTTCAGGTACAGCCATGGGCTTTAATTTTGAGAATAGTACCGGTGTCAATTCTCACAAAATTAAAGGGACAACGATTAATCTAGCTGCTGGTTCACTAGGTAAAGTAGTTAATAACGTATCCTCTCATGTCACTTTACAAGATACTCACGTAAACGTTACAGGAGGCGTTGCGTTTAATGAGTCTGATTTAACAAATGTAACATTTAGTGGTAATGATAACAGTGTAAATACTATTACTGTTCTAGGTAATGGTACAGGATTTAACTTAAATAGTAATTTGCTAGCAATTCAGTCACCCAACATTAATATCAATGTAACAGATAGCTCAGGTGTAGTAGGGACAACTGGAACAGGGACGGCGGTATCGATAGCCGGCGGTGCATCAGACGATATTATTAATGTTAATGATGGTATATATATTAATGCTAAAGGTGCGACGGCAATTGCGATCAATGGTACCAATGGCAGAACGTTAGTTAATGAAGGTAGTTTAATTGGTAATATCGTTTTTAATAATGGTTATGTTAATAATACTATTACAAATGAAGGTGTATTATCAGGGGGGATTTCTGCTGGTAATGGTAATAATACTTTAAACTTAATGAGAGATTCTTTTACTGAAGGGACAGTAACATTAGGTAACGGTAATAATACGGTTAATATTCATAAAGGATCTGGTCTTACTAATGTTACAACAGGACTTGGTGATAATGTATTTAATTTATATGATATCGATTCAACAAACTCAATTGGTACTTTAGATTCGGGCGGGGGAAGTAATAATACACTCAATCTTTCTAACTCAGAGTTTACCGCTGAAAAATTAACACTTATTAAGAATTTTACTAATATTAACCTAGCCAGTTCGACAATTGCTCTTTTAGGTAAAGATAATTTAGCTTCAGGTAACTTATCATTAGATAATACTTCTTTATTAACACTCACTAAAACTTATAATGATGATGTTGGCGTCTCTTTATCAGGGGCGGGTAATGTTAATCTTGAGCAAGGTGCGAATGCTACATTAACACAGAATAGTTCAGGTTTTTCAGGGGCGTGGAATGTTGTGGATGGTTCAACGCTAAGTACATCTTCATCCGATCAATTAGGTTCGGGTACGATCAATATTGCCGGTGGACTAAATATTGGTCAAACTTCATTTAATAATAAATTAGTTGGTGCTGGTATAGTTACAGTTAATACTAATAAAAATAACTTTAACTTTGGCTCTGGTGTAGGGAAAGCTTTTACAGGAACTGTTGATTTAACTAATACTAATTTTACGTTGTCAGGTGATAACACTGCGGTGTTTGCTGATGCAACATTAAGTGCGTCAGATGGAAGTAAGACCACAGTAAGTTCGACAGAGACAATCAGTGATTTGGTCTTAAATGGCGGCACTTTAGCATTTGATGGTAATGGATTAGTTAATACTGATAGCTTAACAGTAAGTAAAAATAGTACCATTCAGATCAATGTTGATGAAATCTCAAGCAGTAATATTGACACATCACTAAATTTGTTAGATCAAAATATTGGTGTTGATCATCAACTTATTAATACTGCGACAAATAGTGACTTTGATGTAGATAACTTGGTATTACAAGATCTTAATGGTAATAGCTTAGCTTCATCTGTTGGTCAATTAATTACTCAAAAAAATACAGATGTCGCTAATGCATCTTACGGCTATTCCTTAATCAAGGATAATGGATTAGGTGTTCATTATGCATTAAATGCATTAGATCTTTTAACCGGTAAAACCTTAACCATTGATAGTAGCGATGCAAAAAACAAAACGTTAACTACAGCACTAAGTGGTAGTGGTAATTTAGTATTAGCTACTGATAGTAAAGGGTTAACACTTAATAATGCATCAAATAGTTACACTGGTAGCACTTCTATAAAAGGTGGGATCGTTAATTTAGGTACAGATGGTAGTCTTGGTAAAACCAGTGCACTAACGATTAATAAAGAGGCTGGTCTAAATTTAGATAGCCACGTCCAGACAGTCGGTAGCTTAGTCAATAGTGGTAATGTTACTTTAAATAATGGTACGTTAACGGTAAGTAATAGCACCACGAACAGTGGAGCTATTGATATAACCGGTGGTAGCTTAGTATTGAATGGTGGGGGGAGTTCATCTACAACCAATGGCTTAACTGGTAATGGTAATTTAATGGTATCTAATGGTGGTTTTACTGTTAGTGGTGCCAACGGTAACCTTACAGGAAATACAACAATTAGTAGTTCGGGCGAAGTAATCTTAAATGACTCAGGTAATTTAGGCTCAAGCGCCGTTAATATTGATGGTAAATTGACCCTTAATAACAACAATACATTAGTAAATACATTAACAGGTAACGGTTCTGTTAACACTAATGCTGCAATAACCTTAACAGGTAATAATAGTGGCTTTAGCGGAAAACAAGTAATAGGTGATACAGGTAAGTTAACCGTTAATAATATGAATCAATTGGGGAATGATAAAGCGACAGTTAGTTTATCAGGAGCTAATTCATCCTTAATATTAACTGACATTTCTGGTTCAGTCTCAAATAATATCAGTGGAACGGGGGCATTAACATTATCGGGAAGTGCGATAACTCTTGCTAACGGTAATAATAATTTAGCTGATGTTGCGGGTCAAATTAACTTAAATAACAGCTCAACGTTAGCTGTGGTGTCGAACGGTCAGCTTAATAGTGCTGCAGGGTTAAATATCGCCTCATCGAAAGATACATTATCGGTAGCGAGTACAGGTGACTTTACGTTATCAAATAACCTAACGGGTGCGGGTAATATCCAAGTTGATACGAGTAATAATACCTTTAACTTTGGTAGTAATGTGGGTAACGCCTTTGCGGGTACC
Organism: Orbaceae bacterium BiB; assembly: GCA_036251205.1. Taxonomy (NCBI): domain Bacteria; kingdom Pseudomonadati; phylum Pseudomonadota; class Gammaproteobacteria; order Orbales; family Orbaceae; genus Orbus; species Orbus mooreae. The sequence goes on along the minus strand of CP133958.1, from coordinate 959,955 downwards.
GTTGATTTAAAAAATACGGGCTTTAACTTATCGGGTAAAAATAATTTAGCGAAAGGTACATTAAGCTTATCGAGTGGTAGTAAAACAACAGTAGCGGCAAGCGAATCAGTGGGTAACTTATCTTTAAATGGCGGTAATTTATCCTTTAATAGCAATACTGCTCAGGTTAATACCGGTAATTTAACGGTTAATAACGACAGTACTATACAGATTGATTCTAGCGATGTTGTAAGTGGTGATAATTTAAATCTATTAGATCAAAACGCAGGAGCTAATCATCAATTAGTGAATGCGTCAGGTGAGAGTGAGCTTGATTTAGCAAAATTAACGTTACAAGATCTGCAAGGAAATAGCCTAGATAGTAGCGTGCAACAGGCGATCATAAGTAATAATGAAACCGTGGCAAAAGGCTCGTATGGCTATGCATTAACCAACGATAATGGATTGGGTGTTAACTATGCATTAAGTGGATTAGATATTTTAGCGGGAAAAACCTTAACGGTTGATAGTAGCGGCGCAGCGAGTAAAACGTTAACAGCGGCGGTTAGTGGTAGCGGTAATTTAGCATTAACGACGGATGAGAAAGGTTTAACGGTTGCTAATAGCAGTAATAGTTATACAGGAACTACCTCAGTCAGTGGTGGAACAGTAAGCTTAGGAGCAGATGGAAGTTTAGGTGCAACGAGTGGCTTAACGGTTAATGAAGAGTCTGGCTTAAATTTAGGTGGCCATGCACAGACGGTGGGTAGCCTAGCGAATAGCGGTAAAATTGAGTTAAATAACGGTACGTTAACCGTAAGTAATAGTACAGCGAACAGTGGCGTGGTTGATATCACGGGCGGTAACTTAGTATTAAATGGTGGCAGTTCAACAGCGACGGGTGGTTTAACTGGTAACGGTCAGTTAACGGTTAACAGTGGTAGCTTTGCGGTAAGTGGTGCGAACAATAAGCTTGCGGGCACAACCACGATTAATGATGCGGGTGAAGTGGTATTAAGTGATAAAGGCACACTGGGCAGTAGCAGTGTAGCGGTGGGCGGTAAATTAACACTCAATATTGATAATAGCTTAGCCAATACATTAACGGGTGCGGGCACTGTGACGACCAATGCGGGAGTTACGTTAACGGGTAATAATAGTCAGTTTAGCGGTACACAAGTGATTGGTAACGCAGGTACATTAACGGTAAACAATGTCAATGCCCTAGGTAGCGATAAAGCGAGAGTGAGTTTATCGGGTAAAGATTCAACGTTAAATTTAGCCGGCGTAACAGGTAATGTTGCTAATAATGTGGCAGGTAGTGCAGGTAATATAAACATTAACAATGCAGCAAATGTTAATTTAACCGGTAATAATAGTGACTTTGCGGGTATTTACAAGGTAGATGGTAACAGTACATTAAATGTAAGTACGACGGCGAACTTAGGTAAGGGTGCGGTTACCACGAACAGTGGCAGTACATTCTTATTAAATGGCTTTAATGGTGGTAAAACAACGAAACTGGCGAACTTGATTAGTGGTGCTGGTAACGTAGGTTTATCCGGCAGCAGCATGACGCTGGAGACGGGCAACAATAACTTAGCGGAATTTACTGGCCAAATTAACTTAAATAACAGCTCAACGTTAGCTGTGGTGTCGAACGGTCAGCTTAATAGTGCTGCAGGGTTAAATATCGCCTCATCGAAAGATACATTATCGGTAGCGAGTACAGGTGACTTTACGTTATCAAATAACCTAACGGGTGCGGGTAATATCCAAGTTGATACGAGTAATAATACCTTTAACTTTGGTAGTAATGTGGGTAACGCCTTTGCGGGTACCGTTGATTTAAAAAATACGGGCTTTAACTTATCGGGTAAAAATAATTTAGCGAAAGGTACATTAAGCTTATCGAGTGGTAGTAAAACAACAGTAGCGGCAAGCGAATCAGTGGGTAACTTATCTTTAAATGGCGGTAATTTATCCTTTAATAGCAATACTGCTCAGGTTAATACCGGTAATTTAACGGTTAATAACGACAGTACTATACAGATTGATTCTAGCGATGTTGTAAGTGGTGATAATTTAAATCTATTAGATCAAAACGCAGGAGCTAATCATCAATTAGTGAATGCGTCAGGTGAGAGTGAGCTTGATTTAGCAAAATTAACGTTACAAGATCTGCAAGGAAATAGCCTAGATAGTAGCGTGCAACAGGCGATCATAAGTAATAATGAAACCGTGGCAAAAGGCTCGTATGGCTATGCATTAACCAACGATAATGGATTGGGTGTTAACTATGCATTAAGTGGATTAGATATTTTAGCGGGAAAAACCTTAACGGTTGATAGTAGCGGCGCAGCGAGTAAAACGTTAACAGCGGCGGTTAGTGGTAGCGGTAATTTAGCATTAACGACGGATGAGAAAGGTTTAACGGTTGCTAATAGCAGTAATAGTTATACAGGAACTACCTCAGTCAGTGGTGGAACAGTAAGCTTAGGAGCAGATGGAAGTTTAGGTGCAACGAGTGGCTTAACGGTTAATGAAGAGTCTGGCTTAAATTTAGGTGGCCATGCACAGACGGTGGGTAGCCTAGCGAATAGCGGTAAAATTGAGTTAAATAACGGTACGTTAACCGTAAGTAATAGTACAGCGAACAGTGGCGTGGTTGATATCACGGGCGGTAACTTAGTATTAAATGGTGGCAGTTCAACAGCGACGGGTGGTTTAACTGGTAACGGTCAGTTAACGGTTAACAGTGGTAGCTTTGCGGTAAGTGGTGCGAACAATAAGCTTGCGGGCACAACCACGATTAATGATGCGGGTGAAGTGGTATTAAGTGATAAAGGCACACTGGGCAGTAGCAGTGTAGCGGTGGGCGGTAAATTAACACTCAATATTGATAATAGCTTAGCCAATACATTAACGGGTGCGGGCACTGTGACGACCAATGCGGGAGTTACGTTAACGGGTAATAATAGTCAGTTTAGCGGTACACAAGTGATTGGTAACGCAGGTACATTAACGGTAAACAATGTCAATGCCCTAGGTAGCGATAAAGCGAGAGTGAGTTTATCGGGTAAAGATTCAACGTTAAATTTAGCCGGCGTAACAGGTAATGTTGCTAATAATGTGGCAGGTAGTGCAGGTAATATAAACATTAACAATGCAGCAAATGTTAATTTAACCGGTAATAATAGTGACTTTGCGGGTATTTACAAGGTAGATGGTAACAGTACATTAAATGTAAGTACGACGGCGAACTTAGGTAAGGGTGCGGTTACCACGAACAGTGGCAGTACATTCTTATTAAATGGCTTTAATGGTGGTAAAACAACGAAACTGGCGAACTTGATTAGTGGTGCTGGTAACGTAGGTTTATCCGGCAGCAGCATGACGCTGGAGACGGGCAACAATAACTTAGCGGAATTTACTGGCCAAATTAACTTAAATAACAGCTCAACGTTAGCTGTGGTGTCGAACGGTCAGCTTAATAGTGCTGCAGGGTTAAATATCGCCTCATCGAAAGATACATTATCGGTAGCGAGTACAGGTGACTTTACGTTATCAAATAACCTAACGGGTGCGGGTAATATCCAAGTTGATACGAGTAATAATACCTTTAACTTTGGTAGTAATGTGGGTAACGCCTTTGCGGGTACCGTTAATTTAAATAATACTGAGTTTACTTTAGCTGGCGACAATACTGCTGCTTTAACTGATGCAACGTTAAGTTTATCTGAAGGTAGTAAAACTACTGTGAGTAGTGAAGAGGCAATTGGTAACTTAGTCTTAAATGGCGGAACGATTGGTTTTAATGGTGATGGTGTTATTAATACCGATAATTTCTCTGTCGATAATAATAGTATAGTTCAGGTTAAAACAGATGATATCTCTGGTGGTGATGTTGATAGCACGTTAAATCTATTAGATCAAAACGCAGGAGCTAATCATCAATTAGTGAATGCGTCAGGTGAGAGTGAGCTTGATTTAGCAAAATTAACGTTACAAGATCTGCAAGGAAATAGCCTAGATAGTAGCGTACAACAGGCGATCATAAGTAATAATGAAATCGTGGCAAAAGGCTCGTATGGCTATGCATTAACCAACGATAATGGATTGGGTATTGACTATGCATTAAGTGGATTAGATATTTTAGCGGGAAAAACCTTAACGGTTGATAGTAGCAGCGCAGCGAGTAAAACGTTAACAGCGGCGGTTAGTGGTAGCGGTAATTTAGCATTAACGACGGATGAGAAAGGTTTAACGGTTGCTAATAGCAGTAATAGTTATACAGGAACTACCTCAGTCAGTGGTGGAACAGTAAGCTTAGGAGCAGATGGAAGTTTAGGTGCAACGAGTGGCTTAACGGTTAATGAAGAGTCTGGCTTAAATTTAGGTGGCCATGCACAGACGGTGGGTAGCCTAGCGAATAGCGGTAAAATTGAGTTAAATAACGGTACGTTAACCGTAAGTAATAGTACAGCGAACAGTGGCGTGGTTGATATCACGGGCGGTAACTTAGTATTAAATGGTGGCAGTTCAACAGCGACGGGTGGTTTAACTGGTAACGGTCAGTTAACGGTTAACAGTGGTAGCTTTGCGGTAAGTGGTGCGAACAATAAGCTTGCGGGCACAACCACGATTAATGATGCGGGTGAAGTGGTATTAAGTGATAAAGGCACACTGGGCAGTAGCAGTGTAGCGGTGGGCGGTAAATTAACACTCAATATTGATAATAGCTTAGCCAATACATTAACGGGTGCGGGCACTGTGACGACCAATGCGGGAGTTACGTTAACGGGTAATAATAGTCAGTTTAGCGGTACACAAGTGATTGGTAACGCAGGTACATTAACGGTAAACAATGTCAATGCCCTAGGTAGCGATAAAGCGAGAGTGAGTTTATCGGGTAAAGATTCAACGTTAAATTTAGCCGGCGTAACAGGTAATGTTGCTAATAATGTGGCAGGTAGTGCAGGTAATATAAACATTAACAATGCAGCAAATGTTAATTTAACCGGTAATAATAGTGACTTTGCGGGTATTTACAAGGTAGATGGTAACAGTACATTAAATGTAAGTACGACGGCGAACTTAGGTAAGGGTGCGGTTACCACGAACAGTGGCAGTACATTCTTATTAAATGGCTTTAATGGTGGTAAAACAACGAAACTGGCGAACTTGATTAGTGGTGCTGGTAACGTAGGTTTATCCGGCAGCAGCATGACGCTGGAGACGGGCAACAATAACTTAGCGGAATTTACTGGCCAAATTAACTTAAATAACAGCTCAACGTTAGCTGTGGTGTCGAACGGTCAGCTTAATAGTGCTGCAGGGTTAAATATCGCCTCATCGAAAGATACATTATCGGTAGCGAGTACAGGTGACTTTACGTTATCAAATAACCTAACGGGTGCGGGTAATATCCAAGTTGATACGAGTAATAATACCTTTAACTTTGGTAGTAATGTGGGTAACGCCTTTGCGGGTACCGTTAATTTAAATAATACTGAGTTTACTTTAGCTGGCGACAATACTGCTGCTTTAACTGATGCAACGTTAAGTTTATCTGAAGGTAGTAAAACTACTGTGAGTAGTGAAGAGGCAATTGGTAACTTAGTCTTAAATGGCGGAACGATTGGTTTTAATGGTGATGGTGTTATTAATACAGATAGCTTGACCGTTAGTAAAGATACGACTATACAAATCAATGTAAATGAAATCCCTAATAGTAATGTGGATAATTCACTAAATCTATTGGATCAAAGTGCCGGTGCAAACCATAAATTAGTCAATACGTCCAAAGAGGGTGATATTGATTTAGGCAAAATTATTTTAGAAGATTTAGATGGTAATAGTTTAGCTTCCTTAGTTAATCACACAGTCAGCCAGGCTGGAGAAGTCGTTGCAGATGCGACTTATGGCTATGCATTAACCAACGATAATGGATTGGGTGTTGACTATGCATTAAGTGGATTAGATATTTTAGCGGGAAAAACCTTAACGGTTGATAGTAGCAGCGCAGCGAGTAAAACGTTAACAGCGGCGGTTAGTGGTAGCGGTAATTTAGCATTAACGACGGATGAGAAAGGTTTAACGGTTGCTAATAGCAGTAATAGTTATACAGGAACTACCTCAGTCAGTGGTGGAACAGTAAGCTTAGGAGCAGATGGAAGTTTAGGTGCAACGAGTGGCTTAACGGTTAATGAAGAGTCTGGCTTAAATTTAGGTGGCCATGCACAGACGGTGGGTAGCCTAGCGAATAGCGGTAAAATTGAGTTAAATAACGGTACGTTAACCGTAAGTAATAGTACAGCGAACAGTGGCGTGGTTGATATCACGGGCGGTAACTTAGTATTAAATGGTGGCAGTTCAACAGCGACGGGTGGTTTAACTGGTAACGGTCAGTTAACGGTTAACAGTGGTAGCTTTGCGGTAAGTGGTGCGAACAATAAGCTTGCGGGCACAACCACGATTAATGATGCGGGTGAAGTGGTATTAAGTGATAAAGGCACACTGGGCAGTAGCAGTGTAGCGGTGGGCGGTAAATTAACACTCAATATTGATAATAGCTTAGCCAATACATTAACGGGTGCGGGCACTGTGACGACCAATGCGGGAGTTACGTTAACGGGTAATAATAGTCAGTTTAGCGGTACACAAGTGATTGGTAACGCAGGTACATTAACGGTAAACAATGTCAATGCCCTAGGTAGCGATAAAGCGAGAGTGAGTTTATCGGGTAAAGATTCAACGTTAAATTTAGCCGGCGTAACAGGTAATGTTGCTAATAATGTGGCAGGTAGTGCAGGTAATATAAACATTAACAATGCAGCAAATGTTAATTTAACCGGTAATAATAGTGACTTTGCGGGTATTTACAAGGTAGATGGTAACAGTACATTAAATGTAAGTACGACGGCGAACTTAGGTAAGGGTGCGGTTACCACGAACAGTGGCAGTACATTCTTATTAAATGGCTTTAATGGTGGTAAAACAACGAAACTGGCGAACTTGATTAGTGGTGCTGGTAACGTAGGTTTATCCGGCAGCAGCATGACGCTGGAGACGGGCAACAATAACTTAGCGGAATTTACTGGCCAAATTAACTTAAATAACAGCTCAACGTTAGCTGTGGTGTCGAACGGTCAGCTTAATAGTGCTGCAGGGTTAAATATCGCCTCATCGAAAGATACATTATCGGTAGCGAGTACAGGTGACTTTACGTTATCAAATAACCTAACGGGTGCGGGTAATATCCAAGTTGATACGAGTAATAATACCTTTAACTTTGGTAGTAATGTGGGTAACGCCTTTGCGGGTACCGTTAATTTAAATAATACTGAGTTTACTTTAGCTGGCGACAATACTACAGCCTTAACTAATGCTAATTTAGTTTTATCTAAAGGCAGTAATATTAATGTAGGTGATGGTGTTCAAAAAATAGATACGCTAACTACGAATGGTGACGATAGCAAATTAGTGTTTAATCATATCACTGAAGAAAATGGTATATTTAACTCTGAAGGTACAATTGAAGTAAATAATTTAGATTTATCTGGAAAGGCAAATGTAATTATTAATTTGCCTGTTGATGTACATCCAGATATTTCTGGGAATACAGTTTTACAGCTTGACCAAGGAGAAGAGTTCCTTGAGTTAGTTAAGGCTGGCAATGTAACTGGTTCGGTAAGCAATCTTGAATTGAAAGGTGCTAATGGTCAGGAATTACCTGAAAATCAGCACCAAAATATGATCAATAATGGTAGTGATGTAATTTCAGCAGATGGGTATTTTAACTACAAATTAACAACAGGTGAAGCAGTCGATGGTCTCCATGTCAGTTATGGATTGGTCGGCTTAAATCTTAAAGGGCAAGGTAAAGATGCACTTATTCTCGAATCAATAGAAAATCGGAATAACTTAGGATCAAGTCATTTAACCGCGAAAGTTGAGGGTACTGGCGATTTAGCAATACAAGGTGAAAATCAAAATACGATTATAACTATTGAAAATGCTGATAATAGCTATACTGGCGTAACTGATGTTCGCTCTGGTATATTAAAACTAGGTACAAATAATACACTAGGTAATACTTCTGAATTAGTAATTAATGAAAATGCTAAAACAGATCTTAACGGTATGACTCAAACTATTGGTAAATTAACGAATAATTCGACACTTGATCTGAATGCTGGTTCGTTAACACTATTGAATGGTGGTAGTTCTACTGCGACTAATGGATTGATAGGAGCGGGTGAATTATCTATTCAAAATGGTGCATTAATTATTTCTGGCGCGAATGATTTATTAACTGCAAATGTAATCGTTAATGATACTGCTTCTATCACCTTAAATGATCAAGGTTCATTAGGTGTAGGTAATATTTCATTATCAGGTAACTTTAACCTAAATAGTGATAATAGTATTGCTAATACATTAAGTGGTGATGGCTCTGTTAACGTCAATGCAAATATTGCTTTAGTAGGTAATAATAGTAATTTTAATGGAATCATTGATATTGCTGATAAAGGTCATTTAACTTCAACCTCGGTCAACCAATTAGGTAGTGCAGCTATTAAAAATGAGGGTAATCTTTTATTTAATTTAAATAAAGATGAAATTTTAAATAATTCTATTAGCGGTACAGGTCAGCTGGAAAAAGAAGGTAATGGAACATTAACTTTCAATGAATCAAATACTTATACCGGTAAAACAGATATAAATGCCGGAGCATTATGGATAAATAAAGGTGTTACTTTAGGTGGCATTGATGCTGGTGATATTACAATTAAAGAAGGTGCAGCATTAAATGGAGCAGGTACCGTTAATGGTAATGTAATTAACTTTGGTACTTTAAATGTTGTAAATAATGCAATTGCTAAATCAAGAGAACTTTCTGATTCAACAATAGCTAACTTTACAATTAATAATAACTTAGATAATCACAGCAACATTAATATTGGCGCGGAAAAAACAGCCGGAAACATGCTAACCATAAATGGCGATTATACTGGTTCTGATAAGTCAACTATTTTTATGAATACAGATCTTGGCGACGATGAAACAAGTGTAGTGGATAAGTTGGTCATTTCTGGTCATGCTAGTGGATCAACAGCTATTCATATTACAGATATTGGTTCAGGTGAAGGTGGTTCAACAAGCAAGAAAGGTATCAAAATTATCGATACTAATAGCTCTGATGTTGATGCTTTTGTGCTGGATAATGTTGTTGTTAAAGGTGCTTATGAGTACTTATTAAATCGTGATAGCACTGATCAAGATTGGTACTTAACATCGTATAAAGATATTCGTGCTGACTTTGGTCAATATATTGCGAATATGGACGCTATTGGTAAGTCATTACTTCCAAGCTTTGGTGCTAAACCATCAGGAGCATTAGCAGGAGGCGCTGGCGGTTTAAGATCGATGGATCGAATCGCTAAGGGTGATAGTGATGATTCTAACTCTGTATGGATGATTAATACTGCTGGTCGCTCTAGAGGGGAAGCTGCTGGAGGTCAAATTAAATACCATTATAATGAATATTCTTCAGTAATTGGTATTGATCACACCTTCTATAATGATGACGTTGATAATCGTAGTGCATTTGTATTTGGTGTTATGACAGGTACAACATATGCTAAATCGTCATCAAATAATCGTAATACCGGTTCTGATGGTGATGGTAGTGTAAATGGTAATACATTTGGTATTTATGGTTCTTGGTTCTTTGACGGTGATAATCCATTAAGTCCATTTGTTGATTATTATCTTTCTTATGGACATTATAATAACCGAGTAAGTACTCAAGGTAATGATGAAGATAAATATAAATCTAATGTGTTTAGCTATACTTTACAAGGTGGGTATCCAATTGCATTAAACGATAATTGGGTATTTGAACCTCAGGCTCAAATTAGTTATTTACATTATAGTATTGATAATCATACAGACCATTCAGGAACGAATATTGATCAATCAGTAAAAGGAAATACTGTTTATCGTGTTGGATCTTATTTCTACCCAATGCAAGGTAATATTAAACCTTATGTTGGCGTAAACTTATGGTATGACAATACTCGTTCAACAGTACAATTTGATGATGCTTCAGTATCTTCAGATAAAGCTGGTTTTATGTTAGAAAGTAAAGTTGGTGTTACGACACAAATAAAAAATAATTTCACAGTTTCTGGTGAAATTAATTATCGACAAGGACAAAATAATTCTCAAAATTATAGTGCTAATATTGGTTTAAAATACCAATTCTAATAGATATTTTTATTTAAAATGAGTGAGCAAAAGAATGACTATTAAATAGATAGTCCTCATATTGCTGATAAAGAACTCGCTTTTTAGCGAGTTCTTTTATTTAATAAGGTGATGTGGTACTGTCAAATTAACTTATCTTTTGTACAATCATACAGATGAATACTAATAAAATCTATCAACGCCATCGTTATCCCGCATCTATTATTAGCCATTGTGTCTGGTTATATTATCGCTTTACATTAAGTTATCGTGATATTGAACTCATCATGATGAAAAAAGGGATAGCTGTTACGTATGAATCCATTCGTTATTGGTGTATTAAATTCGGTAAACTTTATGCAAAACGAATTAAAAAAGTTAAGCGCTATGGTGATTATGTTTATATGGATGAGGTATTTTGTAAAATTAACGGTAAACGTGTCTATTTGTGGTGAGCCGTTGATCAAGATGGTCAAACCATTGATGTGTTAGTTCAAGAAAAAAGAGACAGTAAAGCAGCTAAACGATTTATTAAAAAGATAAGGAAAAGTATTGGAATGTCTACACATTTTCATACAACTAAATTAAGGGGGAGCTGTTTATTAAATGCAACAGGCGTCATATATCCCAATGACGAATGTAATCGTTTATAATTATACCAATACGCATAAGCAGAGAAACGCTGTTGTAGCTCCCTAGTATTGCTAAACGTTGTATTTTTTACAAACTCAGTTTTAATTGTCTTAAATGTTGCTTCTGACACGGCATTATCGTAAGGACATCCCTTATTGCTTAGTGAACGGGTGATCCCAAACAGGTCAAAACATCCATCAAGCAATTGATTATCAAATTCTTTTCCTCTATCGGAATGAAATAACGCAATTGACGATAAAGGCGCTTTAATTTGGCTTAATGCTGACATAACAAGCTCTGCTGTTTTATGTTGTCCAACACGATAGCCTGCGATTTTTCGTGCTGAAAGATCAAGTAATACGCAAAGGTAATTCCATTTTTTACCGACCTTTATATAAGTCAAATCAGCAACAATCACGGTGGCTTTCATTCCTACTGTAAAATTTCGTTGCAATACATTATTTATAGTAACGGAATTAACGTTTTTGTTATTGTTTTTGTAACATTTTTGGGTGTATTTTGACTTTAGCGATAATGATTTCATCACTTTTGCAACATAACGACGAGAGACGCTTATCCCTTCAGTTAACAGTGCTTGCCGTATTCTTCTTGTTCCGTAAGACTGATAACTACCATTAAAAATCGTTAAGATCTGTTGGGCGTATTTTAATCTTCTTTGATACGCATTTTTTTTGCACTGATAATAAAAATAATGCCTTGATATACCTAAGCATCTACATAACCACTGCAACGAGTAGCGATGTCGGCAAGCTTGGATCACTGCGATTTTCGTCCCATTATCAGTGCGGCTTGCTTTAGGATATCGTTTTCCATACGAAGCTGCTTAAGCTCTTTGCGTAGAGCAATTAATTCCTGCTCCTCTAGACTACGATTATCTTTTGTTTTGAATGAACCACTTTGCGTGGCTTGAGCAATCCAACGATCTAATGCCGATGGTGTGAGATCATATTCGGCTATTAGCTCACTACGTGACTTACCATGCTGATATAAATTTGATGTGCTCCTAGTTTAGTGGAGACTTTTTAGTAACAAAAAAGGAGTCTCAAATGAGTAAAAAATACGATCCCCAATTTAAACAAGAAGCGATCAATTTAGCCCTAAATAGCGAACAAACTTATCGACAAACAGCCAATGATTTAGGTATAAATTACAAAACATTTTGTAATTGGATGTACCAAACGATGAATAAACCAACCCATCAAGCGATAAAATCAAATAAAAAACCAGACTATCACGAACTTGAGCGTCAAAATAAAGCGATGAAAAAAGAGCTTGAGCTACGTAAAAAGGAGATCGATATCCTAAAAAAGGCCGCTCAGTACTTTGCGAGCCTGAAATAGCAAGGTACGAATTTATTAAAAAGCAAAACACGCTATCTAAGCGTCGTTTATTTCATCTATTTGACGTGTCAAGTAGTGGTTACTATGCCTATTTAAAGCGATTACCGTCTCAGAGAACAGTGTTTAATCAGCAGCTTGACAAAAAGATTGAAACACTATTTGAAGATCATCGGCATCTCTATGGTTATCGGCGTTTACATGTCGAACTTTTGGAGGAAGGCTATTGTTTATCACGTGAACGAGTTCGTCGACGAATGCACAAGCTTCACCTTAAAGCAAAACAACGCAAAAAGTATAAACAAACAACGCACAGTAACCACAACAAACCGGTCGCTGAAAATATTTTAGATAGGCACTTTACCATGGACACACCTAATCAAGCTTGGGTATGCGATATAACTTATATTAAAGTGAACGGACAGTGGTTATACCTCGCGATTGTACTTGATCTCTACTCTCGTAAAATCATAGGCTGGGCGATGGATACGCATATGGAAAGCTCGCTAGTTTGTCAAGCCTTAACTATGGCTTTGCTTCATCGGGGCTATCCAAGTAAAGTGATTGTTCATAGTGACCGTGGTGGCCAGTATTGTTCCGATGATTACCAAGCTATATTAACGGCTTATGGCTTAACGTGTAGTATGAGTCGCAAAGGTAACTGTTGGGATAATGCGGTGGCTGAAAGCTTTTTCCATACCTTAAAAACAGAATGGATTTACCGACACAAACTAGAAAATATGGCACAAGCTAAATCGATGATCTTGTGGTACATTGAGGTTTACTATAACCGAGTAAGAAAACATTCATATTTAAACTATTTATCACCTGTTCAATTTGAAGAAAAAATGATTTAATAATTTGAAAATAACTCTCCACTAAAATGTGGGCAGATCAATCTTTTAGCAATAAGTCAGTAGCTAAATTCTTTTTGATAAGGTCATTCTTTTCAGCCCAATTAAAAACTGAGGATAAAAAGATAAGATGTCCATTAATAGTTCTAGTAGATAGTGTTTTATTATAGTGTTGAGCTAAGACTTCTTTAAGTGATTGCTCTTTGAATATTTGTTTCCTGTTTACAGGTAATCGCTTAATAACTTCTCTAACTTCTAACATATCTTTACGAGTAATTTTGGTTACATCATCTAGTTTTAGATAGTCAAATATTTCAATGAGTAGAGCTTTATTCGCTTGAGAACTTAACTGTGTCGCATATTTCCAGTTACTTCCTTTCTCTTGAATGTAGTTATTACAACTTGTTGTTATGGAAAGGAAATAATTTTCTTTTGACTGTTTCAGATTGGGTAATGCTGTTTGTATCAACAAGCAATTATTTGATTGGTTATTATCTTGATGATTAAATTCGTTACTTACTGTTGCTTTAAAATAGCTAACGAGTTGTTCATAGTCTAATGTAGGTTTATCCTTAATAATGAAGGATAATTCATGTTTGATGACAGTAAATAATCTAACTGCGATATGTCGCTTAACTGTTTTGAGTGATAGTGATGTATTTTTATTACCTTGTTTAATTCGAATGTAATAAACTGTATTTCGAAGATATAGAAACAAATAATATTTAATGATAGAGTGATTATTAATTGCAGATAAAACAGAGTTTTTGTTATTCATCATAAGCATACTTTGGTTTACAGTTAGGTGACAGTTAAGTATGTTGTTATGAAATTTCTGAATGGAATCAAAGAATTTGTTGAAGATGGCGGAAACGCAGAAAAATAAGGCCTCGCCAACCTTAATTCTATCTTATTGATTATATGATATATTTTCATCTTAAACAATTCTTATAAAATATTGGTGGACGTTTTGGTGGACGTTCAAATATAGAACTTATTTTGAGTAAAATAATAGTATTTTCAATCAAAGTCAAACCTAAATTTTGAGTGTCACAAATTATTTATTTGCTAACTATTTTGCTTCTGCTTTGATGGAGATTAGTTGTCTTGTCACGGGATAATCTCCTTAGTTGATGGTTTATCATACCGCTAATAATGTCTACAAAAAAAGTATACCGTTACAATAATAAAAGGGGAAAAAACTTACCGTTAATTTTAGATTATGCTTACAATAAAAAGCAGGATGAAGATACCGAAATAGAATAAGCAAAATTAGGTTCTACTTCTAAAACTAGAGCATAATAGCAAACAATATCCTTGAGTTACTAAAGACAGGAGGAAGTAATGAATAGCTTAAAATATATACTGATGGTGCTGATGAGCCTGAATATTGTGGGTTGTACGGATTATGAAAAGTTAAAAGTCGATTTGCAAATGGAATATGATCAGTTAAATCCCGATGGTAACAGAGCTGTTTGCTATTTTGTGGGTGATGTGCAGTTTCCCTATAGCGAAGAACCCCACTTGGAGAGTGATATACAATATGATCAATGGAAGAAAAATCGATTATTTCGTAATTTACCATTATTTGCTGAATTAGGCTTATTAAGTCGCGAACAAGTAAGTAGTGAGCCGCTGCTTTATCGCTACCAATTAACCGAGCTAGGTCGGCCGTATCAATATACAATTAAGCGATTAGGCTCGCTTGATGGTACGTATATATATGAAAATTATTTTTGTTATGGTAAGCGGGTATTATTAAAAGTCACCGATGTTAGTGATCAAACAGTTGACCGCAATAGTGGCAAATATGTTGAAACTACGGTTGAATATGATTTTAAACTGGAAAATGTTCCAGAATGGGCAAAATCGCCAGAGTTAGCTAAAATATACAAGTTATTGCCTGATACTTTATTTGGGGATAAAGTGCCAGGTTCGGCCAGAATGAAAAAAGAGAATGGACAATATTATAATGATGGTTGGGTTAAAAACTACTATTTTCGTTAATATGAGCAAAGCGCAATGTATAGGTTAAAGTTCAATAGCTTATAGTTTGTTAAGTCAGTTATCCAATTTTTGTTGACCGTTACAGTGTCAATAAACTGGATAAACTGTTTTATCGAGTTGATATTCTAGTTCTATTTGAGTAAGCTCCTCTTTTGAACTGGCTTTAGAGGCTTTATCAAGTCCTTCTATCTGCCTTGATGTTAGTTTACGACGTGGTTCAATATCGGCAAAGCTCTGTTTATCTTCACTATTATAAGCAATATACTTTAAGCCATTTTGGTCAATCGGCTTTTCTAGTCTATATTGCATAAAATTACTGATCCAGTTCCACGCAGTGCCATACTCATCTGTACGACTAATAAAAAAACGATCTATCACATCATCACTATTTGGCTTACAGCCTACACACATCAAGTAGTGACTGTCTGATGTGCCTCCTGCATTTAAAACACGTGTTGCCCCCAGTAAAATACCCTCCACATTTTGCCAGTCATAGACTTTAATTTCATACTTTTTTAAATCCTTAAACGCCTTGAGGGGAATACGAAATTGCAAGCCATACTTCATCGCCACATTTTCATAAAAATAGACTTTACCTGTTTGGCGATTAAATCTGATCGGGCTACTGGCGGGAGCATAATAGGCCCGTAAAAAATGGAAAAATACATAACAACCGACAACATTTATAGGGAAAAGACATAGTAGTGCAAAAATAAATACGCCAATAGAAATAGGGGGAAATAGCATAGAAATCGTAGCAAAAATGAAAGCGATATAAAAAAATAGAAAAAGCCCAAAAGCAACACAAGCTTCACCAATTTCTCTCTTACGATAAACTTCGCAATAGTTATCATTAGCATAAGCTATGTAATTTATATTGCTAATAAAACCTAAACCACTGCTTTTAGCTAAATCTTGTTTCCATGTTGGTAGTTGTGGTTGATAACGTGATGACATAATTATTCCCTTTTATGGTACTGTCAAGTTAATTATTATTTCGTATAATCATACAGATTGTGAAAAAGTTAATTTGACAGCGCCATAAAAAATAGTCTGAACGAGGACAAATTAGGATTGTTAATTTTAACATATAAGTTAATGAGTTAAAAAAGAAGTCTAGAGATGAAACTAAATATTACAGAATATGTTCCAACACTTAATGAATTTTTGAAAAAAAATAAAGATAATACAGATCCAATGATAAAAACAATCGTAAATGATTTCTATGATTTTCCCGAGTCAGCTAATGATAAAGATGAAAGTGCCAATTTATTCAAAAACCAAAGAGATATATTACTAAAAAGCGCCAATCAAAGAATTAATGATATAATTATGGTTAATCGGTATGCTTTGGTTGTATATAATAGTAATGTCGAACAAATTGCTCCTTTTCTTAAAAAAGAAAATCCTCAGTATGATGAATTCTGTAATATATTTATGGAGCAGAGTGAAGATATACCAATTGAAGAAGCAAGACTAAGCCGCAATTTCGATACAGTTTGTGAAATTTATAATGCTCGAAAAATAGCCGATGAGGGGATGATCGTTCATTTGTGGGCTACTATTGAACAACACGTAAACAAGGCTTTTTTAATAATGGGTGGTGATGAGAGTAGACTATCCTACCGCTGGAATCAACTAAAAGATGGTTTTACTGAGCTTGGTGTAACTTTAGAAACATTACCTTCATATAAAACCATTGATGAAATTAGAGTTGTTAATAATAAAATTAAACATTTGTATATTGTTGATGATGAACTATGCAAATATGATGGATTTGCAAAATATAAAGGCAAAAAAATGAGTCTTCTCGATTATCGCACCCATGATTATGCTTTAGCGGCTCATCACTTTATTAATAGACTAGTTATGAATATGGGGCCAACTATTAGTTATGGCCATGGCTGTGAATAATTAGTTATTAACTTGACAGTGCCTTATGTTATTCCTTGAAGTATTAAAAACTTTACTGATTTTGAGTCTTGTATAGCGAAAGCTTTAAATATACCGCTGAAAACTCTCTAGTCATCTCGTTATCATCAAGATGAATGGTTTAAATTAGTTTGATTTGAGTGGTATTTCTATTTTTTTACACTAAAATCTATTGAATTTCGCAGTTAACACTGTATATTTATACATATTCGTTTTTTACCACGATAATTAGAAAAACAGTGGTGATTTTCTTTACTTTAGTTTTAGGAGTTCTCTTGCACAAATCCAGTTGTATTGTGCTTGGTCGTGTTGATGCCTCTATCATAAATCATTTGCCGCTGGTGGATACGCCTGTTAGAGCAGGGTTTCCCTCTCCAGCTGATGATTATTTGGAAGCGAAACTCGATTTAACTGAGCATTTAGTGAAGCACCCTAGTGCGACCTATTACATTAAAGCAATGGGTGACTCGATGGTGGATTATGGGATTCTTAATGGTGACTTACTGATTGTTGATCGCTCTTTAAAACCACAAGTGAATGATGTGGTGATTGTAGCGGTTGATGGTGAGCTAACGTGTAAATGCTTAGGTTTAATTGCAGGGCAGTATCATTTGTTAGCGGGTAATGCGCTTTATCCCCCAATTCCCCTAGAAGGTAAAGAAGTCCATGTCTGGGGTGTAGTGATTCATACCATTCACACATTACGAGGTCGTGGTCATTCGTGATAGGGTTAGTGGATTGTAATAATTTTTATGCGTCTTGTGAGCGAGTGTTTAATCCCAAGCTTGAAGGCGAACCAATTGGTATTTTATCCAATAATGATGGCTGTGTGATAGCCCGTTCGAATGAGTTAAAACCCTTGGTGCCAATGGGGATACCAGCCTTTAAGATTCTACCGGCTATTCGTAAGCAAGTGACGTTGTTAAGCTCTAATTACGAGCTGTATGGTGATATGAGTCGACGTGTATTTAATACCGTGCGAGACTACACGGCAGATGTAGAGCCTTATTCGATTGATGAAGCCTTTATTGCATTAGATGGATTTTCTGATGTTATTTCGCATTGTCAGCACATCCGAGCGGTGGTGAAACGTGACACGGGCATACCCGTCAGTATTGGTATTGCTTCTACTCGTACTTTAGCTAAAGTGGCGAATCATATTGCTAAAAAACAAGCTGCTTATCAAAGTGTCTGTTATTTAGCCAATGACAGCGCTTTGTTGATTGAAGCATTAAAGCAGTTTCCGGTGGGTGACGTATGGGGTGTTGGACGGCGTATTGCGGAGAAACTACAAGTGCTAGGTATTCATACTGCATGGGATTTACGCCAAGCGAATACCAAACAAATTAGGCAGCAGTTTTCCGTAGTACTTGAGCGCACGGTGTTAGAACTACAAGGCACTTCGTGTATCGAGCTAGATGATTTATCAACGCCAAAACAAAATATCATGACTTCGCGTAGTTTTGGTCAGTTAACGGGGAACTTATTTGACCTACAGGAAGCTATACGTGTACACGCCAGTCGAGGTGCTGAAAAACTCAGGCATCAACACTCGGTTGCTAGTGCCGTACTGGTTTTTTTAAAAACCAATCGGTTTCGTGAGGATGTTGTGCAATATCATCCCTCTATCGTGGTGCCTCTCCTCTCGTCTACTGATGATTCACGGCTGATTATTCAAGCCGCTCAAAAGGGGTTACAGGCTATTTACAAAAAAGGGGTTTTGTTTATGAAAGCTGGGGTGATGTTACTTGATTTACGCCCAAAAAACACCGATACGCAGTTTGATTTATTTGAAACATCCAATAAGGTAGAACAAAAGCAAAAAAGTGATAGGTTGATGCAGACACTCGATGCTATCAATCAGAAGATGGGTAAACATACGGTACAATTAGGTGGTGTTAGAAAACAGGCCCCTTGGCAGATTAAACGTGAGTTACTGAGTCCACGTTATACCACACGGTGGGATGAATTGTTAGCGGTGAAATAATGATTCTTGAGTGTTGTTATACCTTGCCCGAGCGACCGGGTGTTTATTATTTTTATGATGAAAAAAATACTTTACTTTATATAGGCAAAAGTAAAAATATTCGCAAACGGGTTTTGTCGCATTTTTATCACCGCGATGAAACTAAACGTCACGCTGATTTAATAAAGCAAACTGCGCACATCGATTTTACCTGTACAGCAGGGGAATTAGGTGCTTTGCTACTGGAATCAGCAGAGATTAAATTAAGACAGCCAATTTATAATCGGCGTTTGAGAAAACATCAGAATCTCTATTCATGGGTATTAAATGATGAACTCATACCCGTTTTACACCGGGTTGATGACATTGCTGACGATAAAATCAGTGTGGGTTTGTATCAATCACCAGTACGAGCCAAGCAATGGTTATTAAAATTAGCTGAAAAAAATGAGTTATGTGCGAAAGTGCTTGAATTGGAATCAACCCGTCGAGGTTGCTGTTTTAATTATCAGTTAAAACGTTGTCGGGGAGCGTGTTGTGGCAATGAGACACTAGCAAGTTACAATCAACGTTTAGTTAAAGCATTCGAGAACTACGCGCTAATAGCTTGGCCTTGGCAATCAGCGATTGCGATTGTTGAGGAAGACCCTCAACATCAATGTAAAGCATTTCATATTATCAATCAATGGCGTTATTTGGGTTCCGTCAGCCATTTGCATGATACGCCTACCGGACCACTCCCCCGTTTTAGTCGTGATAGTTATCAAATTTTAATACGCTATCTTCAATATGAAAAACCCAATATCCTTGAGTTAACTTAATTGATTAATTCATAGTAACTGAGCGGTAGGAATAATATTAATTAACACGAAAGTAGAGTCAGTGGGTAGGAAGGTATTTTTGTTTGGACTCTTCTTTAATACACCGAGATAAATAGTTGCAGGATGGACACCAAGTGCCTGCTTTAACATGACTGGGTCTTGCTTGCCACGTATGTCCTAAATGACACAGCCAGCTCAGTTTGGTTTCTAAATTTGTGTAAGTTGTTGAGAGGCATTGCCCTCCTCGTGCTATTGCCAGTTGTTGCATATCCTCAATGGTGTAGTTTTTACGGGCACAGTAGGGACACCAGCGCCCAAGTTGAATGAAACTCGCTGCGCGTTGCCATCGATGTCCCTTAGCACATTGCCACATCACTTTATCATTCATGGTGGTGTAGTGCTTTGCTAAACATAAACCACCACGAGCAGCAGCTAGTGCCTGTAAGTCCGCTAGTGAGCGGCGATGTTTGTCATAACGGCAAATTGGACACCAGGTTTTTGAGTTCTTGATACTGTTTCCTGTGGTTTGCCATTCATGTCCGTTGGCACAACGAAACGTGTATTTATCTTTACCTCGCGTATAAGTTTTAGATAAGCATACTCCACCTTGTTGTTTGGCAATAGTCTGTAGTAGCCGCATTGCTTTTCGCTGTTGCTGTGTTGCTATACACACTGGGCACCACTGTCCTTTTTTGTAGCCATCAATATTCATTTGCCAAGTATGTCCGTATTGGCATTGCCATGTTAGGCGTTGACGGCTATTTTGGTAGTCGGTAGTTAGGCATTTGCCATTTTTTTGTTTAGCAAGGTGCTCTATATCTTTCAATGAGTGGCGTAGATTATTAAAATAGCAGTCTGGACACCATTGTCCGCGATGCAAGTGAAATACTCGAAATTTAAAGGTATGTCCGTTGCTACAGTGTATTTCAAGTTTGGCTGTTCGGGTTAGCTCTTCAGGATTGAGCCATTTTCCGCCCCATAAATGAATCAATTTTTTAATCGCACTACGCAGTGCTTTGGAATACTCGGGAGTACTTTGTCCTTTAGTACTTGGCCAGTTAGCCAGTAAGCGTAGGATTTTTTGTTGTAAGGTGGATGGTGCATTTTTGATGGCACTGCCGCAATCAGGGGGAAGAGTGTATTTCATTATCGTTAATCCAAGCAAATTAGTTTTACCTGAGAATGCCTTAATAAATTAAGGCAATACCCCACAAATAATACGCTTACTTAGATTCAAATGAGCTATCGCGTATTCGAATACTGTTGGTGATTTCACGCCAAATGACCATTAATTGTTCTTCACTATACGCCTGCGTTTTATCAAGGGGAATTTTGTAAAACATTTCTACACGTAACCGAGGTGTTTTGTAGCTAGGATCAGTCACGTGAATGCCTAATGTAAAGATATATCCCATATTATCAGCATTAAATCCCTGAGCATCTTCAAAATATTTACCTTTAACCACCCACTCTTCTAATTTTAATCCCTGGCTTTCACGAGTACCTTTGTAAATAGTATGACCCGCACCTTGTGTAAAATAGCCTTCGGGTTTATCAAGTAACGCATAATCGTCGGCAAAATCATTAAACTCGAAATAGAAAGAAAACTCATCAATACTTTCGTGCCAATAACCATAATTCATATCTTTCCATTCACGATCTTCGCCTAGCATAAAGCTGTTCAACAGACAAAATCCCGGCCTGATTGGAATAGTCAAATCATCCCGTGGCTGAATCCGTACAAAGAGTTTTCGTAGTTCAAGTAATTTTTGCGGAACATCATTTGTATAGAGTTCTGGGTATTTCATCCGATTTTCATCATGTTTTTTATCAGAACCGTTTTGCGCTTTCATTTCAATTTTTAACATCACTTCGTCTTGCCAGCGATATCCCTCAAGAACTCTAGCGGAATCATCAGTACCTGGACTCTCCATTCTTTCAAAAATAATGCCTTGCATTTTATCAGGATGATTAGTGTGCACGGGATAAACCGCTTTTAGATAGGGGCTATCAATCGGGTCAATCGTTTTAGTATCTTTTAACTCTTGCTCACGAAGGGAGATCATCTGTTTAAACGGCGGTAAATATTGCGGCTTGGTGGTTATGGTAATATCACCATTACTTTTATAGTCAAAGCGTCCCTCCTTTTTGATTTTAAACCCAATCGGTAGATCAATTAAATAGGTCCCAACACAGCGCGTTGGCGAATTTGACAGTAATGCTGTGACTTGCTGTTGTTGTTCTTTAGGTAAGTCAATCATAGCGATATCCTTATAAAAATAGTGATAACCAAATACTAAAATAATCGCGGCAATAACCGCTATGAATAAGTAAGATTTTTTATTGAACTTTGTCTGTTTAGTCATTAACCATTACCTGCTGTAAAATATTAACAATGGCACGTAAAGTAAACTCTTGGCTAACTTCACTTTTATAAGCTGGCTCATGTCCAATAGGGAGACGCAAACGCGCCATTAAATAATCCATTGGAATTTCACCCGAGCAACGCGGAACTGTGCCATCACCATTACCATCGGCAGGCTGTAATCGATAAGTTTCCTTAATATTACCGTGGTTAACATGGTGAGTACCATACGAGGTTGTCACATTACCTGGTGCCTGAGCACAGACCGCGGTCATTTCGGCAGCATCTTTACCTAGTACATTTTCCATAATACCATCTTCAATTTTACCGATAAATGTACTATTAACTTCTGTACCCCGTTTCATCCGAGTATAGGCTGCCACTGCACCGGTGGATGGCTGGACGCCATTAATTACCCCATACACTTTTGTACTGCCCCCGAGCACTTGTGTATAATAACGGGCTACTAGCCCCCCCATCGAATGAGTAATTAAAATCACTTTATCACAGTTTTGTCCACGTTTTTTATAATATCGAGGTAACGTCACTTCAATCAGTTCTTTTAGCCTATTTGCACTGTCCTCATTCGACTCAAGCCAATTATAGCCCATCGCGTGTATGGGAAAGTAAAAATTGTTACAATGCGCGATTTGCTCATCTTCGGGGATTAATGACGTTTTTGAACCTTCATCTAACGTAAACAAAGGGGCTTGGATTAATTTATTAAGTGCTGCTAACGTATGGCCTTTTGGTTCAAATAAGCTTTCTTGAAATTTTTCTAAAAACTCACCATAACTAATATAGCCAACCGTTCCCCAGCCTCGTTCTTTACGAGTGCCAAATCGTTTATTTTCAGGATTGTTTTTTATCGCCTCTTCAATTTTTTGCTGCTTAATATTATAGGCATCAATATATTTTTGGATTTCATCTTCATCAATATCTCTTTTTTCACGACTAAACTCATCTTCAATTTGCGAGCACTCTTTTTCCGCCGCATCAACCACAGTTCCACGATCATCCACTTCTGTTTTATCTGGATCAAGCTCTAATTTACGCGCCTTAGCGGTACCATAATGAGGAAAAGACCATCCTATAGCAGACATATTCCCATCTAGACGCCAAATCGGTTTAGAAAAAGATTTTGTTGTTCTTTCTTTTAAATTACTGCCCATTACTCCCGGGATAAAAATAATCGGCACGATAAGTCGCTCTTTTTCAATGAATAGGGTGTGTAACGTATTATCTGACGTTGGCACGGTATTATATTGGAACGGCTGTTGTTGCTTTCTATCACTCATATTATCTCCACCTGTCCTATTCCGACACGAACTTTTTAGGGCTGATGAGTTGTACATAGATTTGCCCTTGATTACCACTCACAGTCAACTGTTCACGGAAAAACTGACCAACACTGCTACTTGCCATCGTTAGCACAAAGTACCTCGTTAATTTGCTTGGCCTTGCAAAGGTTAAATCAATATCATGAAAAGTGACACCACTCTGCCCACCCAACGTTAACTCATAACTTGCCATCGTTAAGTCTAATCGAGTTTTCTGATTTAATCCCGATATCCAAATATCCTTAACCTTTTTTGGCGCGAGTTGATTATAACTAAAAAGTTGCTTGATATCGGCTGATAACTCAGCCATATCCGAGACAATTAAGCGTCCTAACCACGCTTTTGCAGCCAAACCAGCCTTATTAATTAAGGATTCGCTTCCTAACAACATCGCGCTAATAAATTTACTGTGACTATGATAGGTACTATCGTCATACTGACACACCAACAGTAACGATAATTCGACTTCTTCTGAACTTTCGTGCATGTGCTCCATGAACACAACATAATCATTGATAGGTTCAGCTTTTAAATCCCAACGCTGAAAAATTGCGTCAATGAGGTCATCATCATCCATAAGTTCATGCGGTAGATAGATATGAGCCAAATATTTGTGATAATCAGCACATTGCTGCGCTAAATTTATCATCACTTCATCAAGAAACCAATACGGTTTTACCGATGCAGTACGATTGAACAAGGGTCTGGCTTTTTGTGGATATAGCGGGATTTTTATACTATCTGAGGTTAGAGCCTGTAAACCATCAGGTTCAGCACAAATAATAGCGTGGCCAAAAATTGGAACTTGTACTTTACTCCATGCTTGCCACTCATTTGTAATATGTTGCTGGTGTTGTATTATCTCTTGATTGCTAGCCATTAAATAACAATAACGAACTTGAGCGTCAAAATAAAGCGATGAAAAAAGAGCTTGAGCTACGTAAAAAGGAGATCGATATCCTAAAAAAGGCCGCTCAGTACTTTGCGAGCCTGAAATAGCAAGGTACGAATTTATTAAAAAGCAAAACACGCTATCTAAGCGTCGTTTATTTCATCTATTTGACGTGTCAAGTAGTGGTTACTATGCCTATTTAAAGCGATTACCGTCTCAGAGAACAGTGTTTAATCAGCAGCTTGACAAAAAGATTGAAACACTATTTGAAGATCATCGGCATCTCTATGGTTATCGGCGTTTACATGTCGAACTTTTGGAGGAAGGCTATTGTTTATCACGTGAACGAGTTCGTCGACGAATGCACAAGCTTCACCTTAAAGCAAAACAACGCAAAAAGTATAAACAAACAACGCACAGTAACCACAACAAACCGGTCGCTGAAAATATTTTAGATAGGCACTTTACCATGGACACACCTAATCAAGCTTGGGTATGCGATATAACTTATATTAAAGTGAACGGACAGTGGTTATACCTCGCGATTGTACTTGATCTCTACTCTCGTAAAATCATAGGCTGGGCGATGGATACGCATATGGAAAGCTCGCTAGTTTGTCAAGCCTTAACTATGGCTTTGCTTCATCGGGGCTATCCAAGTAAAGTGATTGTTCATAGTGACCGTGGTGGCCAGTATTGTTCCGATGATTACCAAGCTATATTAACGGCTTATGGCTTAACGTGTAGTATGAGTCGCAAAGGTAACTGTTGGGATAATGCGGTGGCTGAAAGCTTTTTCCATACCTTAAAAACAGAATGGATTTACCGACACAAACTAGAAAATATGGCACAAGCTAAATCGATGATCTTGTGGTACATTGAGGTTTACTATAACCGAGTAAGAAAACATTCATATTTAAACTATTTATCACCTGTTCAATTTGAAGAAAAAATGATTTAATAATTTGAAAATAACTCTCCACTAAAATGTGGGCAGATCAACTTACTTAGACGCATTTTATCATAGAATTGATGCTATCTATGACAGAGCATTTTTAATGTCAGCAAGTGGTCTTAATAAAATTAATCTTGTCTTGTCTCCTGAAGCAAAAGAAGAATGGATTCATTTTTACAATAATATTGAGTCATGTTTAGGTAACGGAGGATTGAGTGATATTAGCGATTATGCGGCAAAAATAGCCAATAACGTCGCTAGAATAGCTGCACTATTACATTATTATTTATATGATAATACTGTAATATGTAAGACATGTATGAACGATGCTATTGAATTTGGTTATAATTGTATTGATTCGTTTAAATCTGTATTTGGTGAGAAGACGATTGATGAGAAAGCGAAGGAGCTCGCTGATATTTTGTTTGATTGGTTAAATAAAAACTCTAAAAATGGATTTAAACGAGAATTTTTGAAAAGTCATATTTACACGCATGGACCAAATCAATTGCGAAACAAAGGTAATTTAGAAATGGCTTTATGGCGCTTACATAATGATGGTGATATTGATTATTTTTCCCACAACAAACCTGCATTTATTCGATTAAGAAATAATAATTATTTATTATGACGAGCATTTTTTTAATAATTGAAAGCGGCATATTGTGTATTCCAGTTAAAATGATTACTCAGTGCAACATAACATGATCAGCAGTGCAATTTAATATGCTCATCATATATTACTTATGATGATCACTTAGAATAATATATTTATATTATTAATTGTATTAGCTCCGATTTCACCTGACGCTGCTACGGCACAGTCCTAAACCTAATCTGACAGGTAGCTCTGTGCCAATAGCAACCATTATTTGTTACAAAAAAATGATTGAAACTCAAAAGTATCGGATAACTTACTATCACTTCTCATACTTAAACATATGAAAATAAATGATAGCCCATAATCTGATAAATGGCTTTCTTATATACTAAAAAGATTAACCACCAAGATAACGTCATATTGATAGCCATAATTAAATTTGCCAGCAATCAAATAAAAATACTTATCAATTTTTCGGTTGTCGCTTTTAATTTATTAATATTATTATATTGTCATCAATACTGATTAAGGTTTTATTATGACTTTTAATGAATTACATAAAAACTCCTATCCATTACTACTTGCTAATGTTTGGGATGTAAGCAGTGCTAAAGCTGCCGAAGAGTTAGGTTTTAAGGCCATAGGAACCTCTAGTGCCGCAATAGCCTCTATGCTTGGGTATGAAGATGGTGAAAAAATAAAGTTTGAAGAGTTGTGTTATTTTGTAAAAAAAATTGCAAATAATACATCACTACCGCTTTCTGTTGATCTTGAAGCTGGATACAGTAGAACGCCTACTAAAATAATAGAACATATCAAAATACTTTCAACATATGGTGTTGTAGGGATTAATCTTGAAGATAGTATTGTTAATGAGGAAAGAAAGTTAGTTGATGGTAAAAGTTTTGCAAAAGTTATTTTAGAGATCAAAAATCAGCTAGAAATAACTAATCTAAATATTTTTCTTAATATTCGGATAGATACTTTTTTATTAGATATTCCAAATAAACTAGAAGAGACTCTAAAACGTATGGAGCTTTATACAAAGGCTGGTGCTAACGGACTTTTTATTCCTTGTTTATCAAAAGAATCTGATATCAAAGTGTTAGTAGATAAATCCATGCTCCCCATTAATGTGATGGCTATGCCTAATTTACCAAATTTTGAGAGACTAAAAGTATTAGGCGTTAAGCGTATCAGTATGGGGAATTTCTTATTCAATAATATGACCTCAGTGTTAAAACATAATCTTTTTGAGATTATGAAAAATAAATCTTTTGAGATTATTTATAATCATGCTAATTAGTGATCTGAATAAAACCAAAATATATTATCAGGCTTTACTGGAAAAAGATCCTCGTTATATCGGTATTTTTTACGTAGGTGTTAAAACGACATCTGTATTCTGTATAGCGACTTGTAGAGCTAGGAAGCCAAAATTTGAAAACGTTGAATTTTACACAACATTCAAAGATGCTCTTGATGCCGGGTATCGCCCTTGCAAAATTTGCAAACCTACAGAAAACTCAAATGAAGCGCCAACTCAAGTTATTGAGGCAATAAAAATGATCAGAGAAAATCCAAAGATAAAAATATCTGATTATTTGCTACGGCAATACCAAATAAGCCCCGAGGTAGTGCGTCGATGGTTTAAAAAAAATTATGGAATAACGTTTCAATCTTACCAAAGAATGTATCGTATTAATAATGCCTATCAAGAGTTAAAAATTGGCAAGGGAATAATGGATACAGTATTTGATGTTGGATACGAATCACTTAGTGGTTTTGGATATACATATAAAAAGATCATGAAAAAATCACCTTCACAAAATGCCAATAACAAAGTTATTCTGATTAATCGTTTAACCACACCGCTGGGGCCTATGTTTATTTGTGCTACCAGTGAGGGTATTTGTTTATTGGAGTTTGTTGATCGTCGTATGCTTGAAACAGAACTTAAAGACTTACAAAAATTACTAAATATGCAGATTATTTTTGGTGAGAATAAATATATTCAACAAGCAAGAGCTGAAATTGATGAGTATTTTAAAGGTGAGAGAAAAAATTTTGATGTTAGATTACATACACCAGGGACAGAGTTTCAAAAAAAAGTCTGGGAATATTTGATCCTCGCCAAAATATTAGACAGTGCTCGCCTCTATAAATGTGTTATTTAGATAATACTGATTTTCATATTGCTGAGGCGATATCCAACCATTAGTTGAATGACGACGAACACGATTATAATAGATTTCAATATATTCAAATAGGGCTTTATTCGCATCCTCCCGAGTTTTGTAATCACAACCATGAATAATGTGCGTTTTTAATGTATGAAAAAAACTTTCAGCTACCGCATTATCCCAACAATTGCCTGCTCGACTCATACTTTGACTAAGTCCATACTGTAACAATAATCGCTTAAAATCAGCACTGCAATATTGGCTTCCTCGGTCGCTGTGAAGTAATACACCCTTTGGAAACTGACGACGGAATAAGGCATTTTTGAGTGTGTTACAGACTAAGTGCCTATCAATCCGCGAGCTCGTTTGTCGTCCAATCACTTTTCGCCCGAATAAATCAATAATCACACAAAGGTATAGCCAGCCTTCACCGGTTTTGATATACGTGATATCGGTCACCCAAACACGATTCGGTTTATCAGGATTAAACTGTCTATCTAATGTATTTGGCGCTACATCATGAGATAGGCTTGGCGCTGCTAGATAGTTAAATTTACGGGCGACTTTACTTCGTAAGCCTAATTTTTGTAATACTCGACTTACTGTTCTTTCTGAGACATCATAGCCCTCATCTCGGATATCGTGTACTAAGCTTGGTGCACCCAAACGCGCTTTATGCCGCCAATAGAGTGCCTTGACGTTATCAATCAGCGGCTGTGATTTCGGTGTGCGTTTTAACCAAGCGTAATAACCGGGCACGCTGACGTTTAATAGGCAACAGGTTAAACGTACCGGATACGACGATAAATACAGTTTCATATACTTGTACTTCACCGACTTGGATGGTTGATGAAGTACACATGCGCCTTTTTTAGGATTTCATTCGCCATTTTCAGTTCTTTATTTTCTTTTTCTAGAGCGATAATTTTTTGCTGCTCAGCCGTTAACTCGCGTTTACTGGTTTTACCTGGATTGATTTGCCTTACCCATCTATCAAGGGTTGATTGACCAATGCCAAGGTGATTTGCAATATCGGCTAGCGAAAGATGAGCATTCGATAAGGCATAATCAACTGATTGTTGTTTGAACTCAGTACTGAATTTTTTGACCATGATATGTTCTCCTATGATTTTTATTTATATCATAGAGGTGACATTTGTCTATTTTTTTGGCGAGGATCAATTTGCGAAAAATACCTTATGGAAAAGTATCTACATATAAACAACAAGCTGAGAACATAGGACATTCGAAAGCAGTTAGAGCAGTAGCATCGGCAAACGGCTATAACAGAGTCTCTATTATTATTCCTTGTCATAGAGTGATAGGCAGCAATGGAAGTTTAACAGGATATGGCGGAGGACTGGAAAGAAAGCGTTGGCTTATTGAACATGAAAAATCTTACTAAAACAAAGTGAGTACATTATTCTCAAACTCTATATGTCTGGACTGTCAGATTTGATTGTATGCTGCCAGTGAAAACCGTCAGATCAAGTCATAGCTAACACATATTAATCGATAAGTTCATTAAATGATATAGTTTTACTTTTAGGTTTATCTGTATCATTTAATTCTTTTATTCTTAATTTCATTGGTAGTTGAGATATAACACCACTAAATATACAAGTTCCTCTAGGCAAAGTCGGTATTGATTCTTTATTTACTCTATCAATATAAGAAACTGATTTTTGTATTGAAAATAGATCGCTTTGATTAACTAATTTATGAATAAAATAATGATGAGCATGTGAAATAATTGTAGCAGATATATCATTAGGTCGTTGACTAGAGATAGTAACAAACATTTCAAATTTCCTTCCTTCTTTTATTATTTCTTCAAATATTTCAAGTCTATAATCTTTCCAATTTTCTGACTTTCTCGAATTGAAATGTGAATCAATGAGGAAAAAGATAAAATAAAAATAAATTTATTGATCAGTATTAGGTGCCCAAGTGCAATGCAATACTGATCACATATATTATATTGAGTGATCATTTAGAGTTGCAATATGCAGCATATTAGTCGCTTTTTATTTACTAAATAATAATAGATAACTAATTCATAGAAAAAACTAACTAAATATTATCTCTTCTATTTTTGTACATTTTTCCTAGAAAAACAAACTACAATCTTCTTTAATAAAATAACTGCATGTTTAAAATAATGCTAAAATCGCTAATTTAGCAAAATTAGCATATAATTAAAGTTAAAAAAGAAATTTAAATATCAAAAATAAAACTAATAGTATTCAGATTTAAATATAAGAAAATGAGTTTAGTTTGAAAAAAGAGATGATAAACTTAAATGTTCAATCCAATAACATCTAAAATTAATGGCATACCAAATGGCACACTGAATTACTTATGTTTAATAACCACTTGTTTAATATATAATTATTAAAGTTGATGGCGGAAGCGCAGAGATTCGAACTCTGGGAGGGTTACCCCTCGCCGGTTTTCAAGACCGGTGCCTTCAACCGCTCGGCCACACTTCCGCAATGGCTGTGCATATTAAAGGGTTTCTAGCGAGTTGACTTGCCTATTTCAACGTTAATTAATTCTTGTTTTTGATAGTTCAATAAATCATCATAAAACATTCTTGGTTTACACTTAGGTTACATTATTTCGTGGCATGATATCAAGTCTTATCTCACCCATGATAGTAATTATTTTTTTTATTTATCTGCATTAAATAATCAAATTTAGACAAAGGGGGATAGGGGAATAGGTTGTATTCACTATTATATGCAATACCCCTTGAGATTTTCTCACAAAAATGTCTAGAAGGCTCTAATAGATCTTTATTTCAATTTTAATGATTAAGTCATAGTTTTTGACTAGCGAGATTTAAATAATCGCTCTATGTCTCTCTGAGACGGTTTTATTCTGTATATGATTAAATATAAACAAACACTAAAATTTATCGTACAATAGGCATATTTTATAATCATCAATTGGCAGGTTTTATCTATGCAAACAGAACTAATCAAACAGCTCAATCAAATATTAAAAGATTTTCCTGAATATTGGGAAGATGAAACATTGCAACGTTCAGTTGTAATTAATGATATTAAAAATAAAAAGCCGGATTTAATTAAAGCATTAATAAATAAGCCTAAAATAAAAGAACTATATAGTTCTGAAGTTGATGGTGTATTGATATTTGACTTTGAATCATTGATTAGTTTATTACGTTATAAAGAATATTGGGCTAATAGTTTTACTAAATATCGTAATAGCGTGGGGCTTACTAGTGAAGGGAAATATTTAAATTATAATACGGATGTTGTTCTTGATTTTCCGTTTAAAGATTGCGTGCTTGAAGGCGGAATGACTAAAGAAGAACAAGGTAAGAATGAAATTTATTATAATGAAAAAATAGCAAGAGATGAAATAGACCGATTATTTTCACCTAAAGTATTAACCAATGCGAAACGTTATACTAAAAGTGGAATAGAAGAAAACATCACAGAATTTAACGATGATGATAATTTAATTATTAAAGGTAATAACCTAATTGCATTACATACTTTAAAAGAACGTTATGCGGGTAAAATAAAACTAATTTACATTGACCCCCCTTATAATACTGGTAATGATGGCTTTAAATATAATGATCGTTTTAATCATTCCACATGGTTAACTTTTATGAAAAATCGCCTCGAAGTGGCAAAAGAGTTATTAAGTGATGATGGTTTAATTTTTATTCAATGTGATTATAACGAAGATAGTTATTTAAAAGTATTGATGGATGAGTTGTTTTCAAATGATAAGTTTGTTGCTCAGATAGTCGTTAAATCTAATAGCCTTTCAGGAAATAAAACTCAACATAAAAATAAAACTATTTTAAAAAATAAAGATACTATCTTATGTTATAAGAAAACAGATTTGATAAAAATTAATCCACAGTATACTGTAAAAGACAATTGGGATACTCATTATGGTGGTTTTTTAAAACTAGATAAAGGTGAGCCGTATATCGTTTCTCTTAAAAATGTACTTATTGAACATGATATTATTAGTGCTAAAGATACGATAAAACCAGATATTATAAATAATCAAAAGTTTAATGATTTTGTTTATGAAAATAGAAAATCAATATTTCAAAAAGTTGGATCAATACCAGACAGATTAAAAAAATTAAGTTTGTCTAAACCTGAAGAGGTTGTTTGGATAATAACTGATTTAGGCGAAAAAATGTATGCTCATGGTGGACGAAGAATTTCTATGCTAGAAAGTGTGTATCAAAATATTAATGGGAAAAATGTTTTAGCTCAATTACTTGGCGATTTATGGACTGATATAGATTTTCAAAACACACAAAATGAAGGTGGGTTGAGTTTTACAAATGGTAAAAAACCAGAAGCCCTAATCAAAAGAATTATTGATATGTCTACCCAAGAAGGTGATTTAGTTTTAGATTTTCATCTCGGTAGTGGCACAACCGCAGTAGTGGCTCATAAAATGAGAAGGCGTTATATTGGTATTGAACAGATGGATTACATTAATGATATAACAGTGCCTAGATTGCAAAAAGTCATTGAGGGTGAGCAAGGTGGTATATCGAAAGATGTTAATTGGCAGGGTGGTGGTAGCTTTGTTTATGCCGAGTTAATGGAGCTTAACTATCATTATATTCATGATATTCAAAAAGCACAAAACTATGGTGAATTAGTTAAACTGTTTGAGCGAATGAAAGAGACGGGGCATCTTAATTATCAAGTTGAGCTGGATAAAATTTTAACTACTGAATATGAAATTGATGGTGTTAACCAGATGGTGGCATTTAGTGAATTAGCACTTGACGAACAAAAACAGCTTTTAATTGAGCTGTTAGATAAAAATCAACTGTACGTTAATGCCTGTGAAATGAATGATAGTGATTTAAATGTATCAGAACTAGATAAAACCTTTACCAATAGTTTTTATGGGAAGGTCGAATAATGGCAAAAGAGACTAACACGAATAAACTATTATTCAATCAATTTAAGGAGTTTGATAAATTAGGATTATTTAATGAGGTTTATCAAGTCCCTAGTTATATTAAAAATAACCTAAAAGATACATTGCGAGCTTATCAAGAAGAGTCTTTGCGTTATTTACATTATGCACAAAGTAGTCCTAATGCAAGTGAGCAATATCATCACTTACTCTTCAACATGGCGACCGGCGCAGGCAAAACAATGGTGATGGCTGCAACAATACTTTACATGTTTAAAGAGCAAGGTTATCAAAATTTTATTTTCTTTGTACATACCGATGCTATTATTCAAAAAACTAAAGAAAATCTATTAAATACGTTATCATCTAAATACTTGTTTACACCATCCATTGAAATTGATGGTGAAAAAATTCAGATTGAAGCGGTTGATACGTTTCCCATTACACCGAATAAGAATACGATTTATTTAAAATTATCAACTATTCATAAAATTCATGATGAGTTAAATAATTATAAAGAAAATAGTGTGACGTATGATGACTTAAATGAGTTACCATTAGTCTTATTAGGAGATGAAGCTCATCATTTTAACGCAGAGACAAAGGCAAAAGGTAAAGCAAAAAATTCATCTGAAAATGAAGAGTTGACTTGGGAGCGAACGATTGAAAAAATTCTTGCGCTACAGCCTAAAAATCGATTATTTGAATTCACGGCGACCATTAACTTAGACAACAAACAAATTTACCAGAAGTATAAAGATAAGATTATTTATCAGTATGATTTGAAACAGTTTATGGACGATGGTTATTCTAAAAAAGTGATGTTGCTTGAGGCTAATCAGAATGATAATGAAAAAATGCTTGATGCTATCTTATTAAGCCAATATCGTAAATTAGTTGCAATAGATAATAATATTATGGGTTTTAAACCGATTATTTTATTTAAATCAAATCAGATAGCGATATCTAGAGCAAAACAAGATGACTTTATCCAGATTATTGATGGCTTAACTCCAGAGAAAATCACGACACATTTAAATGACAAGAAGACACAGTTAAGTTCAGTAAATAGTATTTGGCATAAGGTGATAACGCGTTATAGCCAGAGTGATTTAATTACTATTGTTGATATGATTAAAGATGATTTTAATGAAATGAATCTTCTTAATGTGAACAAGAGTGATTTAATGGAAGAGCAACCGGTATTGCTTAATACGTTAGAGCAAATTGATAATCCGATTCGCGCTGTATTCGCGGTTGCTAAAGTTAATGAGGGTTGGGATGTGCTTAATCTTTATGATATTGTTAGAATTAGCGAAAAAGCATCATCAACGAAAGCAAATACCGATAGTGAAGCGCAGTTAATTGGACGTGGTGCACGCTATTATCCCTTTATCTATGATAGCGAGAAAAGTTATACGCGTCGTTTTGATAAAAATAATCACGAACTTGCGATACTTGAACAGCTTCATTATCATACTATCAATGAGCCGTCATATATTAAAGTCTTACATGCCTCGTTAAAGCAAGCGGATATCGATTTTAATTCCGATGGTAATGGTATTATTTATCATGCTAAATTAAAAGATAACTTTAAGAAATCAAAAACCTATCAATATGGTAAGTTGTATTTTAATAAAGTTGAGGAAATTACCGGTGAACAACGTTCATGGCACTCTTATTCGCTTGAGACACATTTTGAAGAAGAATATAAAACCGCTAATGAAACATCACTGAGTGAGTTAAGTGATACTCATCTTAACGAACAATATAAACTTGAGTCATTAATGCTTGATAAACGCTTTATCAATAAGGCAATGGCAAAGCAATCGTTTTATTCATTTAACAATCTTCAATATTACTTCCCTAAATTAAAAAGTATGGCTGAGTTTATCGATAAAGACGGTAATTATCTAGGTAAGATTCAAATTGATATTAAGTTACCCTCATCTTTAAGTATTGATGACCTAACTCCGAAAGAAAAGTTACAATGTCTTGAAAATGTATTAAGTAAAATAGCGGATAACATTCGTCGTAATTATCGTAAGTATAAAGGTACCCATGAGTTTATTAGTCAACCTTTAAAAGATATTATTATGGATTATAGCTCGTATATAGATTCTTCAATTATCATTAATCAAAAAATAACAGCAAACAGTACAATAGGTAAATCGTGGTATGTATTTGATACAGCAATTTTAAATCAATTAGAGCATCGATTAGTTGAATTGCTTGATAAGTTTATCGTTAAACTGAAAGAAAAATATGATGATATTTACCTTATTCGTAATGATGAACAATCAACACGTTTTAAATTGACAGAGTTTGATGGTGTAAGAGGGTTTATGCCTGATTTTATTTTGTTGATGAAAAACAAGCGTGAAGATGCTTATTATCAAGTATTTCTTGAGCCTAAAGGTGATGACCGATTATTAGGTGATAAATGGAAGGAAGACATGCTTGAAGCAATTAACAAGGAGAATATTATTTTCTTAGACGGTGATAATAACATTCGTTTAATTGGGATTAAATTCTTTGCAGATAGTCGACGAAATGAGTTTATTAAGGATTTCTCTAACAAGCTTTATGATGAAAAAACACTTGAAGATGATTTATTAATGTCTTAATGACAAGTATCGTATTGGTAGTTGTGCACAGAGTGTATTAGAGGGTAATCTATAACAAAATTAAACATTTAATTGACGTATCTTGGTTTATTGTTTTAACGTAAAGAATAAGTTATATCGTTATATTCTATTTTTTAATTATAAACGTTAGGAATTTTTAGTATTAACAAATACGAAAGTATGAGTTAACGTTGTGTTATGCATATATAATGTGTAACATTAATTAAACGTAATAATTAACTTAGTTATGATACGTCAATAATAACACTTAAAAAGATGGTAAACTAAAATAGATGATAGATTTAAATATAACATTAAATCTAATCTTAATTTAAGTAATATCAATGAATTACATAAAGAATAGATAATAACAATCATTGAATGATAACAGGAAAATACATTACCTTAGCTAAGTAACGAAGATATTTATTATTAAAGCAATATTGTAACAATATCTACCTTGGTAAGCGTAAGCTTAATAATATAGGCTTATTAACTTCTTTAATCATTTCTGTAAGTAAACCCGTTAATATTATCACTTCATGTTAATCTATCTTCAATATGTTCCTAGCGGCTGTATATTATTTTCTAAGAAAATATTTATTTATCATATATATATGACGTAATTTATGAGAAAAAGGTGCAAATTATTTTCTAGTTTTTGAATTTTTTTTGTAATTTATTTTTTAAATGTTTCAGCTTATATTTAATAGCTCTCTCAGACATGTTACCCCTTCGAGCTGTTTCTTTTATTGTTTCACCATCAATTAAGTGAGGAATCAGTCTTTTAGGATAATACTTTCTAACTGCTGATAGCATAATTTCATCGTTTTTATTGTTGGTAATATAATCATCTAATTCGAAATCATCGTCATCGATAATGTTTTTAGATATGGCAGTATCCAATGAAGTGAAGTTTTCAATTGCCAACTCTTTTAAACTTTGTATTTCTCTTAGTTCGTCATTAATAAGATTGGTAATAGTTGTTTTCATATAAGGCATTAGCTCATAAACAGGTTTAG
Organism: Orbaceae bacterium BiB; assembly: GCA_036251205.1. NCBI lineage: Bacteria > Pseudomonadati > Pseudomonadota > Gammaproteobacteria > Orbales > Orbaceae > Orbus > Orbus mooreae. Next base: position 923,228 of record CP133958.1, on the reverse strand, counting down.
TGAGTTTTCTATCGAGTAGTTTTAAAAAAGCTTGTTGAACAATATCCTCGTAATCTATATGGCTAACATTAAGATGCTTTTTGTTCATATTGTTTCTTGCAAAGCTACATAGATTTTTATAATTCTCTTGATGAAATTTTTCTATGTATTGTTTTGCGTAAGGGAGAGAGGTAAATACACCTTTATAATTCACGTCTGATGTGTTAACTATAACCGCCTTATTTAACTCGTGATGTTCACTAATATAGCGTTCATACATTTTGTGAAGGTATTGTTCCGCCGTTTTTCTATCAAGGTGAAGGGATGTAGTTGAATCTATTTCACCAGTTGCATGCAGTTCGTCCATGTAGTGCGTGGCAAATCCAACGCCACACAAATAACCTGCTGTCTGCTCATTATCGCAAGTAATAGTATGTTTTCTGTTGGAAAAAAAATGCATAATAATATTCCTTATTCTTGTTATTTTGAATAAAAAGCAAACATCTTTATGCTTGCTCTTCAGTAATATGATAGTAATCAAATTTATAACTAGAATTTTGTGAATGGCTTTTAACTATTTTAGTATTTATTCACCATCTAATCATAAACTTTCGTCCTAAAAAACAGAATAAAGTTTATCAAAAATAAAACCAAAAATACAATATATAGCGTCTATTAATTAATTTTTAACTATATGTAGTGTTTATTGGTTTTTTAATCGCGATAAACCAAACAATGAAAAGATGGATAAAACCCCATTCATGATAATGGTGAAGACTAATGGCCACATGACAAGTAAGATAGCTCCCCAGATTGGCCAACCCCATGCATTGACTGCTCCATATAAAGCTGCAATAGCTAATATGATAGGAAATTCCAATAATATAAGCGCTATGATAAGGGCTATCACCTTATTCATATCGAAAGCTATAATTATTCCATCCCAGCCAGCAAAGAAAACAACAGCACTAATTGCAAGCATGACTCCTCTTATTATGAACATCATATGGTAACTCCTTATTTATATTAAATTTTAAAAATATTTAACATTAAATACCAATAGATGAAAGGCTGCAAATCGTTAAAATCGATCTATCGAGGGGGTATTGATCGTTTTTAAAGATCAATCCTTTTTAACGATTTTACTAAAGCTTTTTCAAGTGAATGATGCAGGGTCTCTATATGAATAGCTTTTCCATAAGTATCATAAGCAAGGCTATTAGAGCTATGCCCTAATATTTGCTGTGCTGTTGATAGTGGGATTCCACTGTTTTTTAATAGGGTAGCTAGGCTATGCCTAAAAGAGTGAAAGGATAAGCCATTAGCGCTGTTTAACGTCTGTTTTAATAAGGTGCGATTAAACCATTTACTCACTTTATCGCTATATCGTCCTTTATCAGTCCAAGTGACATCAAACAGTAAATTATCTTGATGTTTACGAGAAGAGACATAGTCCATAAACTCATTACAATCAAAGCCAAAAGCATGATTGACTAAAGGGATAGTACGAGCACTGTATTGATTCTTTAAGCTCTTACCTTCAATGCCATAAGCGTTGATATCAAGGTAAATAATATTGTTATCTGTTTTAATCACATCTTTAACTTGTAACTGACAAATTTCATTTAGTCTAGCCCCTGTTATAGCGGAGAGTAGAGGGATGAAATATTGCCACGCTAAGCCATTTCTAGCGTAGTAAGCTTTACATGATGATAGTATTAGCTCTATCTGTTTTATGCAAAAGGCATTACGTTTATCCGCTTCTTTTTGGCTATCTTTTAGCAATAAGTCAGTAGCTAAATTCTTTTTGATAAGGTCATTCTTTTCAGCCCAATTAAAAACTGAGGATAAAAAGATAAGATGTCCATTAATAGTTCTAGTAGATAGTGTTTTATTATAGTGTTGAGCTAAGACTTCTTTAAGTGATTGCTCTTTGAATATTTGTTTCCTGTTTACAGGTAATCGCTTAATAACTTCTCTAACTTCTAACATATCTTTACGAGTAATTTTGGTTACATCATCTAGTTTTAGATAGTCAAATATTTCAATGAGTAGAGCTTTATTCGCTTGAGAACTTAACTGTGTCGCATATTTCCAGTTACTTCCTTTCTCTTGAATGTAGTTATTACAACTTGTTGTTATGGAAAGGAAATAATTTTCTTTTGACTGTTTCAGATTGGGTAATGCTGTTTGTATCAACAAGCAATTATTTGATTGGTTATTATCTTGATGATTAAATTCGTTACTTACTGTTGCTTTAAAATAGCTAACGAGTTGTTCATAGTCTAATGTAGGTTTATCCTTAATAATGAAGGATAATTCATGTTTGATGACAGTAAATAATCTAACTGCGATATGTCGCTTAACTGTTTTGAGTGATAGTGATGTATTTTTATTACCTTGTTTAATTCGAATGTAATAAACTGTATTTCGAAGATATAGAAACAAATAATATTTAATGATAGAGTGATTATTAATTGCAGATAAAACAGAGTTTTTGTTATTCATCATAAGCATACTTTGGTTTACAGTTAGGTGACAGTTAAGTATGTTGTTATGAAATTTCTGAATGGAATCAAAGAATTTGTTGAAGATGGCGGAAGCGCAGAGATTCGAACTCTGGGAGGGTTTCCCCTCGCCGGTTTTCAAGACCGGTGCCTTCAACCGCTCGGCCACACTTCCGCAATGGCTGTGCATATTAAAGTAGTCGGATGGGTTTGTAAATACTAAATATCAAATTTTTTTTCGTTTGCTCTAAATTTCGCCAAAATAGGGATTGTTCATCTGTTGTAGGATATATTTTAACGCTAAAGATGTTGTCTTTTCTTTATTATTGTATAATAGTCAATATTTTATCATGGTTAGTTAATTATGCTTGCACTAAACGGTCAAATCATTGAAACAGATGAAAGTGGATATCTTAAAAATTGGCAGGATTGGTCTCCTGAATTAATTAATAGCATTGCTAACAATGAATCTATTGAGTTAACTGACGCTCATTTAGAAGTGATCTATTTTGTTCGTGATTTTTATCTGGAATATAAAACATCCCCTGCGATTAGAGCATTGGTTAAAGCAATGGAAAAAAAATTTGGTCCCGAAAAAGGGAATAGTCGTTATTTATATCGACTCTTTCCAGAAGGACCCGCTAAGCAGGCAACTAAGCTGGCAGGTTTACCTAAGCCTGTGAAATGTATATAAATGAGTGGTGTATTCATGCTAGCAAAATGGAAGTTACCTATTTTATTAGTTATTATTTTAGGATATCTACAGTATGCCTTTTGGTGTGGTAAAAATAATATTTTTGATTATCAACAGAATGTAAATACAGTTGAATTGATGAAAATTGAAAATAATAAATTAAAACTGCGTAATGAACAGATGTTTGCTGAAATATCCAATTTATATGATGGTTCAGATGCTATTGAGGAACGAGCTAGAAGTCATTTAGGGATGATTGAACCCGACGAACATTTTTATCGTATTGTTACCCGTTCCTCGATATCAGGGGAAGAGCAATAAATGAATAATTCGATAGTCGCTATTGTACCGGCCGCTGGTGGTGGGCAACGGATGCAGTTATCGCTTCCTAAACAGTATATAAAAATCGGTGATGTAACAATTTTAGAACATACTCTACAAAAATTACTCTCTTTGCCGCTAATTAGTCAAGTCGTGGTGGTGATTAGTCCCGATGATACTTATTTTTCATCATTGAGTATTGCTAATCATCCGCAAATTACTGTCACATATGGCGGTAAAACTCGTGCTGAGTCTGTTTTTGCCGGTCTTGAATTAGTTAGTGAACATAGTTGGGCTTTAGTTCATGATGCAGCAAGGCCTTGTGTCACTCACCAAGATATTGAAAATTTAATTCATACAGTGATTAAAAATAATTGTGGTGGTATTTTAGCAACAAAAGTGACTGATACGATTAAAAAAGCAATCAATAATCTTAATGGTATTCCAACAATTGCAGAAACTAATGATCGGCAATGGTTATGGGCAGCAGCAACGCCGCAAATGTTTAATGCTAAATTATTGAAAGATTGCATGATACGAGCAAAGCAAGATCATATCGAATTGACTGATGAAGCATCTGCCATTGAATACTGTAACGGCCACCCATTATTAATTGAATGTCGGCGGGATAATATTAAAGTGACTCGAAAAGAGGACTTACCCTTAGCCACACTTTATTTACAAGAGCAAGGTTATATAAACAAATAATTTAGTTTATTAAATATAATGGAACAAAATTGATATGGTGAGAATTGGGCATGGTTTTGATGTGCATCGCTTTGGTAATGAAGGTCCTTTAACTTTAGGTGGAGTGAAAGTTCCTTATGAACAAGGGTTTTTAGCCCATTCCGATGGTGATGTTGTATTGCATGCGGTGACAGATGCAATATTAGGTGCGTTAGCGCTTGGTGATATTGGTAAACATTTTCCAGATACAGATAACCAATATAAAGGTATCGATAGCAGAATTTTATTAAAAAAAGCATTTGATTTGATTCGTTCAAAAGGTTATATCATATCCAATCTAGATGTGACTATTATCGCACAAGAACCAAAGATGCAACCTCATATACCTCAGATGCGAATTAATATTGCCGAAGATTTACAAGCTCATTTTGATTTAGTCAGTGTTAAAGCTACAACAACTGAAAAATTAGGATTTACTGGGCGTAAAGAAGGCATTGCTTGTGAAGCTGTCGTATTACTACAAAAAGTAACAGATAAAAAATAAGGCCAAATAATGTTAGATACATTAGATTACTTAAATGGTAAGCCAGTAGTTAAAGGTTTATATAAACAGTTTGAGAGCGATTTTTGTGTTAAAGAAGATTTAGGTTATGATTTGGATGGCGAGGGGGAACACGTCTTCGTCAGTATCGAAAAACAAAATTGTAATACGCTGTTTGTTGCGGAACAGTTGGCTAAGTTTGCTGGTATTCCTGCTAAACTAGTGAGTTATGCAGGTTTAAAAGATCGCAATGCAGTAACTGTACAGTGGTTTGGTTTACATATTCCAGGTAAGACAACGCCTGATTTTTCATTATTTGTGTTGGAAGGTTGTAAGGTATTACACGTTGAGAGACATAGTAAAAAATTGCGTATTGGTAACTTGAAAGGTAATTTTTTCTCATTAATACTGCGTGATATTGATAATAAAAGTGAACTGGAAAGACGCTTAACTCAAGTATTAGAAAATGGGGTTCCTAATTATTTTGGTGAACAGCGATTTGGTAAAGAGAATAATAATATCGACCAAGCGATGTTATGGGCAAAAGGGGAGATAAACGTTAAGGATCGTAAAAAACGTAGTTTTTATCTCTCAGCTGCGCGTAGTGCTATTTTTAATGGTGTCGTAAGTGAACGCATTGTTAAAAATTTTGATAAAATAGTCCTTAATGGTGATATTTTGCAGTTAGCTGAACGTGGTAGCTGGTTTATTGCACAACACGAAGAGTTAATGATTCTACAGCAACGAATTAACAACAAAGAAATTAATATTACAGCTCCAATGCTTGGTGATAATGGTCCAGGAACAAAAGATGATGCATTGCAGTTTGAACAAGCTTATATTGAGACAAATTGGGCCGATTTTTTACCGCTATTTCGGCAAGAACGACTTGAAACATCACGACGTTCAGTAGTATTAAGACCGAAAGAGATGACTTGGATATGGCAAGATGAGCAAATATTACAAGTGAATTTTTGGTTGCCAGCTGGAAGCTATGCAACAGCAGTATTGCGAGAATTAATATTATAAATTGGCATACTAAGGATTCATATTGATGGTAAATGTTAAAATGAAATCATTAATTGCTAACTTGGCCACTTTAGGGATAAAAGATAGTCGTGTTTTAAATGCGATATCTACTGTGCCAAGAGAGCGTTTTATTGATGAAGCGCTCTCTCACCAAGCGTATGATAATCGTTCATTACCCATTGGTGTAGGGCAAACAATATCACAACCTTATATTGTGGCAAAAATGACTGAGTTATTACAATTAAAACCGTCATCTAAAATTCTCGAAATTGGTACTGGTTCTGGATATCAAACTGCAATATTAGCTCATTTAGTTGAACATGTATGTTCAATTGAACGAATTAAAAGTTTGCAATGGAATGCCAAGCGTCGCTTAAAACAGTTAGACATACATAATGTGTCAACGCGTCATGGTGATGGTTGGTTTGGTTGGCCAGAAAGAGCTCCTTTTGACGGGATTATTGTAACTGCTGCTGCCACCGAAATACCTAAAGAATTAGTTTATCAACTCGCTGATAAAGGCCGTTTAGTTGTGCCAGTTGGAGAACATCAACAGTCACTACAAGTTATTGAACGGGATAATGATAAATTTAGGCAAAGTATTATTGAACCTGTAAAATTTGTTCCTTTAGTCAAAGGCGAATTATTATAATTTATCTGTATTTTACCAACTAATACTATTTTTTAAGCATTTAGATTTACACCGTTAGATTAATTTAAACAGTTTTTTGCAACAAAATACACCCTATTGTCATGTGTATCACGATCACTTTTATTATATACTAATGTACAATTATGTACGTATATTAATGGAGAGGAACCCGATGTTGTATGGTTTTGACATAGGCGGCACAAAAATTGAAATTGCAGTTTTTGATGAACATTTTCAGCAAATTTGGTGCAAACGTGTACCTACCCCGCAAGATAGCTACGAGGCTTTTTTAGCAAGTGTCGTATCATTGGTTGAAGAAGCCGATAACAAATTTAATACGTTAGGTCAGATTGGTATTGGTATGCCAGGAATGATTGATCATAAAAATCGTACGATCTATACCACTAATATTAACGTTGTAAAAAATAAGCCATTCATTGATGATATTGAAACTAAACTTGGTCGTCCTATTGCTATTAATAATGATGCTAACTGTTTTGCGCTTTCGGAAGCATTAGACGATGAATATCACAATTATCATAATGTTATTAGTGTAATTTTAGGAACTGGGCTCGGTGGTGGTATTGTTATAAATCGGCAAGTCATCTCTGGGGCCAATGGATGTACTGGCGAAATCGGTCACATTCGTTTACCTGTTGATATGTTTACTATTTTAGGTCATGACATTCCATTGATTGAGTGTGGTTGTGGTCAAAAAGGATGTTGTGAGCGTTATCTATCAGGAACAGGCTTTGAATGGTTGTATCAGCATTTCTATCACGAATCGCTGTCAGCAAAAGTCATTATTAATAATTATAATGCTGGTGATGAACGTGCGAATGAGCATGTAGAACGCTATCTTGAACTTTTAGCCGCTTATTTTGGTAATTTAATGATGATTGTTGATGCCGAGTTAATTGTAATTGGTGGTGGTTTGTCTAATTTCGAGCAAATTTATCAACAAGTACCGCAGAGAATGGCTAAATATTTACTCAAACAGATGCGGGTTCCTCATATCGCCAAAGCTAAATATGGTGATTCTGGCGGTGCTCGTGGGGCTGCATTATTAAGTCTTAATACAATATTATAAAAAGCGTATAACTATAATTTTAATAATAAGGAATTGATATGAAAAACAGAATGGTAGTCTCTTTTTTATCAGTAGCAATACTTTCTTGTATGGTTTCAACTGCATTAGCTAGCAACAATATCAATAAAGTTAATTTAGATAAAGTAACACTATTTTTTAAAGGTGCGGAGTTGCAAGGATCATCGACTGTTGCTGTTCCCCAAGGTGAAAGTGAAATTATACTTACTCAGTTAGCGAATAATATTAATGTTAATTCCATTAATGTAAGTATCGGTAACAATGCAATGATTTTATCTACGACTTTGGAAAATAACTATCTGATTAAACAAGAGCCATCAGCTCAAGTGCAGCAATTAAAAGACGAATTGGAACAACTTGAAAATCAGTATCAAACTTTGAATATTAAATTAGTTGTTGTTAATGAGGAGATCGCTTTATTAAAAAATAATCGTATTGATAGTATTAACCAGGCAAAAAATTCGTTAAATGATGCATCATTAACCATTAATTTTATTAAAGATAATTTAGCTAAAGCATTAACAGAACAAAATAATATTGAAAAATCGTTGGCAGAAGTTGAGACTAAAATTGAAGCTCACCAAAATCAAATTGCACTTGAAGATGGATATAATCAAACTGGTGTAAAAGCAATAAAAGTTAAACTGTATGCATCTGAACCACAAACATTACCTGTAACCGTTTCCTATTTAACTCCAGATGCGGGTTGGGCCCCTATTTATGATGTTCGAGTAAAAGATATTAATTCTCCAGTTCAGTTAACTTATAAGGCTAATGTGTATCAGCATAGTGGATTGGTGTGGGATAAAGTTGATTTTACGTTATCAACAGCTAACCCAAGTGAAGGGATTACTGCGCCAGAACCAAGTCCTTGGTATATTTATTTGAATAACGGTAAGTCTTATGGCTCTTTTGCCGTCCCTAAGGCGATGGCTCCGACTGCTTATCTGAAAGATATTGATTCTGACTATAGAGAAATAAAACAAAAAAATAGTTTTACTGATTACGTAATTACTAGCAATAATGGTTTAAATACACAGTTTAATATTACTTTGCCATATACTATTATGGGATATAGTAATGACAATATTTTGACGTTAACAGAAAAAGAAGTTAAAGCAGATTATCGTTATACTGCAACCCCTAAACTTGACAGTAGTGCTTTCCTACAAGCTCAAATTAGTGACTGGGATACTTTGTCACTATTACCAGGAAAATCAACAGTATTTTATGCTGGTAATTATATCGGGGAAGGGTATATTACGACTCAAGGTGTGAAGGATAAGTTAAATATTTCTTTAGGTCGTGATAAAGAAATTATTATTACCCGTAATCAGGATCTTAATGAAAAATCTAAGCCTTCATTTTTTGGTAATGATATTAGTCAAAAATTTGCTTATACGATTGATATGAAAAATACCAAAAACTCTCCAATTGATATTACGATTTATGATCAGTTACCCGTGATTCAAAATAAAGCAGTTAGTTTAGAAGATGCTAAGTATCAAGGTGCTGAATATAATAAAGATACCGGATTAATAACATGGCATATCAACTTACAGGCAAAAGAGATGAAACAACTACCATTTAGTTTTAAACTAAGTTATCCAAAAGATAAAGCTGATAATATTATTGGTTTATAAGATTAAATGATAAATGGTCAATTATATTGAATTATTAGATAAGTTAAAATCCAATGGTGCGATAGCGCCGTTGGATTTTCATCTGGCTTGTTTTCTTACTCGTCAATCAAATCTTGTTGAACCAGTAGCTCAGGCTCGTTTCGCATTGTTAATTGCTTGGCTAAGTATTGAGGTTAGATCTGGACATGTTTGCATTAATTTATCTGAAATCACAAAAACTAATTTAGAGTATCGTTTTGGTAGAGAGTTGACCAATTATTTATTTAATGCTCTAAACTATCCGACCAATGAAGATTGGTTTATGTTATGTCGAGAATTAGGTGAGAGTATGGTTGGCGCTGGTGATGTGCTTTCACCATTTGTTTTGCATACTAATCGTCTCTATTTTCAGCGTATGTGGCAATATGAAAAACACGTTGCTGGCTATTTTAATCACCGCTTACAGCTCGAAGTTCCAAATAGTATGGCTAAAACATGGTTAAGCCAATTATTCCCTGATGATTCGGATAATGAAATTGATTGGCAAAAAGTTGCAACGGCTTCAGCTATTATTCACCCAGTAACCATTGTTTCTGGTGGCCCTGGTACAGGTAAGACAACGACGATCAGTAAAATTTTAGTGATGTTAACCGCACTTCATCAAGAACAATCATTACAACCACTACGCATTATAGCTGCGGCTCCAACCGGTAAAGCTGCTGCAAGATTAACCGAGTCATTATCAAAAGCATTAGCTACTCTGGATGTTCCTCAGACTATTAAAAAGTGCATTCCAGTTGAGGCTGTTACTTTACATCGATTATTGGGGGCAACAATATCGAGTAATAAATATCTTTATAATCAAGATAATCCATTAAGTGTTGATATTTTACTTATTGATGAAGCTTCCATGATTGATTTACCGATGATGTCTAGTGTGATTGCCGCATTACCAGAAACCAGTCGATTAATTTTACTTGGCGATAAAGAACAACTATCCTCCGTAGAGGCTGGTGCTGTTTTTGGTGATCTTTGTGAACAGTTAAATCATGGCTATAGCCATCAACATGTTCAGCTTATCACTCAATTAACTGGATATCATTTAATAGCAAAAAATACTCAATTAACAACGGCTGATAGTATTTGTTTATTACAAAAGAGTTATCGATTCTCTCATCAATCAGGTATTGGCTTATTATCTTCTTTTGTTAAAGAAGGACAAAACCAAAATGCTCTTCAATTACTACTACATCAAGAATTTAATGATATTGCTTTTTATATGATGGAAAGTGGTGAGGAGTATCGGTATGCTGTTGAACAGTGTGCTGATGCTTATCAAGCATATCTAAACATAATTATGATGAATCCATACGATGTTATGGCTGTTTTAGAAGCTTTTGCACAATTTAGGCTACTTTGTGCATTAAGAGATGGTCCATTTGGTGTTAAAGGGCTAAATAAAGTTATTGAGAACAGATTAAAACAATACGGACATATTACAATTGCTAAACAGGATGCTTGGTATATAGGTCGGCCAATAATGATATTAAAGAATAGTTTTTCTTTAGGTCTATTTAATGGTGATATCGGTATAACACTACCTGCGGCCGATGATAGCAATAAATTGAAGGTCTATTTTTTATTACCGAATGGACAAATTAAGGGTGTTTCACCTTTTCGACTACCTGAACATGAAACAGCTTATGCAATGACAATTCATAAATCACAAGGTTCTGAATTTCAACGTATTGCGATTATTCTTCCCAATGAATATACGCCTTTATTAAGTCGTTCTCTGCTATATACTGCAATAACCAGATCAAAAGAGCATGTTGCTATCTATTCATCAAAAAATATTATTGAAAAAACGATCAATACACAAATTAATCGTCAGAGTGGTTTAGCTGACTTACTGATATAAAATGCTATATTCACTAATAAAAAAGGGCCAAAAGGCCCTTTTTTATTAGTGAATGATTTTGGCTAAGAAATCTTTTGCACGATCACTTTGTGGATTATTAAAGAACTGCTCTTTTGAAGTATCTTCAATAATTTCACCTGCATCCATAAAGATGACGCGGTGAGCAACTTTACGAGCAAAGCCCATTTCATGAGTTACAACCATCATGGTCATACCTTCATAAGCAAGTTCAACCATAACATCTAATACTTCATTAACCATTTCAGGATCAAGTGCTGAAGTTGGTTCATCAAATAACATAACAACGGGGTCCATACATAACGCTCTTGCGATTGCTACGCGTTGTTGTTGACCACCTGAAAGCTGGCTAGGCAGCTTGTGTGCATGCTCAGCTAGACCGACTCGTTCTAATAGGCTATGCGCTTTTTCTTGAGCTTCTGCTTCTGAACGATTAAGAACTTTTACTTGTGCAAGCGTTAAGTTTTTCAATATGGTTAAATGAGGAAATAATTCAAAGTGCTGAAACACCATACCCACTTTAGAACGTAATTGCGCTAAATTTGTTGATAACTTAGTAATCTCGGTCTCTCCGATAAAAATTTGTCCCTGTTGCACAGGTTCTAAGCCATTAACTGTTTTAATTAATGTTGATTTTCCAGAACCCGAAGGGCCACACACAACAACAACTTCGCCTTTTTTAACGTCGGTTGAACAATTTTTTAATACTTGGAATTTACCATACCATTTGGATACATTTTTTAAGGAAATCATTTTTAATCCTTTTTCAAATAACTAACTAAAAGTGACGCACTGAAACTGATAATAAAGTAGCATATAGCGGCAAAAATAATCATAGAATATTCTGCAGTACCACCTTGTTGTTTACCAATCAATGTAACGCTTGCTCCAAATAGATCGATCAAGCTCATCACATAAACTAATGAGGTATCTTGGAATAAAATAATACCTTGTGTCAATAATAACGGAACCATTGCTTTAAATGCTTGAGGTAAAATAATCAAACGCATTGCCTGACTCTTTGTCATTCCCAAAGCGAATGCTGCATTATATTGACCTTTACTTACAGCATTAATACCAGCTCGAATAATTTCTGAATAGTAAGCAGCTTCAAACAGTGCAAAAGCAATCATTGCACAGGCAACCCTTACATCAGCATAAGGTGGTAAATTAAATAAATATTTTATTAATTGTGGAAAGACAAAATAGAACCACAATAACACTAATAATAATGGAATTGACCGGAATAAATTCACATAACTTTGTGCAAAGATTCTCAACACTTTATAATTAGATAAACGCATCAACGCTAATGCAGTACCCCAAACAATCCCGACAATAATTGCGGTAACTGTAATTTTTAAAGTTAAGCCAAATCCGTCTAATAATACTCCAGAGCTACTCATCACCATTGATGGAATATCAGCAATCCAACTAAATAACTGCATGGGTTAACCTCCATTCATCATATTTGGTAAACGCGTTCTTCTTTCAACGATACGCATTATACGAATAATGGCATAATTGACTAAGGCAAAAGCCAAAGTAACACCACACAAAATTTCAACAATACTGTTGGTTGACTCATTAATTCGATCTATTTGTCCTGTCAAATCAAGAAGTCCAATAGTTGAAGCAATTGATGAGTTTTTAATGATATTAGTCATTTCGGAAGTTAAAGTGGGTACAATTTTACGATAGGCATTTGGTAATAAAATTGAAAAATAAGTTTGCGTTTGTGTTAAGCCTAAAGCTAAGGCTGCGTATTTTTGACCGCGTGGTAACGTTTGTAATCCTGTTCTTACCTGCTCTGCTACACGGGCAGAGGTAAATAGGCCTAATGCAATTGCTGCCAGAATAAAAATCTGTATTTCCGGGTCAAGTTCTTGCATAAACCAAATTTTAAACGAGCCACTAAGCATTTGTGGTACAAGGGTATACCATAGAAATATCTGTACAAGTAATGGAATATTACGGAACAGCTCTATATAACAAGCGGCAATATTTCTTACCCATTTGCTATCTAATGTACGCATAATGCCGACTACTGAGCCAAAAACAAAAGCAATGATCCAAGCAGATATTGCCAATGAAATTGTTACAGCAAGACCAGCTAAGAGCCAGTATAGGTAAATACCGTCACCATATGGTGTTGGTTCAAAAAATAGTGTCCAATTAAAATTCATAATCTTACAATGTGCTTTTATTCATTAGGTTTGTACTGAATGTTAATCCATTCAGTACCTTGATTTACTGATATGATGAAATCTAATCTAACGCATTGTCATTAGGTGAAGCGAATAATTCAACCATTTTCGGTGAAATTTCTAGATCCATATTGGCATTTTTTGGTGGTACAGGCTGAGTGAACCAACGATTATATGACTCTAATGCTTTACCTGATGTTTGTGCATCAGCAATAGTTTTATCAATCAATTCTTTAAATTGTTGATCATCTTTTCTTAACATACAACCGTAGGCTTCATAAGACAGCGGTTCACCAACAATCACCCATTCAGATGGATTAATCGCTCTTGAACGTTCACCAGCAAGTAGTGCGTCATCCATTAAAAATGCAGCTGCACGGCCGGTTTCAAGTGCTTTAAATGCATCACTATGATCTTTTGGGGTAACAATTCGGAGTTTAAGATTATCCTTATTGTTAATTCGGTTTAAACGTATTTCAGAAGTTGTTCCTGCAGTAGTAACAACATTTTTACCTTTAAGGTCTTCAATGCTATTAATATTACTGTCTTTATTGACTAAAAAGCGTGTACCAACAATAAAAATAGTATCCGAAAAATCGACAACTTTTTGTCGCTCAAGGTTATTTGTTGTTGAACCACATTCAAAATCGTAAGTATAATTATTTAACAATTGAATACGCGTTTTAGATGTTACAGGTAAATATCTTACTTGCAAATTAGGCATGTTGAGCTCTTTTTTCACTGCATCAACAATTAAATTTGAGTAGTCTTGTGAATAACCCACAATATTTTGGTTGTTGTCATAGTAAGAAAAAGGAATCGATGATTCACGGTGACCAACAACGATAACGCCGGAGTCTTTTATTTTTGCTAATGTGCCAGTTAACTCTTGTGCGTTTACGGCCGAGCTAGCTAAGCCAAGTAATGCAAAAGACAACATTAATCGGGTTAGTTTATTGGTGGATTTTTTTTGATTAATCATACTCATCTCCTCTTTCTTCTGATTGTATTGCCTTAAAAATATTGAATATTTTATCAGCAGCGGGCTATTATAACTGATTTTTGCTTACAAATGTATTATTTTTGCATATTTATGCTATTACTAACATTAATCTAACGTTTAATAAACAACTGTTATTCGTAATATAAGCAAAAAATATGCCAGAATAATTAATTTTTTCGCCGTATGAAAAAGATGATGATTAAGATTAAAAGAAGAACATAGTAAGGATAATTTCCCCACTTGGCATAAGGTGTTAGCCCTGTGTTTGGATTGAGTTGTGTTGACAGTGCTCCTATTTCAAATTGTGGTATCTGCTTCTCAATCAAGCCTTGTGGTGAAATAACGGTAGTGATTCCATTGTTGGTACTACGTAGCAGTGTTCTACCAAATTCGAGTGCTCTTGCTCTAGCCATTTGCAAATGTTGCCAAGGCCCGATGCTATTACCAAACCATGCATCATTTGAAACTGTAAGTAAAAAATCAGTATCTTCGGTAAAATTTTGCCATATCAAGTCAGACAAAATAACCTCATAGCAAATGACTGTAGCAAATTTAAACTGTTTCATCACGAGTGGTTGTTGCAAGGTTGGGCCCGGAGACATTGATGACATTGGAATATTTAATAATTCTGCAATTGGTTTGAGTAGTGATTCAAACGGTGTATATTCACCAAAAGGGACCAAATGATGTTTTAAATAACGATTAGTCGTTGGATATTGATAAGGTTTACTATCACCTAGCACAATTAACGCATTATAAATTTGGTAATCATTCTGTTTTTTTGTTAAATCAAGAATACCAACAGCAATAGCCGTATTATTTTCTATTGCTATTTGATCTAAGGCTCGCAAATAACTTTGTTGATTTAACTCAAGATCTGTAATTGCTGCTTCAGGCCAAATAATAATATCACTTTGTTTTATATATTGTTCTGTTAGTTGACTATAAATATCAAGCGTTTGGTTTAATTGTTCTTTATTCCAGCGAAGCGATTGTTGAATATTCCCTTGTACGAGGGTAATATTAGCTTGCCTAGAAGTATCGATTTGTGTCCAATTAACAGTTTCGAACCAATAAGATGCAAAAAATAGCACCAATATGGTGCATGCAGCACTATATAAATGCGATTTTATTATTACTTGGTGGTATTTTAGATGTATGGCTAATTGATAAATCAGATAAGATAATAGACCGCAACAGAAAGAAAAAACAAGATTAACACCATTGATGCCTAATATAGGAAATAGGCCACCAAGTGGAGCATCTAATTGGCTATAGCCAAACTGTAGCCACGCGAAACCGTTTAGTAAAGTGCCTCGTATAAATTCAGTAAGCTGCCAAATTAATGGTGCAAGTAGGGCTAATTGCTTAAATGAGTATGGCGGGCAATATTTATTCAATAAACGCAATAATATTGTAAATATCATTGGATAGATAGAAAGATAACTAATCAATAAACCTAATATGATAATAGCTAAAGGTAGGGGCAAATCCCCATACTGTTTGATACTAACGTAAATCCAATGGACACCAGCCGAAAAGTAACCAATACCCCAAATAAACCCAATTAAAGCGGCTTGTTTAACCGTTTTTTTATTAACTAAAAGTAATAATCCACTAAAAGAGATAAATGCGATCGGCCAAATACTAAAAGGAGCATAGCTAAAAACAGCTATTGCTCCTAAAATTAAGCTTATACCTAGTTGAATTAAATATGATTTATTCATCTGCATCTAAATTAGGATCAGCAATACCTTCGGGAAGTGTAACATGTAACTGAATGATGCGACGCTTATCAACTAATACGACTTTAAATTGATAGCCATCAATCGTTGTTGTTTCACCCTTTAAAGGCAATCGACCAAATTGTTGCATAACAAGTCCACCAACCGTATCTACGTCTTCATCACTAAAATCAGTGCTAAAAATTTCATTAAATTCTTCAATACTGGTTAATGCCCGAACAGTATATGATGATGGGGCCAATTTGCGAATATCACGATCTTCTATTTCGTCATATTCATCTTCAATATCACCAACAATAAGTTCTAACACATCTTCAATAGTAACAAGCCCAGAAACACCACCAAATTCATCAATAGCAATTGCCATATGGTAACGCTGCATTCTGAACTCTTTCAACATATGATCTACACGTTTAGCTTCCGGTACTACGACAGCTGGACGCAATATTTTTTTAATATCAAAAGATTCGCTGCCTTGTTTCATAAATATGAGTAAGTCTTTAGCAAGCAAAATTCCTTCGATATGATCACGATCTTCACTAATTACGGGATAACGCGAGTGACCGTATTCAAAAATAATATCTAAACACTCGTCGAGAGTATAATTAACTTTTATCGGGACAATCTGGGTGCGGGGAATCATGATATCACGAACACGTTGCTTGGCTATCTCCATCACGCCTTCAATCATATCTAACGTATCAGGGTCGATAAGTTTATTTTCTTTTGCATCACGAATAAGTTTGATTAGTTCATCTCGATTCTGTGGTTCTGTGTTAAATAATTGACTTAACCATAACGTAAATCCTTTTTTCGATCTCCGGTGATTATCATCATTCATTTTACTATTTTTCCTCTCAATTTATGATTAATATAATGTGTCAATATTGCCTGAAATGATATCAATATCAGGCAATTACTGCAAGATGAAAGTCATCGATGATGCAGTTATATTTTCGTTATAAAATTGCTGTAATATGCTATTCTAGTGTAAAACTAATATGGGTTAGCAAATCCAAGCTCAGCCATAATTTCGATTTCGATTCCTTCCATCTCTTCAGCTTCATCATCCTCAATATGATCATAGCCAAGTAAATGTAAACAGCCGTGTACGATCATATGTGCCCAATGAGACGATAATGATTTTTGCTGTTCATTAGCTTCCCGTTCGACAACTTGTTTGCAAATGATTAAATCACCTAATAGCGGTGTTTCAATCTCAATTGGTGATTCAAAAGGGAAAGAGAGCACATTAGTCGGTTTATCTTTATGGCGATAAGTATTATTAAGATGTTGGCTCTCTTCTTCATCAACGATACGAATAGTCAGCTCCGCTTCACTCATAAACGGTGGTAGAATGATATTTAGCCACTGATCAATTTGCTCTTCACTTGGCAGGTTATCCTGATTTTGTGTCGCAATTTGTAAATCTAAAATAATTGTACTCATGTATTATTCCCGATGGTAAGGGTGGTTGGTCGTAATACTCCAAGCCCGATAAAGGCTTTCAGCAACAATAACTCTGACTAGAGGATGGGGGAGAGTAAGTGGCGAGAGTGACCAGCTTTGATGAGCGGCTAATTTACAAGCAGGAGATAATCCTTCAGGGCCTCCAATTAATAAGCTAATATCACGACCATCGGCTTTCCATTTTTCTAACTGTTGAGCAAGTTCTTCGGTTGTGAACGGTTTACCTGGAATATCTAAGGTAACAATTCTATTACCTTTTCCACAACTCGCCAGCATCTGCTCGCCTTCTTTATCAAGTATTCGAACAATATCAGCATTCTTTGCCCGTTTCCCTGCTGGAATCTCTACCAGTTCAAAAGGCATATCTTTAGGAAAACGTGATGAATAATCATTAAATGCAGTCGTTACCCATTGGGGCATTTTAGTTCCTACTGCAATAAGCTGGATTTTCATCGATTATTGTACCCAAAGCTTTTCAAGTTCGTAAAGTTGGCGGCTTTCTTCTTGCATAACATGAACGATGACCGTATCCATATCAACCACAACCCAATCTGAATCAGCTTGGCCTTCTGCACCTAAGACTAAATAACCCTGTTTTTTTGCTTCATCTAATAAATAAGATGCAATAGAGCTCACATGACGGCTTGAGGTCCCCGTACAGATGACCATATAATCAGTAATACTTGATTTACCTTTAACATTGATAGTAACAATGTCTGTACCTTTTAAATCATCAATTTTGTCGATGATAAAATCTTGAAGTGATTGCTGCAAAATAATTCTCTTTTGTTATCTAAAAATATCTGCTAACTATAGCATATTTTTGTTATTGCGCATAATGCCAAGTACGATAAAGAGCTATATTGTAATGGATGAAAACTGAAATATTTTTGCTAAGATTATTTTTAATCATAAATTTTTTACAAGACGATATTCGAACCTGACATAAATCATTCATAATGCGTAGTAAATAGTATAAGAACAAATTATTTGTATAACATAGTTATAGCCAGTTAAATAGGAATAATAACCTCGCATTCTTAAAATATTATAATAGCTAAAGTGATTGATTTATCCTTCCTAATCGATGCACTATTTTATTAACGATATAAGTAATTAGCTAACAACTGTTCCTATTTTTATTATTTTTTTTATCACTGATAAAAGCTGTTACAATCAGGTATTTTTTATAATAATGAGAAAAGTAAATAATAATTGTTGTTGTTCAGCTTACAAGTGTACGCTATAATTAACTCAATTTTACAGACATAAATTAAATCATTTTTAAGTGGAGCTCTAAGTTAATGAAACGAGTTGTAATAACAGGGTTAGGAATTTTATCAAGCATTGGTAATGACAAAAAAGAAGTCTTAGATTCATTAAAAGTTGGTAAAAGTGGTATCACGTTTTCCCAAAAGATGAAAGATAGTGGTATGCGTAGCCACGTTTGGGGAAATGTTAAATTAGATACTACAGGTCTTATTGATCGCAAAGTTGTTCGCTTTATGAATGATGCATCTATTTATGGTTATCTGGCAATGCAACAGGCGATTGAAGATTCAAAATTAGCACCAGAACAAGTCTCAAATCCAAGAACGGGTCTTATTGTTGGTTATGGTGGTTCAACAAAGAATCAATATGACGCAGTTGAAGGGATGAAAACGAAAGGTTTACGAGGTGTAGGTCCTTACGCGGTAACGCGTTCAATGTCATCTGCTATTTCAGCATGTCTTGCGACTCCATTCCAGATTAAAGGTGTTAGTTATTCAATGACTTCAGCATGTGCAACTTCTGTTCACTGTATTGGTCATGCTGCTGAGCTTATCCAATTAGGTAAACAAGATGTGGTATTTGCTGGTGGTGGTGAAGAGCTTGGCTGGGAAATGTCTTGTGAATTTGATGCTATGGGCGCATTATCAACCAAGTATAATGACACGCCAGAAAAAGCTTCACGTGCTTATGATGCAAATCGCGATGGATTTGTTATTGCTGGTGGTGCTGGGATGGTTGTTGTTGAAGAGCTCGAACATGCATTAGCGCGTGGTGCTCATATTTATGGTGAAATTGTGGGTTATGCAGCGACTTCTGATGGACAAGATATGGTTTCTCCTTCAGGAGAAGGTGCATTACGTTGTATGCAACTGGCTATTCAAGACCTTGATACTCCAATTGATTATATCAATACTCATGGTACGTCAACACCAATTGGTGATGTGAAAGAACTGTGGGCGATTAAACAAGTATTTGGTGATAATGTTCCAGCAATTTCATCTACAAAATCAATGACAGGACACTCATTAAGTGCTACCGGTGCTCAAGAAGTGATTTATTCATTATTAATGATGGAAAATAGCTTTATTACTCCAAGTATTAATATTGATGAGCTTGACGAAGCAGCTAAGGGAATGAATATTATTACTAAGCCAACTGAAAGAGAATTGACTACAGTAATGTCAAATAGTTTCGGATTTGGTGGTACAAATGCAACAATTGTGTTAAAAAAATATGCATAATTGACGTTTGTCATCAAAAAAAGCGCTCATATTGAGCGCTTTTTTTATATTGCAATGACTGTCTATTAAAATAAAGTTATTATGTATTGAGATAAATTATAAGACCTTACTTAAAAACAGCTGTGTTCTTTCATTTTGTGGATTACTAAAGATCTGTTCAGGTGAACCTTGTTCCTGAATAATACCCTGGTCAATAAAAATGATACGATCAGACATCTCTCTAGCAAAACCCATTTCATGAGTGACAACAATCATTGTCATGCCTTCTAATGCTAAATTTTTCATTACTGCTAATACTTCGCCGACTAATTCAGGATCAAGAGCTGAAGTTGGTTCGTCAAATAACATGACTTTAGGATCCATCATTAATGCTCTTGCAATTGCAACGCGTTGCTGCTGACCACCAGATAGTTGACTTGGAAAGGCGTTAATTTTATCGAGCAGGCCAACTTTTTCAAGTAATGTTTTAGCCTTTTCAATAGCATCTTTTTTAGCGATTTTTTTTACATCCATTGGCGCTAAAATTAAATTATCCAACACAGACATATGCGGGAACAGATTAAAGCGCTGAAATACCATTCCAACGGTTTCTCTTAATTTATTTAAACTTGTTTTATGGTCGTGGATTTTAAAGTTATTAATAACGATTTCACCGGAGGAAAGTTCTTCTAATGCATTGATACAACGCAGAAAAGTACTTTTCCCTGAACCCGAAGGACCAATTACCGAGATCACTTCTTGCTCTTTAATATGGCAAGATATTCCTTGTAATACACGAGTTGTGCCAAAGTGTTTTTCTAAATTTTTAATGTGAATCACTTTTTGCGAACCTTTTTTCCATATACTGAACTAATAATGATAATAAGAATGTCATACACCAATATACTACAGATATTACCAAATAAGGTTCAGTATAAGAACCATAAGTGGCACCAGCTGTTCTTGCTGCATAGGCTAAATCAGCTAAGCCAATTGCAGCCCCTAGTGAAGAGTCTTTCAAAATAGCAATCGCATTATTACCTAATGGCGGTAGCATACGTCTAAAAGCTTGAGGTAAAATGACTTTTCGCATAGTACTAAAGTAAGACATTCCTAAGGAACGAGCAGCTTCTGTCTGTCCTTTGTCAATAGACTGAATTCCTGCTCTAAAAATTTCAGAGATATAAGCTCCTGCATTAAGTGTAATGGCGATTACACATGAAATAAAGGCGCCGTATTGAGTACGTAGTACTCTTGCTGTCTCAACTGAAATTAAATTATCAGAAACTAATAAACCATCTCTTGGGTTAATCAAAAAAGGCATTAGAACAAAATGGACTACCATTATTTGGACAAATAGCGGCGTTCCACGAAATGCACTGACATAGATACGAACTGGCCACTGAACAAGCAATAACAAGAGATATTTTGAGATACCATGTTTTGCATGTGATGTTCTTCCCACACCAAGGATTAGTCCCCAACATGTACCCAGAATGACACAGAGTAGGGTACATTTGATTGTCATTATTCCCCCTTCAATAAAAAGAGGGTAATAATCTTTAATAATTTCCCAACGAAAATTCATAAGTAGATCCAATTATTACAATTATATTAACGCATTATTCCAAAGGTAGTGACGGAACACTATTATCAAACCATTTTTGATAAATTTGTGCATAAGTTCCGTTCTCAGCAATTTTCTTTAGACCTGAATTTAACTTTTCTTGTAATGCGGTATTCCCTTTTGCAATTGCAATACCGAAAAATTGTTGTTCAAAGTTATTATCGTATACTAAGTTAAACTGTTTTTCAGGGTTCATTTTCATATAGAATTTTACTACTCCAACGTCGCCGACCGCAGCATTGATACCTTCTTCATAAAGTTCTTGTAGTAATAGTGGAGTATTATCAAAACGTTTGATTGAACTACTGTTTCGTCCTAATATTTTTGATACGACCGTATCTGCGGTGCTCCCTGTCACGACACCTACAGTATAATTACTGAGATCTTCGATTGAAGATATATCATAGTGAGGTAGTGTTGCGATCACTTGTTCAGCTGGAAAATAAGGCAGAGAAAAATCAACAGTTCCTTTACGTTTATCTGTAATTGTGATGCCTGAAATAATAATATCTCTTTCACCATTATCTAGTGTGGCAAAGATTCCTTCCCAAGGGGTATTAATTAAGGTGATATTAAAATCTTCAACTTTAGCAATAGCTTTAATAATATCGATATCAAAACCTTCTAACTCTTTATTACTATTTTCATATTCAAATGGGCGATATGTTCCCCCTGAACCGACAACATAATTAGGTTTTTCAGCACTTGCTGTATAACTTACAAATAAGCTTAGAATAATAAAAAACCTTATGATTATTTTTGAATACATATTTATTCCTTTTTTTTGCATAAAAATTCTGACAGGAGGATAATGACTATTCTTATTTTATGCAAGTGTATTTTTAGTTATCATACTTCAATTTTATCTAGAATGGTTTATGATTAAAAGATTTAATCAATATACTTAATTAAAGCACAAGGATTTATCATTGAAGATTAATGCAACATGGTTTGGTTTAATGGCCATTTTATTTTGGAGCACGTCGATTGGCTTGATGCGCACTATTACAGAAAGTTTAGGTGCAAGTGCTGGTGCTGCAATTATTTATACTTTAGGAGGTTTACTTATCATCTGTTTTAAAGGGGTACCTAAAGTTTGGCAATTTTCTAAATTATATTTATACGGTTGCGGCGCTATCTTTATTATTTATGAAATATTGCTTTCTCAGTCGATTGGTTATGCGCAAGATCGTCAACAAACGTTAGAAGTGACTATGCTTAATTATGCATGGCCATGTTTTACCGTAATCGGTGCAATTATCTTTAAACTACAAAAGAGTAATAAACTTATTTGGCTAGGTATTGCATTAGCTTTTTTAGGTATCATCTACTCATTAACTGAAGGTAATCTTACATTTATTCATTCTATTATTTTTCGTATTCAGCTTAATCCTATTCCTTACCTATTTGCCTTTTCTGCCGCTATTTTATGGGCACTTTTTTGTTGCATTACACGAAAATATGGTAAAGGTGAAGATGCCACATCCGTTTTTTTATTTATGACAGGTGTCTTTTTATGGTGTAAATATTTTATCTTTGATAATACTGTGCTAACTATTAATTTCTCTGTTGGATTAGAAGTGATCTTTTTATCGTTAGCGATGGCTCTCGGTTATTCCTTTTGGAATTATGGTATTCAAAAAGGTAATATTTTATTACTCTCCATTATGTCTTATTTTACTCCGTTGTTATCCATTTTTTGGTCTTCACTATGGCTAGGTGTTGCTCTTTCTGTTGCATTTTGGTTAGGTATGCTGATGGTGACAGGCGGCTCTTTATTATGTTATTGGGGAAGTCGTAAGAGTTCCTTGACAAAATAAGTGATATTCATTTGAATAATTACAGTTTCTGGTTTATTTTATTACATTAGATTTATTGCTATTGAAAAAACGATATTTTAAGGAACATTATGCAGCCCTCATTTAAAGAAACACAACAAAGAATCTCTTTTGTTAAATCGTATTTTGCTCAGCAACTTGCTGATAATTTATCGCTAATTGAAGTCCAGGCACCGATTTTAAGCCAACTTGGTGATGGTGTTCAAGATAATCTATCTGGTAGCGAAAAAGCTGTACAAGTTAAAGTGAAGTGTATTCCAGAGGCAACTTTTGAAGTGGTCCATTCATTAGCAAAATGGAAGCGTAAGACATTAAGTTTAAAACATTTCGCGATCGGTGAAGGTTTATATACTAATATGAAAGCATTAAGACCTGATGAAGATATGTTGTCGCCAATTCATTCAGTCTATGTTGATCAATGGGATTGGGAAAAGGTTATCGCTCCACAAGATCGTACATTATCATTTTTAAAATCAACAGTTGAAAATATCTATCAAGCGTTAAAAGCAACAGAAGCAGAGGTTGCAAAACAATATGGTTTGACACCATTCCTACCTCAATCAATTACATTTATTGATAGTGAAAGTTTGCTAAAACGTTATCCAACGTTATCATCAAAAGAGCGCGAGAATTTGATTGCTAAAGAGTTTGGTGCTGTATTCATTATTGGTATTGGTGGACTTTTATCGAATAAAGAGAAACATGATGTCAGAGCTCCGGATTATGATGATTGGAGTACACCTAATGAAGAAGGTCATTTTGGTTTAAATGGCGATATTATTGTGTGGAACCCGGTATTAAAAAGTGCATTTGAAGTATCTTCAATGGGGATTCGTGTTAATCCGACAGCACTTCGTAAACAATTAGAATTAACGAATGATGAAGATAGACTTAAATTTGATTGGCATAAAGCATTAATGAATGGTGATTTATTGCAAACAATCGGCGGTGGTATTGGTCAGTCAAGATTAGCGATGTTATTGCTACAGTTATCACACATTGGTCAAGTGCAATCAAGTGTTTGGGACAAGAATACCAAACAACAGTATAGTAATTTATTATAGTTTTTATCGTACTAATAAAAATGGGCGCTTTAGGCGCCCATTTTTGTGACTGAAATAGTCTATTAGCGATACTCTTTACAAAGTAATGAGTAGCAATCTACCTTATTAATCCTATTTAATATCCGCACAGTTTAAACAGTAAATATAACTATTTTGTGGATCATTTAGATTGTCTAAAAAAGTAATATACTGTTTTAATTGATTCGATTGAGGTAATTGGCTATAGACCATAGCAGAAAGTGACTTAGGTAATATCGCTGAATAGTCAGCAAATAGTGTTGTAAATAGATCTTTTTCTGATTTCGGCCAAGCGATTTGGTAGTCTGTTACTCCTGCTAAGGAGGCTGCTTTAGTCACCGCATCATCAAAATCACCGATCTCATCAACTAAGCCAATCTTTTTCGCCTCTTGACCTAACCAAACTTGTCCTTGGGCAATATTATCTACCTCTTCATATGACATATTACGAGAATCAGCAACTAATGAAACAAAGTTATCATAGCCATTCTCAATATTCATTTGAATTAATTGATTAGCTTCTGGCGATAAGTCTGTTGCTATATTCATATTAGCAAGAGGAGAGGTTGATACTCCATCGGTATGAATACCAATATGTGCTAATGAATTTTCAAAAGTTGGAATAATACCAAAAATACCGATAGAGCCGGTAAGTGTATTTTGGTTTGCAACGATGTAATCAGATTGTGTTGCTATCCAATAGCCACCTGAAGCAGCCATACCACCCATAGATACCACGACAGGAATATCTGCATTTCGTAATGCAGCGACTTCACTTC
Organism: Orbaceae bacterium BiB; assembly: GCA_036251205.1. NCBI lineage: Bacteria > Pseudomonadati > Pseudomonadota > Gammaproteobacteria > Orbales > Orbaceae > Orbus > Orbus mooreae. The sequence continues at coordinate 897,906 of CP133958.1, read as the reverse complement.
TGATACTTTCGGATGCAAATACACCGCCACCAGGGCTGTTAATACGTAAAACAACGGCACGAACATTGCTATTGTTATTAATATCTCTTAACTGCTTAACGATACTATCACTGCCTGCTACATTATTTGCACTTGGTCCAGTGGTAATGGTACCATCAATAAATACCACAGCAATAAGTGGTTTAGTATTCGCCACGGGTTTTGTCGAACTACTTAATGATTGCATTCGGGTAGGATAAAGCTGATAGTCATAGATACTGACTTGTGGCTCATCATCAAAAAGGTAATCAATGTATTTATCTGCTTCATAATTACTGAGTAAGCTATCAACAATTTTATTATCTAAAGCATATTCACTCATATTTCCAGAGACAGATTTTAATCTTGATAGCATAACTTCTGGTGATGGTACTAGATTATCAACAGGTTGTTTGCGATTTTGAGAAATGTCGTTAAGATAATTATCCCACATGGACGATAGCCATCGGGTTGTATTTTCTTTTGCTGGTTCTGACATATCATTACGTAAAAATGGTTCAACAGCAGATTTATATGTACCAACCTTAAAAACATGTGTGTTAACTTTTAAGTTATCGAGCAGTTCTTTAAAATAAAAATTATTAGCAGATAATCCATAAAGTGATATATTACCATGGTTAATTAAATTGATACGATTAGCAACACTGGCTAAATAATATTGCTGTTGATCAAAGCTTCCGCCAAAAGCATAGATTGGTTTTCCTGCGTTTTTAAATGCTTCTAAGTATTTCACCAAGTATTGCAAATCAGGCAGATTACCTCCTACAAAATTATCTAGTTTTAGGACAATACCTTTAATACCTGGATCATTTGTCGCTTGATCTATTTTTTGTGCTAGTTCAAAAACACTATTTTGTCGATCTAGATCCGTTTTATTATTATTTAATTTTTTACTGAGTTTATAGAGATCTTGATCATAAGTTAATGAGTCAACAAGAACACCCTCAAGATCAAGAACTAATACGCCTGACTGAGGTGAAATATTGCCGCTTTTAGGATCGTTAATTAAACCAATGATACCAATGATGGATAAAATGATAATAAAGAAAATTAGGTTAAGAATAATCTCACGAACGAGATTAATTGCTTTCCAAGTATATTTTATTCCTTTACCAACTGAGCGCCAAAAATACATAGTAAAACCTTTGCTAAATAGTATATTGCGTATATTGAAATGAAGACTAATCTTCGGTTTTATTTTTATTTCTTTTCTTAAAGTACTGCTTATCTTCCCATCTTAGACAGGTTAACTTGCCACCCCAACAACAACCGGTATCGAGTCCATAAATATTTTCTGGAGTACCTTTGCCTTTGAGTGAAGCCCAATGACCAAAAGCGATACTATATTGTTCTGGAATTTTACGTGGTAATAAAAACCATGGTTTTAATTTACTTGGCGCATCTTCTGGGGAGTCTTTGCAATAAAAGTCTAAGCGACCATCTGCATAACAGTAACGCATACGAGTAAAAGCATTGGCAATATAGCGTAAACGTTCAAGACCTTGCAAATCTTCACTCCAAGTATCGGGATAATCGCCATACATGGCATCAAGAAAGAGAGGATAGGTATCACTTGATAATATAGCATTAAGATCTTTGGCACATTTTAGTGTGGTAGGTAAATCCCACTGTGGGGAAATACCAGCGTGAGCCATGATCAGTTCTAATGATTCATCCACTTGGACTAAAGGTTGGCGCCGTAACCAATTCATCAATTCATCGCAATCTGGCGCATTAAGAATATCATTAATGTGATCTTTTTTATGGTTTTTACTTATACCCGCATAAACGGCCAATAAATGAATATCATGGTTACCTAAAGTTAATCGAATTTGCCCACTGTGCTTTTTTACAAATCTAAGTACTTCTAACGATTGCGGTCCTCTTGCAACAAGATCGCCAGTTAACCAGATGGTATCATTACTGCTAAAGTCGGCTTTTTCAAGCACTCGCATTAACTCGTTATAACAACCATGGACATCGCCGATAAGTAAATTCGACATTATTAAGCACTCATATTGCTATAGGCATTTGCAAGTTGACAATATTGTTGTACAGTTAAGTTTTCTGCACGTAAATCAAGATCAATTCCAAGTTCAGAGAGCTGTTCTACTGTGAATAGCTGACTTAAACTATTACGAATTGTCTTTCTACGTTGATTAAAAGCTGCAGTAGTAATTCGTGATAATGATTTAATATCATTCACTAAATAAGGTGGATTCTTATGGGGAATTAATTTAACAACTGCAGAATCAACTTTTGGTGCAGGTTTAAACGCCGTGGGTGGAACTTCTAATACTGGGATGATTTGGCAATAATATTGAGCCATTACACTCAAACGTCCATAAGCTTTAGAATTAGGTGCTGCAACTAAACGATTAACAACCTCTTTTTGCAGCATAAAGTGCATGTCACTAATGGCTGTTGTATATTGGAATAGATGAAACATCAATGGCGTTGATATGTTATAAGGTAAGTTTCCAAATACTCTTAATGGTTGCTGCATTTTTGCGGATAAATCATAAAAATTAACAGTCATTGCATCTTGTTCAATAACTGTAAGTTTATTTTTTAAAAACGGGTTTTCAAGCAATCTAGCTGCTAAGTCACGGTCAATTTCAATCACGGTTAAATGATCGATATATTCACTGACAGGCATCGTCAGTGCGGCAAGCCCAGGACCAATTTCAACTAATGCTTGGTCCTTTTTAGGCTGAATCGCGGCAACAATATTTGTGATGACGGAGTCATCGTGTAAAAAGTTTTGGCCAAAACGCTTACGTGCGAAATGACCTTGATGGACGCGACTATTCATTATTGTTTATCTTCACTCATAATTTTTATATAAGCATCACCGCGGAGTTCTTGAATCCAAACTTGTAACTCTTCTGCAAATTTACGATTAAATATTAAACGGTATGCTTGATCCTTCTGAGCCATATCAGTTCTATCAACATTTCTAGTATCAACAAGCTCAATTAAATGCCAACCATAAGCAGATCTTACCGGTTGACTTATTTCACCTTTTTTCAATTTTAATAAGGCATTTTTGAACATACTGTCATATCGGTCAGGATTGTTCCAACCAAGTTCTCCACCGTTTTCCGCTGAACCAAGATCTTCTGAATAAGTTTTAGCAGCAGATTCAAACGTCGTTGTACCATCTTTAATTGACTGACGAATATCAAGGAGTTTCTGTTTTGCCATATCATCATTAACCAAAGCATTTGTTTTGATTAAGATATGTTTTGCATCAACTTCTTTAACGGTAATAGCTTTAGCTTTTTCTGAACGAGTACCGTCAACTTTTAATATGTGATAGCCGACGCCAGAACGCAATGGCCCAACAATCTCACCTTTTTGAGCTCTAACTAATCTTTCCTCAAAAATAGTAGGTAGTTCATTGAGTTTATGCCAGCCCATGTTACCGCCTTTTAACGCATTTTCATCATTTGAGTATGATGCAGCAAGTTTGCTAAAGCTCTCTCCATTTTGTAAACGGGTCATAACCTGTTTGGCTTTATCAGTTGCTTGTTCTAACTGTTGCTTAGTCGGATTTTCTGGAATTATAATCAGAATATGGCTGAGATTAATTTCAAGATTATTAGTTGGCTGTTTTGCTATAGTATTTGCAAGATCATCTACTTCTTTATCACTGATAGTAATGCGTTGTCTAATTTCATTCATTCTTGTACGATCAATGATCATATCACTGCGCATTTTTTCACGATATTTTGCATAGTTAACCTTAATACTAGACAAATATCCTCTTAGCTCATCAATTGTCATACCGTTACTTTTAGCGATATTACGAATTGTTTCAGTTAATTCTTCATCGCTAACGGTAATCTTAGCTTTATTCGCTTGTTGTAAAATTAAGTTTTCAATAATCAATTGATCAATAATTTGATTCTTTAATGTTGCATCATCAGGTAGATTTTTGGGATCAGTCGTTGATTTTATGTTATTTAACATTTCATTAACATCACTATCTAAAATTACATTATTGTTGACTATAGCTGCAACACTTTCAAGAACACGAGGTGCAGATTGAACATTCGCAGAGACGAATAGCGTAATAGATAAAATAAAGAGTATTTTTTTAATCATTTTTAATATGTTAGCCTTTTAGCCTATATAAATGTTATTTCTATTCGACATTAAATAATTTAATTAGTTCCGTAATCTTCTTCAAATGCTGTTTTATATGGGATCAACCCAAAATCTAGCATTTTGGCAACGGCATTATTATTCTTAGTCAGACCGCGTAATTCAAAGTTGACAGACAATTTATTCTCATACTGGCTGACTTTCTGTGAACTATCCCAGTCAGTAATTTTTCTTCCATATTGAACAGATACGCCCCAGCAACAATCTTCATAATGTAAGCCAACATAGCTATCGGTTGATTGCTTGTTATCAATATCATAATACACAGAACCGACAGCACTCACTGTATCAGTTAACGGCCAAGAGCCCATTATACCAATTTGTGAAATACTTTGCTGATAAGGTGTGGTGTTATTTGATAGTGAAATACTGTTAATATAGTTTTTATTCGCGTAACGATAAGAGAGCTGAATTAGCTTATTATCTGCTTGACGATACTCGACCACGGCACTTGCTAGTGATATTTCACCAAGGTGTTCATCATATTGTATACCACTGCGTGTAATAACATTTTCATTAATTCGCCAAAATACATCAGTTGCCCAAGTGATACTACCTGTTCCATCACTCTCAGAGAAGCCTGTGCCGTTAATGCCAGTTCTTGATTTGCTGAAATAATAGATTTGCCCGATAGATAAATTAAATTTTTCAATTTTATTTTCATCATAAAAACGGGTTGTAAGGCCTGTTGCGACTTTATTTGAAGATGCAATGCGATCAAGTCCACTATAAGGTTGATCACGGAATAAACCAATGTAATCAGATTGTAGTAATGATGAGTCATAATTATTAATTTGTGACTGATCACGGTATGGAATATATAAGTACTTCACTCGCGGCTCTAATGTTTGGGTATAACCTTCGAATAAATTTACATTCCGTTCAAAAATCATCTTACCGTCAATACCAAATTTCGGAAGAAAACGATTAACATTTTCTTTAAGATGAGCGTTTTGACCCACATTTGGAATATCTTGATTATAATGGGTTGCCATGAAACCAGCTTCTGTCGTAACTGAAGCCCATGATGACATTAAGGTATAATCGAGTGTTGGTTCAAAGTGAAAACGCCAAGCTTTAGGATTATTACTACCACTGCTAACAAAATGAGAAATCTGGCTAAAGCTCTTAATACTCAAATTATCAATGTCATTATTATAGTAATTGATATTCAGTTGCGGTACCGCTCGATAAAGATCATCTTTAATATCATTACGTAATGCTTGAAAGTATTTATAATTTAAACCAATATCCCAGTATTCATTGGTATAACCAATTTGATAATGTTGTGTTAGATATCCATCAGTCTCTGACGCATACTTAGAACCCAAATCAGTAATATACTGGTTATCACTAACTCGCGTTGCATCTACAAAAAATCGCCAGTTATAGTTAATTAGCTCATCATTTTTCCAGTGGAATAACCAACGGTAGCTATTATCACTATAACCGCTTTTACTGGTATCGGTACGATTTTTACTATAAAGATTATCATGTTGTAGCCAGTCAAATGCTACTGTACCTAAACCAAGATAGTTTAAATAACGCATTTCAGTTTGTAACTGTACGCCACGATGTTGAATAATTCTTGGTGTAAAGGTTACATCATAATTTGGTGCTATATTCCAGTAAATAGGCTGAGAGATATCAAAGCCACCAATACTATCATAAGCAAACTCTGGCATTAATAGCCCTGAACGACGCTTATCACCAGTTGGTAATTGTAAATAGGGTAAATAGAGTACAGGCACTTTACCTAATCTAAATTTTGCATCCCATACTTCAAGTAGCTGTTCTTGGTTATCATAGATAATTTTAGAACCTTCAATATTCCAACTGCTATTATTAACTGGGCATGAGGTAAAACTACCATTATCTAAAACGATATAACGATTATTTGTAAATTGAACATTATCAGCACTACCTCTACCAAGACGACCGACTAAATGATATTGGCTATTTTGAATTTGGATCTCGTTTGTATCTAAATCCATTTCCGCTTGATCACCTTTCATTTCAATCATCGGATCTTCATAAAAAATATTACCCCGTAGTAACATATTTCTATTTTTAGTTTGATCAAGCGTGATCTGATCTGAGTTTACGAGACGGTTGCCTTGTGTTGCCGATACATTACCACTGTAAATTGCTTGATTAGGTAAGTTGACTTGGAAACTATCGGATGAAACTTCAATCGGTAAGGAATTAATATCACCATCGACAAGAGGACGATTGTATTTAGGGACATCAACTAAACATTGATTTGTTGATGTAGCTTTTTGCTCTGTGTCTGCAAAACTGCTCTGACTATAAATAGACAGAGTGACTGCTGCAGCAATAAAAGATGGTGTTAATTTTTTCATTAGCAATAAGGCATCGTTATATAGTGTAATTTTATCGCGACATTATAGCGTTTAATTCTAAAAGTGCTAACTAATAACTTAATCATAAGAATAATTTTATTCTTCAACACGTTTTTTGTTAGCAAACCGATAATATGTATTTTTGGTTTTCTTATATTTACCATCATGTCTTTTTTCTTGACTCATCGCTTGCATGACCATCTGATTTCTTTTATCAATATCACAGTGTTGATATTCATCCCACCACATGGTTAATTTAAGTAAGTCACCTTTTTCAATCGATGATCTTAGCTCAAGTAAATCAAATCCAGCACGAAATTTAGCATGAGTAAAAACAGCATTGACGCGTTTCGGACTTAGTTTATTTAGTCGTAATTGCAAACGCCAAATATCGCAAGTAATACTCGTTAAGCGTTTGGGTATAGAAATTGTGGAACACTGTTCATTTAAGATATCATGCATTGCCATGTCAAAAGCATCATGATAAGTCAAACCACTTTCCAAAATTAAAACTTGAGTTTGTTCACTAAGTGGATACCAGAGCATTGCAGCAAAAAGAAATGCCGGATTAATACGTTGATTATTATTAATACGATAATCAGTATTTTTTAATGTCTGCTCAATCATCTGTTCAACATAACTTGTATTAGATCTTGGTAATGTTGTTTGTTGATTTGGTAGTAAATTATCGATAATTGGAAATAATCGTGCAAATAATGTGTATTTCCTCAATAGCAGGTAAGTTTGATAACCATAGCCAGATTGTAATAATTTTAATGACTCATCAAATAATCGAGGAGCCGGGATATTACTAAGCAATGGCGCTAAACTTTTAATCGGTGCTGCTGTTTTTGGCTCAATAGTCATATCGAGTTTAGCCGCAAAACGTACTGCTCGTAGCATCCGTACCGGATCTTCTCTATAGCGAGTTTCAGGATCACCAATCAGACGAATCACGCCATTTTTTAAGTCATTAAGTCCATTACAGTAATCTCTGATGGTAAAATCTTTTACACTATAATATAAGCTATTGATCGTGAAATCTCGACGAATCGCATCTTGTTCAATCGTACCATAGACATTGTCACGTAATAGCATACCGGATTGAGAACGTTTAGAAGTATTGCTATCAGGTTTTGCTGATGATTCACTAATATCATTATCTAGCTCAGATGGCTCAGAGTGAGCTCCTCGAAAGGTCGCAACTTCAATAATCTCTTTACCAAACATAATATGAGCTAGACGAAAACGCCGCCCTACGAGTCGACAATTACGAAATGATTTTTGTACCTGTTCTGGTGTCGCATTAGTGGCAATATCAAAATCTTTTGGTGTTCGACCTAATAACAGATCTCGAACACAGCCACCAACTAAGTAAGCTTCATAACCTTGCTTGTTTAAACGGTATAAAACCTTTAAGGCATTTTCACTAATTAATTGCCTTGAAACGGAGTGTTGATCACGGCGAATAATTGTCGCAACAGGTACATTAACAGCAGATGCAGATATATTTGATTCAGTCGTTGGCTGTATATTCGCTGCTTGTGTAGCAACATTTGAGTGAAAAAGCTTGTGATAAACTCGTGAGACGCGCTTAAAAATAATAAACTCCAAAAGCTGTGATAAAATAACAATAAAAATTGTGCTAATTATATCGCAACATCATTAATTAGCAAAATATCTTTCAGACATTAATTATTATTAATGCAGCAATTGCCTTTGTAAAATTCTGTACTAGAATAGAAACTTCTTCTCATTGACAATAACGATATCGTTACGAGCTGTTTAATATGAAAACATACAATTTTAGTGCCGGACCTGCCATGCTGCCAGCTGATGTTTTAAAACAAGCCCAAGCTGAATTTTTAGATTGGAATCATACTGGTGCATCGGTTATGGAGCTTAGTCATCGCGGTAAAGAGTTTGATGCTTGTGCTGTTGAAGCAACGCAGGATTTAAGAACCATTTTAAACGTTCCTAATAACTATAAAATTTTATTTTTGCAAGGCGGTGCCAGAGCTCAATTTGCGGCGGTGCCTTTAAATATTCTTGGTGGTAAGCAATCAGCAGATTATGTTGATAGTGGTTATTGGAGTCAGTGTGCTGCTGATGAGGCTGATAAGTATTGTCAGACTAATCGTATTGATATTAAAACTGTATTAGATAATAAAGTCACACTAAAACCAATGTCTGATTGGCAACTAAGTAATGATGCTGCCTATGTACATTATTGTCCGAATGAGACAATTGATGGCGTCGCTATTTTTGAAGAACCTAATTTTGCTAACAAAGTGGTTGTAGCAGATTATTCATCTTGTATTTTATCTAAACCAATTGATGTTTCTCGTTATGGTATTATTTATGCAGGAGCACAAAAAAATATCGGTCCTTCTGGGATCACCATTGTTATTGTTCGCGAAGATCTATTAGGTAATGCCCATAAAGCCTTACCTTCAGTACTTGATTATACGATTGAGAGTAAACATGACTCAATGTTTAATACACCACCAACATTTGCTTGGTATATGTCAGGTTTAGTATTTAAATGGATTAAAAAATTAGGTGGATTAACGGCGATGCAACAACGTAATGAACAAAAAGCATCGATGCTGTATCAATACATTGATCATTCTGATTTTTATCATAATAATATTGCGTTAACGAATCGTTCTATAATGAATGTACCTTTTACTTCACCAAATGAAAACCTTGATAAACTATTTGTTAGTGAAGCAACTCAAGCCGGTATCATTGGCATTAAAGGTCATCGAATTGTAGGTGGTATGCGTGCTTCTATCTATAATGCAATGGATGTCGAAGGTATTGCTTACTTGATCGATTTTATGCGCAATTTCGAAAAAAAACATGGTTAAGTTGACCACTATTTTTACTCATAAACCCGCTTTGTTGCGGGTTTTGTATTAATTAATAATTGAGTTTTATTGTATGATTGGGCGAATACTATCAGGTTTATTATTATGTTTGGGAAGCTTGTTCTTATTGACTGGCTATACAGATAACCAAAAAAAGGCTGAAATCAACGTAATGGGTCATAATCAAAGTGAGATTTTTCATTCTAAGACGATAGGGGATTACAATATTTCCTTGTATTACCCGAACTCTATGGCACCAAAACAGGGATGGCCAGTTATTTATTTGTTAGACGGCAATAGTTTTTTTACAGATATTGTTGAATTTATTGAACAGCATGATATGCAACTTATTGTTGTTGCAATTGATTATCCAGATACCACTCGGAGAGAGCTTGATTTTCTACCTAATCCTCCTGTGATTATCCCTGAAATTTTATCAAATGGAAAAGAAAACGTATTTAAAAATTATGGTGGTGCAGATAATTTTTTACAGTTTTTGCAGACTGAGCTAAAACCCCATATTGAGCAGCAATTTACAATTGATCGTGATCGGCAAATTATTTTTGGTCACTCTTTAGGCGCGATTTTTGTGTTACATTCCTTATTTACTCAGCCCGATTCATTTTCACATTATATAGCTTCCAGTCCCTCAATTTGGTTCAATGATCGCTATATTATGCAAGAGGCCAATGATTTTATATCTCATTCACAAAATTCCCCATTAATCCATCCAGTACAATTATATTTGTCAGTTGGTGCATTAGAAGAGTCACTAACTGGAAAAGAAGTTTTTTCATCTGAAACAGAAAAACAGTTAAGGGCTCAGCATTTAAAAAATCGTAGGATGGTCAATAACGTTGATGACTTAGCTAAACTATTGTACGCAGCAAATATTCATGGACTGACTTTAAATCATCTGGTTTATCCTCAGCAAACTCATCAAACAGTTGGTATCTTAATATTAGAAGATCGTTTATCGAGATTGTTAAATTAGTATCGAGTTAGATAAATAAAAAGGAGGCTTTTAGCCTCCTTTTTATCTTTTACCTAAAACTTAGAATGAAATATTACTACTAATAAAAAAGGTTCGACCTGATTCATTATAAGTTGCGGCACCCGCACCATAAACAGTTACAGCTCCGGTTACTGGATGTTTTAATGATGATGAATTGCCTTCACGGAATAATCGTTTATCAAAGATATTATCAATCCCCATTGAAAGGGTAAAATTCTTATTAAATTGATATGTACCACTAAGATTAACAAGAGAGTATGGGCTTAACTGATTTGTTGAGCTATCAGTAACTAAATCACCATTAAAGTCATATTTTTTCGGTTTTTGTCGTCCATACCATGTGATCGAGGTCAGTAATGATAGCTTCTCTGTTGCTTGCCAATCTACTGATGAATTCAAGGTGAATTTAGGGATAATCGATAAGTAATCACCCGTTTGTTTATTTTCGGTTGTGATCATCCATGTAAAATTATTTCGCCAGTTGATTTTATCAGTTACAGGGACAGATAACGAACCTTCAATTCCTTCAATTAATGCACGAGGAACGTTTTCCCACTGAAAAATATTAGAACCTTTACCACCAGTAGCATTACCTATGATCGTATTACCCGCTTCAATTTTATTATGGTAATCGTTACGGAAATAAGTCACACCAGCTGTTAATCCTTCATTGTCATGAAACTCTATACCAATTTCTTTATTGACACTAGTTTCAGCTTTTAAATTATCATTACCCATTAAATAACATGAACCACCGCCAGCATAGCAACCTTGGCCTCGACTATAGAGTAAATAGTTTGGATTTGATTGGTATAAATTTGGTGATTTATAAGCACGAGCAATACCTAATTTTAAGGTAAAATAGTCGCCCAATTCTTGAGATAAGTTTAGTGCAGGACTCCAATTACTACCCGATACACTATGATGGTCAAAACGTAAAGCTGGTGTTAGGGTCGTTGTTGACGTTAATTGCATATTATTCTCAACAAATAACGCATAAGCGTTGGATGAGGCTTTTGTTGGACGATCTTCATCTTTAATACCACCAACACTACCACCTTCTTCAGTTGATTGAGTATTGGACGTCGGATCATTCAGTTTTTGATAATTATATTCTGCCCCCACTGTTAACATCTGTGGTACCCAGAGTTCAAACGGAATGTTAGTTTCATTATGTAAGGTTAGATTATCATAACGGATAGTACTAAAACCCTTAGTTGGTAGCCCTTCGGTACCGCCAGCTAAGTCTTCTCCAATTCGACTATTATCTGTTTTTTCGTATTGGATATAAGAGAGCGAGCTAACACCATTATCCCAATAGCCACGATGGGTAATTGCATAATTTTGACGATAAATACGGTTAGTTTCATCACCATATAAAGTACTAACTATCGGGGAAGATGAAGGGTTATTATTTTGGGTATCACCAGCATAAATATTACCTTGTCGGCTATAGCCAGCTTCAAAATCGATCGACTGTTGGTTGGTAATATCCCAGCGTAGCAATCCATTGATATCTTTATTTCTAACACCTTCACTACCCGCAGTGAGAGACGCAGGATTGATCTGGTGGTTTTTATTGATATCCCAGTCATCAGCATCGGTTTTATTTAAATTACCGTATAGTCTAAAACTTAAGTTATCGGTTAATCCGCCAGTTAACATGACATCGGTATGCTTTGTTGCGCCTTCTTTACTGTGTTTTGGAAAGTCAATATAACTATTAATTGAACCATGGAATTCGCCATCGGGTTGTTTAGTAACAATATTGACTACACCACCAGCTGCGCCATCACCATAACGTGCTGCTGCTGGACCTCTGATTACATCAATGCGTTCTACTAAATCAGCAGGTACCCAGTTAGTATCACCACGAGTATCTCGTTCACCACGCCAACCATAGCGTACTGACATACGGCTTTTAACAGGGCGACCATCGATTAGGATTAAGGTATTTTCTGGACCCATTCCACGGATGTCTATTTGACGGTTATTACCGCGCTGACCACTGCTTGAATTGCCGGTTAAATTGACGCCAGGCATAGTACGAATTATCTCTGATAAATCATTTTTGGCAGGTGTTTTTTGTAGATCTTGTGATGTGATAGTTGATACACCCAGTGCTTGACGAGTCTGCTCTGCAGCTGTAACCACTAGTACATCATCGGGTTCTTGAGTTTCTGTTTCTTGAGCAAAAGCAACACTACTGCTCAGACCGATAAGTAACGATAAATAATAAGAAGATTTGAGTTTAAGCATATATGTACTCTGCAATGGAAATAAAAATCGTTCTCATTATCATTGAAAATTAAAGATTGTAAATAACAATTTAGTTAATCGGTCATCAAAATAAAAATGATTGTCTTTTTTTAATACAATTATAGTGATGAGCTATTTGCGTGAATGATGCCTCACAATATGGTGAGGCATAAAGTTGAGTGATATAGGCTATTTTTTTGGGGTTTTATGATCTGGCCAATCGTCGTCATCGTCGTCATACGGAATCGGTTTTACACCATTTTTTTTATCAATGTATTTTTTAAAGCTTGTTTTATTTAGGTCTTTGATGGTATTAATAAAAATACCTACTAAAACAATTAAAATTAACCACCAATAATCTTTTAACCACTCCATATTTTACCTATTTTTATTGAATTGTTGCCAAAGTTGATTGAATTCTCGACTATAAGCACTAATTAATGCTTTATTATTCGAAATAATGATATTTTCTTGGTTATGACGAGATGCACTGCGAGTCCAATTAAAACTACCATTTAACAAATATTGGTTATCAAATATTGCGAACTTATGATGCATATGGCTAGAACTGTGATCAGTGTGGACTGCAATACCTTTAGATCGCAAATAATCAATATCACTGCCTACATCCAAGGCTTTTTCATCATCGGTAATGATTCGAATCCGTATACCTCGCTCATGAGCATCAATAATTGCTTCAGTAATTTCATCATCAGCAATAGTAAACACACAAATATCAACGCTATGTTTAGCTAATTTAAACCGTTCTTGAATTTTATCGATACAGTAATTGCCAGGACTAAAGTAGGCATTAGCTATGGGAACTGGTGGTGTATGCGCGGCATCAAGAGTTTTAATTAGTTGTTCTAGACATTTGATTAGTTGTTTATCATTGACTAGATCAGTTGATAAGTTTTGATAAACTAAATCAAAAGCATAATTACGCATATAACGAACTTGATCAATCGAGAGCTCAAGCCCTCTCAGCTGCTCACGTTTCTCTTGACTTAGCTGTCTTTCAGCAAAAATTTCTGCAATTAATTGGGTTATTTGCTCGTTATTCATATTATTTCAGCAACTGTGCAATGATGTTTTGATAAATTTGTTTAAGTTTAATCAACTCATCACAATGAACACGTTCATTAACTTTATGAATAGTGCTATTTGTGACACCGAGTTCAATCACTTGACAGCCTATTTTAGCAATAAATCGACCATCTGATGTACCGCCACTTGTTGATAGTTGACTATCAATATTCATCACATCTTTAATCACTTGTTGTGCTGTATTTGTTAACTCACCTTGTTTAGTTAAAAATGGATGTCCTGATAAACGCCAACGCATTGTATAGTTTAGATGGTGTTTTTGTAGGATCTGCTCAACACGCTGTTTGATGATCTCATCAGTGAGTTCACTACTGTAACGAAAATTGAATTGAACAATTAAATCACCTGGAATAACATTTTCGGCGCCTGTTCCACCATTAATATTGGCAACTTGCATTGAAGTCGGTGGGAAATATTGATTACCCTTGTCCCACTCAGTATTTACTAACTCATTAAGTACTGGAGCAAACCGATGTACAGGGTTATCGGCTAAATGAGGGTAGGCAACGTGACCTTGTATACCGTGGACTGTCAAATTGGCCGTAATTGATCCTCGACGGCCATTTTTTATTTGATCACCAATAACTTTATCACTTGATGGCTCTCCAACAATACAGTAATCAATGTTTTCATTGCGTTCCATTAGCTCTTTAACTACTTTAACGGTTCCATCATTCGCATCAGCTTCTTCATCAGATGTAAGTAAAAAGGCAATTCGTCCAGCATGATTAGGGTTTTGTTTAATAAAATCCTCTGTTGCACATATCATTGCAGCAACGCCACCTTTCATATCCGCCGCACCACGTCCATACAAGTAACCTTCGCTATCAATCGTTGGTTGATAAGGTGGATAGAGCCATTTAGACTCATCACCGGCAGGCACGACATCCGTATGTCCAGCAAACATGAGTGTTTTGCCATTACCATGATAGGCCCACAAATTTTTAGTTTGGTTATAATTTAGTTCTTCAATGGTAAACCCCAATGCAGATAAGCGATCAATAATCATTGCCTGACAATTTTTATCATCGGGACTTACTGACTTTTGTGAAATCAGCTGCTTTGTGAGTTCAATTACGGATTCAGTTGCGAGTGTAGACATAAATTAATTCTCAAAAAATTGTTGATAGAGTTCATCAGAAAAGCCAACTAAGGCACGATCTTCATTGATTAAAATTGGACGTTTGATAATAGAATTATTTTCTAACATAATGTTTTTGGCTGCTGATGAGTTATCAATGCTATTACGAATCGATTCGTCTAGTTTACGCCAGGTGGTACCCCGAGTATTAAGAATCGCTTGCCATCCTAACTTATCGATAAAAGTTTGTAATAATTCAGGGGATAGCCCTGCAGTTTTATAATTATGAAATTGATATTCGATATGATGTTCATCAAGCCATTTAAAGGCCTTTTTCATTGTGTCACAGTTTTTAATACCATAAATAGTCAACATTATTAATTTACCTTTTACTTAAAGTCGTAATCAGTTTATCTAACTGATTAGCAAATTGTTCGCGATCTTTGGCTGAAAAGGGTGCTGGCCCACCTGATTGAACACCACTGGCTCGCATCGTTTCCATAAAATCACGCATAATTAAACGCTCTTTAATACTATCAAGGGTATAGCGTTCACCTCTAGGTGTTAATACATACGCTTGTTTATTTAGTGCATCCGCTGCTAATGGAATATCTGAAGTAACAACTAAATCTTGTGGTTCAACTTGTTTGACTATTGCATTGTCGGCAATGTCGTAACCTTTCTCAACTTGTTGCATCTTAATAAAAGTAGAACTGGGAATTTTTAACCATTGATTAGCAACAAGAATTACATAAATCTGTTTTCGCTCTGCTGCACGATAAATAATCTCTTTTATAGGATTAGGGCAAGCATCAGCATCGATCCATATGCGCATAGCGGTTCTCATTGATTTGTTTAGTTAATCATTATAGCAGTTACTGACTGTAAAACCATTTTTTGCGCGTAATTATTTGTTATTGTATGTGGTATTTTTATTATGATAGTTGAAGCGAACGCCATGATTGTTTTTACTAAAGTAAAAAAATATTTTATTTTACGTCTCTATTTTTTTAATAGATTAATGCCTTTCACCAATATTTTAACGAAAAACAACAAAGCATTGCTATTGTATAATACTATTTGTATCATAGCAGACGGTCAATTTTATAATTTAAAAATAATAGGATAGGAAAATGGCTACTTTTATTAAAGAAGAGTTTTTGAATGACAACGATTATACCTTTTTGTATCAGTGTTCTTCTGATAATGAGTTTAGAAAAATAATTGAACAAACTATGCTCGCTAGAGGATATCGTAATATTGGTGATGATGTTTATGAAAAGGGGAATGGTACCTTAAGAATGTTATTTGGTGCATTTTATAAACATTATAAGATGGAAATAATGCCGCAATATCTTGGCGATGATCAAGTTAGAGTTAGTATAAAAAAACGCTCATCTGGTTTTGCTGGCGGGGTATTTGGTATAAATCAAATACAAAAAGAGCTTCGTGAACTTTATATGCTATTTAAAGTTTTATAGCTTTACCTCTCTATAACAACTAAAAACATAGCGCAAATAAATCACTATGTTTTTAGATCAAAGCGTGTGAAAAACTATAACAATCGTTTAATAATTTTATCAATGCGGATACGACTTAAACGATTAATTAGTTTATGCACCTGTTTCGGATAAAACTGGATAGCCTGAATCTGTTGAAAATGATTAACCAATAACGTATTTTGTCTGATCATATCAAGTTCTTTACTAAACTGGGCCTGCAATTCATGGTTAGGGTCATGGACTAAAATGCCATTTTCTAGATCAAGGCGCCAAGCTCTTGGATTAATATTATTCCCCGTAATGAGTACCCAATTATTATCAACCCAAATCCCTTTAAGATGGTAACTATGATCCTGATCTTTCCATAATCGAATAATGAGTTGTTCTTTATCTATAAATTCTTGTAATCGCTCAACGAATTTGCGTAAGTTGATTTCATATAGGTAAGGCAACCCTCCAATAATATTAAATGGTTGATCTTCGGGAATATAAAAGTCATTGGCTGTTTTATCTCCAACAATAATCTCAATTTTTTTACCTTTTCTTAGCTGGCGAATTATATCTTTTATAATAATAGGTGGTAAATTGAAATAAGGAGTACAAAAGATGATTTTCTCTTGGGCTGCACAAATCATACGGTGGATAACTTGATTTAGTTGATTTGATTTACCCACTCCTGCCACAGGGGTTACGGTTAACGTATTATTATCGGCATGAGCTGAAAATTGATAATTGCTTTGCATTAAATGTTGTCGTAATGCTTTAATGTCTGATTTAAGCTGTTTACGTGTTTTTTGCTCTGCGGTATCTAGTCGTTGTACTCCTGCCAATGGTAAGAAGTTTTGCTCGGTATAAGCAACCATACTATCCGCTAATTCGCGATTGGTTATAATGTGATATCGGTCATAACGATATTTATCAAGCTTATGTAGATAGACATTATTAATACTAGCACCAGTATAAAGTACGGTGTTATCAATAATACTACCTTTTAAATGTAAAACACCTAATACTTCACGACGATTGACGGGTACGCCATAGATTTCAATATTGATACTTGGATTAGCGATTTGCATTTGATGATAAAACTGAGCATTAGTTTGGCTTCTACCTTCCCCCATACGGCCTCGTTGTGCTCTATGCCAATCAACAAAAATCTTTACATCTAATTGCGGATTTTTCATCTTAGCATCATAGATAGCTTGCAAGATTTCTTGACCAGCTTCATCTCGTTCAAGATAAAGTGCCACAATATAAATACGATGAGTTGCCTGTTTGATGGATTTGAGTAAAGTTTCTCGATACTCTTTGGGAGTATATAAGACGAGATAATCATTAGCTTTTTGTTCTATTTTAGCCAACTCATCCAGATATTTTTTGTAATCATATTTAATAAAGGGGATTCGCATCATATAGCTTTTGTATTTTTCACATTAAAAATTTACGTTAGCATAACATATTTTATTAATTTGGTATATTAGTGAAAATATTATTTATTATTATAAATCAACTGGTTATGTAAATTAATGATTTATAACGATAAATTTCATCTTATTAAAAGATTCATAATAATCCTGTTATACAATAGCCGATATTAGTTTAATCTGTTATCTGTTTGGGCAAGTTTAGTATATAATGTAAAGTGATAATAATAAAAAGAAATGGATTACTGATGATTAATATTTGGCTTGTTGAAGATGAGGCAACTATTGCAGATACGTTAGTTTATCGACTGGAGGAAGATAATTATCGCGTTTGCTGGTTTGAACGTGGCGAATTGTTGTTAGAGGCGTTGTTAAATCACACCCAAAAGAGACCTGCCTTAATTATACTTGATGTTGGATTACCTGATATTCTCGGTTTTGATTTAGCAAGAATCGTGCTAGATAAGTACGATATTCCAATTATTTTTTTAACAGCTCGTATAGAAGAGATCGATCGTATTGTTGGTTTAGAAATTGGTGCTGATGACTATGTTGCTAAGCCATTTTCACCGAGGGAGTTATCTGCAAGGGTTAAGGCTGTATTAAGACGATCTCTTAAACAACAAGTCGTGATAAATAAATTTTCAGTTGGTCCTTTTATATTGGATGAACAAAGTGCATTTATTCGTTATTATAACGATATGCTCAGTTTAACTCGTTATGAGTATCTGTTACTTAAAACATTTATTAGGTCTCCTAATCGTGTTTTTTCAAGAGCTCAATTGATGGAGTTAGTTTGGCAAGATAATTTAGAATCGATGGAACGAACAATTGATACTCATATAAAAACAATTAGGCAGAAGTTGGTGATGATTGAACCATCTCAAAAGCCACCAATTCTGACGCATCGTGGGTTAGGATATTCCCTAACTATTTGAGATAAGGTGTAGTGTATGCGAATTGGCTTACAGCTTTTATTTGGTTACGTTTTGATCGCAATTTTGGCTTGTTACTTAGTCTTTAGTATTTTTTTACAAGATGTTAGACCCACAATTAGGCGAACAACAGAAGGTATGCTTATTGATACTTCTTCTCTTTTAGCTGCCATTGTTGCAAAAGAGTTAACTAGCTTGGATGAAGTAAAAAATAGTCCTTTTAATAATGCGTTTATTTATCTACATAACACTCCAATTAATGCCAATATTTATGGCATGATTAAAAATAGAATTGCTTATCGTGTATATATTACCGATTCAAAAGGAATGGTGATTTTTGACTCTGAGAATCAAGATGTTGGTAAAGATTACTCTCAATGGAATGATGTTTACCTAACATTACAAGGTAAATATGGTGCCAGAACCAGTTATATGAATCCTAATGATCCAAATAGTTCCGTGATGTATGTTGCAGCACCTATTAAAATAAATAATCAATTAGTTGGTGTGCTAACCGTTGCTAAACCTGATAAATCGATGTCTTTAATTGTTGATCGCGGTGAAAGTCGAATTCTAGTTGGTGGTGCAGTACTCATTGCTGTTGCATTACTAATCGGTATCTTTATTTATTGGTGGATTAATCGTTCAGTTAAAAAACTAATCCGTTATGCTAATCAAGTTTCTAGCGGTGATAGCTCGGTTATATTGCCAAAATTCCTCTCTCCAGAACTGAGTCTATTAGCGAATGCATTAGAAAATATGCGACTGAAATTAGATGGTAAAGATTATATTGAGAAGTATGTACATACATTAGCCCACGAATTAAAAAGCCCGTTATCTTCAATTCGAGCCGCAACTGAAATATTACAAGACTCAAATGAAAAGCTGGTTGATTTGTCAACGCCAATCGATAAATTTCAAAGTACGCAGGTCCGTTTTTTGAATAATATTGAACAACAGACGGAGCGAATGAGCGTACTCATAGAAAGAATGTTACAGCTCGCTCGTTTAGAGAGTCGTGTCGGTTTGAATTTTAGATTTTTGAATATGAATACGATTATTGAGCAAGTGATAGAAAATAAAAGTGTTGAGGCTCAGTTATTAAACATTAGCTTAGTCATTAAACAAAATGCTATTGTCAGAATAACCGGTGATAAATTTTTATTAACTCAAGCTCTCAGTAATGTGTTAAGTAATGCTCTCGACTTTACACCAGAAGGTGGCAAAATTGAGGTGTCAGCAACCGTTCAGGATCACTATTATATTATAGAAATACAAGATACAGGTTCAGGAATTCCTGATTATGCGTTAGAGCGTGTATTTGAAAGATTTTACTCATTACCTCGATTAAATAAAGGCAAAAGTAGTGGCTTAGGACTCTCTTTTGTTAAAGAGGTGCTCACGATACATAATGGTACAGTGAGTATTACTAATCGGACTGATAGATCTGGTGCGATAGTAAAATTGATGATCAAAATTTCTTAATTGAGGTAAGATGCTATGTTTAAAAAAAGTATATTATTAGCTGTCTTGGCAGTAAATCTTATATTTATTAATACCGTACAGGCGAAGGCAAAAGAGTGCTTAGTTAAGCCAAGTTACAATATAGTTATTAGTAACGAAGATGTGCAGTTTATCAATCAAAATACGTTAGATATTAAACCTGATGGAACAGTCATCTTAAACGGGCAGTTAGTAAAAACGAAACCGTTAATTAAAAAGGAAGCTAAAGAGTTTCAGGAATATGTTCGTAAAGAATTACCTCTTTATGAAACTCTTGCAAATACGCAGCTTGATGATGTTAATGCAGCCTTTGAAAAGGCAATTCGTGAGAATTTAGGTGATAAAAGTAGTTTGTTAAATAATTTAGCTAGTTTACACTCTCAGCTAATTGCTTTATTACATAAATCGATTATCACTACTGACGGTGTTACCTACTTTTACTATCAACCATTTAATAATTTAAAAAAAGATGGTGAAGCCATTAGTGAAAAAGTATTTTATCAAATATTAGGTAGCAGTATTTTGAACTTTGATATTTTTAAAAATTATTCAGCAATTAAGAAAATTGCTAAAAATCAGTGGAAATCAGAAAAAGTAGTTCTACAATCATTTGATGACTATGTTTGTGAATTAATGGGTAATATTGATGATCAATATAACCACTTAATGATCGGTCTTCAATAAATCTATAAATAAGACCGATAAAATACTACATTATCAATAATAACAATAATAAATTAAGGAAAATTAATGAGTGAGTATTGGTATTTTTTTTCGCAGTATTTTAATCTATTTAGTATCATTTGGGGAGGAATCAAAATTGGCTTACTGAGTTTTATTGTATTGCTAATTTTGCTGATTGCCTTAAAAAAATTTGTTTTAGTTAGGCGACGTTATAAGGCATTAAAATATCTGGCTTATAGTTACTATTTTTTCATTCCAATTATCGGGTTATGTTTAGGTTTTCTCTATGGTGCTATTAGCACGAGCCGGGATCAGGTTATTGAGAAATTACCTTTTTATCAATCCTCTATCCAATCAGTAATTGAACAAAATTTTAACTTCAATATTGAAATTAGTAGTTATAGTGAACAAAGTTTAAATAGCACCCTAGATGATGCTGTAACTCAAGCGCACTCCATGATGATTGCTCAACTAAAATTGAGTGATACGAACCGTAATCAAACGCAAAATTTTATTATCATGGTATTAGATTCGCCTATTGGTATGCGTTACCTAAAATCGACCTTAAAAGATAAACTCTCTTCGACTGTTGGATTAGAGCGAGGACTTGTTGATGAGGTTTTCGAGGTGAAATTATCAAACCTACTTTCCAGTGAAGTCATTATTAAAATTTTCGCATTCTATATTAAACAGTTAGTTAATGGTTTTTTACTACCTATTATGATCATTTGGGGATTATTATTACTCATTCCATTAATTGAAATCCTTTTCTCTTATCGCTACAACAAAAAATATCAAGTAATTGTTAATGAGATAAACAGTCAAACGTTATAAATGATATGATTGATAGACATCATTTATAACATTTGAGACAATACAAAGCTATTATGTGATGATGCTAAAAGGTGACAATAAATGACAGCAACAATTATTGATGGTAAAGCACTAGCCCAAAAAATTCGTACTGATATTGTAAATCAAGTTGAGCAACGTAAAGCTAATGGGCTTAGAGCTCCAGGTCTTGCTGTTATTCAAGTTGGTGATGATCCTGCGTCTAAAATTTATGTTAAGAATAAACAAAAAGCTTGCGAAGAAGTGGGGTTTATCTCTTTTGCTTATGATCTTCCTTCAGCAACAACAGAACAGTTAATTGAATTAATTGACAAATTAAATCAACAACATGATGTCGATGGCATTTTAGTTCAACTACCGTTGCCTAACAATATTGATAAAACGAAAGTACTGGAACGAATAGATCCCAAAAAAGATGTTGATGGCTTCCATCCATTCAATATTGGGCGTTTGTTACAACGAGAACCGATTTTAAGACCTTGTACGCCTTATGGCATTGTAACTATGTTAAAATCAACAGGCGTTAAATTGTCAGGATTGAATGCAACGGTTGTAGGGGCCTCAAGTATTGTTGGTCGGCCAATGGCATTAGAGTTGCTATTATTAGGCTGTACAACGACGATTACCCATAGCCAAACCACAGATTTAGCTGACCATGTTAAACGAGCTGATATCGTTATTGCGGGTGTTGGAATTCCCAATTTTGTTAAAGGGGAGTGGATTAAAGATGGGGCGATTATTATCGATGTAGGGATTAATCGTTTACCCGATGGTAAATTAGCCGGTGATGTCGAGTTTGCTGAGGCAGCTAAAAGGGCAAGTTTTATTACACCAGTGCCTGGTGGTGTAGGCCCGATGACAGTAGCAACATTAATGCAAAATACATTAGCAGCGTGTACGAGATTTGGCAGCTAATTGATAAAAATATTTTTATCAAAATGCCATTTAATAAACAAATGAAAATTTAAAGGAACAGATTATGATTATTTTTCATACTAATAAAGGTGATATTAAAATAGAAACCTTTGCTGATAAAGCACCTGAAACCGTTAAGAATTTTGTGGAATACTGCAAAGAAGGTTTTTACGATAATACTATTTTTCACCGTGTAATTAATAATTTTATGATTCAAGGTGGTGGTTTTGAACCTGGTATGAAACAGAAAAAAACAAAAGCCCCAATCAAGAATGAAGCGGCTAATGGATTAAAAAATGAACGTGGAACTTTAGCGATGGCAAGAACGTCAGATCCACATTCAGCAACGGCACAATTTTTTATTAACGTCGTTGATAATGATTATTTAGATTTCCGTTCAGCTGATGCTAATGGCTTTGGTTACTGTGTATTTGCAAAGGTTGTTGACGGTTTAGATGTTATCGATCAAATTAAAGCTGTTAAGACAGGCCGTAATGGTATGCATGCCGATGTACCTGTTGAAGATATCGTGATTAAAAGCGTTACTGTTGAGTAATCAATGCAACGTTTTTTTATTGCAGATCTACATTTAAATGAAAATGAGCCTGAGATAACTGCAGGCTTTTTACATTTTTTACAGTCACTGCCTGCGCATTGTGAGCTTTATATTCTCGGAGATCTCTTTGATTATTGGATTGGTGATGATATTACCTCTGCATTACAGCAAGAAGTTGCTAAGCAATTAAATGAACTTAGCAAACGAGATATTCAAAATTACTTTATCCACGGTAATCGTGATTTTTTACTCGGTAAACATTTTGCGCCAGTATCGGCAATGAAATTATTGTCAGAGATCTTTGTTATTAATAATCATCAAGAGAATATTGTTATTCTACATGGTGATTTACTTTGTATTGACGATCAGGCATATCAAAAATTTCGTAAAAAAATGCATAATAGATGGCTACAACGACTCTTTTTATTATTACCCCGCTATTTTCGTCAAAAGATAGCCAACAAGATGCGTAATAAAAGTAGTCAATATAACCAGTATAAAGCTGAATCAATTATGGATGTTAATCAAAATGCAGTTGAAGAGATGATGACAAAATATCAAGCTAGCATAATGATTCATGGACATACTCATAGACCCGCTACCCATTATTTTGATATTGCTGACAAGCCAAGCCAACGGATTGTATTAGGTGCTTGGCATGATGGTATTAATTATATTAAACAAGATGAGTCTGGTAAGATCACATTAGTCCAGAACGGTAACGAGAAGCGAGTTAAATAAACTCGCCATCAATATAAAACCAATGTTCACCTTGTTTTAGAAAACGACTGATTTCATGCATTTTTTCTGCTTTACCGTTGATATTTCGGTAACGAGCAGTAAAATCGACAAAAGCTTCATTATCGATATCGCTATCCCAGCTTCGATGAATGACCAATTCAATCCACTTGGCTTCACTAATTGTTTCATCTAATCGCTTTGGTAGCGTTTTAGGATGCCATGTTTTTATCAGATATTCGGCATTACGCATTGCATAAGCACTATAGCGAGAACGCATTAATGCTTCAGCTGTCGGTGCGTTTTTTACCCATAGATGATAAGGTTCGCAGCACTCCTGATAGGGTTTAGCTGAACAGCATGGGCATAAATTAGTGGTTTTTTTATTCATAATTAAGTGCCATTTATTAATAGTCCATCAAAACTAGACTAAAGTTATATTAAAAATAATAGTTTAGTAACGTCATTAGGATAGGCATAACGAGCGTTAATAAAAATCCTTGTACAATCGCGGGTGGGACTATCATCATACCACCGCCTTTTTGCAACATAGGCAGCGTAAAATCCATTGATGTCGCACCGCACACACCAAGTGCAGTGAATTTAAAACGTTTAATTAAGCTAGGAATTAAAATAATTGCAGTAAGTTCTCGCATAATATCATTTAAAAATGTGATACTGCCAATAACGGCTCCCTGAGCTTCAGTCATCAATATCCCTGATAACGAATACCAACCGAAACCAGATGACATAGCAAGCGCTGTATTCACTGATAAATCTAATATATATGATGCAATCAAACCACCTAACAGGGCGCTTAATATCACAATAGTGGTAGTCATCATACCCACTTTATTAATTAAAATTTGTTTAACCGTTATGTTGTTGCTGCGCAGTTGAATACCGACAAGGACTAATAGAATAACTAAAATAATTTTAGTAGCTAATCCATTGTATTGCCAGAACGATAAAGGAATCAAACCACATATAAATCCAAGAATTAGAGCAAAGCAGATTCGTAACGATTCTAAGATCATTTTAAAACGAGATGTGACGGGTTCACTATTTTGATTACTATTACGCCATGGTAAAAAAATATCAATAACCAGTAAGAAAAGCATATTCATACCAAAAGTACAGACGAATAAGATCAAGGTTGATGAAATAATCGTCGTTAAATTGGTAAGTAGATCGTCAAGTTGAGCTAACTCAATACCCATAATAAACAAAATGAGATAGACAATAAGGCTCAACGACTTATTAATCTTATCAATCCATAATTTGTTTGATAATTTTATTAAATAACCCGTAAACAGAGGTACTAATGCGATTAGAATGCCGAAGAGCATAGAATAACCTTTTAAAAATATATTATTGTAATGTTGAGAGTTGATTATTGATTTTTTCTATTAGAGTATCTAATAGTGCATAACGATTACGATACTCTGAACGTTTTTTACTCACGATATCTTCAATTGGCTTACGGGCAACGTTATTTGGCAGAATAAATAATCCTTCACTATTCTCTTTACCATCAATTGTTTGCCAAAAATCATTAAAATCCGAGTGTATTTGTTTGAATCGACTTTTGTAGCGCCAATTATTATAAATATGAGTTGTATTACTTACAGCAACAATTTGTTCTAGTTGGAAAAAATTCGCTAAAATAAGTGCACTTTCGACAACTAAACGTTTAGGGAATAGGCCAAAACATGCTTTAGTCGCTTGTTGGATTGCTGATCTTGCGTCTTGGTGGTTAGATCCTTGTAGCCCTGCAATAAATAGTGTCGATTTACCCTGATATTCGATAATTGAAAAAGTCAGTGTAGCAAGATCAACATTATTTTGATCATAGGCATAAAGACTAATCTCTCCTTCACGAGCATATTTATCTTCGGCTTGGATAAATAGGCGAATAATATCGTCATTTTTAGCCGTCAATTCAGCCAATAAATAGGCCTTTTCACCATAAAAAGCGTGCGTTACTTTATCATTATGTGATGATAAAAAATCATAGTGGTAGACCAATGCTTGTAAACATTCTTTATTTTTCATACATGTTGATAAATAAGGGCGTTGTAACTTACAAGGCAGATTGGTTTGTCTAGACAAAAAATAACCGAGTAATCGATAATTAGCAAGATGCTCAAGCCAATTAAAGGTACGAGGTGCTAAAAACAGTGAACGTAAGACAAATTTACAACGGTAGCCCCATTTTTGCCAAAGCGGATTCAGTTTAAGCTGGCCAGAGTATAGCCATTTAAATAGCACCATTTTATTTTTTGGGGGAACAATATCAGTAATCTTATTCATCTATTTTGTGTGTCAATAATTTTAATTTGGCTATAAATCAGCAGTAAAAATGAGTATGATAACCGATAAAGTGTGATTAGTAGAGTATTAAATATGAGCAAAGAGCGAGTTGTTGAAAAATTCAACGTGAAAAGCATGGCACCACCTGCTAAATATCAGGTGATTTTATATAATGATGACTATACTACTATGGATTTTGTCATTGAGGTATTAATGCATTTCTTTGGTCATGATGAAAATAGAGCCACACAAATTATGTATGCTGTACATAAAGAGGGAAAAGGAATTTGTGGCGTGTACTCTGCTGAAATTGCTGAAACGAAAGTTTTTCAAGTTACTCAGTATGCACAGGAGCATCAATTCCCACTTAAATGTACCATGGAAAAATTACCATCATGATGAATAAACAACTACAGTTAGTGATTAGCGAGGGATTTAACGAGGCGCAATCATTAGGTTATGAATATTTTACTGTTGAACAGCTGTTACTTGCACTCTTAAACGATAAAATGGTCATTAATGTGTTAACTAATCTGGATATTGATGTTGAAAAGTTATTTACAGAGTTAACCTTTTATATTGAGGATAATGCCAGCTATTTACCTTGTTATCAACATGAACTATTAACTGAGCCAACTATTGCATTTCATCGAGTGATTGAACGGGCTGTAATGCAAGTACAATCGGCAGAAAAAAAAGAAGTGACCTCTTGTGATGTATTGGTCGCCATTCTTAGTGAAGAAGAGTCATACGCGGCTTATTTATTAAATAGTTTTAATTTAGATTGGTTGAAATTAATAAGTTATTTATCTCACCAAATTCCAATGCATGAAAGTGATGAGGAACAACAGAATGTATCTACTGAATCCGACGCATTATCGCGCTATACCGTTAATCTTAATCTATTAGCACAGCAAGGACGTTTAGACCCATTAGTTGGCCGACAGCTTGATATTGAAAGAGTTATGCAAATTTTATGTCGACGACGTAAAAATAATCCGATTTTAGTCGGTGAGGCTGGTGTCGGTAAAACGGCAATTGCTGAAGGTTTGGCATGGTTAATTGAACAAAATAAGGTTCCTGATGTATTAGCTAATGCGACTATTTATTCGTTTGATATTTCCTCGCTGATTGCTGGTGCAACTTATCGGGGGGATTTTGAAAAACGCTTTAATGAACTCGTGAAGGCACTTGAACTGCAATCAAATAGTATTTTATTTATTGATGAGATTCATATGATTATTGGTGCTGGTGCAACGGGTGAAAGTAAACTAGATGCAGCTAATTTACTCAAACCACTGTTATCATCAGGAAAAATTCGCGTTTTTGGTTCTACAACCTACCAAGAATATAGTCGAATCTTTGAAAAAGATCACGCTTTAGCTCGACGTTTTCAAAAAGTTGATATTATTGAGCCATCGATCGCTGATAGTATTAAAATTTTGCAAGGGCTAAAAAGTTACTATGAACAGTATCATCAAGTTCACTATACAACAAAGGCGTTAAAATCGGCGGTTGAGCTATCGGTAAAATATTTACCTGATCGCTTTTTGCCTGATAAAGCGATCGATTTAATTGATGAAGCTGGCGCTAAAAATACACTTTTACCGATTAAACAACGCAAAAAAACGATTAATGAGAGTGATATTGAAAAAATTATCGCCAAAATTGCTCGAATTCCTGAAAGTACAGTATCTAGCTCTGACAAAAGTAAATTACAAAATCTACCAGCAGAGTTAAAATCAGCTGTATTTGGTCAAGATAAAGCGATTAATGTCCTTTGTGATGCGATAACTTTAAATCGAGCTGGTCTCGGTGGTGAGCATAAACCGATTGGTTCATTCTTATTTGCAGGGCCAACAGGTGTAGGTAAAACAGAGGTCACGTTACAATTAGCGAAATTACTTGGTGTTGAGTTATTGCGTTTTGATATGTCTGAATATAAAGAACCTCATACAGTGAGTCGACTAATTGGTTCTCCTCCTGGTTATGTTGGACATGAGCAGGGGGGATTGCTGACAGAACAGGTAATTAAACATCCATATGCCGTGTTATTACTTGATGAGATAGAGAAAGCTCACCAAGATATTTATAATTTATTACTACAAATTATGGATAATGGTACATTAACCGATACTAACGGACGTAAAGCTGATTTTCGTAATATTATTTTAGTTATGACAACCAATGCAGGTGTAAAGGAAACAATTAAATCTTCAATTGGATTTACAAATCAAGATAAAAGTCATGATGCGTTATTTGAAATCAACCATACTTTTAGCCCTGAGTTTCGAAATCGATTAGATAATATTATTTGGTTTGAGCATTTAAGCCAGTCGATTATGTCAAAAATTGTTGATAAATTTGTTGCCGAACTTGCCCAACAACTAGCCGCTAAACAGGTGACAATAGCGATTACGAATGAAGCTAAAATATGGCTAGCACAGAAAGGTTATGATAAGGCAATGGGGGCAAGACCAATGACTCGTGTCATTCAAGAACAGCTTAAAAAACCGATTGCTCAAGAGTTACTATTTGGTCAATTGCAGCAAGGTGGAAGAATTAAAGTGACGTTGAAAAATGATAAACTTAACTTCATCTATCAAGGTAAGTCTTCATTAACCTCATAAAGTGTATTAAGCTTAATTACTACTCAAATAAAAACAGCGCTATCTCTTTTTGATTAGCGCTGTTTTGTTTTACCGCAGTTCTATTTGATGAGATTTAGTAAATAGCCTTATAAAGTGCAGCGATCTCGCTGACATTTGTATCACGTGGGTTTCCACCTGTACATACATCATCAAAAGCAGCTTGCGCTAAAGCTGGAATATCTTCTAATTTGACACCAATCTCTTTTAATGTAGCAGGAATTCCAACATCTTTATTTAACTGTGTTACAGCATCAATAGCTGCTTTACGAGCAGTATCAATACTCATCATTTCAGTTCCTTTTACACCGATTGCTTTAGCTATATCTCGGTATTTATCTGCTGTAAACTCAGCGTTATAGCTCATGATGTGTGGTAGTAGAACCGCATTTGCTACGCCATGTGGTGTACCATAAAAGGCCCCTAATGGGTGTGCCATACCATGTACTAAGCCTAATCCTACATTTGAAAAACCCATTCCCGCAATATATTGACCAAGTGCCATGTCTTCGCCACCTTTAGCGACACCATTCACTGAATCACGAAGTGAACGACCAATCACCTCGATTGCTTTAAGGTGGAACATATCTGATAGTTCCCAAGCACCTTTAGTAATATAACCCTCTATTGCATGAGTTAATGCATCAACTCCCGTTGCTGCTTTTAAGCTTTTTGGCATACTATTCATCATTTCTGAATCGATAATAGCGACGGCCGGAATGTCATGAGGATCGACGCAAACAAATTTACGTTTTTTCTCTTCATCGGTAATAACATAATTGATAGTGACTTCAGCAGCTGTTCCAGCAGTGGTTGGGATTGCAATAGTAGGTACTGCGGCTTTTTTAGTTGGGGCAACACCTTCGAGGCTACGGACATCGGCATATTCAGGATTATTAATAATAATTCCAATTGCTTTTGCCGTATCTTGTGGAGAACCACCACCGATTGCGATTAAATAGTCCGCACCAGATTGTTTAAATACACTGACACCTTTTTGTACAATAC
Source organism: Orbaceae bacterium BiB (assembly GCA_036251205.1). Classification (NCBI taxonomy): domain Bacteria; kingdom Pseudomonadati; phylum Pseudomonadota; class Gammaproteobacteria; order Orbales; family Orbaceae; genus Orbus; species Orbus mooreae. The sequence continues at coordinate 867,921 of CP133958.1, read as the reverse complement.
CGATAGTTGGATTAGGCATAACTTCATCAAATATTTGATAAGGTAAGCCCGCTTTATCAAGTAAATCGGTAACTTTAGTTGCAACCTTAAATTTAATTAAATCTTTATCTGTGACAACTAATGCTTTTTTAAAACCGCGTTTTTTAACCTCATCGACGACGTTGCTGATCGAGCCTGCACCGAAGTATGATGTCTCATTTAAGATCATACGATAAGCCATTTAAAACTCCTTTACCTATTTTAATTACAATTACAAGTTCAAATATTCTTTATCATTACAGTCCGAAAAGTTTATCTAAGGCGGCTAATTGCTCTGTATTCAATTTTCCACCGAAGTTACGGGAAATTGGTTCCATATAACCAAACTTACGTGAAACGGTTGTTTTAATTGTGGTTACAAAATCATCTCCGATAGCATAAATACCGGAAAGTATACCAATCTCTTTATATAATTCAGTAACTGTACTCAGATCATCTTTGGTATAAGCTTGCATAATTTGGGCAAAAAGTTCAGGCACAACGTTATTAAGACCTGATAATACGCCAGCACCACCATTCATTAAATTAGGGACTAAATATTCATCAAAGCCGGCTAGTACTGAAAACTGCTCTTTGAGTGGGGATGCAGCTCTAACAATTGAACGAGTGTGAGATGCACAGTCTACGGTATCTTTGATACCAATGAATTTAGGACATGCTTTGATCAGTTTAGTCACTAACGTGGCATCTACATCACAACCAGTGCGTGCTGGAAAATTATAAATTAACCAATCACCAGCAAATTTAGAGTCTAAAAACTGGTAGTATTCAAAAAGTTGGTTGGGAGTTTGAGCATAATAGTAGTGTGGCAATGCCATAACTGCATCATAATTATTGTCAAATGCAGCATCTGCTAATCTAAGCATATCATCAATTACAGTTGTTGATACATGAGCAATAACCGGTAAATCGGTCATTTTTTTTGCTTCTTTAATCAACATTAAGCGTTCTTCAATACTTAAAGTAACAAATTCACCGATAGTACCGTTTAAAAGGATACCATTAATACCAGAGTCAGTGAGTCTTTTCAGGTGTTTTTCTAAACCGTTGAGATCAATTTTTCCATTAGCTGAAAATGGAATGATAGAAGGACAAATCGCGCCATGAAATTTTGCTTTTTGATAATTTTTGACAGTCATAGTAATTCCTTATTTTTACACCAGTATATTGAGTTTGATATCAATATAATAATGTAATAGTTAAAAAGCAACCAATTTTACGCATTTGTGATAACAATCTTTTATTATTGTGAAATACATCAAAATTATAATCGTTATTCTTTAATCTGCTTAAATTTGAGTGATAGATCTATTTACAAGTATTATCAGAAAAATTGATATAACATTAGGCTTTTTATCAAAGTAATTAGGTGGATGTTAGTTAAGGCATTGAGTGTTTATTAGCTGATAAGAATATAGGCATTACATAGGTAATGCCAATTTAGATAAATTATATTTTTATACTAGAATGCATATCTACAGCAATTTTATAACGAAATAACTGAAGCAGATGATTTAAAATTTCATTTTAGCCGAAAGCTGATTAGCAGCTTCAATAACATAGCTTGCTAATAGATCGATTTTATCTTTGGGCATTTGAAAGGTGACACCAGAAGCACTAATTGCGGCAATCACCCGACCATTTCGATCAAAAACGGGTACAGCAATACAGGTGATTCCTTCATAATCTTCACCGTCATCAAATGCCCAACCATTTTGGCGAACCTTTGCAAGCTGCGTTTTAAAGGCCGTACGTGTTGTAATCGTTGTATTAGTATGTGCGGGTAAATCCTCATCAGGTAACAAAATATCAACTTGCTCTTCCGGTAGCCAAGCGAGTAATACTTTACCTAAACCCGAACAATGTAGGGATAATCGTTTACCTAACCAGCTTTTAATCGTGATGGCATTCGGGCTGTCAACTTTAACTAAATAAATAGCCGAATTGCCGTCTAAAATTCCTAAATGGCAAGTCAGATTAGTTTTATCCCGTAATTGTGTTAATGGTTCAATAGCTAAATCTCGAATATTAAATTGGGCAACCGATTTATTACCGAATTCGTAAAATACTAATCCCAAAAAATATTTCCCTTCATTCTGTCTTAATAGACCGTTGGCAACAAGACTTGCCAACAGTGCTGAAGTGGAGCTTTGAGGTAAGGATAATCCTTGATATATTTGGGTATAAGTTGATCCGCCATTGTCAGCAATAAAGTGAAATATACGCGTTGCTTTGTCAATTGCTGGAGCTTGGGTTGATATTACATTCATTGATGTTTATGGCTTAAAGTTAAATATTAATCATTATAATTAGTATAAATGATTTTGTTATTTTCGGATATATTTGCTTCAGTGGTATTTCCTGATTTGAAACAGCACTATGATAGCTAATAACGACTTATCACAATTTAAATAAACAATAGCGCGGAATAATATTGACACATTTTAATTATTGTTCAAAATGCATCTAATTATTTTTAGTATAAGGGATCATTATGAAAAATCGATTAAATATTAATTGGGATGACTTCCTCACCAATTATTGGCAAAAAAAACCCGTAGTATTACGCCAAGCATTCCCTAATTTTATTGACCCGATCTCGCCTGATGAATTAGCGGGATTAGCGGTTGAAAGTGAAATAGAAAGCCGTATTGTCACGAATAAAGACGGAAAGTGGGATGCAAAGTATGGTCCATTTGAAGAGTTTGATGAATTAGGCGAAAGTAATTGGAGTTTATTAGTTCAAGCCGTGGATCATTGGCACCTTGAAGCGGCAACTTTAGTTGAGCCATTTCGAGTATTACCACATTGGCAGTTTGAAGACTTAATGATCTCTTATGCTACGCCTCAGGGTGGTGTCGGTCCACATATTGATAACTATGATGTATTTATTACGCAAGGTATGGGAAAACGCCGCTGGAAAGTTGGTGATCGTAATCCTAATTATCATCAATTTAGTGCTCATCCTGCCTTATTACATGTCGAAGCTTATGAGCCAATTATTGATGAAGAACTTAATCCCGGTGATATTCTCTATATTCCAATTGGCTATCCTCATAATGGTGTGAGTTTAACTGAATCATTAAGCTATTCGGTTGGTTTTAGAACGCCAACATCACAAGAGATGTTAAGTGGTTTTGCCGATTATATCTTAGATAACGTTCCTAAGGGGATTTTTTATCAGGATCCGAGTATGCAGCTTTCCGACAAACCATATCAAATACACTCTTATGAGATTGAAATGCTAAAATCACAAATGTGTGCATTAATTCATAATAATGAGCTGTTTATTGATTGGTTTGGTAAGCAAACAAGTCAACCAATGCATGAATTAAATATTATTCCATTAGATCCACCTTATTCATTTGATGAACTGGTTGAGGAGGTCGCGAGCGAAGGCGCGTTATATCGTGTACCAAGCATTCGTATCTTTAAATTAGGTAATCAAGGTTATATTCATGGCGAAAAGCTTGAGTTACCAGAAAAATATATTGATCTATTGTGTCAAAAAGAGCAATTGACGTTAGATGATCTACAAGATGACACTTTATTACAAGGATTATTAAAATTCATTAATAAAGGTTATTGGTACTTTGAGTAAATGAAAAATCAATGGGGCAAGTTGCCCATTGAAATGCGTTTGTATTAATTATTAATACCGACTGTATTAACAAAAATCATATTGGTTGTACCGACTTTACCTAGTGGAACACCTGCTGTAATGATAATTTGATCACCTTTTGTTAAGTATTTGCTATTCACACATTGATTTATTGCATCGCGGATCATGAGTTCGGTATTTTTTGCTTTCTCTTTACCTTTAATCGGAATCACGCCCCAAACTAGCTGCAATTTACGTAATGTTTTTACATAAGGAGAAACGGCAAATATCGGCGCCATTGGGCGATATTTTGATATCATTTGTGCTGTTGTGCCACTCTCTGTTATGGTGATAATTCCTTTGGCACTAAGTTCATGACTAACTTGTACTGAAGCGTGACAAATAGCGTTAGTCGTAAATGTTTTATGAAAACCGTATCGTGATAGGCTCAGTTCTGTATCTAGCGTTGGTTCGATACATTTTGCAATTGTTGTCATTGTTTGTACCGCTTCAATTGGGTAAGAGCCTGATGCTGTTTCACCACTAAGCATAATAGCATCACTACCATCTAAAATAGCATTTGCGACATCACTCGCTTCAGCTCTTGTTGGTCTTGGATTAACTGTCATACTTTCTAGCATCTGTGTTGCAGTAATAACAGGTTTACCTGCTTGATTACATAGTTTGATCATTTGTTTTTGTAGTAGTGGTACTCGTTCAGCTGGAATTTCAACACCCAGATCACCTCGGGCGACCATAAAACCATCGGCTAAATTGAGTATCTCTACCATATTTTTAACACCTTCGGCATTTTCAATTTTAGCAATAATTTGTACAGATGAATTATGTTGTTCAAGTAATGTTTTGATCGATTTGACATCTTCTGCCCGTTGAACAAACGAAGCTGCAATAAAATCAATATCTTCATCAATACCAAATAAGATATCAGAAATATCTTTATCTGATAAAAAAGGTAAGCTTAAATTAGCGCCCGGAACCGCTACTCGTTTATTATTACTCATTTCACCGGTATTTTCGATTGTTGTTATAATATCAAGACCATCTATTTTTTTTACGGTTAATCTAACGAGTCCGTCTGATAATAAAATACTATCACCAATATTTACCTCTTTGGATAGTGGTTTATGATTAATCGATACAATCGTTTCATCACCTTCAACCTCTCGACCTGTTAACGTAAATTGATTATCTTTTTTTAAGATAACTTTACCTGTTTTGAATTTTCCTAAACGCATTTCAGGACCTTTGGTATCTAACATAATCGCAATTTGCACGTCTAATTTATCTGCGATTTGTCTGACTAAACGCATATGCTTTTGGTGACTTTGCTGATCACCATGGGAGAAATTAAATCGAGCGACATTCATGCCATTTAAAATTAAAGATTCAATCACTTCAGGCTGGGTTGTTGATGGACCCATTGTACAAACAATTTTGGTTTTTTTCATAGTATCCTCAGTGTTAATAATTAATTGCATCTTATAAAATAGACTAACTGTTACCAAAAAGCTGACTAAATTGATTTATCGTATTATCGTCTCATAAATTTTAATCATAAACCTAATTTTATTATGGTTAATATAAAAAATGTTATTCATTTAATAAATAACATTTTCTCTTTTAAGATCTTTATTTTACTAAATTTAATTTAATGATTTTATTTCAATAAGTTAGTTTTCAATTTAATGATATTACTCTTTTTTATTAGATTTGATTTTGTATTATTCTGTTTAATGGCATATATTTTGCTTTATCTAGCAAGATAGTAGAGAATACCCAATATTTTTTTAAAACAGATAATTTGAATATTAAGAACATGATTTGAGGTAACAATGAAAACAGTGTCTGAAATTCCTAGTCGCAATGGAAGCGACAAAGCTACACCTTATCAAAAGAAAACGTTATTTGCTTCAACAGTTGGTTACGCGTTAGATGGCATGGATATCATGTTGTTAGGTTTCTGTTTATCAATGATTATGACATCATTTAATTTAACGGGTACTGAAGCGGGTGTTCTCAATACAATTACCTTATTAGGTGCTGTTTTAGGTGGAATTATTTTTGGTATTCTTGCTGATAAATATGGACGGGTAAGAGTATTTTCATGGACGATTTTGATATTTTCTGTGTTTACTGGTCTTTGTGCTATTGCACCAAATTATGAAACTTTTGCACTATTTCGGTTTTTAAGCGGTTTAGGATTAGGTGGTGAGTTCGGTATTGGGATGACATTAGTTTCAGAGTCTTGGCCAAAGCATAAACGTTCAAGAGCAACATCTATCGTCGCGTTAGGATTTCAGGGCGGGATCATTCTGGCAACATTAACTGTAAATTATATTGGTGATGCATGGGGATGGCGAGCGGTATTTGCGGTAGGTGTGTTACCCGCTATATTTGTAGCATGGACACGTAAGGGACTTGCTGAACCAGAAATTTGGCAAAACTTAAAAGATAATAATAAAAATAAAATTTCAGTCGGTAAATTATTTGAAACACCTCGGACAACATTAACAACAATTGGTTTAACTATCGCTTGTGCAGTACAAAACTTTGGTTTTTACGGATTAATGGTGTGGATGCCGACCATGATCGCTACTGAACTAAAATTACCATTCAAAAACACAACATTTTGGGCTATTTCAACTACTTTAGGTATGTCACTGGGTATTATTGTATTTGGCTGGTTATGTGACAAATTAGGTCGTCGTCCATCTTATATTATCTTTTTATTAGTCTCTGCGTTATCAATATGGATCTATTTCCATCAAAAAGATATGACCATACTGATTATTTTCGGGGCGGCAATCGGATTCTTTGTTAATGGCATGATGGGCGGATATGGTGCTTTACTTGCTGAACATTATCCAACTGATGCGCGTTCTAGTGCTGAGAATATTATTTTTAACGTTGGGCGTGGTATTGCTGGGTTAGCTCAGATATTAATTGGTTATTTAGCAACACAATACTCAATTAGTTATGCATTAGCACTATTATCAGCCGCTTATTTATTATCTGCTTTTGCTTTTGTATTTTTAATACCAGAAACAAAAGGTAAAGCTTTACAATAACTTTTTACTACGCTGTTCTCATCTGGTAACAGGTGAGAACAAACCTTGCCTACCTTCTTAACTCATCAATAATAACAATACCTGTAATAGATTATTGAGATGTTGCTTTTTCACCTATTTACCTGCATATTAGCAGTGGTTTCTTATTTCTTTCAAAGAGGTATCTATTATGCAAAAACGAACTAATGAAGTAACAATGAAAGGTAACCCAGTTACTTTACTTGGTAATGTGATCAAAGTTGGTGATGTAGCACCTGATTTTATGGTGTTAGATATGAACCTTACCCAAGTTAAGTTATCTGATTTTAAAGGTAAAGTAAAAATTATTAATGCTGTACCCTCTGTTGATACTTCAGTGTGTAATGCACAAGTACACCGTTTTAATGTAGAAGCAGCTAAACTGAAAGATGTGGTAATTTTTTCAGTAAGTGCTGATTTACCTTTTGCTTTGAGTCGTTACTGTGCTGCTGAAGGTATTGATGCAGTGAAAGTAACATCGGATCATAAAGATTTAGACTTTGGTTTAAAATATGGCGTTGTAATTGAAGAATTACGTTTACTATCTCGGGCTGTGTTTGTTATCGATCAGCATGATAAAGTGGTATATGTTGAATACGTTAAAGAAGTGACCAATGAACCTGATTATGCAAAAGCTTTAGCTGCTGCACAGGCATGTAAATAATCGCTTAATTATTATTCTTCTATTCTTCATTAAGAATGAGTAGAAGAATACTATTGCTGTTTAATTTATATCAAATTATAATTACCATTCATTTAGCCATTCTTATTTCATATCATGCATTTATTTCCTGTTATTCATCGTACACGAGCTTGGCCGGCTATTTTATGCTTAGCATTTGCTGCGTTTATTTTTAATACCACTGAATTTGTCCCTGTTGGGTTATTACCCAATATTGCAGCTAGCTTTAATATGAGTGAGGCAAAAACAGGCTTATTAATTACGAGTTATGCTTGGGCTGTTTCTTTATTATCTTTACCATTGACTATACTCACAGCAAAATTTGAGCGCAAAAAATTACTTATTTGCCTTTTTTTACTATTCATCATTAGCCATATATTAGCTGGTTTTGCTTGGAATTTTATTAGTCTAATGGTTGGACGAATTGGGATTGCATGTTCTCATGCCATATTTTGGGCGATTACAACCCCCTTAGCGGTCAGGCTTGTACCTAACGGTAAAAAAGCGAAAGCTATGGGCTTTATTGTGGCTGGTTCTTCAATGGCAATCGTATTAGGCGTGCCTATTGGCACATTGATCGGTCAATTAGTGGGTTGGCGAATTACGTTTCTATGTATTGCGGCCGTTGCATTTATTATTATGCTCGCTTTAGTTTATTTACTTCCTGAATTACCAAGTAATAATGTGCAATCTTTACATAGCTTACCGGCATTACTGAAAAGACCAACATTAGTCCATATCTATATTCTCACGGCTATTATCGTTACTGGACATTTTACTGCTTACACTTACATTACTCCATTTATGCACCAAATAGGTGGATTTGATGATGATTTTGTTGTGTTATTACTATTATGTATTGGATTGTCGGGGATTATTGGTAGCATTATTTTTGCTGCTTATGGTGATAAATATCCTATCTCACTATTTATTTATACTTTAGTGCTTTTAATTGTGTGTCTCGTTTTACTTTATGTAGTAGCTCTACATTTTGCAAGTTCAATCCTATTATGTTTAGTATGGGGCATTGCTATTACTGTATTTGGTATGTTAATGCAAAATAAATTACTTGAAGTCGCCCCTGATGGGACCGATATTGCGATGTCGGTATATTCGGGTATCTATAATATTGGTATTGGTGGTGGGGCATTAGTCGGTAGCCAAGTTTTATTACACTTATCTATTGGGGATATTGGTTACATCGGTTCAGGATTTGTGACTGTTGCGTTGATATTATTTATGTTATTTTCTCGTCATATCTGGTTAGTTGGACAAAAAAATGCCCAACAAAATGTTGGGCCAAGATAAGGAATAGGGAAACAATGAATAATCATTGAGGTTTTATTATCACTTATTTTTTCTTTTTTGTGTGTAATTGCAGTGCAAAGGTTGCTTAAAGAGTGTCTGTTTTTTAGTTGATAACAGTAAAGAGATTATTACACTTTACTTAAAGGGGTTTTTTAGCACTGTTGATCAATTAGCGTTATAATAGATACAAAAAGTATTTGGGTTTAAATACAATTAATAAAATATGCTATTATGATAATTCAATTAAAATCCTACTTATGTTTATTATTGATGGGCTTTGGCGTTGCTATGATTTCTGGTTGTACGCCAAAATCGAGTGAGCCATCATTGCGGCTAAATAATTTTTATCAAGTTTCTGATGATGTATATCGCTCTGGTCAGCCATCAAAAGATCAAATGGCTCAATTAGAGCAGCAGGGTATTAAATCGATTATTAATTTACGAGCAATGCATAGCGATCGTGACGAGGTTGATGGAACAAATTTAACCTCTTATTGGGTAAGAATAAATGCCGGTAATATTACCGATGAGAAGATGATCTCAGTTCTTAAACTAATCAAAAAATCAACAAAACCAGTTCTTATTCACTGTTGGCATGGTAGTGATCGCACTGGTGTTACGATTGCAATGTATCGTTTAGTCTTTCAAAATTGGTCAAAGCAGGCCGCAATTGATGAATTGATGCAACCTGAGTATGGTCATCACTATAATTATTATCCGAATATCGTTCAATATTTAGACAATGTTGATATTGATTATATTAAGGCTCAAGTATTGTAATTATATGATGATAAAAAAAATTTCCGCTAAATACCAATGGATGATTGTTATCATACTGGGTTTTATCATTACCTTGGTATTATATTTAAGCCAAGTTCCAGCTTCATTCTTACTTGGTCCTATGTTAGCGGGTATTATCGTTGGATTAAACCGTTTTGATATCTATATTCCAAAATCTCTATTTAATTTGTCACAAGGTATTTTAGGCTGTTTAACGGCAAAGGCAATTACCGCTAGTGTATTGATGGATTTGGTATCTTATTGGCAATTAGCTCTGGTTATTACGATATCGACTATTATTATTAGTATTGCTATTGGACTCTTTATTGTCCGTTTTTCAAATTTGCCTGGTTCAACCGCGATTTGGGGCATTATGCCTGGTGGCGCTTCTGCAATGGTTGGTATTTGTGGTGATTACGGTGCGGATCCTAGATTAGTTGCGTTAATACAATACTTACGAGTGATATTTGTTATACTCATGTTAGCTGTATTTTCACACTTTTTTGCTCAAGAGACGATGACAAATAATGGAAACAATGCTGTTTGGTTTGCAACCTCAAAAATTAATCTTCTCTATACTATATTGATTGCAATTATTGGGGTAGCTATCGCGAAAATTATTCGATTCCCATCTGGGCGAATTTTGCTATCAATGGTTATAGGTACTGTACTGCAGATTAATGGTATTGTTCAGTTAGAAACACCTTTATGGTTGTTATTACTTTGCTTTGGTTCTATTGGATTATCAGTGGGATTACGTTTTAATATTGCAGTTATAAAATTGGCCGTTAGATTATTGCCGATTATTTTATTATCAATTTTTATGATGTTGATTTTTTGCTATGGGCAAGCAATTTTATTACATTATTATTTAGGTCTTGACTATTTGACCTGTTTTTTAGCAACAAGCCCTGGTGGTTTAGAAACTTCAGTGGTTATCGCATTAGATACGCAATCTAATTTATCAATAATTTTGCCTTTGCAAATTTTACGGCTATTTAGTGTGTTAGTTTTTGGTCCGATTATTGCCCGTTATCTTTCAACTCGTTTTCATTAGTTGAAAGTGCTGTTAGATATTTTTTTATTCAACATATTGAAAAAGATGAATTAAATATGATAAATCGTAGCTTAAATATATTGATCGTTCTTTTGGTCCTACTTGTTGTCGGGATTGAAACCCATACTTATTGGTTTTATCAGCTTCGACCATGGCAACCATCTACCTCAATGGGTCGCCTTATTTTTTATTATAGCTTTTTTACCGTATTAACTAATCTTATGTTAGCGGCAAGTTGTTTAACTTTAGCTATTAAACCGACTTGTTCAAGTACTTTTTTTAGTGTTATTCGCTTAAATGGTTTAGTTGGGGTACTCATTACGATTATTATTTATAATATTTTGTTGCGAGGTGTTCATCGACCTCCAACACTCTTATTACAACTCGCGAATGAAAGTTTACATGTTGTGATCCCTATTTTAGGCTTATTAACATGGCTTATTTATGGACCTTTTGCTCGAATAACACTAAAGATTGTTCTTTACTCATTTTGTTCATTTCTGCTTTATGCAATCTATATTTTTGTGAGAGGACATATCACAGGGCAATATCCTTATCCATTTATTAATGTCAGTAAAATTGGCTATGAAAAAGCATTAATCGCAGCTGGCTTGATTGCTATGTTATTTTTTGTTTTAGTCGGATTTTTGAAGATTATTGCAATAATTAGGCTTAGAATAATCAAATAAAATCTATTTTTAGGAGAAACATATGAAATTATTTGTTTACGATCATTGTCCCTATTGTGTTAGAACTCGAATGATTTTAGGGCTAAAAAAAATTCCTTTTGAATTAATCATATTAGCAAATGATGATGAAGCAACTCCGATCAAGATGATTGGGCAAAAAATGGTACCAATTTTACAAAAAGAAGATGGTAGCTATATGCCTGAAAGTTTAGATATCGTTGATTATGTTGATCAACATTGCGGTGGGGCACCAGTTTTGAATGGACCTAAATCCGCAGCAATTGCAACTTTTTTAGATGATATTCAGCAGGTTGATTATACTTTGGTGTATCCGCGATATGTAAAAATCGGATTACCTGAGTTTAGTACACAAAGTGCCAGAGAATATTTTGAAAATAAGAAAAAACCTAAATCAGGTCCATTTAATGAATGTTTAACAAAAACTGAGCAGGTGGTTAAACAAGTTGAACCGTTGTTAGCACGTTTAGATGAGTTATTAGTTTCAGCAGATGCTTGTAATGGTACATTGTCGATTGATGATATTTGTTTATTCCCTATTTTACGTAATTTGACTTGTGTAAAATCGTTACGGTTCCCTGCAAAAGTGCAAGCCTATATTGAATCAATGGCTAAACAAAGTAATATCAATCTTTATTTTGAACGTGCAATCTAACAGGTTTTTAGATAAGAGTTGGTGAGTGAAATATTGACTCACTTAACTCTTTTATCATCGCGGTATATGGTTATCGATTTATATTTGCGAATGCTCTTTATTTTTGTTGAAAATAAATAAAAGTAATAAAATTAAAAATATTTTTATATTTAGTTATTTTGCCAATAAAGAGCGTGTGTTAAGTTGAATTTAAATATGAAATCCCGCATACTGGACAACATATTTATTTTAATTCTAACTATAACGAATGAGTAGAGGTTATTTTATGTTTACAGGTAGTATAGTAGCGCTCGTTACGCCTATGGATGTTAAAGGAAATGTAGACCGAGTAAGCTTAAAAAAATTAGTTGAATATCATATTGCCAGTGGAACATCTGCGATTGTTTCTGTTGGTACAACTGGTGAGTCCGCTACCTTAGATCATAAAGAACATATTGATGTTATCAAGCAGACTGTTGAATATGCTGCTGGTCGAATTAATGTTATTGCTGGAACTGGTGCTAATGCAACAGCAGAAGCTATTTTACTCACTAAACAAGTCGAAAAATTAGGTGTAGTAGGGTGCTTAACCGTAACCCCTTACTATAACAAACCAACTCAAGAAGGTTTATACCAACATTTTAAAGTGATTGCCGAAAATACTTCCTTACCACAAATCCTTTATAATGTACCAGGTCGAACAGGTTGTGATTTAAAACCTGAAACCGTCGCAAAATTAGCTAAAATTAGTAACATTGTTGCATTAAAAGATGCGACGTCTGACTTAGCTCGTGTTTATAAAACACGAAAATTGGTCGGTGATGACTTTAAGTTATTAAGTGGTGATGATGTTACCTTCTTTGAATTTATGTTACTTGGTGGTGATGGTATTATCTCTGTATCTGCTAATGTAGCTGCTCGTGAGATGGCGCGTATTTGTCAACTAATTACAGCGAAACGTATTAAAGAAGCTCGTAAAATTAATGATACGTTAGATTTATTACATAACAAATTATTTATTGAACCAAACCCAATCCCAGTTAAATGGGCATGTGAAAAAATTGGTTTGATTCAAAACTCAACAATGCGATTACCAATGACACCGCTGACAAATTCTTCTATTCCTGAAGTAGAAAAAGCGTTAAAATTGGCAAAATTATTATAAAATGGCTCTACGCCACTTAAGATAGAAAGAAAATTATGTTTAAACAAAGTTTAATTATTGTGTCATTATTCTCATTATTAATGACGGGTTGTAGTTCAGACTTAAGTTCTCAGCGTGAAGTTGATGGTAATCAAAACTATTTAAAATCACCTGAGTTAAAACCATTGATCGTGCCGGAATCTGTTTCAGTACCAACAGCATCGAATCAATATTATGTGTTTAAAGCTGCCGCAGATGGTAATATCGGTAAAGATATCGATATTCGACCACCATCTCTTGCGTTGCCAACAATTGCAGATAGTTATGCTGTTTATCAATCAGGTCTCATTCAATTAGATGTCCCTAATTATGTCGGTTTTTGGTCGCAAATCCCAACTATTTTACGCAATAATAATATCGCAATAAAAAGTGAAGATAGTTCAACGATTAAAACAGATATTCGCTTAGTTAATCGTATTAATGAAGAACAACCTGTCGAAGCAAGCTATCTTTTACAGCGTAAGATTAGTGGTGATCGAGAATATATTACAGTTGAGTTGGCTTCATTAAAACGAATGGGAGCCGATGTTTCTAGCCCGATTGAACGTCAGTATTATACGGTAGAGTTTTTTAATATGTTGATGAAGGCGGTTTCACCTTCTCAAAGTCAAGCAGGTAATTAGAATAGGGAGCTTTAATGCTCCTTAATTATTATTATTGTGATTTTATTAATATGGATCTAAACATGAAAAAGTGTGCTGAGTTATACCGTGGAAAAGCAAAAACTGTTTACACTACTGAAAATCCAGATTTATTAATTCTTGAATTTAGAAATGATACTTCTGCATTTGATGGTCAACGCATTGAACAACTTGATAGAAAAGGGATGATAAATAATAAGTTTAACTACTTTATTATGACGCAATTAAAAGCTGCGGGAATTCCTACCCAAGTAGAGAAACTTTTATCAGATAATGAAGTATTAGTTAAAAAGCTGACCATGATTCCTGTTGAGTGTGTTGTCCGTAATCGTGCAGCAGGCTCATTAGTGAGAAGATTAGGTGTTGAAGAGGGCTTTATTCTTAATCCGCCGACCTTTGAACTATTCCTAAAAAATGATGCTCTACATGATCCAATGGTAAATGAATATCATTGTAAATCATTCGGTTGGGCTACCGAGCAACAATTAGATAAAATGAAAGAACTGAGTTTTAAAATTAATACTATTTTAACTCAGATATTTGATCAGGCTGGTTTAATTCTTGTTGATTATAAATTAGAGTTTGGTCTATTTAAGGGAGAAATTGTTTTAGGTGATGAATTTTCTCCAGATGGTTGTCGACTTTGGGAAAAAGAGACACTGAAAAAAATGGACAAAGATAGATTTCGACAAGGACTCGGTGGTGTGATTGAGGCCTATGAAGAGGTTGCTCATCGTATTGGTGTTCCTTTATAATACGACTATTCGCTCTATATATCGACACTCTTTTAGGCGCCAATTGGCGCCTAAATTATTAAATAACCTTATATTTATGGGTTATAACTGTGTTATTCCCCATAATAAAATAAGGAGATAAATTAATATGATTGCTCAATTTGATGTAACTTTTTTTATTTTACTCGTTCTTGCTGCTATTTGTTATCTAACACATAACAATACAGTAACATTTGCAATACTATTGTTATTAATCTTTAAACTAACACCGCTGGCGACTTATTTTCCTATTTTAAACCATTATGGGTTAACTGTTGGGATCGTGATACTTACTGCAGCAATGATGGTTCCATTAGCCGATGGTTCATTAGCATTTAAAGATATTTTAAAATCTTTTACAACTTGGCAGTCTATTTTAGCTATTGCTGTTGGTATTTTAGTCTCTTGGCTGGGGACTCGCGGCGTCTCACTAATGGCAGCTAATCCTTCGATTATTAATGGATTGATTATTGGTACACTAATTGGCGTTGCTTTTTTCAAGGGGATTCCTGTTGGTCCATTGATTGCTGGCGGTATATTATCGTTGGTTCTTGGCAAGGGTTAATGATCTGTAATGAGTCAGTTATCGCGTAAGCTAATCATTTTGCAAGGAGATGATGAAGCAATCACTAAGCAACTTACGTACTTAAGTCAGCAGGCTCGTGGTGATTGGATCGTTATTTCTGAGCACAAAGTGTTAGGTTCATCAACTGAGCAATACTATCTTGATAAGCAGACCAAATCATTATTGGGTAGAGAATTTAAACATGCCATTTTTGATGCCAGATTGGCATTTAATTTAGATGCGTTAGCGATATTAGCAGGCACATTGGTTGCTGAAAGTTTACTTATTATAATTTTACCGAACAGTTTTAATCACTGGTATGATCAGGATAGCTTACGCTGGAGTGAGTTACCAGAGGCGATTTTAGTACCTAATTTTATTACTCACTTACATCACGTTCTTGTACAACAAGCACAGCAATATGCTGATTATTTTTATCAGTTAGTGCTTGAAAAACAACAACATGATTATTTTTTGTTTAATCAACTCTCTCAAAATACGATTTTAGTCGATAATCAAGAGACGCTATACAGCTATCAAGAACAACAATCTTTACTCACGCAAATTAGCAAACTTGATACTAGAATTATTATGGTAACAGCTAAACGAGGTCGTGGAAAATCAACGTTAGCAGGGTATTTTACTCATTATCATCATTGCTGGGTCACTGCACCTAATAAAAATGCACTGATGACATTTACACAATTTGCTACAACAGATACGCTCTTTTTTGCACCGGATGAGTTAATTAGTCAATTAAATGCACCGATCGCTAAACCTGATTGGCTTATTATTGATGAGGCTGCGATGATACCGTTACCTATGGTTGTGGCTCTTATCAATGGTTTTAAGCATGTATTGTTAACCAGTACAACTGATGGTTATGAGGGAACTGGACAAGGATTATTATTAAAACTGCTCAATCAGTACCAATCAACGGATTTTGCCTGTTTTCAGCTACATACTCCAATACGCTGGCTGCCTGATGATCCTGTTGAATATTTTGTTGATAGTCTTATTGTATCTGGTTTACCTAAAATAGATAAAAAAGTGATGGTACAACAACCAGATATTAAGTTTTTACAACAGAGTGACTTAGTTCTATCGCCAATGAAATTAAGTGCCTTTTTTGGTTTATTAAAATCAGCACATTATCGTACTACGTTAATTGATTTACGCCGCTTACTCGATGCTCATAACTTATCACTCTATAGTGCAGAATTTAGTGAACAACATATTGCTGGCGTTTTAGTTGCGATAAAAGAGGGTGGATTAACAGAAGAACTTGCTTTACAAATATTAAAAGGCTATCGCCGTCCAAAAGGTAATCTTGTTGCACAGTCCTTAGTTGCTCATGCCGGAGAGCCTCAGGCTGCTCAATTACGCTCGATAAGAGTGAATCGAATTGCAGTTTGTCAAACATTAAGACGACAGGGAATTGCTCGTTCTTTACTTGCTTATTTAATCGAACAAGCCAAAGTCGATCGGTGTGACTTTGTTTCAGCCAGTTTTGCATATTCAGCTGAAGTATATCAATTTTGGATGCAATGTGGTTTCCATGCTGTCCATGTTGGTACGCATAAAGAGGCAAGTAGTGGTAGTTATGCGGTGATGGTAATATATCCACTTAGCCCTGCTGGGAGCCACTTTTGTAACACTATGCGTAATAAGTTAACGCGTAATTGGTATTGGCTACAGCAGCTTATTGATATTGATTTACCGATTAATATCTCTACTGAACAGACGTTAAATAGTGATGATAAGTTACAGTTACTCTTATTTGCTACAACTTCGTATGCTTACACGGCGAGTTTTGCTGTATTATATCGTCTATTTGATTGGTTAAACAATTCGGGACAAAGATTAGAACAGGTACCCATTCTCACAATGTTAGTAACAAAACAGTTTGATGAGCAAGCTACAGTTAGCAACTTGGGATTATCAGGTAAAAGTCAATTATTAAAACTACTACGACAAGAAATTTATCAGTTTATAAAAATGCAGGGATTGATTAATGAATAAAAAAACAAGTTTTCAATATTTTTTGCAAGGATTGTCATTAATACAACAACCATCTATAAGACATTATGTCATTATGCCGATGCTTGCCAATATTATTATCATGTCTTTACTCTTTTATTGGTTTTTTGGCATGATCTCATCAGCTGTCGATTTAGGTCTTGATTATATGCCAAGCTGGTTACAGTGGTTGAGTTATGTGATCACTATTGTAGTTATTGCGACTTTTGTTATTTTTTTCTGTTACTTTTTTAGTACGATTACTAACATTATTGCAGCACCATTTAATGGCTTACTTGCAGAACAAGTGGAAGCTCATTTAACCAATTCACCAGCACCCGATGATTCTATATGGAGTTTTTTGAAAGATATTCCGCGAATCATGAAACGTGAATTACAAAAGTTAGTTTATTATATCGTCTGGTGTATTCCTCTTTTATTGACCTATTTTATACCAATATTCGGTCAGTTTGTTACACCGATATTATGGTTTATTTTTACGGCATGGATGATTAATATTCAGTATGCTGATTATGCGTTTGATAATCATAAAGTGAGCTTCTATCAGATGCGTCAATTGTTACAACAAGATAAGGTTGATAATACCTGTTTTGGTGCTTTAATTAGTATATTTACGATGATCCCTATTTTAAATTTGATTATTATGCCAATTGCGGTATGTGGTTCTACGGCAATGTGGGTCGATCGTTATCGTAATCAAATTTACTCTACTGAAAAAGAGATTGATTTCTTTAGATAATTTGAATGTATTTGTATTTACCTTACTTGAAAAATAAAAAACTCGCCATTAAGCGAGTTTTTTATATTAAAGAGAAGATATTAAATATCTTGTAATACTTTTTCAACACTCGCTTTGGCATCACCAAACAGCATATAAGTATTTTCTTTGAAGAATAATGGGTTTTGCACGCCAGCATAACCAGTATTCATTGAACGTTTAGATACAATAACGGTTTTAGCCTTCCATACTTCAAGCACTGGCATACCAGCAATTGGACTATTAGGATCTTCTTCTGCAGCTGGGTTAACGGTATCATTTGCTCCAATGACCCAAACAACATCTGTATCAGGGAAATCATCGTTGATTTCATCCATTTCAAGTACGATATCATAAGGTACTTTGGCTTCAGCTAATAATACGTTCATATGACCAGGTAAACGACCTGCAACAGGGTGGATACCAAAACGAACCTCAATATCCATCGCTTTAAGTTTTTCAGTAATATTGCTAACGGCACCTTGTGCTTGAGCTACTGCCATACCATAACCCGGAACGATGATAACTGAACGAGCTTCTTTAAGTACTTGAGCCACTTCAGCTGGTTGAATTTCGCGATATTCACCTTGTTCTTCATCACTACTGCTTGATGTTGACGTTTCATTACCGAAACCACCCGCAATAACACTGATAAATGAACGATTCATTGCTTTACACATGATATAAGACAGAATCGCACCAGATGAACCGACTAATGCCCCAGTTACAATCAATAGATCATTACTTAACATAAAGCCTGCTGCTGCTGCTGCCCAACCTGAATAGGAGTTTAGCATTGAGATAACAACTGGCATATCAGCACCACCGATAGAGGCGACTAAATGAATACCAAAAGCAAAGGCGATCAAGGTCATAATCAACAAGCACATGAAGGCTATAAAACCAGACTCAAGATGAACAAAAGCAAACATTAGAAGAACAGATACAATAATTGCAGCTAAGTTTAAGTAATGTTTGTTAGGTAATGATAATGCTTTTGAACTAATACGCCCATTAAGTTTACCAAATGCGATAACTGAACCTGAGAAAGTAACAGCACCGATAAAGACACCGATAAAAATTTCAACTAAGTGTACAGTAAGTTCACCACCAGTAAATAATGCGATATGTGGATCTAAAAAGCTGTTAAAGCCAACAAGTACTGCGGCCATACCAACGAAGCTATGTAATAATGCAACTAACTCTGGCATTTGAGTCATTTCGACTTTCTTTGCAAGATAGAGTCCAATTACCGCACCAAGTACCATTGCAATGATTACCCAGTGATATCCATCAGTAATACTTGATATGGTTGCTACAAGTGCAATAACCATCCCAATGACACCATAGATATTTCCAGAGCGGGCAGTTTCTTGTTTTGATAATCCCTGTAAACTAAAAATAAACAGTAGCGCAGCAATAACATAAGCAGCTTGAATAATTCCGTGCATGTTTATTCTCCTTTTCCTTTTTTGCCTTTGTTATTGTTGTCACCGCGTTGGAACATTTTAAGCATACGATGAGTAACAAAGAATCCGCCAAAAATATTGATGCTAGCGATTAATATAGCTACAAAGGCGATAAATGTAATAACGCCATCACCGCTACCAAGTTGTAAAATTGCACCAACGAGTATAATTCCCGATATCGCATTAGTTACAGACATTAAAGGGGTATGTAATGAATGACTAACATTCCACACGACGTAATAACCAACCACACAAGATAATGCAAATACAATAAAATGTGAGAGGAAACTTGCCGGTACAACATAAGCTAATGCAAAAAATACGACTAAAATTGCAGCCAGAATACCATACTTCACTTCAGGCTTCATTGGTTTTGGTTCTGGTTTAGCAACGGGTTTAGTCACAGGTTTTTGTTGTTGAGCCGATACTTTAATTGGTGGGGCAGGCCAGGTGATCTCTTGATCTTTAACCACTGTAACACCACGAATTACAACATCTTCAAAATTAACATTAATATTACCGTCTTTCTCTTTAGAGAGAAGTTTCAGTAAGTTAACAATATTAGTACCATATAACTGAGATGCTTGAGCTGGCATTCTATTTGCTAAATCTGTGTAACCAATAATTTTAACTTTATTCTCAGTTTCATAGACTTCACCAGGTCGAGTTAGCTCACAGTTACCACCAGTAATTGCCGCTAAGTCAACGATCACACTGCCTGGTTTCATTGATTCAACCATCTCTTTTGAGATTAGTTTTGGTGCAGGTTTACCTGGAATTAATGCTGTTGTAATAATGATATCAACATCTTTAGCTTGAGCGGCAAACAGAGCCATTTCAGCTTCAATAAATGCAGCAGACATCTGTTTAGCATAACCATCGCCTGAACCAGCTTCTTCTTCAAAATCTAATTCTAAGAATTCTGCACCCATACTCTGAATTTGCTCAGCAACTTCAGGACGAGTATCAAATGCACGAACAATAGCACCAAGGCTTACAGCTGCACCGATTGCAGCAAGGCCAGCAACGCCTGCGCCAATAATTAAAATTTTAGCTGGCGGTACTTTACCCGCAGCAGTTACTTGACCCGTAAAGAATCGACCAAACTGATTAGCAGCTTCAATAACTGAGCGATAACCAGAAATATTCGACATTGAACTTAATGCATCAAGTGATTGTGCACGTGAAATACGAGGAACACAATCCATTGCCATCACAGTCACGTTTTTAGCCGCTAATTTTGCTAATAGTTCCTGATGTTGAGCTGGGTAAATATAGCTGATTAATGTTGCACCGGGTTTAATCAGTTCGATTTCTTCATCGAGAGGGGCATGAAGTTTTAATATCAAATCATTTTGCCAGATATCGTGGGTATTTTGAATTGAAGCACCAGCATCGATAAATGCTTGATCTGAGAAGTTAGCGACTTGGCCTGCACCTTCTTCTACCGAAACCGTAAAGCCTAATTTTAGCAGTTGCCCCACTGTTTGTGGCGTTGCTGCTAAGCGACCTTCGTTCGGTAACCTTTCCTTTGGGATACCTATATGCATTGTTATAAGTCCTTATGTTTTAGTTATTACAATATTCGTTGTTATGATTTTGTTGAGCCAATATGTTGTAGATTAAATCTACCATGTAAGGTAGGTAAAATCCATTTATCAATACAACAATCTTGCTATTATGATATAACTTGGATAATTAACCAATAGTTATAAATAACAATTATTCAGCGGGTTCCAGCATAAATTTCTCTGCATCATCAACCATATGTTGTACACCGACAAAAAATGGTGTTCTTTGATGCAATTTTGTTGGTGTAATATCAAGTATACGCTGATAGCCATCACTGGCTTTACCACCGGCTTGTTCAGCTAATAATGCAATTGGATTTGCTTCATAGAGTAAGCGAAGCTTACCATTAGGATACTGTGCGGTATTGGGATAAATGTAGATACCACCCTTTAATAAGTTTCGATGAAAGTCTGATACCAACGAACCAATATAACGTGAAGTATATGGTCTATTGGTCGTTTTATCTTCTTCTTGGCAGTATTTTATATATTTTTTAACCCCAGCTGGGAACTTTGAGTAATAGCCTTCATTAATCGAATAGATATTCCCTGATTGTGGGAAATGAACATTTTCGTGAGATAGGCAAAATACACCAATAGATGGATCATAGGTAAAGGCATTAACACCACAACCGGTGGTATACACTAGCATCGTTGATGAACCATAAATAATATAGCCAGCTGCGACTTGTTTATGACCTGGTTGTAAAAAATCATCTTCAGTAATTGGCGTACCAATTGGGGTAATCCGATGATATATAGAAAATATGGTACCGACTGAGACATTTACATCAATATTGGATGAACCATCTAATGGATCCATTAATACTACATATTTACCATGAGTCGATTTTTCCTTGCCGAAAATAACTAAATTATCCTCTTCTTCAGAGGCAATACCGGCAACGACACCACGGGCTTCAAGAGCAGCTTTTAAAGCATCATTGGCAAAAGCATCAAGTTTCATCTGCTGTTCACCTTGAATATTTGACAAACCACTTTCACCAAGAATATCAATTAAACCTGCTTTATTGATATCACGATTAATGATTTTTGCGCCCAGTTTGATTGCAGATAGTAATGCTGTTAATTCACCAGTAGCATGAGGAAATTCATGCTGCTTTTCGATAATAAACTCACCTAATGTTTTCATATAAAGAGACCCTGATATTAGAGTATTAGCAAAAATGAACTATAAATATACGTGAGTTAAAAATAGAAATCGACTATAATTAACAAAGGGTTAGTTAGTTTTTTTAGTAAAAAAAGATCCAAGGAGTTTAAATGAACAATATTGATTTAGAGCAACTTATAAATGATACCTTACAAATTCAGTTATATAAGGATTTTGCTCCTAATGGATTACAAGTTGAGGGTAAAAAAACAGTCAGGAAGATTGTGACAGGCGTAACCGCGTGTCAACTGCTATTAGATGAAGCGGTTAGACTCAATGCTGATGCTATTTTGGTTCACCATGGCTATTTTTGGAATAATGAACCTGTGACGATAACAGGGATAAAATATAAAAGGTTAAAGACACTATTAACACATAATATTAATTTGTATGGTTATCACTTACCTTTAGATGGTCATGCTGAATTAGGTAATAATGTACTGTTGGCAGATAAATTGGGTATTGTCGTTGACGAACGTAAAGATATTACTGATTTACTATTTAAAGGCTCATTCTCGCAATCAATTAGCCCTCTACAACTAAAATCTCGAATTGAAATGACATTAAATCATTCGGTATTATTCTGTGGTGATAATGCACCGAACGTTATTAAACGTGTTGCTTGGTGTAGTGGTGGCGGACAGGACTATATTGAAGAGGCTGCATTATTGGGATTTGATGCTTTTATCACGGGAGAAGTCTCTGAGCGTACGATCCATATTGCTCGTGAATATGGCATTAATTTTTATGCAGCAGGGCATCATGCAACAGAACGCTATGGTATTGAGGCTTTAGGTCAGTGGTTAGCTCAATATCATAATCTTGATGTAACATTTGTGGATATCGATAATCCCGCTTAATATGTCATGTTAACTGTTTTTTATACTATAATCATATATTACATTAAAAAAATAACGAAGAATTAAATATATTATAAAAAAGGGCTAAGTTAGCCCTTATCTAAAAAGATTTAGTTATTGATTGGAAGTGAACAGATAACAATTAAATTCTGCCTTTCTCGATCATCGAGGTCAGTGGTTTCCCAGCGTTTAGGACTATGGTCTATATTAATTAGTTTACCTTTGCCAAAATAGCTCTCATAGTTCTCAACTAATCCTTTTGCATATTCTCGGAGATCACAATTGACGTACTCTTGACTGACTACCGAACGATATGGCGTTTTATTTTTACTTTCATATTGTAAAAATTGTTCTGAACCAAAATTAGTCACACGAGTATAAGTGCGAATTAAGTGATTATAAGGATGTAATTTAACTGAACTCTTATCTATAAATGTATAACTGGTGTAGTTACCGATATTCGATTTTTCGATTGGTAAATATTGAGCGGGTACTTGACTATCGGATAATCCTACATTAGTTGTTGGTGGAGTATCGGTATCCAAACTAAAAACAGAGTATGAACATACTAATAATGATAATCCACTAATAAAATGAGTAATATAATGTCTTTTTTTCATACTACATATCCTCACTATTTTGCGTATTACTCTTCGTGAGTTCTTGTACCGTCGTTATATCATGGTTATTTTGTTGTTCGGGATTAGGGGTATTAATGCTATCATTTTTTTCAATTTCAGCTATGCGTTTATCATTGGCTAATTTATCAATATCAGCCATATCTGGACGCATAGTATAAAGCAATGGTTTATCAATATCACCTTGTAATGAACAGACTAAATGGATTTGGTTTTCATTAATCGGCTCAAGATAAAGTGATTTTTCGATGGTAAATAAACGTGGTACAACCCCATCAATGACATAAGGGTTTTGTCGCCAGCCAACGTTTTTTTGCTGTCGGTCATATAGCTGTGTATTTGTTACATAGCTGGTAATATTATATTTCTGCCAAGAGAGTTGATTTAGTGACTGTTTCACATCATCAATCGAACCATTGATAA
Organism: Orbaceae bacterium BiB; assembly: GCA_036251205.1. Lineage (NCBI taxonomy): Bacteria > Pseudomonadati > Pseudomonadota > Gammaproteobacteria > Orbales > Orbaceae > Orbus > Orbus mooreae. The sequence goes on along the minus strand of CP133958.1, from coordinate 843,891 downwards.
TAAAGCCCCAGTAGTAATATTTCCCTAAATATGACGTCTCAATATAAATATTTTGGTAACCAATAATAGTTAGACCTCTATATTCAATAGGTTGCATAAAATAGTGTGTATTACCTTCATTTGAAGCGATATCTTTGACGGGAATATAAGCGATCTGCTCTTTGAGCACTAAATCGGTAATATCCTCAAAATCACTGGCATTATTTTTGAGTTGATAAAAAAAACCACTATCACAGTTAGTAAAAGCATCAATAACACTTTGTATATTTCGATTAGCTAGTGCTGGGTATGAAATTAAAATTACACTTCCTAGCAATAAAATTGTTTTAATTATGAATCTTCCTTTCATCTATTCATCCATTATAAGATTTAAGTGTTGTTACACGATTTAATTGTACTTATATCCGAGCATTTTGTGCGGATTGGTATTACTTTTTTATTATAATAAAATAATACTGTAAGGAAATATAAGTGTCAATTTCAGTGCGACAAAGCTTTCATACGAAAGGTATTGACTCTGTTTATGATAATTTTTTTACAAGCTCACAAAAAGAAGCAGGTCACCACCAGTAAAAGTGATTGAAATATTATTGTCGATCGCTTTATTACGTAAACTAGTAAATCCACCTAATTGTAAACTTTGATTTGTTAATGGGTATAGAAAACCGGTCAATGTTAATTCATGTACTTCTGTTAATGGAATCAATGAGATAGTTTTATTTTTTACATTAGTAAGTGTGGTTTCTTTTTGCAGAAAGAAAAAGTAGCAATAATTATCATAAAAGGTGAGCTGATATTGATGATAATACTGTTTAGCAACCGATAAATTGCCTAGGAAATGATCGGTTGCATGGCCCGTTGCACCGTAAATATCAAAAGCTTGAATCCCTTTACTAACTAAAAAGAGTAATGCTTTTTCAAAATCAGTTTTACTCTGATCTGGAGTATGAATAATTTCAATATTCTCTGCAATTGGCTGTTTATGTAAACTATCGAGATCGCCAATAATAAAATGAGGGGTAATATCTGTTTGTAATAAATAGCTATGATAAGCCCCATCAGTACAGGCAATATAATCATATTGTGTTAGCGATTGAGGAAAATGTGTTGGCGGTTCGCCATTGACAAACAGTAACGCTTTTTTCATTATTTATCCTTTATAATTGCTGATAACAGATTAAGTATCATCAAAATGAAATGTTATATGCCATAATAATTGCATCTTCTCTGCCATGTTTGGCTGGATAATAATTCTTACGAATGGTAATTTCATTAAAACCTAAGTTATGGTATAAGTTGATAGCCGAGATGTTTGACTCCCTGACTTCTAACCAGAGGATTTTAATATTTTTGGTGGTTAATTCTTGCAATAAATTTTCTAAAAGTAAGGTAGCAAGTCCCTGTTTACGATACATTGGTGCAATCGCAACGTTAAATAAAGTCGCTTCATCTAAGACTGTTTGGCAAATGAGAAATCCAGCTAGCTGATTATTCAAGACAACTTTTTTATTGATATAACGTTCACCTTGATTAGAACGAAAAGTTTGCTCACTCCACGGTATTAAATGGCTTAACTTTTCAACCGCGTAGGCATCATCGAAATCAAGTTCAGTTAGGGTGGAAATAGTTTTCATATTGGCAAAGCATATTCCATAATTGACGTTTTAAAGTAGCGGATAGCGCTAATTGTGTGAGACTAACAGTTTTAATTATAGCCTTATTATTTAACTCAGAAGATTCTGACCAACTATCAGGTAGAGATTGATCGATAAACCAAATAACGCGATCCAGTTGTTCAATCGGCATGATTAATTGGTTTGGCGATAAAATAAGACAATCATCAGTTGTTAGATGTATTGCTTTTAAGATATCAGTAAAAATTTTATCACTTGGCGCTGCTCGTGTAACAATAATTAGTCGGATATTTTCGGCAATATTTATCGAAGCCTCACCTTTCATAGCAGTCGGCTTACGTAATATATATTGGGTTATACCAAGTTGATTAAGGTACCAATCTGGGTTATTCATAGGGTTTTATTAGTGATTCGTAAAAGTTAATTGTATAATCTATCCAAATTTTTATAAAGATCTTTATTTGAGGTTAAATTTAATGTCGGCATTTACACCAGCAAGCCAAATTTTAGAACGTCATGAATCGCTTTTTTCTGGAAAAAATCTATTAGTGGCGGGCGATTTTCATGATACTTATGTTTTACAACTCGATACTGCAGTAACTAAAATACACTGTGTCTTATTTCATCTCTATTTACAGCTACAATCACGTCAGCAAAATGAGATAATTGAGTTTTCAGCACAGCCAACAGCGGCTTGCTATCAAAATACTGATACACTAATTTACTATTGGCCAAAGAATAAGTCTGAAGCTCAATTTCAACTTGCTTGTTTATTAAATAACTTAGCAAAAGGTACTGACATTTTTATTGTTGGTGAAAATCGAAGCGGTGTAAAAAGTGCTGAAACCTTATTAAGTCCATTTGGTTCTATACAAAAAATCGATACAGCTAGACGTTGTAGTTTATACCATTTCTCTGCTGAGAGTCGAATTGCATTTAACTTTGAAGAGTGGTGGTCACAATATTATCTTCAGTTTGATCACGATATGCTGGCAATTCACGCCTTACCGGGGGTATTTAGCCAAAAAACATTAGATGCAGGCAGTGATTTATTATTGAATACTCTGGAAGAAAATGCTGCTCTGGTTCGTGGTCGAGTTTTGGATATTGGCTGTGGTAGTGGGGTCTTATCCGCTTTTATGGCTAAACTCAATCCTAGTATTGAATTGATGAGTTCTGATGTGAGTGCGACTGCGTTGGCATCCACTGAAAAAACACTACAATCTAATGGTATTAAGGCAAAGGTCGTTGCGAGTGATGTTTTTTCTAATATTGATGGACGGTTTGAATTAATTGTTTCCAATCCTCCATTTCATGATGGTAAAGAGACTGATTATTCTGCAGTAGATGCGTTAATTAAACAAAGTAAATCCCACTCAACGATTAATGGTAAATTATGTATCGTTGCTAACTCATTTTTACCTTATCATCAGCTACTAGTCCAACAGTTTAAACGCGTTGATGTCATTGGACAGACAACTAAATTTAAGGTGTATTTAGCGAGTATGTAGTGATTGAAAAGTCTTATTGATTATCATGCTAAAAATAGCAATATGAATTAAACTACTTTTATTGTAAAAGTGGTTATGATTAAGCATTGAGAAATAATTAGTTATAATATATCAAAAAATATTCTATACTTAGAAAACTGACTTACTATTAATTATTTAATATCCTCATTATGAGTAATAAATCGTCACAGAATCCCGCTATTGATAAAGCAACACGTATTTTCCATTTTATTGCTAATCATGAAGGTGCAACCTATAGCCAAATATTTCAGGGGTTATCTTTACCGCAAAGTTCAACGTCTGCTTTGCTTAATAGCTTAGTGACTAATGGGCTATTGCGACAAAATGATGGAAAGTATTATCTTGGGTTAGTTTTATATGAATTTGGTAATAAGGCAATTGAACAATTTAATATCCGAGAACTAGCTACCGCACCGCTAACTTACTTAAGGGATAAAACTAATTTAGCTTGTCACTTAGGTATTTTAGATGGTCGTTCAGCGATTTATCTTGCTAAACTTGAAAGTCCTAATGCTATTACGATCAAAAGCTGGTTAGGTAAACGTTTGTCATTACATGCATCGGGCTTAGGTAAAATATTACTTGCTTGGTTACCGGAACAAGAAATAGATCAACTCTTGCCCGATGAGCAGCTTCCTCAATATACCCAAAATACCATTATAACGCGAACTGATTTTAAGGCTGAATTAAAAACAGTGCGTGAAAGGGGGTGGGCTTTTGATAATGAAGAAGATCTTGAAGGAATAACCTGTATTGCTGTTCCGGTCTTTGATCATCATGGTAAGGTTGTTGCTGCAATTAGTACATCAGGCGTTAGATTTCAAATGCCTGATGATAAAATTGATACTTTTGCTAAATATGCAACAGAAGCTGCCAATATGTTATCTAGTTCTATTTCTAAATAGCCTGATCTAATTAGCCTAATTTGTCATAATTTGTGCCCAATCAATCGTAAAGAGAGGATTGGGCTCTGCAATCTTTTCTCTATAAAATTTTTATCAATTTCCTTACTCACAAAATATTTCACTTAAATATTTCACTAAAGCGATCTCAACTAAAGCTTTTCATGATCTTCCTCACAAAAATGATGAATAAAATAACTTATTTGTTGTCTGGCTGATTTATAAACCTTACAACCCGTCCTTATATAGACATTGGTGTCAGTATACTGGTGTTTGATGATTTTTATAATTATAATGAGGATAGTATATGTCGATTCACCAATCTTTTGATAATCCAGTATTAAATAGTGCCATTAAAAAAACGTAGCGGCGTTTAATGCCATTTATGTTTATTATGTATTTTGTTGCATTTATTGATCGCGTTAATGTCGGTTTTGCTAAAGAAGCATTTGCTCGAGATATTGCCTTAAGTAATGAAGCTTATGCTCTTGGTGCTGGGATCTTTTTTGCCTCTTATGCTCTATGTGGCGTGCCAGCTAATTTAATGATGAATAAACTTGGTGCTAAACGTTGGTTAGGGGCCACAACCGTATTATGGGGTGCATTATCGGCATTAACGGGATTTGTCGAAAATGAGACTCAATTTATTATCTTACGTTTTGTGTTCGGAATGGTGGAAGCCTGTTTTTATCCAGGAATATTATTGTTAGCATCAATTTTCTTTCCTAATAAAATTCGTGGTGCCGCTATCGCTATTTTTGTATTAGGAGTACCGCTAGCATTAACACTCGGTTCACCAATTTCGGGAGCATTACTTGAACTTCATGGTTTATTCGGGAAACCAGGTTGGTTTTGGATGTTTGTTTTAGAAGGTATTCCTGCCGTTTTACTTGGTTTGGTCTGTTTCTGTTATCTTGATGATAAACCATCTGAAGCGCGTTTCTTGACTCAAGAAGAACGTGATGCATTAACAGCACAGTTAGCATCAGAACAAAAAACAGTAGCAACCAGTAAAGTTTCTGATGCGTTAACGAATATTAAGGTCTGGCATTTAGCACTAATTTACGGAACAATTCAAATTGGTGTATATGGTCTGATTTTCTTTTTACCATCACAAGTTGCTACATTAATGGGAACATCAGTTGGTTTTAAAGCTTCATTAGTATCAGCTATTCCGTGGGCTGCGGCAGCTATTGGTGTTTATTATTTACCTCGTTATGCAGATAGATATTCGACTAAACGCGTTAGAATCTCAATGTTATGTATGATTGCAGCGGCTATTGGTCTAGTTGTTTCTGCTTATGCCGGTCCTGTTATTGCCATTATTGCACTCTGTTTTTGTGCGACAGGTTTTCTTGCTATTCAACCCATATTTTGGACTTTCCTTCCGCAGTTATTATTAGGTAGTGCATTAGCAGCTGGAATCGGCTTTATTACCACCATTGGTGCAGTTTGTAGCTTCCTTGCTCGGATGATTCGCGTTTATGCTGATAACCATTTAAGAATTTTTATTCCGGAAGCAGGTCTCGTTGTACTTGTACTATTTACGTTATTGTGTGCTTGGTTAATTGTTCTTTTAGGTAAAACATATAATAAATAATTGGAAGTGATAAGCTGTATCAATATTACTTCTTGCTACCAAATATATTAATAGGATCAATGTCATGAAAAAAATATTATTAATTAACGAAGCAGATAACTTAATGGTTGCGCTTAAAGATCTACAAAAGGGTGAGACAGTTACTTGGAATAATGAAACGTATACGCTAGCAACGGATGTGCCAGCTAAGCATAAATTTGTTATGCAAGATACTAAAATCGGTGATGTGTTATATCTTTATGGTCTGCCTGTTGCGAAAGTGACGGTTGCAATACCAAAGGGAGGGATTATTACGACTCAAAATGTAAAACATTATACCGCTGAAGTTAATCTTAATACCTCTGATTATCATTGGCAGCGTCCTGATGTCACAAAATGGCAGTCTCGAACATTCAACGGTGTGGTTCGTGCTGATGGACGCGTAGGGACTGCAAATTACTGGTTAATTATTCCGCTTGTATTTTGCCAAAATAGAAATGTCCTAAAATTACAAGAGGCGCTTGCTAAACCATTGGGATATAACTTATCACAATATGATGAAATTACTAAAAATTTACTTGGCTGCCATTCTGCAAATACCTCTCAAGTTACACAACGACCATTTCCCAATATCGATGGTATTCGTGCATTAACCGTCAATAGCGGATGTGGTGGGACGGCTAATGATGCTCAGTCATTATGTAAAATCTTAGCTGCGTATGCTGATCATCCTAATGTTGCGGGGATCACTGTATTTGCATTGGGTTGTGAAAAATCACAAGTAAATATCTTTGATGATGAGTTAAAAGCACGTAATCCTCATTTCGATAAACCTTATCTATTTTTCCGTCAGCAAGAGTGGAAAAACGAAGATGAGATGATGACTGAAGCGATTAAACAGACATTTGAACATTTGAAATCGGTAAATGAAGTTAAACGAAAACCAGTACCATTATCAAAATTAAAACTAGGCGTTAAATGTGGAGGTTCTGATGGATTCTCTGGTATTTCAGCTAATCCAACTATGGGAATTGTCTCTGATATTGTGGTCAGTTTAGGTGGTGGATCGGCTTTAGCTGAGTTTCCTGAACTATGTGGCGCCGAAGGTGATATGGTGGCACGCTGTATTTCTCCAAAAGATAAAGTCCATTTCTTAGAATTAATGAAACAATATGAAGAACAAGCGAAGCTGTGTAATGCCTCAATTGCAGATAATCCAAGCCCAGGTAATATTAAAGATGGTTTAATTACCGATGCGATTAAATCTCTTGGTGCAGCCAAAAAAGGTGGGCATGCGCCGATTTCTGCTGTGTGTGATTATGGTGATCCAATGCCAGATAGTGGATTATCATTAGTCTGTACACCAGGTAATGATGTTGAAGCCGTGACAGGGCAGGTTGCTACTGGAGCAAATGTTGTGATTTTTTCAACAGGACTTGGAACGCCAACGGGGAATCCGATTGTTCCAGTATTAAAAATAGCGACTAATTCCATTGTTGCAGAGAAGTTGAGTAGTATCATTGATTTCGACTGTGGGCCCGTTATTGATGGTAAGCCATTAGAAAGTGTTGCTGAAGATCTTTTAGAATTAGTTATAAAGACAGCTAGTCATGATTATATTGTTAAAGCGGATCAACTTGAACAGTATGATTTTATTTTCTGGAAGCGTGAAGTTTCATTATAATAAGTTAGCTTATCTTAACATATCGGTTATTCTTAATTTAACAGTTTAGATGAGAGTAACCGTCGTTAGATAATATACTTACATTACGTCACAATGATTTACGCGTTATTCATGATAATGGGCACCGCGTAACTCTTATCAGCTAACAAAAGTAGGTTGCTACTTTATAAACAGTGGTCAAAGTTGCTGATTTTAATGATGTATTAAAATATCTTACCTAATTAATATCATTAGATTTAGATCATAGAGTTTAAATAATATATTTTGCTGTTTTACGTCTAATAATTCCTCCTATTTTATCTATTACAATATAGCCCAAAAAGAACTAAAATATTTAGATATTTCAATATACTAAGTAACGATAATCCGATTAATGTTAGTCACCTTTTTTATTATAAATACAGCGATTAAAGTGGTAAATTTAAGCAATCGTTATATTCTTTTGTAATTATTATAATTTAAGGTTGACATAAACCTATTTAAAAGGTATAAATTGCCCGCCTTTTAGAAATTTACTAATTTTAATAGCAAAGCTAGGGTTGGTAGATTAAAGATGATAAGGGTAATTTGAGGTCAATTTATACAGGAGCTATATGGATACTCAATCGGGTCCCCCCACATACTGTATGGGGATAAGTTTTAAATATATCATTATTGGTTAATGAACTCGTCTAAATAATCCTATTTTTTCAGTTCACGGCCGTAAAATGAACAATCGGTAACGGTGAACGATATGCAATTCAGTCTTTTAAAAAGCTATCAAACACGTATAATTCATACAAACGCGGCATCACACGTTGTGCTGTACTCTTCCTGTTATTCTGATAAACAATCAGAACCACCAAGTAGTATCTAATTATCTAAATTCTTATATCGAAAATTTCAATGTGGTATTGATAAGTTGTTATTAACTTAGCGACACGTACGTTTTTATTTTCATATTTTTAATACATTTAATTATTAACTATTTTTTTAGCAATGCCAGCTATTATCAGTGTTATATAAACTGAGCATGACTGTCGCTTATAGCTAATGAATTTTACTATCTGCTATTGAGAAAAATAAAAAATATCTGAATAGAAAATTAGGTATACATCATGAAACAACAAGTGAAAGATAAAAAAAATGCTCCAGTCAAAGCATTACTTGAGGCTAAAAATAGTCTTGATGGTACATTAGCAAATTTACAATCCACTTTAGCTGGATTGACTAATGCTGATGCCAAATCTCGTATTGAACAGTTCGGTAAAAATGAAGTCGCCAGAGAATATGTGCCATCAGCATTTGTACAATTACTCATCGCATTCAAAAACCCATTTATTTTTGTATTACTGATTTTAGCAGTAGTCAGCTTTTTTACTGACTATTGGTTTCCTTTACGCAATGGTGAAGAAACTGATTTAACCGGTGTTATCATCATTGTATCAATGGTTGCGATTAGTGGATTATTACGATTTTGGCAAGAGTATCGCTCAAATAGAGCAGCTGAAGCATTAAAATCAATGATTAAAACTACGGCAACGGTATTGCGTCGTCCACATAAAAACATGTCTTCAGAAAGAATCGAGATTCCTCTTGATGAAGTGGTGCCGGGTGATATTATTTTCTTATCTGCTGGTGATATGATCCCTGCTGATATTCGCTTGATTGAATCTCGCGATCTTTTTGTTAGCCAGGCTGTATTAACCGGCGAATCAATTCCAGTTGAAAAATATGATACTTTAGGTGCAGTCTCACAAAAAAGTGAAAATGCAGATCCAGAGAAATTATCAAATGATACATTAGATACTAATAATATCTGTTTTATGGGTACCAATGTTGTTAGTGGTACTGCTAAAGCCGTAGTTATTGCAACAGGTGCGGATACTTATTTTGGTTCTTTAGCTAAGTCAATTATCGGTACACGTTCACAAACCGCTTTCGATAAAGGGGTAAATAGCGTAAGTTGGTTATTGATTCGTTTTATGTTAATCATGGTACCAATTGTATTTGCAATTAATGGTATCACCAAAGGAGATTGGGGCGAAGCGGCACTATTTGCTTTAGCTGTTGCAGTTGGTTTAACACCAGAAATGTTACCGATGATTGTTAGCGCAAACTTGGCTAAAGGTGCAATCGGAATGGCGAAACGTAAAGTGGTGGTAAAACGCCTTAATGCGATTCAAAATTTTGGTGCAATGGATGTTTTATGTACGGATAAAACGGGTACTTTAACACAAGACCGTATCATTCTTGAGCAGCATCTTGATATTTATGGTGCAGTTGACCCAAGTGTATTAAAACTAGCTTGGATTAATAGTCATTATCAAAGTGGTATGAAAAACTTAATGGATAAAGCGGTTATTCATTTTGCTGAAGAGAAAGCTAAACTTAAAAAATTAGGTTTTGGTCAATATACTAAAATTGATGAGTTACCGTTTGATTTTGTCCGTCGTCGCCTTTCAGTGGTGGTACAAAATGGTACAGATAATCACTTGATGATCTGTAAAGGGGCTGTAGAGGAGATGCTATCAATTGCAGCATATGTTTACGAAAATGGTGAGTATCTACCATTAACTGATGAACGTAAACAGCAATTAATTGCATTAGCACATCAATATAACCAAGATGGTTTTAGAGTATTAGCGGTTGGATTAAAAGATATTCCAGCTGAAGAAACTAAAACACAATATAGTGTTGCTGATGAAAATGCGTTAGTTATTCGTGGCTTTTTAACTTTCTTAGATCCACCGAAAGAGAGTGCAATGGAAGCGATTCGTGCATTGAGTGAACATGGTGTTGCAGTTAAAGTTCTTACTGGTGATAACGAAATTATTACTACCAAAATTTGTCGTGAAGTTGGACTTGAACCAGGTCAACCATTACTCGGTGTTGATATTGAAAAAATGAGTGATGAAGAGCTAAAAGAGCATGTAGAGAGTCGAACTGTATTTGCTAAATTAACCCCACTACAAAAATCGCGTATTATTCGTTTATTACAAGATAATGGTCATACAGTTGGTTTCTTGGGGGATGGTATTAATGATGCTCCTGCGTTACGTGATTCTGATGTCGGGATTTCAGTTGATACGGCAACAGATATTGCGAAGGAGTCCGCAGATATTATTTTACTAGAAAAAAGTTTAATGGTATTAGAAGAGGGTGTTATTCGAGGTCGTGAAACCTTTGGTAATATCATGAAATATCTGAATATGACAGCAAGTTCAAACTTTGGTAATGTGTTCTCGGTCTTAGTTGCTAGTGCCTTTATTCCATTCTTACCAATGCTAGCGATTCACTTGCTAATTCAAAATTTGCTATATGATATCTCCCAACTATCTTTACCTTGGGATAAAATGGATGATGAGTTTTTACAAAAACCAAGAAAATGGAATGCCCCAAACATTGGCCGTTTTATGATCTGGATTGGACCAACATCATCAATCTTTGATATTACAACTTATGCATTAATGTGGTTTGTCTTTGCCGCTAATAATGTTGAAGCGCAAGCACTATTCCATTCAGGTTGGTTTATTGAAGGGTTATTATCGCAAACTTTAGTTGTACATATGCTTCGTACGCAAAAGATTCCATTTATTCAAAGTACTGCCGCATTCCCAGTTATTGTAATGACTATTTTGATTATGGCGATAGGTATTTATATCCCATTCTCTCCATTCGGCACAATGATTGGACTTGAGCCATTACCTTGGACATACTTCCCATGGTTAGTGGGTACCTTAGTTTCTTACTGTATTGTTGCTCAATTAATGAAAACAATTTACATCAAGAAATTTGGTCAATGGTTCTAATAATTATCAGATAAATTTAATATATTCGTCGCAGCTATTTATTTAAATAGCTGCATTTTAAAAACACAATAGATATCAATAAGCGAGATAGATATGTATACATAAGGAGAACAATATGAAATGTCCACATAAAAATTTAATTAAATTAATTAAAAAGAAAAAGAGTATAAAAAACAATGCCCGACCAGTGTAATTTATCCATAAAATAAAAATAGCTAAAGGATTTTACGTTTAATTCTTTAGCTGTTAACTAACATAGTCATCAATATAATACCGTCAATTTTCTCATCATATCTTATCGATCGTTATAATCTTACTATCACATATTAATATAGTGAAAAAATCTTATAAATTAAAATGTGCTGAATTAAATTTTATCTCAATTTAGCGGCTACAACTGATAGTCGTAGTGAATGATAGTGAATGTCAGCCTTCTAGCACTAATGAATACGATATCAAGAAAGCTGACATTTTATTGTAGTTCACATCTGTTTTATTAAATGCTGAACTTGATAATACATGTCATTTACTTTTTATGACTAAACTCTTGACGAATCATTGGTCCATGTTCATCTAATTTAGGCGCTCCTTTTCTTACAGAAGGATCGGGGTAGCTACTCAATTTAATTGGGGTCCCAGGGACTTTGACTGCACCCGCATCAATAAGCATGTTACGCGCTTTGGTTTGTGGTAGTGCCATTGCTTCGGCAACACCAAGTAGTGGAGCAACAGGGACTCGGTGTTTTTCTATCTCTACCAACCAATACTCAGCATTGTTTTGACTCAGCTGCTTCTCAATAATAATCTTTAACTCGGCTTGATTTTTGACGCGACTGGCATTACTACTAAAGCGCTCATCACTGACTAATTGTGGTGTTTCAAGTGCATCACATAACTCAGCAAACAGTTCATCATTGCCACAACAGATCGCAATTTGCTTATCTTTGGTTTGAAAAACATCAAAAGGTGCCATATAAGGGTGACGATCTCCTAAGCGTTCAGGAGATTTACCTGTTGCAACATAGTTCATTAAACCATGCTCTAAAAAAGCCAGTGTAGAGTCAAACATGGCAACATCAACATGTGTTCCTTTACCTGTGCGTTCTCGTCCATAGAGTGCGCTGGCGATACCACAAAACATATAAATACCACCACATAAATCGGAGATCGATGTGCCAACCCGTGTGGCTGGACCATTAACAAAACCCGTTTCCATCATAATGCCACTCATTGCCTGAATAATAGTATCATAAGCCGGCGCATTGGCGAGTGGTCCGGTATGACCAAATCCAGAGGAGGACGCATAAATAAGACGAGGATTAATTTTCGCTAAGGCTTCATAAGATAAACCTAATTTATTCATGGTACCGGGGCGAAAGTTTTCAGCTAGTACATCGGCTTCTTTAATCATATTAAAGAAGATCTGACGATCTGCATCTTCTTTTAAATTAAGCACAATGCTCTCTTTACCGCGATTGGTAAAACTGTAGTAGAGTGATTCGCCGTTAGAAAATGGACCGTAAAGTCTGGTGTCATCACCATGTCCTGGTTGTTCTACTTTTATGACACGGGCACCTAAGTCAGCTAAAATTTGCGTACCAAAAGGACCATTTAATACATGGGTTAAATCAATTACAAGAAGCCCTTCAAAGGGACCTTTTGCTAATGGGGTATTATCTGACATACTCACTCCTATCGTATTACATAACTAAATTATTTCTTTATCTAATAGAAAAAAGAGACCAAGGTTACCCATTGATCTCTTTATTAGTTAACTGATTTAATATCAAATAATTGATACTACACTAAACCAATCACATAACGTGTAATGAAAATCCAAGCTGGTGCGGCAATAATAAAGCCAAGCACACTAACTGCAAGTGATGCTGTACCTGTTCGTGTATATACACCAAAACGGCTAGCAATAATAATACCAGAGAAAGCCGGTGGTAATGCCCCTGCAAGAACCATCATTTGTAAGTTATTTGAAGACATATGGAACATTAAACCAAGTACTAATAATAACGCGGGCATAAAGACAAGTTTTAATAGGGTGTTGTAAATAATTTCACCATCAAACTCGAATTTATTAGCAGCTAAAGTTAAACCAGCAGCAAATACCGCGACACCTGAGTTCGCTTTAGCGATAAGATCGAATGTTGGATCCCAAACCGCTGGTAATTTGAAGCCGACTAATACTAATACTGTTGCTAAAATTGGTGACCAAACAACAGGTTCTTTTAATGCAGAGATTAAAGAGTTTAAACCACTATTACCTTTTTCATTTTCGCCTTTAGCTGGGCTTAATAAAAATAGACCAATTGGAATCGTAATTGCATTGACAATAATTGAGATAATTGCGACAACAAGACCTGTTGATACGGTATCACCATAAATTGGATCAAGTACAGCAAATCCTAAGAAACCGATAGTTGGAGAACCTGCGATTAATGCACAAACTGCAGCTTCGCCACGAGTATGTTTAAAAATATATTTACAACTATAAAACGCGACAAAGAAACTGATAATTAACCCAACAAATGAAACAATAGTTAATGTCATATCAGCAAATAGCATTGATCTATCTGCACGCACTAATGATACGAATAGTGCAGCAGGTAATGCATAGTTAAGCACTAGTTTATTAAATGCTTTAGCTTGATCTTCGGTAAAGACATTACGCTTACCGCTGGCATAACCTAAAGCCATAATCACAATGATTGGCAACAAATCGGCCATAAAAATACTAAACATAAAAGCTCCTTAGCTTTTTTTATTATTAATGAAGGCAAGTAATAGTGATCTTACTTGCCGATTTACAGCTATTTTTTATCAACTGATTGAGGATTTAAGTTAGTTAAATGGCCACTTTCAGTTCCAACAGTCGGATCGATAACACAGTTAATTAATGTCGGTTTACCAGATTGTAAGCCTGCTAATAATGCTGCCTTAATTTCATCCGATGTCGTTGCATTAAAGCCTTGACCGCCAAACGCTTCCATCATCTTGTCATAACGGGCTTCTTTCATTAAATAAGTCGGTGCCGGATCACTATCACCATGACGATTAATATCATCTCCACGATAAACACCGCCGTTATTAAACACTAAAATAGTCACTGGTAATTGGTAACGGCAGATTGTCTCAATTTCCATGCCGCTAAAACCAAAAGCACTGTCGCCTTCAATCGCAACAACCGGTTTACCACTCGTTGCCGCGGCACCAATCGCATACCCCATACCAATGCCCATCACACCCCAAGTCCCACAATCAAGACGTTGACGTGGTCGATACATATCGATGATATTACGGCCATTATCCAGAGTGTTCGCGCCTTCATTGACCACGTAAGCCTCTTTATAATCCACCAGCACATCGCGGATAGCGCGTAGCGCACAAAAATAGTTCATTGGCACCACGTCTTTGTTCAATTTCGCCGCCATTTTCGCGCCATTTGTGACTTTGATCGCATCAAGTTCATCTGTCCATGCTTGGCTAGCGTGAATCGTGAATTTATCTAACCCACTGACAAACTGCGCCATCACCGAATTCATATCGCCCACGACCGGTGCAGTAATATGACGGTTACTGTCCATTTCATTGGCATCAATATCCACTTGGATCAACTGTGTATCAGCCGACCAGTTTTTACCTTTACCATGACCTAATAGCCAGTTTAATCTTGCCCCTAATAAGACAATCACATCAGCATGAGAAATGGCATGTGAACGTGCGGCTGCTGCTGACTGTTTATGCGTATCTGGCAGTAAACCTTTCGCCATCGACATCGGGAGAAAAGGGATCCCCGTCTTTTCAATAAAGGTTTGAATATCTTCATCCGCTTGTGCGTAGGCCGCCCCTTTACCTAAAATTACCAATGGACGTTTAGCCGTTGATAAGAGTTGCAGCGCTTTTTCGACAGATTCAGGCGCAGGAAGCTGTGCCGGTGCCGGGTTTTCTACTTTAAAGGTCGATTTATCCGCTGCCTCTTTATCCATAACGCTGGATAATAGCTCGGTTGTTAAATCTAAATACACACCGCCAGGTCGTCCAGAGACAGAGGCTCGAATAGCGCGCGCTAAAGCAATACCGATATCTTCTGGTTTATTGACGCGAAATGACGCTTTTGCATAAGGTTTTGCTGCCGTCATCTGGTCAAGCTCTTCATAATCACCTTGCTGTAAATCGATGATTTCACGATCACTTGAACCGCTGATTAAAATCATCGGAAAACCGTTGGTGGTGGCATTGGCTAAGGCGACCAGACCATTTAAAAAGCCCGGCGCAGAAACGGTTAAACAGATCCCCGGTTTCTTAGTGAGATAGCCACTGATTGCTGCTGCGTTACCCGCCGATTGTTCGTGACGAAAACCGATATAACGGATCCCTTCCGCTTGAGCGTGACGAGCCAAATCAGTAATGGGAATACCCACTACACCATAAATAGTTTTGATGTCATTCTTTTTTAACGCATCAACGATAATGTGCATGCCATCGGTTAGATTTTGAGTATTGTTATCAGACATGGAATTTCCTTAATATTAATGGAGACAAACGCAATAGGGGCGAGCAATGCCTAACCCCTATTGAAATGTTCAACTAAAAACGAGAATTAGATGGCACCACTTTGACGCATGTGCGCGATTTGTTCATCGTTATAGCCGAGCTCTTTTAACACCTGTTCACTGTGTTCACCAAGTAACGGAGCACTTTTGATTTCCGGAGTAAAGGCAGAGAATTTCATTGGGCAACCAACAGTTAGGTAAGTCCCACGACCAGGCTGCTCAACTTCAACCACACTACCACTTTCACGCAATGATGGGTCTTCGGCGATCTCTTTCATACTTAAGACCGGGGCACATGGTACATCGTAACCACTTAAGTATTTCACTGCGGCATGTTTATCATAATTAGCGAGGAATTTTTCAATTTCAGCAAAAATATCAAAAATATGCGGCTGACGAGCTTTCGCTGTATTGTAGTTTGGATCTTGGGCCCACTCTGGTTTACCGATGGCTTTACAGGTATTTTCCCAGTTTTGCTCTTGAATGGTGAAGTAGATATAGGCATTCGGATCGGTTTCCCAACCTTTACATTTTAATACCCAACCAGGTTGACCACCGCCACCGGCATTCCCCCCACGTGGTACGGCATCACCAAAGGTTCCGTTAGGGTATTGCGGGTACTCTTCAAGGTAACCGACTTTTTCTAAACGTTGTTGGTCACGCAGTTTTACACGGCATAAGTTCAGCACGGCATCTTGCATTGACATGGTGACGCGTTGGCCTTTACCAGTTTTTTCACGTTGTAATAATGCTGCTAATAATCCGATGAGTAAGTGCATACCAGTGTTACTGTCACCAAGTGCTGCAGCGCTTACTGTTGGTGGACCATCCCAGAAACCGGTAGTTGATAATGCACCGCCAGCGGCTTGTGCTACATTTTCATACGCTTTAACATCAACATACGGCGAACAATCATTAAAGCCTTTGATTGAACCAAAAATTAAGCGAGGATTAAGCTCTTGAATGTATTCCCAAGTAAAGCCCATATGATCCATGGCACCCGGATGGAAGTTTTCAACAAGCACATCAGCCCCTTGAATCAATTTAGTCATAACCTCTTTCCCTTCTGGGGTTTTGGTATTGAGTTCAAGCGAGCGTTTATTACTATTTAACATGGTAAAATAGAGGGCATCAACATCAGGGATATCACGTAATTGGTTACGAGTCACATCACCGACACCTGGACGCTCAATTTTTATTACATCAGCACCAAACCAGGCTAACATTTGTGTACATGATGGACCAGATTGTACTCCTGTAAAATCGAGTACTCGGATACCTTGTAGTGGAAGAGTCATGTGTAACCTCACTTATTTCATTAATATAGAATTAAATTTTTTATGTGTCTTTTTATTTTTTTGCAAGGAAAAAAATTTATTCACGATAAAATGGTTTATTTGAATCGACAAATTTAATAATATTTTCTTTTCATATTAAATTTATAAATTCAGAATAATGTAGATAAATCGAAATATCAACACATGCTAAAGCTCTGTATATTTGTTTTGCAATAAAAATTAACAAATCTAATGAATTGATTTTTAATAATAAAAAAATTATTTTAGAGTTTTTATAAAATTAATTAATGGTTCCATTACTATTGTAAAAAAATAGAAAACCATTATTTTTTTTAGGCATTTATTCAAATTTATTTTTTTTCTGTGGAATTTAAGCGAGAATTTTTGTGGAAATTAAGCAGAAAATACCTCTTATTAGATGATGTTTAATGGGGTGTATGTTCTATTTTATACAATTAATACAATAATACTATTTCATAACTAAACTCATCTATTATCGGTATCTAATTATAGAGCTTGTTTTTTATACTATATTTACACTTTACAGCAATAAAATAACGAATTCATCAATATAATTTCTTTCTATTTATCAACGTTAATAACTAATATATAACTAAAAGTTATAAATATCTGCTTTTTTATTATTTAGAAATTTTACTAACGATTGTTAGACTAAGTTCATCAAAAAAGCTGGGGAATATAATGAAAGCGATAGTAAAAAAAACCATAACAGCACTAACATTAATTGGCGCAGTGTTAGCTGCTAATAATGCTTATGCAGATCGTTTAGATGACATCGAAAAACGTGGTGAAATTAAAATCGCGGTTTTTGACAGCAATCCACCATTTGGTTTTGTAGATGAAAAAACAAAAACAATTACAGGGCTGGATGTTGATTACGCTAAGGCAATTGGTGATGCACTTAATGTCAAAGTGACTTTAGTTCCAACGAATCCAGCTAACCGTATTCCAATTTTAACCTCACAAAAAGCTGATTTAATTGTCGCTAACTTTACCGTGACACCTGAACGAGCTCAAACCGTTGATTTTAGCGTACCTTATTTTGCGACTGGACAAAAATTTATTGCTAAAAAAGGTTTACTCAAAACGGCTGATGATTTACAAAAACTACGTGTTGGTGCTGATAAAGGAACTGTAATGGAAATTACTTTACGTGAACAGTATCCGAGTGTAAAAGTGATCTCTTACGATGATACACCATTTGCTTTTGTGGCGTTACGTAATGGTGTTGTACAAGCGATTACACAAGATGACGCTAAGTTAGTCGGTTTATTGGCGAATGTTCCCGTTGAACAACGCGAACAATTTGAAATTTCACCATTTAGTATTACCCAAGAGTATCAAGCTGTGGGAATTCCAAAAGGTGAAACACGATTAAAAGATAAAGTAAATGAAGTATTATTTGCCTTAGAACAAAATGGTCAAGCAGTTGAAATCTATAATCGTTGGTTTGGCCCTGACACAACATCTGCGATGCCGCGTGGAGACTTTAAAACTGGTGATGGCGCACTAGCTAAATAAAGTAAAATTTCAATTTAAACTAACGCCGCATTATGCGGCGCTTTTATTTGAGCGGAATCTATTATGTCATTACAGCAAATTTCAGAACAATTACTCGCCCCCCATTATTTATGGTGGTTATGGGATGGCTTTATCGTCACTATTGCTATATCCATTCTCTGTATTATTTTGTCCACCATTTTAGGTTTTTTACTGGCGATGATAGGTCAAAGCCAAAGTCGTTTTATACGTAAAATGGTGAATGGTTATAATGCTATTTTCCGTTACTCACCGCTACTACCGCAACTCTTTTTCTGGTATTTTGGTGTCGGTAATATTTTACCACTAGAGTTTAAATTATGGCTATTTGATGAACCTCAAATTGATCTCGGTTTTTTAATCCTCAAAATGCCATCGTTTGAGTTTTTACTTGGTTTAATTGGCTTAACATTTTATTCATCTTCTTTTATTGCTGAAGAGTTTAGAGCAGGTATCTTGGGTGTTCGAACTGGGCAACTTAATGCTTCATTAGCGCTAGGTTTAAATCGTTGGCAAAGTTTTCGATTTATTATTTTACCACAATCTTTTCGTATCGCTTTTCCGCCATTGGTTGGCCAGTATATGAATATTATTAAAAACTCATCGTTAACAATGGCAATTGGTGTATTTGAACTATCTTATGTCTCTAGACAAGTCGAAACCGAATCACTTAAAACATTTCAAGATTTTGCGATTGCAACTTTTCTCTACATTATTGCTGTGGTTATTGTTGGTACATTAGGTAATTTATATCATGATAAATTATTATCTAAAGGAGCTGAATAATGGATTTTACCGACTTCGTAAAAGGATTTACTGTTGTTTGGAATAATTTAGACTATTTGGCTTGGGGTAATTTTCCTGATGGTCCAATCAGTGGTATTTTATTGACATTACTAATGAGTTTTGCCGCAATCATCTTTGCAACATTATTAGGTATTATTAGTGGCATTGGGTTAACGATTTTAACTGGTTGGTCTCGCCGTATTTTAGTTGTTATATTGGGATTTTTACGCGCTATTCCGGTCATTATGTTGATTTTTTGGGCTTATTTTTTACTTCCCGTCTTATTTAATATTGACGTACCTGCAATTGCAACGGTTATTATAGCATTAGGGCTCATTGGCGCTGCTTATATTGCTTATGCCGTTTATGCAGGCATGAAAGCGATTACTAAAGATCAATGGCAGGCAGCCTATTCATTAGGACTGAGTAAACAACAAGTTATCTTTTATATTATTTTACCGCAGGCCATTCATATGATGATGCCTTCTTTTGTTAATCAATGGGTTTCGTTGATTAAAGATAGCTCATTAGCTTATATTGTAGGGGTTGCTGAATTTACTTTTTTAGCCACACAAGTTAACAATCGTAGTATGGTGTATCCAACTGAAATATTCCTATTTGTAATTGTTGTCTATTTTATTATTTGTTGGATGCTCAACTTTGCTGTGAGCCGTTTTACTTCAAATAGTAAAATTTAAAGTCAATATATACTTTTTTTATGATAATACGGTTTTTTTTTAACCGTATTATTTCTTTTAGACTATTTTTTTAATCAGATAGTGCCTATCTATATACTAAATATAGTTATAATTCATTGTTAAATACTGATTTTATATGGAATCATCCATAGCAACTTATAACTCACTATCCATTTTTGTTATCACTTCAACAAATTTATTATACCCTTATTTTGATTATGGAATTATATAGTAAATATCATTAAGTCTTTGTTATAAAACAATTTGTGATGTAGATCACATTTTTAAAATAGATTGGTTTATTGAATAATTGCACGGTGATATGTGAGAAATTCAATGAGAGCAGAACATGAATAACTCGTCGTTAATGATATGAGATTTCAGGGAAAAATATAATATACTTTAAGGATAGAAAATGAAAAAAGTCATATTTTTAGGGCTATTGTCAACCTCATTGGGTGCATATGCTGTAGATAATCCATCAACAAAGCTGATTGCTGATGATCCTTTTTTTAAAGATACTAAGATTGAGCTTGGAGCCAGAAATTATTATAAATATCTAAAAGAAGATGAAGGAACATCAAAAACCGTTCATGCTGGTTGGGGATAAGCTTTTTATGTTGATTATAAATCCGGTTATCTTGCTGATTTAATCGGTTTTGATGTTCGCTTTACCGATGTCATTAAATTGGCTGCTAGTAATCATTTTGCTGACCGAGGAATTCTTTATAACTCAGGTCCTAGAGTAGGTTACAATAAAGATGATGCTCATGGATTTAATAAATTTGGTCAACGATTAGTCAAACTAAAATTAGGTGATGAGGATATCGGTTTTACTGCTAAATATGGTTGGCAAATTTTGCATAATTATGGCGTCTTAGCGGAATCTTATCGCTCGACATCGAATAGTTATTTTGGTTATACGGGGACTTTCAATTATGAGAAATTAAGATTTGAATTCGCCTATGTCAAGGATGGTATGTACCGCGATTCACCAGATAAAAAACAATTTGCGTCTAAAGATTATGCTAAAAATCTTAATCATATTATTACCGGTGCGGTAGTATATAAGGGTGATGACTTTTTCTTATCATATAATTATGGTTCAGCTGCTGATTATAAACGTATGCATATTCTTGAAACTAGCTATAAATTGACTTCAGATGTTAAAGTAGGAGCACAAATTTATGGTAGTCAAGCTATTGGTTATTATCACCAAATGAAGACTAAAGAGTTTGATAGTCACGCTTGGCACTATGCGAAAGATATTCAATGGACCCAGCCTGACTGGATGCTAAAAGCGGGCATTGGCTATACTGATGCACCTAGAAAAGATGGTATTGGTTACTATGAACGTAATATTGCTCAGTATGTTCGAGGCCGTTTTGAACCGATGAGTGAAACGATGCAAGCTTATGTTCGTGATGGTGAAACGGTGTTAACCGTAATGGGAACATATAATATTACTGAAAAGTATAAAACCGGTTTTCTTGCGAGTTATGCTCAGTTACCGTATAGAGGAAATACAGTAAGAACCGGCGAAATTAATTGGATTAATTTTTGGGAGCCAGCGAAAGACTTTAATGTTGGGATCATGTTTGGTTATGGTTGGGCTTATAAACACGATAATAGAACGCCAGTACTTGATGAAAAGTTAAATTATAAAAAATCACACTTATTGTCTGCCGATTTTATTGTCGATTATCGATTTAATTTAATGTAATCGCATCATTATGTGATATTAATGAGCGAATCGAGCTGAATATAGGCTTAAAGGCATATTCAGCTCGTCAATCGAATCTAAAAAAGTTGTTACTTTTGCTATTGTTTAACGAGGGTCATCGCAATTAACTTTGTGGTCACGATAAATCACTTTATTGTAGCTATAGTCTAGATCACGTTGTTCAATTACTTTACCATTACGAATAAAAAACCAATACTTTTTGAATGGCTTGTAATACTCTTCTGATTTTATACCACCAATTGTCGCGCACACAGAATAGCCGAATGTAGCATCTTGTTTTTCAGAATCGACGACAATGTACTCTTCTCGTGGGGAACTCATCGATAAATAACTAATTGTTTTAGGATTTTCAAAATTATTTTTACCCCAAGCTTTAATTAACTCTGGATAGTTTGTCGGATATTTACCGAAATTAGCGCTAGTCATATCAGGGCGCCAGTTGGGATCGGTTTGGCTTGATGAACATGCCGCGAGAAATAGTGCAGTAGTTGCGATACTAATTATTTTTTTCATTGTTTATATTTCCACCTTAATGGTAATTAAGTGAATACGTTTTACACTCAATGTAATCAATATTTTATCATATTACCAGTGGTTTTTTATGAGTTATCAGTCGGTTATTATTCAAAAATATTATCTTTACGATACCAAAGCATTGTCACTTGAGGACTAAATTAAAATAGGCATAATAAAATACGACCTCATTAATAATCAATCGCTATTATAGATAAAATGATATTTTAGAAAATTGATTGTAATTATATCGTTGTGAGTGCATATTTATTTAATAATATCATCGAATTGAGTGAAGTAAATATTAATAGATTAATATATTAATGTTATATTATTTCGGTTAATTTTTTATTTTCACCTTGTTTTTAATGTTAATGTAAAAGTTATAACATAGTTCTTGTTATGCTGAGTAAACTCTTTTAAAGTTTAGCCCTATTTTATGTCTGTATTCAACAATAATGGATACCATTCAGTTTACAGCAAGATATTTTGCTAATATCTGTTGCTATTTTTATCGAAATAAAATGTAAGGAACCAATTTATGACCACTAAAATTTTGCCTGAAATTGATCAGATTAAAGATGAGATGATTGCGATTAGACACCAAATTCATCAACATCCTGAAATCGGTTTTGAAGAACATAAAACCAGTGAATTAGTGGCCAAACTTCTTACTGAGTGGGGATATCAAGTCACCCGTGGAATTGGTGGTACAGGGGTTGTCGGTCAGTTAAAAAATGGTCACGGTCCAGCCATTGGTATTCGTGCTGATATGGATGCATTACCTATCGATGAAGCGACTAAATTATCTTACCAGAGTCAGATAAAAGGGAAAATGCATGCTTGTGGTCATGATGGACATACCGCAACACTGCTTACGACTGCTCGCTATTTTTCACAGCACCGCCATTTTAATGGCACAATTAATCTTATCTTTCAGCCAGCTTAAGAGGGGCTTAGTGGTGGACTTGCGATGGTGTAAGATGGTCTTTTTCCAAGTTTCCATGTGACTACATTTTTGCTTATCATAACATGCCTACCAATGAAGCGGGTAAAATGGCTTTTATCGCAGGTCCTGCGATGGCATCATCTGATAGCGTCATTATTAAAGTAAAAGGACGCGGCGGTCACGGTGCTATGCCACATTTAGCTGTTGACCCCATTGTTGTCGCCTCATCGATTGTAATGACACTACAAACATTGCCGTCGCGTAATGTAAATCCACTGGAGACGGCAATTATTACGGTTGGGTCTTTCCAAGCGGGTGAAGCGAATAATGTTATTCCTGATGAAGCAATATTGAAGTTAACAATTCGCGCTTTGAATCCTGAAGTACAAGATCTCATTGAAAGAAGAGTAAAAGAACTCGTGGTTTCTCAAGCAGCTAGTTATGGTGCTGAGGTTGAAATTAATTATAAACGTCTTTATCCAATGGTTGTTAATGATGAAGGTGCTACACAATTGGCAAAAGATGTAGCTTTATCGTTTTTTGGTGAAGAGCAAATTTTAGCTAATTTCCCTAAAATGACGGGCAGTGAGGATTTCTCTTTTATGCTACAGCAATGTAAAGGAGCCTATATTTTTGTCGGTAATGGCACCCAAGGGGCTAACGGTTGTTCGTTACATAATCCTAAATATGATTTTAATGATCAGATATTGCCTATTGTCGCATCATATTGGGTTAAATTAATCGAGAGTTACTTAAAATAAATCAATAAAATAGGATTTTTTGTCTATGGCGTTTAATATTTCGAAGAATGATAGTAAATTAAAAAAAGCCAGAAATATAGCAGGAATTACCATGGGTAATGCCATTGAATTTTATGACTTGGCTATTTATGGTACTTATGCTGTCCTTTTAGGACAGCTTTTTTTCCCTGGTACAAATGATTTTGAAAAGTTAATGTTGTCTTTTGCAACATTAGGTGTTGGCTTTGTTACCAGACCGTTAGGTACCATTTTGATTGGTCTGTATGCCGATAAATTTGGTCGACGGCCTGCATTACTTTTCACATTATGGTTAATGTCGATTGGTACGTTATTATTTGTTATTACGCCAACGTATCAACAAATTGGTATTTGGGCTACCATCATTATTATGTTAGCAAGATTAATGCAAGGTTTTGCTTTAGGTGGCGAATTTGGTGCCTCAACAACGATGTTAATGGAATATGCTGATAATTCTAATCGTGGATTTTATAGCAGTTGGCAGCTTTTTGGACAATCCTTAAATACATTATTAGCTTCTCTTGTCGGTATCTCGATTGGTTTTTGGTTAAAAGATAATGAGATGGCATTACATAGTTGGGGTTGGCGCCTAGCTTTTGCTATTGGATTACTTATTGTGCCGATGGCATTATATATTCGACGCTCTTTGCCAGAAACAAAACAAATAATTGTCAAAGAGTCAACGGGGTCACTGTTAAAATTGGTTTTTTGTAAATATCCGAAACAGCTGATTGCCGGTATTTTAATAACTTTAGGTGCAACAGTTCCTGTTTATATTACATTGTTTTATTTGGCGAACTTTGCTATTTCAGAACTAAAATTTGAGATGCGTTCAAGTATTCTTCATGTATTGCCGCAGCTGTACAGATTATTTTGGTACCTTTTATTGGGATGCTTTCTGATAAAATAGGCCGTAAGCCATTAATTTTATGGGCTCGTATTTTAACAATTCTCGCTATTTATCCTATTTTTGCACTGTTAACCACTTACCCATCATTTACTATGCTTTATTGTTGTGTATTGGTGTTGGCGGTTCTTATGGCCTTTAATTCTGTACCAAGTTTAACTGTATGTGCAGAGATTTTCCCAAGTAAGATTCGAGCAACAGGATTATCAGTGGTATATAGTATCTCTGTCGCTATTTTTGGTGGATTTGCTCAAATGATTGTAACGGGACTCGTACATTGGCTGAATGATTTAACCGCTCCATCTTATTATGTTATAGGTGCAGTAGGTATTAGTTTAATTGGACTCTTTTTGTTTAAAGAGACAGTTGGTAAGGAGTTAGAGTAATAGATTAACTCGTTTTAATAAGCAAAGTAATTTTAGTAAAACAACATTACAATAGCTGATAAATTTCTCATCTTTATTGACTATATTATTTATTCGTCACTTTTATTATGATGAATAAGCATATTGGTGTAAATAACGATGAGAATATCAATATTATTATTGGCGTAATCTTCTATATTACTTTGCGATTAATTAATAGCTCTGATATTTTTTTTATATCTTTAGGTATTGTACGAGAGCAGCCTCCAATTAGTTTAGCGCCATTTTTTTGCCAATTTAGAAGTTGATTACAAAACGTATGTTGCTGATCTTTTATCTGCCACGTTTTACTCGTCGCATCGTAATGTTCACCTGAATTAGGATAGACAATAAGTGGTTTCTCTGTTAGCTGATGTAATGAAGCAAGGCTTTTAGTGACACTCTCTAACGCAATACAGTTGACACCAATTGCAATAACTTGTTGGTTAGTTTCCAACAATTTAGTGACGAGCTCTAAAGGTGTTCCATCACTTAAATGGTGATTATCTTTTAAGGCAAATGAGAACCAACAAGGTGTATCAGGGAATTGAGCAATAATATCAACTAATACTTTTATCTCTGCAAAAGAGGGCATAGTTTCACAAGCAAGTATATCAACACCGGCATCAATTAATGCTTTAATTCGGTCATAGTGAAAATCCATCATTTCAATATCACTAAGATTATACTTACCGGTATATTCAGACCCATCTGCTAAATAAGCACCATAAGGTCCAACTGAACCAGCAATCACCAACGGTCGACTATCCTTTGTCACTTGTTGATATTTTATTTTAGCTTGTTTTGCTAGATCAACACTCCGTTTAATTAAAGCGATGGATTGGGATCTCGATAATCCTCGTTTAGCAAATCCTAGTGGGGAGGCTTGGTAACTGGCGGTGATTGCACAATCAGCGCCGGCAATAAAGTAGTCATAATGTACAGTTGAAATCAATTCAGGCTGTTCAATTAATACTTTTGCTGACCAGAGCGGATCATTAAGATCGCATCCGCGTTCCTGTAGTTCTGTCGCCAATGCGCCATCAATAATGACATAACCATGATGAGATAAATGCCATGAAAAAGGGTTAGTTACGGTCATGATCATTTCCTGTTTTTCTATTGTAGACGTTAGTCAAATAATAGCTGATATAACAACAAATAACAAAAGGGATACCACAATAAAGAGCGATGCGCTGTTCAGGATCAAATGCTAGCCCAATACAAGCAATTGTGCACATTATAAATCCTAAAATAGGGATGTAAGGATAGTAAGGTGCTTTAAATTTTAAATTAGATAACGGTTTACCTGATTTTACATAATCACGTCTAAAAAAATAATGTGAAGCGCAGATACTTAACCAAACTGCTACAACGGCGAATCCTGAAATAGCAGTTAAAGCTACAAATACTGTATCTGGTGCAACAATACTGGTAAAGAGTGCAAGTAATCCGCCTAACATACTGATCGTTAATGCGATAATAGGAACTCCTCGTTTTGATAGTTTAGTAAAACTACGAGGAAGTGTTCCCTGATTTGATAAAGACCAAAGCATACGGCCTGAAGCATAAAGTCCAGAATTAGCAGCAGATAAAATTGCGGTCAGAATAACAAAATTTAAAAAGTCAGCTGCATATGGTAGGCCAATATTTTTAAATACTTGCACAAATGGACTTTCGCTAACGCCAGCTTGATCCATTGGTAGTAATGCAGCTAATACGATCACGGTTCCAACAAAAAATATAACTAAACGAATAATTGTCGTTTTAATTGCCAGTGGAATTATTTTTTCTGGATTAACAGTTTCACCTGCTGCAATACCGATAAGTTCGGTACCAGAAAAAGCAAAGTTAACTGCAACCATTGTCATAATGATTGGCGTGATACCATTTGGTAACCAACCTGAAGTCGTCAAATTACTTAAAAAAGGTGCAGGAGTTCCATCTTTCATCGGAATAAAACCAAAAATAGCAGCGGAACCTGCTACGATGAAGATAATGATTGTAAGTACTTTTATGAGTGAAAACCAAAATTCACTTTCTGCAAAAAATTGAGTTGTGATCACATTTAATATAAAAATGACACAGCAAAAAATAAAGCACCAAACCCAAACTTCAATATTCGGGAACCACTGCTTCATACAGAGTCCTGCAGCGGTTAAACTAGAACCGAGAGCAACAGTCCAAGTCAACCAATATAACCATGCAACAGTATAACCTGTAGCTGGACTGATAAAACGCGCTGCATAAGTATGAAACGCTCCTGTTTCTGGCATCGCAACAGCCAGTTCCCCAAGGCATAACATAACAAGATAGACGACCACGGCACCTAGCAAATAAGCTAAAATTGCACCAGCAGGGCCAGCGCTCGCGATAATATATCCAGTATTAAAAAATAGACCTGTTCCAATTACACCTCCTAATGAAAGCATTACCAAATGTCTTGTTTTCATGGTTCGCTGGAATTGGTTATCGTTAATTTTATCCATATAGACGTCTATACTGCTAAATTTAAAAATATTATTTTAGCAGTATAAAAATTTAATTTAATTCAAATTTATTCTTTATTTATTCAATATGTTAAAAATATTATCATTTGACTTTAATAATTAGCTCTGCTATTTGTAGTAGCAGCATTATTAAAAAATAAATTGGAAGGTTATATGTTAAATACAAGTATTCGCGATAAGCTAACAATAAAGCCCGTAACACTTGAATATCTAGACCAGTTTGATGAACTATTACGTTATGTGTTCCAAGTAACCAGTCAAGATATTGAAAATTCTGGTTATGAAAAAGATACAGAGTTACTACGCTCAAAAAGACCAGTACTACAAGACGCTGATGTTATAGGATGGTTTAATAAAGATAAATTAGTTTCTCAATTATGCATTTATCCTTGTAAAGTTAATATTCATAATACCGTTTTTGAAATGGCTGGTTTAACAGGTGTAGGGACTTATCCGGAATATGCCAATTTGGGATTGATGAATGATTTAATTAAAACCGCGTTAAAGAAAATGCGAGATAATCAACAATGGATATCTTATCTTTTCCCCTATTCAGTCCCTTACTATCGTAAAAAAGGTTGGGAAATATTTAGTGAACGCTTAAGTTTTATGATTAAAGATACTCAGCTTCCTCGTTATGATAAACAACCTGGTTTTGTCGAGAGGCTATCGGTTGATGATCCTGAAGTGATTGATGTTTACAACCGCTTTTCACAGTTAAATCATGGTGCATTAATTCGGAGTGAATTGTCATGGAGTGAATATTGGCGCTGGGAAAATGAAGATGAACGTACCGCGGCAGTTTATTATGATGTTGATGGTAAAGCGATGGGCGTGATTTTCTATTGGATTAAAAGTGATGTGTTTTACATTAAAGATATGTTCTATTTAACACAAGAAGCCCGTAAGGCATTATGGAACTTTGTACATGCTCATTACTCAATGGTTGATAAAGTAAAAGGGCGAGTCTATCGGCATGATCCTATCGCGTTCCAACTTTTTGATAGTAAGATTGTTGAGAGCTTAGAACCTTATTATATGGCAAGAATTGTAGATGTTGCTGAATTTTTGAAAGTTTATCCATTTGTCGAAATACCTAAAGATCCGTTCCATTTTGTTGTTAGTGATCCAATTGCTGAATGGAATAATGGTATTTTTAGTCTATATTTGAATGAGAATAATCAAGTTGTTGTTGATAATCAACCAAGAGGAAAAGCAGTCGAAGTTTCGATTCAAGCATTATCATCAATGTTAATGAGTTTCCGCCGGCCTCAGTTTTTCTATGAATATGAGTTCCTAAAAACAGATAAAAAAATGGTCTCAATACTTGATGATATGATCCCTGCTCAACAGCCTTATTTCTCAGACTATTTCTAGCTTTTTCCGCTAATAAAAAGATGGAGCGATACTCTCGCACCATTAAAAGGGTATTTCCAATTACTCACTTTCTATAATAACTCTTTTACTCATTTTAGGTTTACTTTATTCGAAAACGGCTTAATGAATCGTCGGTTTTTTATCGCTTAAAGTAAATAGTCCTATCGCTAGTGAAATAATAACGATACAGGAAATAATAAAGAAAATAGTGTGATAACCCACTTTATCAAATAGCATTCCAATTGGAATTGATAGAATGATAATACCAACAGAGGTTGCAATCTGGAAACCAACTAAGAATAGGGTTGCAGATAAACGCTTATCAAAATTCGCAGCATTATATTTAAAGATTGAAATAACGAACAGAGGTACTTCAATGGCATGTAGCATTTTAATGAATGAAATAATGTAAACATCTTCAAAAACAGCAGAACCTAGAATACGACATGTCATAATAATGCCGCCTAATAGTAGTGAATATTTAGGACCAATGCGATTAATTAATAGTGGAATACAAGCCATACCTAGCGCTTCTAATATTACCTGTACTGAATTTAATTGCCCATAAACACTGGCTCCGACTTTAGGATCACTAAATAAATTAGCAAAAAAGACCGGAAATAGCTGTTGATCATAAATATTATAAAATGACCAAGTTCCTAAAATGAATACCACTAATCCCCAAAATTTAGGATTTTTAAAGATGATGACAAAGTCATTTAGGGTAATTGAATTGTAGCTATCACTTTTATCTTGAACTTCTTTGCGTTTTAGCGCTTTAGCGGGTTTATAGCAAATATTCGTAATAAAAAAGAGAATCCCAACAAGTGAGACCGCCCAAAAATTGAAGTGAGGATTGATACTAAAAAATAGACCACCAATTGCAGCAGCTGCCGCATAACCTAAACAGCCCCATAAACGTGCTTGCCCATATTCAAAACCAAATTTTCGGCTGATTTTTTCGACATAACTATCAATTAACCCACAAGCTGATAAATAGCCCAGAGAAAATAGTACTGAACCGAGTATAACACCAACTATAAAATTACTTTTTAATAAGGGTTCATAGACATAGATGAGAAAAGGGCCTGTAGCAATGAGAATAATACTAATAACCCACATCAAATGTTTACGAATACCTAATTTATCTTGGATAACTCCATAGATAATCATAAATGTAATACTGGTAAACTGATTAATCGAATAAATTGTGCCGAGATCTGAACCTGTAACACCAATATTATTTTTTAACCAGATTGCATAAAATGACCACCAAAGTGACCAAGCCGCAAAAAAGAAAAACAGATATGACGAAGAGAACACATAGTTTTTATTACTAAAAGGAAGAGATATTTTCATAGTAGGATCCATTAAGTAAAAATAAAAATTTATTACATATTTGGAAATGGTTTAATCCAAATACTTTGTAACTGCCAACAACGAACTCCAGAAAATTTTGCTAAACCATTTTCTGCATATAGGGCAATGTGGTTAGCTGAATAATTTGGATAAATTCTTGCTGATAGTGTCGATAGTCCACCATTAACAAACACTTCACAGCTAGATTTATCAGTCAGAATTCTGAGCGATAGTTTTTCTCCATCAGGTAAGGCGATACTACGTATACCATTTGGACCAAATCCAGTGGAAGAGCGATCTAGATAGAGACGTTTTGATTGTTTATCGATATAAAGTCTCACGCCTTTATGTGTTTGTGGATCATAGGCGAGTAAAACTCCAGCGCGTTCAGCTTGAGTATTTAATAGATCTATTTCAATAAATAATTCGCATTGCTTACCATTAACAGGGAGAATCAGCTGATTGTCATTTAATGATAGTTGTTCAAGCTGTGTGAGCGATTTTCTTAATTGGCTGATTTCCGCAATTGGTTTTTGAATTAGTTGATTGTTCTCACTTAGTGTAATTTCTCTTGGAAATGTTAAACATGTTGACCAGTGATCTTCTTGTTCTGGAATTTTACTTTCCGGCATTGAGAACCAACTTAGCATAATTCGTCTATCGGTGATTCCCGCGTAAGTTTGTGGCGCATAAAGGTCTAAGCCATTATCTAACTCTGTAAAATCGCGTTCGACAATATACTGGTCATTTTCCATTCTTCCAACAAAGTAGCCGACTTGAAAGTGATTATTATAAGCAAAGCCATCAGCAGCCATTCCCATTGGTGATACTACTAATACCCATTTATCACCTAATTGGAAAAAGTCAGGACACTCCCACATCCAACCTTGGTTCTCTTTTGCTTTTAGCAATACCTGTTTAAATTGCCAATTTACTAAATCGGTAGAGGTATATAGCCATACTTGACCTATACCGTGTTCGCTTACACCGACAACCATTTTCCATATATCACCATCTCGCCATACTTTGGGATCTCTAAAATGTTGAATATGAGGTGGTGGAGTAATAATAACGCCCAGTTTCTCAAAATTAAGTCCATCACGGCTAGTTGCCATCATCTGTACTTGTTTAATTATGCAGTGATTATCACTCGATTCGACAACTTTGTGGCCTGTATAAAATAGTACCATATTATCGTTATGTTCAATCGCTGAACCGGAATAGACACCATGCACATCATCTTTTTCCCCAGGTACAAGTGCGACAGGTAAATGTTGCCAGTGTAGCAAATCGTCACTAATTGCATGTCCCCAATGCATAGGACCTCGGTAACCACTATATGGATAGTGTTGATAGAATAGATGGTATTTATCATTAAAATAGATAAGACCGTTAGGATCATTTATCCAGCCGGCAGGTGCTGCAAAATGAAGTTCTGGATAAAATCGAGAATTGAGCGAAAGACTTAATTTTTCTACACCTAATGTTGCTTTTAAATATTTTTCATTTTGTTTCATCATTGGCTACCTGAATAAATGTTAACGTTATCATTTTTATGATATCGTATTATTAAGTTAAAATCTGTGATGAAGGTAACAGAACGTATGATTGGTTAACTGTATTTTTATCAAACTTATTTTTTCAGTCTAAGTCAGATTTTTATACTAAATTAACACATTACATCAATAAAATAACGAAATAAGATTAAGCATATTTATTGATTCCAATTTGTCTGTATTCACGTATTATTTAAGCTAATGATTTATTAAGTGGAATGGACATATGTTTGATATTATTGGTGATATTCATGGACAGGCAACTAAGTTAATATATTTATTAAATAAATTGGGTTATAAAAAAACCAGTAGTGGCTTTTTTCATCCTGATTATAAAGCGATTTTTGTTGGCGACTTAATTGATCGTGGTCCATATCAATTGGAAACGCTACAAATTGTTAAAGAGATGGTCGATAATCAAAATGCTCATGTTGTAATGGGGAACCATGAGTTTAATGCGATTGGTTGGTTTACGCCAAATTTAAGTGAAGAGGGGGCTTTTTTACGTTCGCACAATTCAACTCATCATAAACAGCATAAGGTTTTTTTAGCAGCCGTTGGTGAAAATACACCATTACACCATTATTGGGTTGAATGGTTTAAATCATTACCACTGTTTTTAGAACTTGATGATATTCGTATTATCCATGCTTGTTGGGATAACCAAACCATTATGCAAATTGCGCCTTATTTAGATGCGAATAACTGTCTAAAAGCGCAATCGATTCAATCAGCCTTTAATCCTTCAGATGCCCTTTTTGACTATTGTGAAGTGCTATTAAAAGGTAAAGAAATTACCTTGCCGTCTGGTGTTTATTATCATGATAAAGAGGGCACAAAGCGACATCGTTCTCGTATCAAGTGGTGGTTACAAGAGGTTAATACGTTTAATGAGTTGTGTTTACTACCAGATAGTGAACAGATTGATCAGCTTAATCGTAAGATTGATATTAATTTACAGCCTTATCAGGAAAATAAACCAGTATTTATTGGTCACTATTGGTTAACAGGAAAACCGGTGTTACAAACTATAAAAGTAGCTTGTGTCGATTATTCTGCAGCAGTGGGTAATGCTAAATTAGTTGCTTATCGTTGGCAGGGGGAAAATGAACTTACTGCTGAACATTTTATCTATTAAGTCGTTATCGATTACGCTATTTATTTAATAAGTGAGTATTGCTACTTTTTTATCTTTAAATTATGTTTATAAAACATAAAGATAGCGGTGATAAAGTGAGCGAAAATTGGTCGGTTTTGCATGGCTTTTGATACACTAAAAGTCGCAAATTTTACATTTAATGCTATTTTTGATATAATAGTCATCGTTTTTTTATAACTGAAAGGAATTATTACTGTTTTGTCTTTTTTAAATTGTAGCAAAGTTGGTACTTATAATTTTATTTTTTTACTATTCATGTCGATGGCTAATTTTGATTGTTATAGCAATTTTAATACGCTACTTAAGTATATTTTCAGTCAAAAATACCATCCTTCTTCATATTTGTCATAAGTTACTTTAAGCAAAACGATAATTCATTAATTATCAATATATTTTTAATTAATAACTAAAAACTTCATACAAATATATTGTTCAACAACGATCAAATACAAATAAGCGAATAAAGGCTTTGGATTTTAAAGAGGGTATCCATTTTGAAAAAACTATCGAGAAAGAAGAAAAAACCGTTAAATATTAACGATATTACAATCATTGATGATGGTAAATTGAAAAAAGCCATTACTGCTGCAGCATTAGGTAATGCAATGGAGTGGTTTGATTTCGGGGTATACGGTTTCCTAGCATATGTATTAGGGCAAGTGTTCTTCCCTAATGCATCACCAAGTATTCAGATGATTGCTGCATTAGCAACATTCTCCGTGCCATTTTTAATTCGCCCGTTAGGTGGTGTGGTCTTTGGTTTATTAGGGGATAAATTCGGTCGTCAAAAAGTATTATCGACAACGATTATTATCATGGCATTAAGTACCTTTAGTATTGGTCTGATCCCATCTTATGCCACAATCGGTATCTGGGCACCAATTTTACTTCTGGTTGCAAAATTATTACAAGGTTTCTCTGTAGGTGGCGAATATTCGGGAGCAGCCGTCTTTATTGCCGAATATTCACCAGATAGAAAACGTGGATTTATGGGAAGCTGGTTAGACTTTGGTTCTATTGCTGGATTCTTATTAGGTGCCGGTATTGTTGTACTTCTCTCTTCTCTATTAGGTGATACTCGTTTTCATGAATGGGGATGGCGTATTCCATTTTTCCTTGCCTTACCATTAGGTATTATTGGTTTATATTTACGTCATGCTTTAGAAGAAACTCCTGCGTTCCAGCAACACATGGAAAATGAAAATAAGGAAGAGTTAGAAAGTAATCGACAATCTTTAAAAGAGATTATTAGTAAATATGGTCGAAGTATCTTGATTTGTACTGGGCTGGTTATCGTAACTAATGTTACTTATTATATGTTATTAACTTATATGCCGAGTTATTTATCACATAACCTTAATTATAATATTGATCACGGTGTGTTAATTATTATCGCGATTATGGTTGGAATGCTATTTGTACAACCTGTTATTGGTTTACTCAGTGATAAAGTTGGTCGTAGACCATTTATTATAGGTGGTAGTATTGGATTAATTTTATTAGCTTATCCTGCATTTTTAATGATCAATAGTAATATTATCGGCTTTATCTTTTTAGGTTTACTGATTTTAGCGATATTACTTAACTGTTTCATTGGTGTTATGGCTTCGATTTTACCTGCTATTTTCCCAACGAAAGTCCGTTATAGTGCGTTAGCTATCTCGTTTAATATTTCAGTTCTTGTTGCCGGGATAACACCGACTGCGGCGGCTTGGTTAGTGGAAGAAACAGGTAATCTTTATATGCCAGCCTACTATTTAATCGCGGTTGCAATTATTGGTTTAATCACTGGTATTAAAATGAAAGAAACGGCTAATAAACCATTAAAAGGTGCTCTGCCTGCTGCATCAGATCGCTTGGAAGCGAAAGAGATATTATCACAACATTTTGATAATATTGAGCAGCGTATTGAAGATATTGATGCCGAGATCTCTCGTCTACAAAAGAAACGTCAAGATCTAATTGATCAGCATCCTGTAATCAATTAATCAATTTACTCTTTTACCGCAACACCTAATTCATTCTCTAATAGAAAATGTAGTTAGGCATTGTTATATCTTTAAAAGGAAATAGTATGCAGTCTTATTTACAACAACTATTTTTACAATATGGTCTTCCTCATGCAGAACTGCTATCGATATTGACGATTGCGGTAGCGATACTCTTTATTGCGATAATTTTATTTTTTATTGTACAGCGAATCGGTATTAAGCGATTAGAAAAGCGTATGAGCGGTGGGCAAAATCTGATTAATTTAATAATTAGATATAAAGTATTACGTAATACCATGCTTACCGTAGAAGCTATCGCTATTATTATTTTAGCGCAACTCTGGTTTAACCAAGATTTATTTATTGCTAAAGCTATCAATATGTTGGCTGTTTTAGTGAGCTTAATTTTTGGTACATCGGCATTTTTTGGTGTATTAGATATCATTCAATTTAAATTGATGAGAAATGAAACAACACGCCGAATACCGATTCGTGGATTTGTGCAAGGTATCAAAATTATCATTACTATTTTGATCGGTATCATTATTATCTCTATTCTTATTGGCAAGTCTCCTAGTTTAATTATTAGTGGACTCGGCGCAATGACCGCTATTTTAATGTTAGTGTTTAAAGATCCAATTATGGGATTTGTTGCTGGTATACAATTATCCGCTAATAATATGTTGAGCGTCGGTGATTGGTTACAAATGGACAAATATAATGCTGATGGTGAGGTCATTGATATTACGTTAACGACAGTAAAAGTTCAGAACTGGGATAAAACCGTAGTATTGATTCCGGCTTCCTCATTAATTTCAGATGCCTTTATTAACTGGCAGGGCATGATTGATTCAGGTGGTCGGCAGATTAAACGTAGTGTCTATGTTGATATGACGAGTGTACATTTTTTAAGTGATAAAGAGTTTAACCATCTTGCTAGTATAAAACTCATTAATCCGTATTTGCAGAATAAAAAAGCTGAAATTACTGAATACAATCAGGTTAATCATAGCGATGATCTCTCGAAAATAAATGGCAGACACTTAACTAATTTAGGGGTATTTAGAATTTACTTAGAAACATATCTTAAGAAAAATAATAATATCCATAAAGATATGACGATTATGGTTCGTCAGCTGGCACCAACGGATCACGGAATACCAATAGAAATTTATGCTTTTACAAAAACAACGGCTTGGTTAGAGTTTGAAAATATCCAAGCAGATATTTTTGATCATCTATTTGCGATTATTCCTGAATTCGGATTGAGAATTCATCAATTACCGAGTGGTTATGATCTACGTATGCTAAGTCATTCGACGAGTAATAGTTAATTTTTTTATCATGATGTTAAAACACGTTTTATTATTAAAGCAGTAAAACGTGTTTTCATCTTTTTATCTCCCTATCGCTGATAATGACGCAATATGATGATATGAATGAGTATTGTCACTGGTTACCAGAATGATTAAATATTGTCTCTTATTTTAGAATAACTGTTTTTTATTTCTTTACCTCCGTTTATCACTTTAGGTAATAATCTTGTTGAATTAATTGTCTAATATCAGGTGAGTGCGTATACTCCTAAATACTATGCTTAATGGGTATCTACACCATAATGATTGTTAATATAGGCAGTTAGGCGGATAATTTATTATTAAGAGGTCATATGAAACAGATTCGTAGTATTTTGGTTGCTAACCGTAGTGAGATTGCTATTCGTATTTTTCGTGCTGCTTATGAGCTTGGTATTCGAACGGTAGGTATTTTTTCTATTGAAGATCGTTTAGCTTTACACCGATTAAAAGCCGATGAATCCTATTTGGTTGGTAAAGGTAAAAAACCAATTGAAGCGTATCTGGATATTGATGATATTATCCGTATTGCTAAAGAAGCAAATGTTGATGCCATTCACCCAGGTTATGGCTTTTTATCTGAAAATCCTGATTTTGCTGATGCATGTGAAAAAGCAGGAATTGCATTTATTGGCCCTAAAGGCGATGTTATGCGTAATTTGGGTAATAAAATTGCGGCTCGTCATATGGCTGAAGTGGCTAAGGTTCCAGTTGTTCCTGCAACAGAAGCATTACCTCGCGATATTGAAGAAGTCAAAAAAATGGCAAATGCTGTTGGCTACCCATTTATGCTTAAAGCAAGTTGGGGTGGTGGTGGCCGTGGAATGCGAATTGTTGAAAACGAAGCGGAGCTAGAGCCAGCGATCAATGTTGCACGGCGCGAAGCTAAAGCCGCATTTGGTAATGATGAAGTTTTTTTAGAAAAATTAATTCGTCGCGCCCGACATGTTGAAGTGCAAATTCTTGCTGATAAACATGGTAACCAAGTTCACTTATTTGAACGTGATTGTACTGTACAGCGCCGTAATCAAAAAGTTGTTGAACGAGCACCCGCTCCCTATTTCAATGAACAGCAACGAGAAGAGTTATGCCAAGCTGCTTTGCGCTTAGTTAAAGCGGCTAATTATACCCATGCAGGAACCGTTGAATTTTTATATGACGTCGATGATGGTAAATTCTATTTTATCGAAGTTAATCCACGAATTCAGGTAGAACACACGGTTACTGAAGAAGTGACCGGGATTGATATTGTTAAAGCGCAAATTCGCATTACTGAAGGTTATCAAATCGGTGATGAGAAAAGTTATGTGCCTACGCAGCAAAATATTCATCTTCAAGGCCATGCTTTACAATGTCGTGTTACAACTGAGAATCCTGAAAATCACTTTACGCCAGATTATGGCCGGATTTCGGTCTATCGTAGTGCTTCTGGTAGTGGGATTCGTTTAGATGCTGGAACGGCTTATACTGGTGCGGTTATATCACCATATTATGATTCACTATTAGTAAAGGTGACATCAAGAGGGCGTAGCGTTGAAGAGGCCACCTCAACAATGGTTCGAGCTTTACGTGAATTTAGAATTAGAGGATTATCAAGTAATTTACTATTTTTGCAAAATGTTATTTTGCATCCCTCTTTTAATAAAGGTGATTACACTACGCGTTTTATTGATACAACACCGGAACTGTTTAAGTTTGAAAAACCACAAGATAGAGCGACTAAACTATTAGAGTTTTTCGGTGAAGTTGCTGTAAATGGTAATCCCGAAATGAAAGGGCGAGAAATCCCGAAATTACCATTAAGTATGCCAATACTACCGAATTTTAAATTGGGTTATGAGATTCCGAAAGGATCAAAAGATCGTTTACAACAACTCGGTATAAATGGCTTTATTGAGTGGATGAAGAATACTCCACAAGCTTTAATCACTGATACTTCGATGCGTGATGCGCATCAATCTCTGTTTGCAACACGTATGCGTACTCATGATATGCTCGAAATTGCCCCTTATTATGCGCGTATGCTACCAGAGCTTTTTTCATTAGAGTGTTGGGGTGGTGCTACTTTTGATACCGCGATGCGTTTTCTAAAAGAGGATCCATGGGAACGTTTGATTCAGCTCCGAAAAGCGGTACCAAATATTTTATTACAAATGTTATTACGATCTTCTAATGCTGTTGGGTATACTAATTATGCCGATAATGTTGTGAAGTTTTTTGTTAAACAAGCAGCCGATAATGGTATTGATCTGTTCAGGGTCTTTGACTCCTTAAACTGGGTCGATAATATGCGCGTAGCCATTGATGCAGTGCTTGACTCTGGTAAATTATGTGAAGGTACGATTTGTTATACAGGTGACTTACTCGATACTAAACGTTCAAAATATGATTTAAATTATTATATAAAATTGGCGAAACAGCTTGAAAAATCAGGCGTACATATTTTAGGTATTAAAGATATGGCTGGCGTCTGTCGACCAGAAGCTGCACGTACTTTAGTTAAAGCGCTTAAGCAAGAAGTTGGTATGCCAATTCACTTCCATACTCATGATACGAGTGGTATCTCTGCGGCATCAGTATTAGCTGCTTTAGATTCAGGCTGTGATGCGATTGATGCGGCGATGGATGCCTTAAGTGGAATGACTTCACAACCAAATTTAGGTTCAATAGTGGCGGCGCTAGAACATACACCACGAGATCCAGGATTAAATCGTGAGTCGTTATTACAAATATCTAACTACTGGGAAGGTGTTAGGGCGCTTTATAAACCATTTGATGTCAATATTGCTGGAACTTCGGATGTTTATAATCATGAGATGCCAGGCGGTCAATATACCAATTTAAGAGAACAAGCTCGAGCTATGGGATTAGCTGATCGTTGGCCAGAAGTATCAAGAGCTTACCGCGATGTGAATACATTATTTGGTGATATTGTTAAAGTGACTCCAACGTCTAAAGTGGTTGGTGATCTTGCGATTTATATGGTCGTGAATAATTTAACCATCGAAGATGTTGCAAATCCTGATTATGAAATTGATTTTCCTGCTTCTGTCGTTTCAATGATGAAAGGTGAACTTGGTTTCCCTCCTGATGGTTTCCCATCAGCAATTCAACAACGAATTCTAAAAGGCGAAGAGCCAATTAAGGGGCGTGTTGGTCAGTTTTTACCGCCGGTTGATCTTGAAAAAACCAGAGCTGAATTAGCTAAGTTATGTAATAAACCATTAGATGAAATTGATGATAAGGAGCTTGCTGCCTATTTGATGTATCCGAAAGTTTATTTAGATTACCAAGCTTATGTTGAAAAATATAGTGATGTATCAAAAATTCCAACAGCTAATTTCTTCTATGGTTTACAAAATCAGGAAGAGGTGAACATTGAGATTGAAAAAGGCAAAGTGATTGTTATTAGTCGAACGGGTCGAGCTGAAAATGATGATAGTGGTTTGGCAAAAATTTTCTTTGAAATGAATGGTCAGCCAAGAACTATCGCGGTAGCTGAAGCAGGGAAAGAGCAAAAATCAAACCAAAAACGTATAGCCGAGAGCGGTAATCCTAAACATATTTCAGCTCCGATGCCGGGTATGATTGCGCTGCTATTAGTTAAATCAGGACAAAAAGTAACTAAAGGTGAGGCGATCTTATCTATTGAAGCGATGAAGATGGAAACGACGATTACAGCGGAGTGTGATGGGGTTGTTAAAAACGTTTATGTGAAACCAGGTAGCGTGATTGAAACCAATGATTTATTAGTTGAATTAGCTTAATCCATTTTCTTTATTAAACAAAAAAGCCACGGGATAAACCGTGGCTTTTTATTTAATGGATGTATATTATTTGACTGTAGACCAAGGATCATGACTAAATAAAAAAGATTTTATATATTCTTTTTGTGGGTGTTGATCTATCCATTGTTTGATTTCTGCTAGTTTGTAATAGTCCTCTTCACCAAAGCGGTCAATATAAAGTTTTGCAAGCACTTCTCTGGTCATTTCAGTACGAATTTTATTTTGCCAAGATGTTGTAAATATGTGATTAAGTTGTTGAGCTAGATTAAATTTTTTTAACAGTTCCCACTCACCTTTATCGATCCATATTCCTCCTGTTGCTGAAGAGACATCAAGGCGGTGCTCTGTTTGTTTAGTAATACGAAATTTAGTCATTAAAATCCCCGAAATAGGGCAAATTAAGGCATGTTTAGTATCAATAATTTCTTCAACATTTATTTTACTTTCTAAGTCTGTCATTAATGAAGAATCATTAATTAGTGCATTTTTCCAATTGAGATAGTCATCTAAAAGTAACCAATGACCTTGGCAAGATGGGCAGACTTTGCTAGGCAAATTATGTTCTAAGTATCCATAATTTAGCGATACTGTTTTACATTTAGGACAGTGCACGGTGTGCTCCTTTTTACTTTTTACTTAAACTATTATGACATAAATAACCGAATATTTTAGTGATAACTGGCTGCTTCATATTATCTTTTTCACACGATAATGTTAGCTATTTAATTATTTTATCAATTCTAGTTAGATTGTTATGTAACTGATTTATGTTTGTTTTTCATTCACAATATGATAAATTTACACTGTTCCAATTATCTTTATGGCGTAATTCAATGGGTGGAAAGAATGCCAAAAATTTTAAAAAATAGATTTTTATTGGATTTGAATCGATCATTAAGCTCTCCTTTATCTGATAGTGAGCAAAATAATTTACAAAAAGAGGTATTTAACGATGTACATAAATTATTGACAAAATTTTGTACAGAGATTGCTGATAATGAAACTCCGATCACTTTTGGCTTAAAAAGAAAGAATAATGTTATCTATGTTCATGGTGCTCGGGGCGCTGGGAAAACGACTTTCTTAAGAGAAATATTAAATTTTTATCAAAACACACAATCAGATAATCGTATTCAAAATATTAAAAAAATATATCCAGTTGCTTTTATTGATCCGACTCTCATTGATACACATCACTCAATTTTAGTTGAAATTATTGGTCATTTTTATTCTTTAGTTGATGAACAACTCTCTTTTTGTCAAAATCCTGAAAAGCGCATAGAGTTTTATAAATTACTCGATTTAATCTCTAACGGCATGGAGTTATTTGTCACAAACGAGACTAAATATACTGAGTGTGATGCCAGTAGACACTTAACTCGAACAAGTAATCAACCAATGTTAGGACGTCATTTAGAGAAGAAAATCAATATACTAATTGATGAAGTATCAAAGATCCTCAATATTGAACTTTTTATTGTTGCTATTGATGATATTGATACAAATACTGATAAAGCTTATGAAATACTCGAAGCTATCCGTTGTTATTTAAATCATCCAAGATTAGCTATTATCATCTCGGGTGATCTTAAAATGTATAGTGTAACGGTCAACAAAAATTGGAGAGCTTCTTAGGCAGTTTTTAGTAAATTATGTTCAAATTCTGCTGGTGAAATAAATCCAAGTTTATAATGTCTTCTTTTTTGATTATAAATCGGTTCGATATAATCAATAATATCGCCCATCGCTTGCTCTCTTGTTATATAATCTCGATAATTAATTCTTTCTGATTTTAATGATCTAAAAAATCGTTCAGTAACGGCATTGTCTAAACAATTTCCAGCTCTACTCATACTAAAGGTAATTTGATGATATGATAATAACTGTTGAAATTGTTCACTACGATATTGAATCCCCTGATCACAATGAAATAAGGTAGGGCATTTTCCTTTTCGACGCTGTATCGCCATGTTTAGTGCCTTAACCGTCAGTAAACTGTTTGGCTTTTCAGAAAAGGCCCATCCAACAATACGCCTAGAGCATAGGTCCATCACGACAGCCAGATAGAGCCAACCTTGCCTTGTCCGAATATAGGTAATATCGCCAGACCAATAGCGATTAATCGTTGCTGGATTAAATTGTCGATTTAAATGATTGGCTGCCAGTAGCGATGATTTACCGCCACGAGGATAGGAATGCTGTTTAGTCCTTTTAGCCACTAGGCCTAATTTTCTCATTAAGCGTCGGACCTTATCTAAACCAAGCTTAAACCCTTTTTTAACCAGTTCAACTAACATTCTTCTTTTTCCATATATACCGTCCATTTCGTTATGAATTGATTTTATGGCAATTTCAAGCCTAGTATTCATTAATTTACATGCGCGATGTTTAATTCGATAATAAAAAGTACTCGGTGCTAATGATAAACACCGACAGATTTGAGCGGTTTCATTTCCTGCCTTCTTCAGTATTAACGCTATTTGTTGCTGCTTGTCATTTCGATGGCGAAGAAGGCTGAAGCCTTTTTTAATAACTGATTATCACTTTGCAACTGCTTAACTTGTTTTTCTAAAGCTTGTATTCGTTTTTGTTCAGCGGTCAGCGCACTATTTTTAGGCGTAATACCTTGTCGTTCTTTTCTATATTGTGTTACCCAACGCCCAATTGATGAAATACTCACATTCATTGTTTTTGCTGCATCTTTATGTGCATAACCATAATTAAGAACGAGCTCTGCACATTCTCGTTTAAATTCACTACTTAGTTGTCTTGTCACGGGGTAATCTCCTTAGTTGATGGTTTATCATACCGCTAAGTATGTCTCCAAGAAAAGTATACCGTTACACATTGAAAGTCATGTTATTAGTTGGAGCCAATGCTAAGATTTATAGTAATTACATCAAAAATAGTGGGCAAGAATATTGTAGTCTAGCTGATTATGTTGATTACATAGGTTTAAATCGTAATGATAATATCACCATGATTGCAGCGCGCTTTAGTCCGATTATTTTACAATCCTGTCGGTTATTGAAGGATAACAAAGTGCTCAGTTGTGGTGTGATGGAAACCTACTGGAAACTCGATGAAAGAACCTTTGATAGCGTAACTTTTATCGAATTATTAGAAAAACGAGGGGTTGTCAACCCGAAAGAGATAAACTCGTTACCTAAATTAGCTAAAAAATTAGTGATCGGTAGCAAGTTAGATCTTTGCCAATATACGGCTGTGGCAACTATAACGATGTCAGCTCATCGCGCTATAACGGCTGTAGAGCAGCATGATTATATTTCTATCTATAAATAATCGCTTCAATTGCAGAACTGTTATCCAATGATGGCGCAAAAATGACAGATCTATTGACTCTGATTAATTGTAGTTATCCTGATTTTTTCAATAGCACGTTAAAAGATGATGATAAATTGGTGGATATTTATCATGATGAACAGGCTGTAATGTTTCACAGAACCAACGATGAGCCATTTCAAGAGGCTGTTCGATTAAATACATTATTGAAAATCTGGCGTGAAAATAGTAAAGGGATTCATATTAAAATACCATTGCTATTAAGTGGTAAAATTTGGACCGGTATTTTCTACTCTTTAAGTTCTATTTCTGAAGATATAAAAATGCAACAAGCATCTCAAGAACTAGCAAAAGATGAGCAGAAATTTGATTGTTTATTTGGCGATGTTTTTTCACGTTTGGTCTGTGGCATGATTAATGGTGTGTTAGTTGAAGAGATCCGATATCATCAAAGTCACTATTCCGAAGAGTTAATTAATATCATTTTGAATAGTAAAGATATGGCTACATCAGATAATGAACTTAGTTATAATTTAAGCAAAATATTGGCAGAACTAAATGGTGACGCTGTTGTTGAAAAAATGAAGCATCTTCTACCATTAACATCTATTTTAATATCATGTCCATTATTATGGCCATTTTTAAAAAGTGAAAAGCAATTTAAGGTTTTTTCACTTATTTTGGGAGATGCCAATTCCGATTTTTATAATATGCTTAAACCTTATATGGCTAGTGATAATCATGAACTTGTTATATCTGCTTTGCCTATCATGGGGTGTTTTAGCAAATAGATAATTACTTTAGGATAATAAAAAACCCGATTAAATCGGGTTTTTTTATAGTTAAACATCGGGTGGGGTTTCTGCTTCCGTATAAGTTGATAGTAACTGTAAGAACTTATATTTGGCAGTAACGGCTTTACTCGACTGTAAATGAAGTTTATCTGCAGTTAATGGCTCTAATGTTTCAAGCCGTTTAAAGCGCTGTTCTTTTAACAACGTTGCAGATAACATTTCACTATTAGGTGGTCTGGAGTCTAACGTTAAGGCTGATTTTCCATCTGCTACTTTGCTTGGATCATAGCGGTATAATGGCCAGAAACCAGACTTAACCAAATCTTTCATCTGTTCATGAGATTTATCGAGTTCATAACCGTGTTCTTCACAAGGGCTGTAAGCAATAATGATAGATGGGCCATCATAAGCTTGTGCTTCTTGAATTGCTTTCAACGTTTGGTTAAGTT
Organism: Orbaceae bacterium BiB; assembly: GCA_036251205.1. NCBI lineage: Bacteria > Pseudomonadati > Pseudomonadota > Gammaproteobacteria > Orbales > Orbaceae > Orbus > Orbus mooreae. The sequence continues at coordinate 798,925 of CP133958.1, read as the reverse complement.
GAGCACCGAGTGCGATTTGTGCAACATAAACATGTCCATACATCATCATGCTTACACCAAGATCTTTACGAGCTTTTTGTTTACCTAAATCAGCAAATTTAGATACTGCACCCATTGGTGTTGCTTTGGACTGTTGACCACCTGTATTGGAATAACATTGTGTATCAAGTACTAGAATATTAATGTTTTCAGTTAAACTCATAACATGATCAAGTCCACCGAAACCAATATCATAAGCCCAGCCATCCCCACCGATTGCCCAAACTGATTTATCAACCAAGTAATTACTATCAGCGAGTAACTCTTTTGCAACCGCCGAATTTGAGTCCGCTAATTGTTGGTTCAGTTGTACAATGAGTTGACGCTTATCATTCAATGGTACTTGTGATGATTTAAGATCATCGATTTTCTCTGGTGATAACTGTACGATACCAAGAGCCACAGCTTCATCTAGCAAACGTAATGCTCTATTTTTATGTTGGGTATAGGTTAATCGATAGCCTAAAGCAAATTCAGCATTGTCTTCAAATAGGGAATTAGCCCAAGCCGGACCTCGACCATTACGATCTTTGGTATATGGTGTTGACGGTAAGTTACCACCATAGATTGATGAACAACCAGTAGCATTAGCAATCGCTAAATGATCACCATAAAGCTGAGTCAATAATTTGATGTATGGTGTTTCACCACAACCAGAACAAGCACCTGAATATTCAAATAATGGTGTTAATAGTTGTGATGTACGAATATCAATACGTTCAATGGTATTTGCATCTCGATCAGGTAATTCCATGAAGTATTCATAATTTGCTTTTTGATCCTCTAAATTATCAATACGTGAAGCCATATTAATCGATTTTATATCAAAATTATTACGATCTCGTGATGGACAAACTTCTACACATAAATTACAACCAGTACAATCTTCAGGCGCAACTTGCAGTACATAACGCTGCCCCTTCATGTCTCTAGCCTTAACCTCTAGCGATGCTAGAGTTGATGGTGCATTTTCCATCTCTTCAGGCGATACCACTTTGGCTCGAATTGCAGCATGAGGACAAGCAACAACACAGTGGTTACATTGTGTACAGAGATCTTCTCGCCAAATTGGAATGCTTTCAGCAATATTACGTTTTTCCCATTTAGTTGTACCCGTTGGCCAAGTACCATCGGGTGGGAAAGCGGATACTGGTAATGAATCACCAATCCCAGCTAACATTGCTGCTGTCACTGTTTTCACAAAGTCAGGTGCATTATCAGGGACGATTGGCGGCATTAATGCACTGGTTTGATCGATACAAGTCAACTCAATATGTTCTAATGAATTGACCGCCATATCAATTGCCTGCCAGTTATGTTCAACGAGCTCTTGTCCTTTACTAATATAGGCTTTTTGTACAACTTCTTTCAGTTTTTCAGTCGTGAAGTTTTGTTTAAAAATCTCAGCTAAGTAGAAAAATGCCGCTTGCATTACGGTATTTATTCTTCCACCCAATTGGCATTCACGTGCAATTTTACTGGCATTGATAATATAGAAATGAGCTCGTTTTTTAATTAACTCAGCCTGCACTTCTTTAGGTAATCGATGCCAGATTTCATCTTTGCTGTAAGGGGTATTAAGTAGGAAAATACCATCCTCTTTTAAATGTTCAACAATATGATATTTATCAATAAATTGATCTTGATGGCAACCAATAAAATGTGCACTATTAATTAAATAAGCGGATTGTATTGGATCAGAACTCACTCGTAGGTGAGAAACTGTTAGACCACCTGCTTTTTTAGAATCATAGACAAAGTAACCTTGGACATGGAAAGGGGAACCATTGCCAATGATTTTGATATTATTTTTAGTCGCAGAAACTGTACCATCACTACCAAGCCCATAAAATAGTGCTTCAAGAGATGATTTCTGTGGAATAGATTGTTCTGGGAGCGGGAGTGATAAACCAGTGATATCATCAAAAATTCCCACTGTAAAACGAGGTCGTGGCTTATCAAGCGCTAATTCACTAAAAATAGCTAGTACGCAGCGCGGGTTAAACTCTTTTGATGATAGACCATAACGGCCACCAATTACTACTGGTAGAGTAGCTCGCTCACCTTGTGAAAAGGCCTCAGCAAAAGCAGTCATTACATCAAGATAGAGTGGCTCAGCCAGTGAACCCGGTTCTTTCGTACGATCGAGCACGGCTACTTTTTTTACCGAGTGTGGAATCACTTCCAGTAGGTGTTTCGCTGAGAATGGACGGAAAAGTCTGACTGACACAACACCTATTTTTTGATCTTGTGCGAGTAGCTCTTCAATGACTTCTTTTGTTGTACCAACACCAGATCCCATTAGTATAATAATTCGGTCCGCATCTGGTGCACCGAAATATTCAAATGGTTTATAACTACGTCCAGTTTCTTTTTCAAATGCTGCCATTGCATCTGCAACATGTTGATAAGTATTATCATAAAATGTATTGACTGCTTCGCGACACTGGAAATAAGTATCGGGATTTGCAGAGGTTCCTCTAACGACTGGCGCATCTGGTGTTAATGCTCTAGATCGATGCGCAGCAATACCATCATATGGTAATAGATTCTTAATATTGTCATCACTAAGCGCTTCAATTTTATTTATTTCATGGGATGTTCTAAAACCATCAAAGAAATGAATAAAAGGCACTCGGCTATTGAACGAGGCGATTTGCGATATTAACGCAAAATCTTGAGCCTCTTGCACCGAACTTGCGCAAAGCATTGCACAGCCAGTTTGACGAACAGCCATAACATCTGAGTGATCGCCAAAAATAGATAAAGCATGGGTTGCAACAGTTCTAGCTGCAACATGCAATACAAATGGCGTAAGCTCACCAGCAATTTTATATAGTGATGGGATCATCAATAATAAACCTTGCGATGAGGTAAAGGAAGTTGCTAACGCCCCAGTCATCAGAGCACCATGTACAGTTGATATTGCCCCAGCTTCAGACTGCATTTCAATAACTTTGGGGATATCGCCAAAGATATTTTTCTTATTATACTCAGACCAAGTACTTGCTTGCTCTGCCATAGTTGAACTTGGTGTAATAGGGTATATCGCGATGACTTCGTTAGCACGATAAGCGACGGAGGATACCGCGCTATTTGCATCTGTTATAATCATAAAAACCTTTTACTTTATAGGGTTAGACACTGCTTATTGTGATTTTGTAATATTGTATCAGAATATAACAAAACTTTGAGCGATTTATTCATGTAAATTTTTAGCAATAATACCCTTGTATTTAATAATGAGAATAGCTTCATCAGATAACGATCGTAACAATTTAGCCGTTTTATTGTGAGCCCAAAAACGATAAGAATGAACTAATTAACTGATGATTTTCATATGAGTATTTTATTTACAGACGACTAATTCTACATACCGAAAGACAGATTTTTAGTTTTATTTCAGTGGTAAAATACTATAATTATTTTATTTAAAGAGTTAGTTAGGATAGATCGATGATAACAATAATGAAAATAATCGTTGCTATATTATTAAGTACTATGCTAATAGGCTGTGAAATTGTTGCTGGTTCAAGCTGTGCAGTTTCTTTACTCTTTTCATCTACCAAGGATAAAATTGAGAATATTAATCTACCTGATGCGAAAGTCGGAGAGTTTTATCAAGTTAGACTACCATATTCTTTTTATTATGCAGATGCAGAACAAAATCAGGCTGGAACTAAAATAATTAATGGGTTAACGGTCGTTATTGATTATGGTGATGAGGCCAATTATTTAATTGTTTCTGGCGTACCGATAGCTGAGGGCAAATTTGAATTAGCACATGCAATCGATATTATTCATCCTTCGATGTGTTCTCCTAGTAAAGATAAACATTATTACTATCGATTGAACGTGATAAATTAAAAATAATCAGTAAAATCAGTCTATTTTTAATTAAAGATTTTGATGAATTGTTGTGATGTTAAGCGATAAGATTAAATATTTTATATTTTTTAATTAATTATCAATTTATTTTATAGTAAAATTATCAATACAGACTGGATAAATACTGAGACATGATATAGCATTAACCCCTGTTAATTTTAATATTATTATTGCTAAATTATTTTAAGGAAGAGTATGCGTAAATACCTTGTATTACCTGTGATGGCTTTTTTTGCTAGTTTTCTATTAAGTGCATGCGATAACTCAGCAAAATCGAATAATGATACAGCCAATGAAACTACTGAAACACAAACAATTGTGGTTGGTTTAGATGATGATTTTCCACCGATGGGATTTCGTGATGAAAACAATAATTTAGTTGGTTTTGATATCGATTTGGCTCGTGAAGCAGCTAAAAGAGCAAATTTGAATATTGAGTTTAAACCTATCGATTGGTCTGCAAAAGAAGCAGAACTCAACAGCGGTCGAGTTGATGCATTGTGGAATGGTTTAACTATCACTGATTATCGTAAAGAAAATATTCTTTTTTCTGACCCTTATATGATTAATCATCAGATTATTGTTGTCAGCCCTGATAGCGGGATTAAAAGTAAAGCTGATTTAGCTGGTAAAATTGTTGGTTTGCAAAATGGTAGTAGCGCTTTAGATGCGGTAAATGCTGATCCAATTCATGAGTCGTTTTCTGAGCTTCATCAATATGCGGATAATGTAACAGCATTACTTGACTTAGCTAATGGTCGCCTTGATGCAGTCGTCGTTGATGGTGTTGTTGGTCATTACTATGTCGCTAAAAAACCAGATGATTATGTGGTTCTTGAAGATAATTTTGGTGAAGAACAATATGGTGTTGGCTTTAAAAAAGACAATGCTGAATTGCAACAAAAAATTCAACAAGCACTTAATAGTATGATGACTGATGGTACAGCTGCTCAGATCTCAGAAAAATGGTTCGGTACAGACGTCACAAAATAAAATTTAATTGTTTATTTTGCTTAAACGCAGCCCAATATTGGACTGCGTTGTTGTTTTTATAGGAATATAGATGGATTATATACTGCAAGTCGCCCCTCAGTTATGGGTTGGTATAAAACTGACATTGGGCTTATTTTTGATTACGTTGCTGTTGTCTATTCCGCTGGGATTGCTACTGGCATTATTACGCTTATCTAAAATAAAACCGCTAGAATATTTGGTCAATGCTTATATTTGGCTAATACGCGGAACGCCATTGATGTTGCAGATATTTTTTATCTATTTCGCGCTACCTGAGTTAGGCATTCGTTTTGATGGTTTTTCTACTGCTGTGATTGCATTTGCTTTAAACTATGCGGCTTATTTTGCTGAGATATTTCGTGCAGGAATTCAAGGTGTTAATAAGGGGCAATATGAAGCAGCAAAAACTCTAGGTATGAGTTATGGTCAAACGATGTGGCGAATTGTTTTACCGCAAATGGTGAAAAAAATTCTTCCACCTTTAAGCAATGAAACAATCACCTTGGTTAAAGATACTTCACTGGTTTATGTTTTAGCATTACAAGATCTGATGCGAATTGTTTCTCAATTAGTTAAGCGTAATTTTGATCTCTGGCCATTTTTTATTGCGGCGGCTTTTTACTTGCTAATGACGCTGATTTTAACTTTGTTCTATCAAAAACTGGAGAAATATTATGCCCGCTACGATGACTGATACTATGATTTATGCTGAAAAAATCTATAAATCATTTGGTGCTCTATCAGTATTAAAAGGGGTTGATTTTTCGGTAAAACGTTCTGAAGTTGTTGCAATTATTGGCTCCTCTGGTTCTGGTAAATCCACTTTATTGCGCTGCTTAAATAATCTAGAACAGATTGATTCAGGTAATATTGCCATTGAAAATAAGTGGATGGTGCAAAATAATAAAGCCAATAAGGCCGTTTATGTGGCAGATCAAGAGATCAAGATGATTTGCAGTAAAATGGGGATGGTATTTCAGCATTTTAATCTATTCCCTCATATGACCGTTTTACAAAATATCATTGAAGCACCGATGATTGTGAAAAAAATGCAGCGTAGTGAAATTGAGCTTCTAGCGCAAGAGTTACTGAGTAAAGTAGGGTTATCAGATAAGTACAACTATTATCCTTCACAGCTATCGGGTGGACAGAAACAGCGTGTAGCCATTGCTCGAGCTTTAGCAATGCAACCTGATATTATGCTATTTGATGAGCCGACTTCTGCGCTCGATCCTGAATTAACAGGTGAAGTGTTGAAAACGATGCAAAAATTAGTCGAAGATAAAATGACTATGGTTATTGTAACCCATGAAATGGGGTTTGCTCGGGAAGTTGCAGATACGGTATTGTTTATGGATAGTGGCGTTATTGTTGAAGCGGGTCCGGCGAAAGCGTTATTTGATAATCCACAAAATTTACGTACACAAGAGTTTCTAAGTTCAATGTTTAAATAGCATTGATAAAACCGGATGTTATCAATCAATATCCTTGTACAGTAAAGCACAAGGATATCATCATAACTATCAATACAAATTCATTGATGCCAATTATTCAACACATAACTTGATTGGCTGATAAGCTTTTACATCAAAGAGTCCGGTTGAGGTTAACTTAATTTGTGGTATTACTGGTAATGTCATAAAAACTAAAGTCATTAACGGATGAGCTGCAGGGTTAATACCAAAAGATTGTTTAGCAACATTGATCATTTCATGCAAATTATCTGCAACTTCTTGCGCTGATTTATCGGACATTAGACCGCCAATTGGCAGCGCAAGATGTGCAAGTACTTTACCATCTTGACATAATGAGAAGCCGCCACCCATTTGCTTAATATCTTGTACCGCAGCTAGCATATCTGCATCATTATCACCAACGACGACAATATTGTGTGAGTCGTGGGCAACAGTAACGGCAATTGCACCATTTTTTAGACCATAATTAGCTAAAATTCCAAGACCAATATTACCTGTTGCGTGGTGACGTTCAATAACTGCTAATTTATTTAACCCCGGATTTTCTTGGACAGAAAAATTCCCATTACGATCTTTTTTGACATCCATGATTAAGTGATTGGTCACTACGCTACCCGGTTTTACCCCAATAACATTGACCTTTTCCGTTTTAAGGGGCAGGGTAAAGCTAGATTCTGTTAATTCAGGAATATTGACAGTATTAAGAACTGAATCTGAAACATAGTCTTCCCATTCTACTAACAGTTTCCCATCACGAGCAATTTCTTTGCCTGCTACAAATACATGTTTAGCATTAAATGAAACTAAGTCTTCAACGATCAATAGATCAGCAATATAATTTGGTGCGATTGCGCCTTTATCTTTTAACTTGAAGCATTCAGCTGCATTAAGAGTTGCGATAGTGACTGCCAATACCGGATCAAGTCCATGTTCAACAGCTAAACGCAAACTTTTATTAATATGGCCCGTCGATAAAATATCTGCAGGTTCACGATCATCGGTACATAATACACAGCGGCGTGCATTTGCTGGGGTGATTGCCGGGATTAGATTAAGTAAATCTTTGCAAGTCGAGCCTTCACGTAACAAAATGTATTGGCCAAGACGGATACGCTCAAGCATATCTTCCGTTGTACTACATTCATGGTCAGTCATAATACCGCCCATGACATAGGCAACCAGATCTTTACCTTTTACACCAGGACTATGGCCATCAATGACGCGATCATGATCTTTTGCTAACCACAATTTATTCATCATTTTTTCATCGTGATTAATCACACTTGGATAATCCATTACCTCACCTAAACCATGTATTCCTGGTTCATTGATGAGTTCTGCTAAATCTTCGGCTTCAAGCACACAGCCTGCTTGTTCAAAAGGGGTAGCAGGGACACAAGATGGCAACATAATACGAACATCTAATGGAGTTTTTCGTGATGCATCTAGCATATAACGGATTCCATCAAGTCCACATACATTACCAATTTCATGAGGATCAGCTATAATTGTCGTTGTACCAAATGGTAAAATGCAACGAGCAAATTGTGTTGGAATTAATGATGATGACTCGATATGTACATGCCCATCAATAAGACCTGGCATGACATAGCCCCCTTTAGCATCAAGAACTTGTTCTGCTTGATAATCATGACCATAACCAACAACTCTACCATGACCAATGGCTAAAGGACCATCAACGATCTGTTGGTTAAATACATCAATGACTTTACAGTTAGTAATGAGCAAATCAGCTTTTTTTCTACCCGCTGCCATATCAATTAAATCATTCAACTGTTGACGTTTTGTCACAAAATACCTCACTGTATTGCAAAAATGACATTAAAAAACAATATTTTTTAAATTGTTGCTTTAATGTTATTTGTTAAAAACGAGTTTATAGAATTAGCGTATTATCGCAATTCTACTGTTATACAACACTGAGAATAAGCCTATATAGGCTTATTCTTAGCCTATTTCTAATGGTGGCACTTCGGATGTAATTTACCGTGAGTACAGCCACATTTAAATACGGGATCCATCACAGCTTGTTCATGAAAATCAATCACACCGAGATCGGTAATTGCATAATCAGGAATAGCGGTAATTTGTAAACAACACATATAAAATAACGGATCGGGTAGATCACAACCAAGTTGACGAGCAATTTGTAACAATTTTTCCTCTTCCGTTGCCATTGAATGAGGATCTAGATCAGAGACGATGCCGCAAATTGGTAGTGATAAAAAGCCTAATACTTGACCATCTTTAACAATAACTTGCCCACCACCATGTTCAGCTAAATAGTTAATTGCGATTGCCATATCATTTGAATTGGTACCAATACAGACGACATTATTATCATCTGGTGCACATGAACTTGCCATTGCTCCTGCTTTTAGTTTCCAACCAGAACAGAAACCAACTTTAGGTTTACAATCTGTTTTACCAAAACGTTCAATAACGGTTGCATAGATTGCATCATTGTTAACATCTGGTTGGACAATACCATCTTTAATAGCTAACTCAACTTGTCTACCACGACGAACAAAAGGAATATCAAAATCAACATCTAATGATAGTGCCTGAACAGTTGCTTCTTTTACCTCTGTTTTGACAGTTAAATCATCCGCCGTAACAGGTTTTAATTTCATACTTTGTAGTAATACATCACTACGTTTTGGTGGTACAAAGTTATAAACTGTTTGATTATTTTCAACCACTAATTGACCTTTAGCGATGACTGTATCAATTTCAAATTTAACTAAATCTTCTACTAGTAAAATATCAGCAAAACGTCCTGGTGATACAGAGCCGACTAAATGGTCAATGCGATAAGCTTCCGCTGAGTTGATTGATCCCATTTGAATTGCAGTCAGGGGATCAACGCCATTAGCGATTGCCATACGAATTAATTTATCCATATGACCATTAGTCACAATATCAGATGCAATTACATCATCGGTACAAAAGCTCACACGGCGTGATAAACGTGGATTTAAATGGGTGATGACTTTAACGTTCTCTTCTAAAAAGTGTGAAATTGATGATTCACGAATAATTACGTTCATACCTTTACGAATTTTTTCCATCATCTCGGTATGATCGTAGCTTTCATGATCAAGGCGTACACCAGCACAAAGAATTGAGTTAAGTTTATGTCCACGAGTCATTGGGGCACAACCAAAAATTGGTAAGCGGTTGATACGAGCGTACTCAATCGCTTTAATCACATCACTGTGTTGATTTTCAATAAACTCACTAACGGTTTCCCACACACCAAATACTTCTGGCCATTTTTGTACTTCAGCATGGGTTTTTGCTGTTACGTTAAAGCCGACATTACTTTGTGGTAATGTGTAAGGTGTTAAAAATGGCAGTCCCCAAAATACTTTTAATGGCGTGCCATCAATTTCTTGGAGAATTTCTTTAATGCCATCAATACCAGCAGTTACAACATATTGATCTAAACCCGAGATAATACTGGTTGTACCGTGCGGCAGTACGGCTTTAGCAAAACTAGTCATCGATAATTTACTACATTCGATATGCAAATGACCATCAATTAAACCAGGAACGATATATTTACCTTTGGCATCTAACGTTTTTGTCTTTTCACCAATATAGCCAGATATATCGCCAGTTGCTACAATACGTGATTTATAAATAGCAACGTCAGCAGCGTAGATTTCAGCTGAGTTTACGTTAACTAATTGTCCATTAGTAATGACTAAATCCGCTGGAATCTTGGCAGCTCCAGCATCAATCATTTCACAGATATCTTCTTTGTACATTGTTGTCATCGTCGAGTTCCTATAGTCGGTTATTTTTCGATAATATTAGGTTAATAAGTTTATTAAAGGAAAATATAACGAGCTAAAAATAGCAACGCCATAATTACCGTACAAGCTGTTAACTCTTTATACTTACCAGAGAATAATTTCATAAATACATAAGTTATAAAGCCCGTTGCAATTCCTTCTGTAATTGTGAAAGAGAACGGCATCATAATTGTTGTTACAAAAGCAGGGACAGATTCGGTAAGATCATCCCATTTAACGCGGGCAAGATCTGAAGCCATCAATACGCCGATATAAATTAGTGCACCAGTGGTCGCATATAATGGAACCATTTTTTCTAAAGGTGAGAAAAATATCATCAGTAAAAATAGTACTCCAACACCACAAGCCATCATTCCTGTTCTACCGCCAACAGCGACACCAGAGGCACTTTCTACATAAGCTGTAACAGCGGATGTACCCATTGCTGAGCCAAGTGCTGATGATGCACTATCTATATAAAGTGAACGTTGTTGGTTTGGGTAGTGTCCATTTTTATCGGCCAGTCCTGCTTTGTCTGTAACTGCTATAAATGTTCCGGAAGATTCAAATAAATTGATTAACATCACGGAAATAATCACACCGAATAATGAGACCTCAAAGACTTTACTAAAATCAAGTTGTCCAACGACTTGTGATATATCTGGCGGTAAACTAACAACGCCATGGTAAACCACCGCAGGATCGATTAGCCAGCCAATCAAGGTGACCACGATAAAGGAGAGTAAAATTGATGAATTCCAGCCGCGCTGAGCAAGTACAGCAACGATTAAAAAGCTTAAGCAACCCAGTATAAATGGATAAGAAGTTGGATTACCTAATCTCACCATCGTATCTGGATCTGCAACAATAATTTCTGCATTATGTAAACCGATTAACGTAATCAATAAGCCACAGCCGCTACTAACACCAATACGAATAGAGAACGGAATATTGGCAATCATCCAATAACGTAGACGAAAAACGGAGAGTAAAAATAGTCCAGATGCACCAAGAAATATTAATGCCATCCCTGTTTGCCAAGTTAATCCCATTGAACCTACTAAAACGTAAGCAAAATAAGCATTAATCCCCATTCCAGGAGCAAGTGCAATCGGTAATTTGGCAATAATTCCCATCGCCAAACAAGCAATACCTGTAATTAACGCGGTAGTAACAAAGACTGCTTGAGAGTTCATGCCTGCGTCACCTAAGATTTTAGGGTTAACAAAGACAATATAGACCATGGTAATAAAGGTGGTAAAACTGGCCATCAGTTCAGTTTTTAATGAAGTTCTGTTTTCCTGAAAATGAAAATAGCGATCCAAAAACGATCGATAAGTCGTTGAATTAGTTGTCACAAGAATTCTCCAAATAATGGATTAGGATAGAAGATCAGAGATGTAGGGTGTAGGTTATTTAACATTGCGAAAAATAAAAGTTCACATCAGTTTCTTTGGCGCGGAGTACGCTAATAATAGCTACTGATGTTTAGGCTGCACATTATAGCAGTGGACTTTATAAAGGGCTAGACAAATTATTGATAAATTATTTAGCTAACTAAATATTGACAATAGTGATAGAGATTTTTCAATAAATTCAGTTTTTGGGGCTGCTGTTGATATTGGTTAGCGAGATCTTCTAAGGTAACTAAATAGTGGCGAACAACTTCATCACTCAATTTATCTCGGCAATGATCTTGCCACTGGATTTTTTCTGATTCATTTAATAAATGCGGATAGTTTCTCGCTTTATATCTAAAAAATAGCGTTTTAAGTCGATTATCATGAGGCGTGATGGTTAATGTGTCTAAACAATTAGCTTCAGTTTGCCGTATAAGATCACATAATGATTTATCATAACCGTCAAAAAAACCTTGATAAATTTGCCCATCTACATCTTGTTGAACTTGATAAGTCATTTTTTCGTTAAAGACAGTCTGCATCTTATCTTGAATAATCTGTTGGGCTGCTTGCAGTTTGGTTAAATTTGTATAGCATAATTCTAAATCGATAGCTAAACGGCTAGCATTCTCTTCGGATAATGTTTTTGCAGGTGCGATGATTGGACACTTATTTATATGCACCAATTTTAATGGAATACGATGCTCATCATCAGCAAGGTCAGCTGTTTTGGTATAAAGTCTTTGTTGTATTTGCTCAGGCGTTAAGGTTAGAAGAAGATCGATATCTCCGGTTAAGTCACAAACAACCACCGCATTAGGTTGATTGGGATGCCAAATAAGTGGGGCAATTAAAGTCGTATTTCCACGATGAGCACCAAGCATGCCTGATATATGTACTAATGGTGTCATGGCAATAATATTGATTAATTCAGCAACTTTATTTTTATTACGTAAACTAAAAAAATAATCGAATAGTTTTGGTTGCTTCTGTTTAATTAATTTTGTAATTGCAATTGTTGCATAGACATCAGACATTGCATCATGAGCATTTTCATGACTAATATTGTTAGCTTGTGATAAATCTTCCAGACGAAAACTGGCATAACCATTATCGTTAATTGGCCAATTAATCCCATCAGGACGTAGTGCATAACAAGCTCTGACAACGTCGAGTAGATCCCATCTTGAGTTACCATTTTTCCAGCTATACGCATAAGGATCATAAAAATTGCGATATAAAATATTACGTGTCACTTCATCATCAAAACGAATATTGTTATAACCTAAAATACAAGTATTCGGTACACTGAATGCGCTATGAATTTGGTTGGTAAATTCAGTTTCACAAAGGCCTTTTTGTAATGCTTCTTGTGGTGTTATACCCGTAATTAACACAGCTTCAGGATTGGGTAAATAATCTGGTGCTTGTTTACAATAGATAACTAACGGTTCTTCTATAATATTTAAATTCATATCAGTACGAATACCAGCAAATTGCGCCGGGCGGTCAAAGGCTGGGTCGGTACCAAATGTTTCATAGTCATGAAAGTAAAAACTGGGCTGTGTAATATCGTTCATAGTTGTTTTTTAAATTACAGTTTTATTCATCATATCATGTAACAATGGACCGATTAAGGCCATAAATTAATGACAATATTCAATAAACCTTAGCGGCAAACCTTATTTATTGAGGATGAGATCTTGGTTGCTAGGATAACACAAAAAGGAATGGTTGCGTTTCAATTTCTTCATGTCTATATCATTTTGTCGAATCTATATTGCTTTAGAAAACAAGAATAGATAGGTTATGATTATAAGATTATATTAAACGTATTTTTCTAATATATATAACAATATATAATTTCAAAGCAATAATATTGAATAGGATATTAGCATGTTAAAACATATAGTCATTATATTCGCTTCTGCAATTGTATTGTTTGGATGTAGCGAAAAAAAACTTACAGAAGAGATGCTTCTTGGTCAATGGAATTGTCAAAATACATTAATGAGACAGATTAATCCTAAAGTAGCAAATGAATTTCATGATCTTGAGCTACGCCCTGATTATCATGCTGAATATATTAAAAATGGTGATCAGGTGCTGTTAAAGCTTGCTTCAACATCTGAAATTATTGATTTTGACGCTATTGAAAAAAATAAAGATACTTGGCAAAGTATTGGTGAGATGGAAACTAATAATAAAATTAAATTTGTCCTTATTTCAAATGATGAGTTAAAGCAAGATATTGTATTTAGTATTCGTGACAAAACATCAAAAGAAATTATAAATTTATTTAATATAGAAGTAATATGTAAAAGAATCACCGATTAGTTCAACAATGAATGTCAAATAGGCCTTTAAATTGTAGTTTTATGGCGATATTAGCATCGGGTTATAAACATATTGGCTGGTAATTACCTACTTTTTGGATCTCTACAACAGTATCAAAATGGATGTGATTAGATAGAATTGTTCATGGGATCGCTATATTTTCGCCATCGTTATAAAAGTATTTAAATTAGTAAGTTAGTAAAGTTATCAAAGTAGTTATCAACAGATTTTGTGGATTAAAAACCATATAAGTGGATAGTTTTTTTATAGATTATTTTATCTTAATCAATCGTAATTAGTTTTTTGATCTTAAAAAAGGGCATAAAGCCCTTTTAAATTAACGCTGTGCCAAGATATAGTTAATCCCCATATCCATAATGTATTGATTATCGGTGTTATTATCGATGATTTTACCTGTTTTTAATATGATTCGATGTGTTGGCTCTTTTGAAAATAAGAACACTATCCGAGAGTGTTGATCATCGTTGCGTTCAAACCAATATGATACTAGCAGTGGGTTCCCGTCAGCATCACAAGGAATCTCTTGTAATTGGATATTGAAACAGCCAACGACATGATTCTGTTGGATTGCTTCAAATTTTTCACCGTAAAAAGTAAAGTTAGAATAGAGTATAAAAGACCCATTTTTATTATAGATTTTACCGCAATTACTATCATGGTATCCAATATCAATTGATTTAGGAATATTATTTAGACCTTCAAAATTAAGACTTTTTATATCAAACATTATGACTCCTTTTATATTGTTGTTTTAGTAATGATTTGACATGTATAAATATACAGTATTTTAAAGTTTTGTCAAGATTAATTTACAATTAAGCAACGGGTTAATGTCTATCGAGGGTGAGATAAGGCTGAATAAGATTTGTTATTTTGAATTATCGGTATCATACATAAAAAAACCGCCGAAGCGGTTAGTTATTTTTGATTGTCATCATTCTGTTTTTTTAGCAAAGGTAATCCAACAAAAATTGCAGTTAATAAAATAAATGTTGCGAATGTATAAGCTTTAGATTGCCCATTCATTTTATTTGCCCACATTGAGAAGTATTCACCACCAATAACGGCAAAACCAAAATACCAAACAAGAACAGCCAAAACTGCACCGACTAGATAAATAACTTGGCCATTAACGAATCGAGATTTCTTAATAGATGCAAACATATAAAGTGACCCGGTCATACAGACTAAACCAGTAAATAATTCGCCGATAATAATAATCCAGTAGCCGATTAAGTGAACAGTTTGATTGGTAATAGCCCTTGATGTAATTGCCTCACTACCTGAAAAAAAGGGTTCCATGGTATTCATTGATAGCACGCTATTAACAAATGAATAATTCGTATTAAAATCAACGATATTATCAAAACCAACAATTAAGCAAAAGAATCCAACAGTAAAAGCGATAGTTGCTTTTAAGATTTGTTGTGTGGATATTAAGTCTGCTTTACACTTCATTTAAAACCTCTTATAAATAATAGTTAACTACTCAATTGATATAGATAGATTATATCTTGTGATTACGTTAGTTGTGGTAACGCGACCAATATTAGTTTGTGATATTTATCTCTTTTAGCTAGGTTTTGCTAAAAGATAAACCTCCTTTTAACTCAATGTCATCATATTATTGTTATACCTTTTTCAGCTAAACATACTGATTGTTGTTGAAATAGAGACAGATTCAACTGATATTTTAGCTATTTATTAGATCAATTTTTATCGGTAGATTTATCTTGCCGTATTGTAAGGTGATCTAAAGTACGATAACGATAAGCATACCTTACTTTTAAGTTGAGTTAAATTGTAAGGCAATGAATTTACCCTAAATATTATTAAGTGGATAAACGTTGTACCTGTTTTGGCGATTACTGCTATTTTTTATACTATATTAACATCTTACAGCAATAAAATAACGAAAATAGAGCGTTAACTTGTTGATTGGTTTATGTTAGATTAAAGATAATTCATAATAACCGAATCCCTGTACCATTATGATCCCACAAATCAAAAGTTCCCCGCAAATTAGTCAGATTGTTAAATGTTATTTAGATGAGTTGAATGATATTGGTTATGATGGTGATATCGCAACAGATTATGCCTCTCGATTGAGTCAAGCTACTGATAACAGTATTTATCAGTTATTACCTCAAGCTATTTTATTTCCAAAGAATATCAGTGATCTTAAATTACTCACTAGTTTATCTCGAAAAGAAAAGCATCGATCAATCTGTTTTACCCCACGCGGTGGTGGGACGGGAACAAATGGCCAATCATTAAATCATGGTATTATTGTTGATCTCTCTCGTTATATGAATCGAATTTTAGCGATTAATCTTAAAGAGGGATGGGTAAAAGTTGAAGCCGGCGTGGTTAAAGACCAGCTTAATCAAAATCTTGCGGATTATGGGTATTTCTTTTCTCCTGAATTATCGACCAGTAACCGAGCAACTATTGGTGGTATGATTAGTACTGATGCATCAGGACAAGGTTCAATGGTGTATGGTAAAACCTCGGATCATACTTTAGCCGTTAAAGCGGTACTATTAAGTGGTGAAGTGTTAGAAACTGGTCGTAAAACACGGCAAGAACTGAGTGAGATCATGATACAAGAGGACCGTATTGCCACCATTTATCGTACGGTATTTAACTATTGTTATGAGCATCGTGAACTTATTTTACAGCGTTTTCCCAAATTAAATCGTTTTTTGACCGGTTATGATCTTAAACATGTTTTTAATGAAGATTTAACTGAGTTTGATTTAACTCGAATTATTACTGGCTCAGAAGGGACTCTTGCATTTGTTGCCGAAGCAACATTGCGAATAATTCCATTGCCTAAGGTACGTTATCTAATCAATATCAAATATGACTCTTTTCAATCTGCTCTAAAACATGCTCCTTTTTTAGTTAATGCGCAAGCATTATCGGTTGAGACGGTTGATTCTAAAGTACTAAATTTGGCGCGAGAAGATATTATTTGGCAATCGGTCAAAGATCTTATTACAGATGTAGCTGGACATGATTTACAAGGGATCAATATTGTTGAGTTTGCCGGTCAAGATACAGATGATATTAAAAATAAATTCTTAGCATTATGTAGTCAGTTAGATCGCTTACTCGAAAATAATCAATCAGGTGTTATCGGTTACCAAATCTGTGATCAGTTATCCGAGATTAATAAAATTTATGCGATGCGTAAAAAGGCAGTAGGGCTACTCGGTAATGCTAAAGGCGCACAAAAACCCATTCCATTCGTTGAAGATACCTGTGTTCCACCGGAACATCTGGCAAATTACATTACTGAATTTAGGGCACTACTTGATGGATATCATTTAACCTATGGAATGTTTGGTCATGTTGACTCTGGAGTATTACATGTTCGTCCTGCGTTAGATATTTGCGACATAGAGCAATTAAAGCTTGTCAGGAGTATTTCAGATCAGGTCGTTTTGTTGACTGCTAAATATGGTGGATTACTTTGGGGAGAGCATGGTAAAGGATTTCGTAGTGAATATAGCCCTAAATTTTTTGGCGATACGTTATACAACGGTTTAAGATTGATTAAAACGGTATTTGATCCATTCAATCGTCTCAATCCTGGCAAAATTTGCGTATCACTTAATGTTGATGATTCGCTGTACTCGATTGATTCGATAACGCGTGGTGAATATGATCGTCAGATTCCAATCAGTGTGAAGCAAGTTTTCCATGGTGCAACGGAGTGTAATGGGAACGGATTATGCTTTAATTTTGACGTTAATAGCCCAATGTGTCCATCAATGAAGGTCTTTAGTAATCGAGTTTATTCACCAAAAGGCAGAGCAGCTTTAGTCCGTGAATGGTTGCGCTTACTCGTTGAGTTGGGTATCGATGAGAATCAACTTAATAATATCTATGCTCAAAAAAGTGGTTCACTGAGCCAGTTAGTTCAACGAATCGGTAATAGCTGGCGAGCAAGACGAGGTGAGTATGATTTTTCCCATGAAGTAAAAGCATCAATGAATCACTGTTTGTCATGCAAAGCCTGTGCAACACAATGCCCAATTAAGATCGATGTTCCTGATTTTAAAGCTCGTTTTTTACAACTATATCATACGCGTTATTTACGGCCGCTACGTGATTATGCGGTAGGGTATATTGAACATTATTTACCGTTAATGGCTAAAGCTCCGCGTTTTTTTAACTTTTTTATGCAATTACCTGTAACCGATGTCGTTTCCAGATCAATCGTCGGTATGACAAGCTTACCATTATTATCTTATCCAACATTAAAGAAACAGCTTAAAGGGCATCGCTGTGCAAATATTTCACTTGAGCAGTTAGAGTCTCTTTCTGATAAGCAACGTCAACAGCACGTGCTAATTGTCCAAGATCCCTTTACCAGTTACTACGATGCAAAAGTCGTATATGACTTTGTTCAATTAGTTGATAAACTCGGTTTTAAACCCGTTGTATTACCATTTATTCCTAATGGTAAAGCGCAACATATTAAAGGGTTTTTAAGGCAGTTTGCTAAAACGGTCAATAAAGCTTCTGAAGCATTATCACGTATTGCCAAATTAGGAATTCCAATGGTGGGCGTTGATCCAGCTTTAGTGCTTTGTTATCGTGATGAGTACCGTCGTATTGTACCACAAGCTAAACAAGACTTTATGGTTCAGTTATCTCATGAGTGGCTGATGCAAGTGTTTGATGAGTTACCAACATTTACAGAGACAGAAATAACTAATTTTTATTTATTAGGTCACTGCAGTGAAACGACTCAGCTACCAGCAAGCAGTGGACAGTGGCAACAACTGTTTCGCCGTTTGGGAGCAAAATTGAATGTAGTTAATGTGGGATGTTGCGGAATGGCTGGAACCTATGGGCATGAACAGGCTAATTTAGCCGCATCAAATAAGCTGTATGATTTATCATGGAAAAAAGTACTAGATACTTACCCAGCAGAATCTTGTTTAACAACAGGATACTCATGTCGCAGCCAGGTAAAGCGTTTTGATCAATTAGTTTTAAAGCACCCATTACAAGTGCTGCTTAGCTTACTTAGATAGTTTACTGAGATAGTTTTAATGAATATCTGAGTTAATATAAACAGCATCGGCTAATTTACTAATTAGCGTTTATTATTAAACAACTTGTGGTAAGAAAGTTAGATCAACATAATAATTTTTGGGGTTATTTTCGTCGATATAAACAGTAACGGTTTCATTTTTAATAAAGTCACTAGGATTAAACCAAATATTACCACTACGAAATAAATATAAGGTATTTGATGCTAGTGGATCGCTCCACTGGCAATAGATAACAAAGGGATTTCTGCCATTCACCGTTAATGCCTGATTAAATTCAACAGAGGTGACTTTAGCTTGAATAGCTCTGCCTGTTTGTAATAATTGTGCATTAAGATTTTTTCGCCTTATACTCATAATGAGCGGAACGACACCAATCAATAAAAATACGACTCCCATACCTAATAACACATAATAGTCAGATATATCTGAACGATAAGTTGTACAGAGACTATAAATTGCAACACATAGTATGATAGCGCCAATTAAGCCAAATAGGCCTAGAATAAACGTTAATGTTTTATTTTGCATATATTGTTTTCCTTTCCTAAATAGTATTTATAGATATTATTACTTTTCTATTAAAATCTTCCTCGAGATCCTCCGCCCCCTGAACTTCCTCCCCCTCGTGAGCCACCACTACTACCTGAACTTCCGCCAGAACCGCCACTACCCGATGAACTACTTCGTTGTTTACGTGGGAGTATTTTAGTTTCAATTGATTCTTTTTTACATTTTTCGCACAGATAGTAATCAGTGCGTAGACCCGATTGGGAGTAGGTGGGTTCTACTCTTGTACTTTTTATAAGATGATTAGTTGGTAACTGACAATCGGGGCACATTTTCCAGCCTAAATTAACTTTTGAGCCACTAAACATCGCTAAACAAGAGGGCCGTTCACAACTAAAGAAACGATAAGTTACTGCACCAATATTCATCAAATATTTTTCATCTTCATTGAGTTTACTTTCCTTGTTTTCAGTTATCTCAATAATAGAACGATGACGACAGGTTGGGCAGATTAATTTTTTAAGTGCTTTGGGTTTGTTTGCGTGGCTATTTTTGCTAAAAATAGAGAATATACGATGACCAATTGATCTTAAAATATAAAATATAAAATAACCAATCAGTAGACAAATTAGCAATACTGAACAAATTGCAAAACATTGAAAAATAGTAATTAGCCAATATTGACTGATACCACTGACTCCAAATATAAACAGTAAAACAATTGCCCAAACCCAAATGAATAATAATGCTTTTTTGAATCTCCCTAATGGTGATACGTATTGAGCTGTTGCCCAATCTTTGATCATGAAAATACGATCACCCCAAAAGCTATAAATTGCTAATAAGAGGACTATCCCAATAGTAATATAAAATTTGATACCTAAAGATTCACTTGGATTATTAGGTAAAAATGATAGTAATGATGATTTATTATTACCAACCGTATAAAGCGTACCATCAGAAGATTGTTGCTCTAAATAGCTTGCAACACCATCAACACCAACACGCATTCCTTCACTAAATTGGTTTTGTTTAAAGAGCGGTAACATATATTGATCCATTAAGCGATAGCTTTTAGCATCCGTTAAATTACCTTCCAGTCCATAGCCAACTTCAAATACCACTTCACGCTGATCTATGACCAGTAGAATCAGTAAGCCGTTGTCTTTGTCTTTTTTACCAATCTTCCAGTGATTAAAGAGTTTATTTGCAAATTCTCTAGTATCAATTTGACCAATAGATGGGAGTGCAACCACCGCGGTTTCGATAGATGTATTTTGTTCTAGTGTTTGTAGCCGTTGATTGATGATTGAGCTATCCGTTGGCGAGAGAATATTTTCAGGGTCAACCACATAAGTTACATTACTTTGTTGATAGGGATTGGGTACTGAATCAATTGTATAGCTATTTGCTTGGACAGAATTGATTGTAAATACAAGCAGTAATACAATACAACTTATAAAGTATTTAATATGATTCATTATTATTGCCTATTCTTTTTATTATTTCTTATAATTTTACATGATAGGGATAAATAAAACGAGGGTAAAGTGGATGAAAATAGTTTGATTATTATCTAATTTATACACTATTTATAGACAAAATAATAAGTTCTATCGTTTGTAGCCGTTGATTGATGATTGAACTATCTATTGGCGAGAGAATATTTTCAGGAGCAACTACATAAGCCACATTACTTTGTTGATAGGGATTGGGTACTGAATCAATGGTATAGCTATTTGCTTGGACTGAATTCATTGTGTGATAGATTATTATTTTTGATAATTCTAACGGATCATCATATATCAAGCGAGAGAGTATAATAAAAAGCGTGGTATCGATTGTTTAACAAAACCGTTACTATGGACATTCGTTATTTTATCGTTTTTAGGCGATGATTAATTTTATAACGAGCGTATGGGCTGATAGTATTAATAAATTGTTCTAAGGAATTATGATCAAAACAAGATTGAATAAAATAGCAGCCATCTCCTGTAATTTTCTCCATACTGATAACGTCATCATAATCGCTAACTAATTGTTCAAAAATAGTAAATTGGTTGCTATTCATATAGATCGTAATAAATTGCAAATTATCGTAATGGCGTTTGATGGTAAATTTTTCAATAATACTATCATCAATAAGTTGTTGTACGCGAGATCCTACTGCTTGACCAGATAGATAAACCTGATCACCAATATTTTTCCATGATAATCGGCTATTGTCTGTTAGTAATGAGACTATTTCGAGGTCTTTTTTATCCATTTTATGATAACTTTTTCAATATGAAACTGAAATCAGTAAAACTCATTCAGTTGACAATGGTATTAGTTTACCGTGCATTGCATACTATGTTTACTTTATTATTACATGGAACTACAAGATGAAACAGGCTTTATTAATTATTGATGTACAAAATGATTACTTTGCTAATGGTAAGATGGCATTAACAAATCCCGATAAGGCATTAGTTAATATTCTTACATTACAGCAGTTTTTTCATGAACAGAAGGCACCGATTTACTATATTCAGCATATTAAAAATGATCCTCAAGCTGATTTTTTTGCAATTGGTAGTGATGGTGCAAACATTCATCAACAACTATTATCCCGAATAACAGAAAATGAAAAATTAATTATTAAACACTATCCAAATAGTTTTTTGCAAACCACTTTACTCGATGAGTTAGATAAAGCGGGTATTGAACAACTTGTTATTTGTGGGATGATGACGCATATGTGTATCGACTCAACGACACGTTATGCGACTGAATTAGGGTATCAACCGATTTTAATTGCTGATGCGTGTGCAACAAAGGATTTGGTTTTTCAATCTTATACAATTAAAGCTAACGACGTACACAATGCATTTTTGGCTGCGTTGAGTAATTTTAGTTTGGTGGTAGATACGAAAGATTTCTTGATTAATAAATTTAATTAATAGGAATGGAATTAACTTGGTATGGTTATAATAATAAAAAGGGTCTTTAACTATCATCAAATATTGGTTTTAGGTCAAAGAGACTTTTTATTATTTTTATTACAACTTAAAACGACATGGTCTTAAGTCTTGCTCACATTACTACTTGCTAATTATTTAATACTTATCTAACAATTAATAACTCCATTTATTAGCATTATTGCTAGTAAAGAATAAACTTTCACAACATCAAATATTATTTATTTGTAACTCGAGAGTCTACATTTAATACTGGTGTTTTCCACTGTTGTTCAGAAACTTGGCAACTTGATTTTTGAGCCGAGCTATCCATACATGTTTGATTGTTATTTTGATTATTTGTATGCATTTGTTGTTCCATCATTGCACGATGTTCCATTGGCGCTGTTCGGATTTCAGCTTGGCTTGCAAAAGATGAAATAGCAACTAAAGTAGCAAAAGCAAAAATAATTTTTTTCATTGTAAAACTCCTTAATAAGAACTGTATTTTTTATTACGAGTTCATCATAGCATTGACTAATTACGCTAAAATGAGTTGAACATTACAATTTTTGTTAGTTTTCAGCTGTGTTGTTTATATATCCATTGTTTGAATGTTGTAATGAATTCATTATTTGTTCAAATAATAATATCTGATTGCTATCGGTAATGGTAAATGAGGGAAAGGAATTGTTTGAGTTACTCACTATTTCTATTTGATTGTTTAGCGGTTAGACAAGTTGATGATTCGATTTTAAATAAAAGATTGTTGAATACTGTAAAAAATAAATTAGCCAATCCTATTGAGTTGACTAATTTATTGTTGTGCAATGTTATTTATGGCGAGATTTTAAAATATCGATCACATTACTTAAACTTAAGTTTTGATCTTGTAGTAATACTAATAGATGATAAATTAAATCTGCTGATTCATTTTTTAGCTCTTCACGATCATGTACTGTTGCGGCAAGTGCTGTTTCAACGCCTTCTTCACCAACTTTTTGAGCAATACGTTTAGTACCGTCATGATATAGTTTAGCCGTATAAGAGGAGCTTGGATCTGCGCTTTTACGTGAAGCCAGTAGTTGCTCTAGTTCAAAAAGAAATCCCCATTGGGTCTGAACTTCACTAAAGCAACTATTACTGCCAGTATGGCAAGTTGGGCCAATTGGATAGACTAAAATAAGTAAGGTATCGTTATCACAATCCACGCTCATATTGACAACATTTAAAAAATGCCCCGAGGTTTCACCTTTGGTCCATAGACGCTGCTTGGTACGTGAATAGAATGTCACTTGTTTTGAAGCAATCGTCTGCTGTAAGGCTTCTTGATTCATATAACCAAGCATTAATACATCGCCAGATATGGCATGCTGAATGATGACTGGCATTAAATTATCGACTTTTTGCCAATCGAGTTGATTGAGTTGTTGTGCTGTTAACATAAGCGTATTTCGACTCCGTTATCAAATAAATACTGTTTAAGTTCACCGATATTAATAATTTGTTTGTGGAATACCGAGGCGGCTAGTGCACCATCTACATTAGCTTGATGAAAAGCATCAAGAAAATGAACCATTTCACCTGCACCACCAGAAGCAATCAAAGGCACATGGCATACCGATTTAACCGCTTTTAATTGTGCTAAATCATAGCCTTTTTTTACACCATCTTGATTCATCATGTTAAGAACAATTTCACCTGCGCCACGTTTTTGTACTTCCTGTACCCAATCAAGGGTATTCCATGTTGTCGCGATAGTTCGTTTTTCATCTCCAGTGAACTGATAGACATGATAACTATTGGTTTTTTCATCGTGCCAAGTATCAATTCCCACTACGACACACTGTACACCAAAGCGATCAGCTAAACGAGTGATTAGTGTTGGATCTGCAAGAGCAGGGGAGTTTATTGAGATCTTATCGGCACCAAAAGAGAGAATTCGTCCCGCATCCTCAATCGTTTTGATACCGCCTGCAACACAAAATGGAATATCGATAACTTCGGCCACCTTAGCTACCCAACTTTTATCTACGACTCTTCCATCTGATGAGGCGGTAATATCGTAAAAAACCAGTTCATCAGCGCCTTCCTCTGCATATCGTTTGGCTAACGGAACAATATCGCCAATGATTTCATGATTACGAAATTGTACACCTTTAACGACTTGCCCGTCACGAACATCAAGACAGGGGATTATACGTTTTGCCAGCATGTGATCGCCTCCTTCACACTAAATTTACCTTCAAGTAGTGCACGGCCAACGATCACGCCGCTTACCCCTGTATTTTCTAATGCTTTGATATCATCTAAATTACCAATTCCACCAGAAGCTTGAAAGGCGACCTGCGGATATTTTTGACTGATCGTTTGATAGAGAGCAACATTTGATCCGCTAAGTGTACCATCTTTTGAGATATCAGTGCAGAGTACATGTTTGAGTCCATAAGGTAAAAAGTCCTCGACTACATCTTCAAGGGTTTGAGTCGACTCTTCTTGCCAACCATGAATCGCAATATGTTTTTCTCCGGCCTGATTAATTCTTACGTCTAAAGCAAGAACTAAACGCTCTGCACCATAATTTTTAAACCACTGTTTAACCATGTCGGGGGATTTTATAGCCGTTGAACCAATAACAACACGAGCCGCACCAGCATCAAGTAATGCTTTCACATCGCTCTCAGTTCGGATCCCTCCACCAATCTGCACGGGTACATTAACGCCATCAATTAAGTGTTTAATTAGATCAATTTGCCGAGCATTAGGATCTTTGGCTCCCGTTAAATCGACGAGATGTAGAATTTTTGCGCCCTGAGCTTGATAATCTTGCAACCTGAGCAGTGGATCATTTCCATATTCACGTTTTTGATTGTAGTCTCCTTGATGTAGGCGTACAACATTACCATCAATTAAATCTAAAGCTGGAATAATAGTGGGTTTTTGCATTTGCATTACATCTCCAAGAAGTTCTTCAGTAGTTTTGCACCGGCCGAGCCAGAACGCTCGGGATGAAATTGAACACCGAAATAATTGTCTTTTTGTACGGCTGCGGTAAAATTTTCGCCGTAACTGGTTTCCGCGATAGTTGCTGAGCATAATGGTAAGGCATATCCATGGACAAAATAAAAATAGGCGCCATCAGGTATATCTCGAAACAGATGATGACCCGCTTGTGGGTAAACTTTATTCCACCCCATATGTGGTAGTGGTAAACCGTGATCCGGAATTTTAATGATTGATTGATCAATAATATCTAGTGTATCAACATTGCCTTCTTCACTATGTTTAGCAAGTAGTTGCATACCAAGGCAGATACCTAAAATTGGTTGAGTACATACTTTTATTAGCTCAATCAAATTACGCTGTTGTAAATTCGCCATTGCTGCGCTGGCTGTACCAACACCAGGTAAAAAAAGTTTATCTGATTGTAGGACTAACTCTGGATCAGCAGTGATTGTTGGTTGATAACCTAAACGCTCAATAGCATATTTTACTGAAGATAAATTAGCACAGCCGGTGTCGAGAATAACCACTTGCATTATAGGACTCCTTTTGAACTCGGTAGATTGTTACCTTCAAGTTTTATGGCTTGCTTTAACGTTCTGGCAAAAGCTTTGAACAGGCTTTCAACTTTATGATGATCATTATCGCCAGTTGTTTCAATATGTAGCGTAATTGCCATCGTGTAGCTTAACGAGTAGAAAAAGTGTTCAACCATTTGCGTACTCATATCTCCGACCTTTTGATGATCAAATTGCGCTGAGAATTTTAGGTAAGGCCGTCCTGATATGTCGATTGCGCAACTAGCCAAGCATTCATCCATTGGAATCACTGAAGCATAACGATTGATACCGCGTTTATCTCCTAATGCCAGTTTTAATGCTTCTCCTAATGCTAGCCCGGTATCCTCAATAGTATGATGATCATCAATATGGAGGTCACCTTTAACTTGGATATTGAGTCTAATGCCACCATGCGTCGCAATTTGATCGAGCATATGGTCAAAAAAACCAATTCCAGTATTAATCGTACTGTTGCCTTGACGGTCTAACCAAACTTCAACTAAAATTTGTGTCTCTTTGGTATTACGCTGTACTTTTGCGTAACGGTCAGGGGTAGTTAACCTTTGTGTTATCTCATCCCAGCTCAACGTGACAGGGTTATAACGTAGACCTGTTATTCCCATATTTTCCGCTAATTTTATATCCGTTTCACGATCACCAATAACATAGCTGTTTACTTTATCTAAATTACCGCTAGTTAAATAAGAGAGTACGAGTTGCAATTTGGGTTTACGACAGTCACAATTATCTGTTGGAAAATGTGGGCAAATTAACACTTCTTCAAATTTAATACCTTGCGAGCTAAATATTTGCATCATCAAATCATGGGGGCCGTCAAAATCAGCCTGAGGGTAGCTACTCGTGCCTAGCCCATCTTGGTTTGTCACCATTACTAGTTTAAATCCTGAAGCCTGTAGTTTTAATAATGCAGGGATTACATTAGGTTCAAAAGCCAGTTTTTCAAATTTATCTACCTGAAAATCGACTGGGGGCTCGGTAATTAAAGTACCATCGCGATCAATAAATAAGTATTTTTGTGCCATTAAATGAGTTCCCTAAATTGTTTTTTGCAAATTATCTAACGCATTAATCACCGCATCACACTCTGCTTGAGTTCCGATAGTAATGCGAATACAACCTGCTAAGCTTAACTGTTTGTTTTGGTCACGCAAAATAATGCCTTTTTGCCAAAGTTGTTGGAAAACAGTTGAACTCTGTTTAAACTTCACTAAAACATAATTGGCATAACTTGGATAGACTTGTTCAACTAGGCTAATTTTGTTGAGCTCAGCAATAAATTTATCTTTTTGGTGATTTAAATTTAGCACATGTAGTTGCATTGCTTTAATATTTTCTTTGCTTAGTGCTTGGCTTGCAATATCAGCTACTGGTACGGCTAAAGGATAAGGTGCAATGACCTTTTGTAACACATCAATCACGGGTTTATTTGCAATAGTAAAGCCACAACGTAAGCCAGCTAAAGAAAACGCTTTTGATAGTGTTCGTAAAATGACTAAATGTGGATAATCGGTTAGCCAGTTTATAATTGAGTTCTCTATAGAAAATTCAATATAAGCTTCATCAACAACAACTAATGCACGATTTTCCGCCATAGCTAATAATGCTTTAATATCTTCAGGGTTTAGCTTGTTACCTGTTGGATTATTTGGAGAACAAACATAGATTAATTTTACATTATCTAGATTACATTCAATAGCCGGTAAATCAAGTTGCCAATCAGCTGTTTGTGCAATAACCTTACACGCGATACCTAATGTTTGTGCACTAACTTGATACATGCCATAAGTCGGTGGACAATAAATAATGCTATCTTGATTTGGTTCACAAAATCCCCTCATTAATAGTTCAATTGCTTCATCAGCTCCTCGGCTAACAATTAATTGCTCAGGCTTTACACCTGCATATTCAGCATAGCGCGTAATCACCGCTTCAGGTTGTGGTTCTGGATAGCGATTTAATGTTTGTTGTGTGAGCTCAAAATAGGGAGCTGTTGGATATTCATTGGCATTAAGCCAGACATCACCATTCCCACCAATTCGTCGTGCAGATTGATAAGGTGTAAGTGCTTGGACATTTTTTCTTACCAATTGATTGATATCGATTTTTTTATTCATTTGCTTAATCCTTATTGAGTTCAGCAAGTCTTAAGGAAACGGCTTGTTTGTGAGCTGTTAGCTGTTCAGCTTCAGCCATTAATTCAACGGTACGACCGATAGCCAATAAACCTTGTGGTGTCAACTCTTGAACAGTCATACGTTTTTGAAAATCAGCCAATCCAAGGCTAGAATAGGTTGCTGTATAACCATAAGTTGGTAAGACATGATTTGTCCCTGATGCATAATCGCCAACCGATTCAGGTGACCAGTCACCGAGGAATATCGAGCCAGCACTACTGATTTTATCAACTAATTGTCGAGCGTTACGAGTTTGAATAATTAAATGTTCCGGCCCATAACGATTACTAATTTCAATACACTGCGTAATATCGTTAGTAATGATTAAGCGACTTTGTTGTAACGCTTTTTCGGCTATATCTTTACGCGATAGTTGTGCTAATTGCTTGTTAATTGCATCAGATACGGCAGTAGCCAGATTTTCATCAGGTGTAAGCAAAATGACTTGAGAATCAGGTCCGTGTTCTGCTTGTGAGAGTAAATCAGCAGCAATAAAGGTTGGATTTGCTCCACTATCAGCGATAACTAATACTTCTGACGGGCCTGCTGGCATATCAATAGCAGCACCATCAATTTGTTGACTAATTTGGCGCTTAGCTTCGGTAACATAAGCATTACCTGGACCAAAAATTTTATCAACTTTTGGTAGTGTTTCAGTACCAAATGCCATTGCAGCGATCGCTTGTGCCCCACCAAGTTGGTATATTTCAGTTATACCACATAGCTGTGCTGCATATAAAATTTCATTCGCAATTGGCGGGGGAGAACATAAGATAATTTTGCGGCAACCTGCTATTTTTGCAGGAATGGCTAACATTAATACGGTTGATAATAACGGAGCAGAGCCACCTGGAATATATAAACCAACAGAATCAACAGGACGGGTCATTTGTTGGCAGGTGATACCGGGCATGGTTTCAACCGTCACCGTCTGTCGAATTTGTGCTCGGTGAAAAACTTCAATATTTTTAGCCGCTTGTTGCATTGCTTGTTTCAACTCTGCTTTCACTTGAGTTGCTGCGAGTGTAATTGCGGCTGGATCTAGCTGTACATTTTGTAGCGTGACTTTATCAAACTTTTGGCTTAATGCTTTTAGAGCGGTATCACCATTATTTTTTACGTCTGTAAGTATCGTCGCAACAGCCTGAGTAATCGAATTTGATTCACTGATTGCAGGTCGAGTTAATAGGGCTTGCTGCTCTGACGCACTACAGTTTTGCCAATAGGTTAATTTCATGGGATCACTCCATCATTTTTTCGATTGGTAAAACGAGGATTGAGCTTGCACCTAATGCTTTGAGTTTTTCCATTGTCTCCCAGAACAGTGATTCGCTACTCACCATATGTAAAGCTACACGATTTTTCTCACCAGTTAATGGTAAAATTGTTGGGTATTCGGCACCAGGAAGTAAAGCGACAACTTGATCAAGTACTTCAGTTGGGGCATGGAGCATAATATATTTTGATTCACGCGCTTGAATAACACCTTGAATACGGGTTAGTAGTTTATTGATAAGTGCTTGTTTTTCAGATGCTATTTGACCTTCACGTTGGATTAAGCACGCCTTCGATTTATAGATAACTTCAATCTCTTTTAATCCATTGGCTTCAAGGGTTGCACCACTTGATACTAAATCACAAATGACATCTGCCAGTCCTGCTCGAGGTGCAACTTCAACAGAGCCATTGAGTAAACATGTTTTAAAAGTGACGTTAGATTGAGATAGATAGCGTTTAAGTAGGTGAGGGTAAGTGGTTGCAATACGTAGGTCTTGTAAACATTGAGGTCCAGAATATTTAAAATCTCTTGGGGCCGCAATCGATAAACGACATCCACCAAAATCAAGTCGTCGTAAGAGTTTATATTGTGGCTGCTGACCTTCTGCTTGACGATCTAGTACTTCTTCTTCGAGTACATTTTCACCGACAATACCAATATCAACGACACCATCAATGACAAGTCCAGGAATATCATCATCACGGACACGTAAAATATCGATAGGCATATTTTCTGCGAAAGCAATAAGGCGTTGTTCTTGTAAGTTAATTTTAATACCACATTGCGATAGTAATTTTTTTGATTCGTCACTAAGGCGCCCTGATTTTTGCATTGCAATACGTAAACGTGAATTATCTAACATGTTTTTCTCCCATTGATGATGATTGAATTTTCGTATCAGCAAATATAATCCATAAAAAAACCCTCGGAAGGTAATCTTCCGAGGGCTCTCTTGTGACTTTCTTTGCGCTCCACCGGAAGATAATTGTCTTCCAGCACCAAAAGCCCGAAGACTAATCAGGGAAATGATGATGATGGTGGTTATTTAAGCTGATGCAAAGTAAATTCATAAAATAATAAGCTCCAATTAAACTGTTTTATTAACATATAACAGAATTGGTAATATGACAAGCTATTTTTAATAAAGTCATTAAATTTATTATGGTTTTAGGTTAATGTTATTATTTAAGCTTATTGATGGGATGTCGCAATAGCTGTTATGTAGCTTCGTTAAGTATGTTTTATACTATAATATAAAGTGACAACAAAATGATAACGAAAACAGTATATATCACTAAGTATTAAATACTTACTGTAATCATATTTTAGTGGTATCTATTGAGATGAACTTACCTCATTATTGAGGTAAGTTTGATCAACAAAGACTAGCTGATGATTTTATCGATTGTATGTTTTAAACGAGTAATATCGTCTTGTGTTGTTGCCCATGATGTACAAAAACGTAAACAAGTATGCGTAGAATTAGGTTTACCAAATGAGTAAACCTCAAAATGTTTCGTTATTTCTGTTGCAATATTATCAGGAATATTAACAAATAATTGATTGGTTTGTGGTTTTTCAGCAAAAGTAAAACCATATTGAGTAAAGATGGCTTTTGCTTGAAGCGCCATTTGGTTACTATGGTTGCCTAGCTCTTGGTACAAATTATTCTGCATCAGTGTCAGAAACTGTACGCCCAAAATCCAGCCTTTAGCCATCATGGCGCCTTTCTGTTTCATAGTAAAGCGGAAGTCGTAATTGAGTACCTGATTATTGATAACCAGCGCTTCACCAGCAAACGCACCCACTTTAGTGCCACCTATATAAAAGGCATCCGTATATTTAGCGAGATCAGTAAATTCAATATCATTATCAGGAGCAGTTAAGGCCATAGCTAAGCGAGCACCATCCAGATAGAGATAGAGGTTGTTTGCTTGACAGAATTTGTATAGCTTTTGTAGTTCATCTTTACTGTAAATTGTCCCCAGTTCTGTGGTATTAGAAATATAGACTAATTTAGGTTGGACCATATGTTCATCGCAATGTTCTTCCAATACCGGTTTTATGAGTTCAGGAGTTAATTTGCCTTCTGTACACTTTACCGTAATAACTTTGTGTCCCGTTCCTTCAATTGCACCCGTTTCATGAACTGCTATATGACCACTTTCTGCTGCAATAACGGCTTGATAAGGTCTTAGAGTATGGGCAATAAAGGTAAGGTTAGTGATTGTACCTCCGGGTAAAAAGTGCACGGCTGAATCAGGTGATTGCAGGATTTTTTTTATCTGATTTGTTGCTTTTTCACAATAGTTATCTAGACCATAACCGCCATTTTTTTGTTGCGAAGCGGTCATTAGCGCCTCTAATAATATGGGATGTGCCGTTTCATTATAATCATTAGTAAAGCTATACATAAAATATCCTTTATAAGAAAAATACCTTATTAGATTATATAATTAAATAAGTGTGATTGATATTAGCGGATAGATAAATGTTACTGCAAAAAAGATCGTCCAAGATATTTAAATATCTTGAAGTTAATAATATATTCGCAGTAGTATAAGCAAATCATCATTTAGGAAAATACACAACACTATCAATTAATCGTTTTCATACCTTAAGACGCATCATTAAATTAGTGACAATATATATTTTGCAATTAGCTCTATCACTCTATATAAAAAGTATAATTTGGTTTAACGAATGGAATCATTACATAATATATCGGTTTTTATTAAAGATATTATTCAACAATTTAACTATAAAAATATCACATTAGCTCGTTTTATTGATGAGTTTGAGGTCATTCTCTCAGTTTTTTTAGCAATTTTTTTAGCACATCAAATGAATGCGACCAATGTCGGTTGGGCGGCTTTTTCCGGTTATATGGTGATGCGTTCTCATGTGATTGATACACTTATTCGTGGTTCTTTGCGATTTTTAGGTACTATTATTGGTGCACTATTAGCCTATATTACCGCTTATTTTTTCGGTGACGGGCTATTCTTTATTACACTTGCAATGGCCTTAACTGCAGGTGTTGCGCTCTATTTTGCGATTACGAGCAAATATAATTATGCTTGGCTGTTTTTTGGTATTACTTACATTATGGTTAGTGTCGATGCTTTAGGTAATCCATTTAGCCAAGTTCAAACATTTGTTACCACTCGTTTAGTTGAGGTTTTTGCCGGAATTACGGCCTCGATGATTGTGAGTCTGATTTCTAATCTTGTTAAACCTAAATTGAAACTAAAACCAGCTAAAGTTGGGCTTAGTAATGTTGCTAAATTTTCTATGTGTGAAAAATATACAATTATTCACTCATTACGAGCAATGATTTCGTTAGCGACATTACCCTTTTTAGAGCACTTTTTTGATTTGCAATACTTAGCTCAAACAGCGATTACCTGCTTTGTTGTTCTCACCGTACCGTTATCTAGTATTAACAATGCTAAGGTTGTCTCTAAGCGTAACTTTCACCGTTTTTTAGGTTGTTTATCTGGTGGGATGTTGGCGCTATTATTTTTACCTTTTTATCAAATTAATTTGTTAATCGCAGGCCTAATATTAGCATTCGGTATTCTAATTGGTCGCCAGATTGAAAATAGTGGTCAATCATTCTCTTATATTGGAACCCAATTTGTTTTAGTTTATTTAGTGGTTATGGTTCCTGACTCTTTAGCCTCTACCTCGGTAGAGCCTGGTATCGCTAGATTACTGGGGGTTGTCATTGGGATTATTTTAGTTGAATTATCTAAAGTGATTATTATGCCGTTAAAAATGTACTGGAAATTATGATAGCGAGCAAATGGCGTTAAAATAGGGGAGTCTATATATTGAAGCGTCTTGAAATAGTATATTATTCGTTAAATTATTGCTGTAACCTATCATTATAGTGTAAGATAAAAAATAGAATTCAGTCGATATTATAATGAGCGAGATCTATATGTATTCTAATTTTGTCCCAACTAATCTACATAACCAAGCTGAAGCCCTGATTAGCGATCTAAAATTATTAAGCGATAAACCGACTGAGTGTCCTTATTGTAAAAATACCAAATTATATTTTGTTAATGCTTCTTCGGGGTATTGCCGATGTAGTGTATGTAAACGCGGTTTTAATCGTAGTCTAAATACCCCATTTTATCGTTTAGCCCCACTCGAATTACTGCCTATTATTGCTGAACGACGTCTATGTGGGCAAGGTTATGCAACTATTCGTCACGAATTAAATACTTATACTCCATGGGTTATTAAACGTCGAGTTCGGGTTATTGAACAATACATGCAGACACATTATCCTGAACTTTACCAATGGTATCAGCCATTTATTGAAGGCACTCAACAGTCAATTCCTGATAATGTGGTACAACAGATCCAGCAGCTAAAATCATGGGTGACTGGTATATTAAATGCAACAACGGCAACATGCCCACATTGCGATTCAATCCATTGCCAAAAAATGAATGATACTCGACGTGCTCAATTTCGTTGTAAAAGTTGCTGGCGATATTTTAGTAATTTAAAAGGTACAGGACTGGAGCACTTAGGCTATAGTGAAAATTGGCTTACAATGATTGATTTGTTAGCTGATGGTAAAAATAACCATGAAATTGAACAGGTTCTTAAAATCAGTACTGGTACGGTGACAAAAGCTAGACGAATTTGGTTAGATATCATGCAAAGACAAAATTTGTTAATATTGAAAGAGTGGATCAGTAGCCGATAAGGTGAATTAAACGCTTTCTGACTAAAAATTATTGGGGAGTGATATCACCCCAATAGCTAGCTTGATAAATTGGTAAGGACTTGTTCAACTTTTGCAATAACTCTAAATTGGTTATTGCTCTCTTGTTTGATAAAGTGGTTACCAAATGAATGATTATCATTAATAAAATGATAGCCATCTTCAATCGGATCGTATTGGATACGTTTGATAAATAGTTTACCATTCAATAATACAATATAGATGCCACTTAACACATCCTGTTGCTCTTCTTCTATTAAGGTCACCACCGCAATATCGCCAAATTTGATGGTATTGCTCATATTATTATATGGAATTTGAACTACTGCTAAATTTTCATTAATTAAGCCTGAACGGTATAACCAATTTCGGCTAATTACCCACTCGGTAATGATAAATTCTTTTTTTTCAGCTGAATAAATATCTTGTTTGGAATAGGATAAAATATTATTAAATTCAATTTCAGGAATTGTGACGACAATATTTTTGGTATCTTGCGGAAGTAGGTCTGCATTAGATACAAATGGATCGTTACCTGTAGCGAGCCAAGCAACTGAAACATTTCCAACTTTAGCTATCGTTAATAGATTTTGTAAAGTAGGTTCTGACTCTTCTCTGATATATTTTCGAATCGCACTTTCAGATAAATTACATTTTTTAGAAAAACTCAGTAATGAATCATCACCAATGATATATCTTAATCTTTGAGCAAAAGTAGAATAATTTTGTTTCATAAAATCTCTTCGTTTAACTACTAATATTAATAAATAAATTTAACGTAATAGATTATAAATCCTCATCAATCATGGCATAGAGACACTTAAAAGTAAAGATAAATAAAGAAATATAAAGCTAAAGTAAAATATTGAATACATAAATGACAAAATAATACTCAAGTTTTTAGGGATATTTATGCAATACCCTTTTTCGATTAATTAATTAGCGTAAGTTTTATCAAGATAGATGAAAGAATGATAGATACAAGGAAGAAGTTTATAAGTAAAATCATTTACAGAATATCGTATGGTTATTGATATAATAGGTCTGCTAGTTAATGAAGGGTGTTGATAGGTTTGTTATGAAAAATAGTGTTATGTTTGCTACTTTAGGTTCTCTGTTTCTGCTTAGCTCTAATATAAGTTATGCTGATACTTATTCCTTTACCAATAAAAAGCCTGTTATAGCAAGCAATATTAAGCCATCATGGTTACACATTGAAGGTTCTTTCTTTTATGATGGTGAAACTGATGATCTTGTTACAGCAGGTCATGGTTTTACTCAATTATCTCAAGCAAGGATTGAAAATCAATTTGTAAACGATAACACTCCTACTGCAGTTGAACTGAGAAAAGCACGATTAAATCGCTATATTGATATAAAAACAGGAGAAGGGACGTTTTTTGGTTTTAAGCAGCAATCTTTAACCCCTCTATTTGATGGACGCGTTGCTGGTACTGAAATTCAAGCATCGTTAAAAAATGGTGATGAAAAGGTCAATTTTTTGCTACAAATCCCATTAGATTTTAATAAACATAATCCCTGTATTGTTGCGATCCCTTCTATCGATGTTGATGGTCTCTATAATCCAACCGATATACAAATTAGGGGATTGTGGGGATTAAAGCATGATTGTGCTGTTGTCTACAATGATAAAGGATTAGGCAATGGGCTATTTGATATTACCAATCAGAATGGTTATTTGATTAATGGTCAAGTTGCTAAGCAAACTGTAGACGATGATAATTTATTATTTTCGTTAACACCGGGATTAACAGCACAAGAAAAATATACTAACCGTTATGCGATTAAGCAACTTTATTCTCAACAGAGTCCAGAGCAAAAATGGGGACAATATGTGCTTGATTCAATTACGTTTGCTTTTTATGAAATTAATGAGATGTTTTCTCCAACCAATGAAGCTATTTTTAATAAAGACAATACATTAGTATTGGTCTATGGTACATCCGATGGTGGTAGTGCAGCGTTAAAAGCGGGTGAATTAGATCACGATGGTATTATTGATGGTATTGTTGCCGTCAATCCACAAATCCAAATTGCGAATAATAAAGATGTACCTTTATTGATTACTCATGGTCAATTGCCGGCAAAACCATTAATGACAAAGTCGTTGATTGACTATAGTTCTTATGGTGCACTTTATATACCATGTGCAGTGCTCGCATTAAAAGAAGATAGTATTGCTAAACCAATTCCATATAGTGATACCTTTTATTTTGCGAATAATCGGTGTATGGCATTAAAAGAAGCCGGGCTATTATCAGCTAATACTCCGTTAGAACAGGCTAATGAAGCATTAGAAAAACTATATCAATATGGTTGGACGTCGGCAATGACGTATCAGCTACCTTACTATTATTATACACAATCGACGAATCTGCCTTATCGATATATTAGTCAATATGGACGCTATAGTGTACAAGATCAATTATGTGGTTATTCAGTTGCGAGCATTGATACTGAAGAATTGTATAATGATGGTGCTATCGAACCATTAGGGAAAGATATATTTCCCCTTCTTTGGGCTAAAAATGACGGCTCACTACCGATAAAACTAGATAATAGAAGTATTGTGATTGATCTTGTTAATGATAATGATCCCGATGGTCCTCATCGAGAATTTTATTCACGTTCTAAAAATAGTCATATCGTTGATTATAATTTATCCGGCGTTTTATGTTTAAGGGATCAATTGGACGAGCAACGAGTAAATGAAGGATTATCTCAAGTTTTTGCAACAGGTAATTTGAATCAAATTAAAACGATTATTGTTCATGGACAACTAAATGTTAAAAATTTACCAAATTATTCATCTCGTGCTTATGTTGCCTTAAATAGTCATGTTGAAGGGGATGCTGCAAACCTCAAATATATTGAAGTTGAAAATGCCAGTTATCTTAATAGTGAGTATCCTTTTGATAATAGTTTAGTCCCGATTGATTATTATGGTGAAAATGCGATTGATTGGTTATGGAGTAATTTAACGAAAAATACCGCATTACCCGATAGTCAAATTATTAGAACTCACCCAAGAGGTGGCCAAATCGGTTTAGCACCGACGATAACTTTGCATAATATTGGGTCTATTGAAAAAAATGTAACAAAAAATAACCGAATTATACAGGTTAACGGTACAATTAATCTGCCTGATTAAAATTAATACACTATTTTAATTATTTTTTAGTATAAATATGAGTGATATATTCATCCTTTTTTGGTTGTATTTTAATCAGTGCAAATGAATTGTAAACTTTTGTTAGGTATTTTATAGGTAAAATATTTGATATAGATCAAATAATTGTGCAATTTTAATAAAAACAAATAAAAACTGTGAGCAATGTCATTAAAATTATGATTATTTACTTGATTATGTCAACGATATATGAGGTAATAATAACGAGATTTATGACACAGAATTAACTTTGTTGTAGCATTAAGATTTAAAATGTAATTTCAGTTGTATACTTTATGATTTATTACGTTTCTTATGTTTTTTACTGAGTTGGCAGTGTTGTAGTCTTAAACAGCCGCAGTAGGCAAGAAAATTAATTTTTTAGGAAACTTAATAATGACTAAGAAGACTGGCCAAGTTAAATGGTTCAATGAAAGTAAAGGTTTTGGTTTTATCACTCCAGCAGATGGTAGTAAAGATGTATTCGTTCACTTCTCCGCAATTACTGGTGATGGTTTTAAAACATTAGCAGAAGGGCAAAAAGTTGAATTTTCAATTCAAGATAGTCCTCGCGGTCCAGCAGCAGCAGAAGTTGTTGTTCTGTAAGCTAAGCTAACCAAATTTAATAAGAAAATCCGCTATATGCGGGTTTTTTTTACTTCAAAAAAGATGTAAACTCCTCCGAATTTATTTTGTATACATAGGGATAGTCATGATCTATTTGCTTATTGTGACGGTTGTTTGGTCATTGTCATTTAGCTTAATCGGCGTTTATTTAAGTGGTCAGGTAGATAGCTGGTTTGCTGTTTTTGTTAGGGTTTTATTAGCATTATGTGTATTTCTTCCCTTTATTCGGTTTAAAATTTTTTCACTTAAGCAAATCTTATTGCTTATGCTAGTGGGTGCTTTTCAACTCGGTATTATGTATATTTTTTATTATCATGCATTTAACTATATTACAGTTCCAGAGTTGCTTCTTTTTACTATTTTTACACCAATTTATATCACATTAATTTATGATCTTTTGCAAGGCCATAAATTAAGAGTAAGTTATCTATTTACCGCACTTTTGGCGGTGATTGGTACAGCAATTATTCGTTATGATCATATTTCAGCTAATTTTTTACTTGGCTTCATATTGATTCAAGGGGCAAATATCTCTTTTGCTATTGGACAAGTCAGCTATAAACGCATTATGGAAGTTTATCATTTACCGCAACATTATGCTTTTGCTTGGGTATATGTTGGCGCTGCAATTATTGCAACTATTGGTTGGTTAGCATTTGGTCGTTTTCAGCATTTGCCAACAACCACTTTTCAGTGGTTAATATTAATTTGGCTTGGGGTTGTTGCTTCTGGTTTATGTTATTTTCTGTGGAATTATGGCGCAACAAAAGTCGATTCTGGTATATTGGCAATAATGAATAACTTAGTTATTCCTGTTGGAATCTTAGTTAATGTAGTAATATGGCAGCAACAGATTGACTGGTTACGTTTTATTATTGGAGCTTCTGTTATTGTTATATCACTGATTATTCAACAACGAACTAAGCATAACCATAATTAAAAATCAGTTCAATGAAACAAAAAAAAAGCCATCTAAAATAGATGGCAAAAGAATAAAATGAAAAATAAAATAACGCAGTGGCACTAATTAAGACAAACAAAAAAATTAGAAGTTCCCATAAAAAAATAATATTTTTAATATTTTTTTAATCCTATGATTTTATTTAAGTAAATAATTGAAATGAAATGTTCTTATTACCAAAATAAACAATGCCTATCTTGCCAATGGATAGCTAAATCTTATGATGAACAGATTGCGGATAAACAGCAGCTATTAGCTGACAAATTACGTTCGTTTAATATTAAATCAGTTTTGCCTCCTGTCACTAGTCCTGAAAAAGCATTTCGAAATAAAGCAAAAATGGCCGTTTTAGGGACAGTAGAGCGTCCCATTTTAGGCATTATGACTGATGGGGTTCCTATCGATTTATGTGATTGCCCACTCTATTCATCGACTATGTCCTCGACATTATATCAAGTCAAAGATTTGATTAAGCAATTACAGCTTGTTCCTTATAATATTAATCGCAAAAAAGGCGAACTAAAATTTATTATATTAACGCAGGCCGATAATCAGTTTATGCTGAGGATAGTTTTACGTTCAGAA
Source organism: Orbaceae bacterium BiB (assembly GCA_036251205.1). Classification (NCBI taxonomy): domain Bacteria; kingdom Pseudomonadati; phylum Pseudomonadota; class Gammaproteobacteria; order Orbales; family Orbaceae; genus Orbus; species Orbus mooreae. The sequence continues at coordinate 759,265 of CP133958.1, read as the reverse complement.
AAAGAGCGCGATAAAATCACAAAAGCCATTGATCATATACAGGAAACGTTACCTCAACTTTCGGTTATCTCTATAAATATTCAACCTGAACATGCGGCTATTTTAGAAGGTGAACAAGAATTTATTTTAACATCACAGCAGCAATTATCAGTCCAGCTTAATCATGTACCTCTTTTTATTCAAACAGGTAGCTTTTTTCAAACAAATACGGCAGTAGCGAGTCAATTGTATGCTACGGCACAACACTGGTTAGCGCCATTAGCTATTCACTCTATTTGGGATCTGTTTTGTGGTGTAGGTGGATTTGGATTGCATTGTATTACGCCTGAAAGACAATTAACGGGTATTGAAATTAATCCTCAGGCTATTGCTTGCGCTAAACGTTCAGCGAACTTACTAAATTATGAGAAAATTACTTTTCAATCATTAGATGCGACTCAGTTTTCACTTTCAGAAGGGCAACCTAAACCCGAATTAGTGCTAGTCAATCCACCACGCCGTGGTTTAGGTAGTGAACTTGCTATTTATTTGCAGCAGATGTCACCTAATTATATTTTATATTCCAGTTGTAACTTGCATAGTTTAGCAACCGATTTAACCTATTTTACGAATTACACAATTGAACGTGTACAATTATTTGATATGTTCCCGCATACTGAGCATATGGAAATTCTTGTTTTACTAAAAACAACTAAGGAACTCTTCAGATGAAAACTATTGGATTAATTGGCGGTATGAGTTGGGAAAGTACCGTTACCTATTACCAAATAATTAATCAAGTTATTAAACAACAGTTAGGTGGTTTACATTCAGCTAAATCTATTTTATATAGTGTCGATTTTTATGAAATAGAGCAGTGCCAAGCAAAAGGTGAATGGGATAAAAGCGCTAAAATTCTTGCTAATGCCGCGCAGAGTTTACAAAAGGCAGGTGCTGATTTCATTGTGATTTGTACAAATACGATGCATAAAGTCGTTGCAGATATACAGGCTCACATCAGTATCCCAATTGTCCATATAGCCGAAACTACTGCTGTTGCTCTACATAAGCAGCAGATTAGTAAAGTTGCATTATTAGGGACAAAATATACGATGGAACAGGATTTTTATAAAAAAATTATTATCGATAACGGTATCGAGGTAATCATTCCTGAGCCCGATGATCGAATGTTAATCAATAATGTTATTTATGATGAGTTATGTTTAGGGACAATCAATGCTGCGTCTAAAACCGCATTCCTAACTATTATTGATAAATTAGCCACTCAAGGTGCTCAGGGCGTTATTCTCGGCTGCACTGAAATCGGTTTATTAGTAAAACAACAAGATACAGCTATTCCATTATTTGATACCAGCCTTATTCATGCGCAATATGCGGCGTTACATGCAGTAGCATAAATTTATATAAACTTTTATAACCATGGGTAATATAACAAGCGAATAAAGTTATGGTATGATAAATAAAAGTTCTAAGTAACGTAGTATTAGGCGGAGGTTATTTTGATTCCTGACGTATCAAAAGCATTAGTTTGGCTAGAAAAGCATTATACGATTTTAGAAGGGATTCAGCGAGGATTGGAGCGTGAAACATTACGCATTTTACCTGATGGTAGTTTATCAAAAACGCCATTCCCTGCGGAAATCGGTTCTGCTTTAACTCATCCTTGGATAACAACTGACTTTGCTGAGCCAATGCTTGAGTTTATTACTCCCGTTAATACTAATATTGATTACATGCTGACCTTTTTAAAAGATCTGCACCGTTATGCCAACGTTAATATTAAAGATGAACTCATGTGGCCATTAAGTATGCCTTGCTTCGTTAATAGCGAAGATGACATTATTTTAGCTCAATATGGAATATCAAATGAAGGATTACTAAAAACTCTTTATCGACAAGGTTTAAAGAATCGTTATGGTGCAATGATGCAAACCATTTCAGGGGTTCATTATAACTTTTCTTTACCAATGGCATTTTGGCAGGCAAGAGATGGTATTAAAAATGGTGAGGAAGATAAAGATGTCATCTCGGCTGGTTATTTTCGTATTATTCGTAACTACTACCGTTTTGGTTGGGTAATTCCTTATCTATTTGGCGCATCACCATCAGTGTGTGGTTCATTTATTAAAGATCCACAAAAGTTACAAGAGTTTAACAAACAGACCAATGGTAGTTGTTATCTACCTTATGCAACCTCGTTACGTTTAAGTGACATTGGTTATACGAATAATGCTCAAAAACAGCTTGGCATTACCTTTAATGATTTAGACACTTATGTCGAAGGGTTAAGACGAGCAACGCATACTAAATCAGCTGAGTTTGCTAAGCTAGGCATTAAAGTTGACGGCCATTATCGACAGATTAATGATAATATTCTACAAATTGAAAATGAGTTTTACGCACCGATTAGACCAAAACGGGTACCGAAGAGAGATGAAACACCATCTTCAGCATTATTACGCGGTGGCATTGAATATATTGAGGTCCGATCGCTCGATATTAACCCATTTTCACCTATCGGTATTACGGAAGATCAGATTCGTTTTGTTGATCTCTTCTTGATTTGGTGTGCGCTTGCACCAGCACCAGAAATGAGTAGTGAAGAGCTACAATGTACTAAAGTCAATTGGAACCGCGTAATTATGGAAGGGCGTAAACCAGGACAAGTAATTAGTATGGGCTGTGGTAGCTATCAAGAGCCTCTGGCAAAAGTTGGTCATGAATTATTTAAAGATTTATTACGAGTCGCCGATGTTCTTGATCATAAAGATGCACAAAAAAGTTATCGTAAAGTGTGTGAACGATTAGATACCATGTTTGATGATCCTGAATTGACGCTATCTGCGCGCACATTACAAGCGATTAGTGATATGGGCACGTCTAAATTTGGATTAGCATTAGCTAAACAATATAAGCAACAATTGAATGCCGAGCCTCTACAGGTTTTAACTGATGGTGATTTTATTTATCAACGTAATCAATCCGTAGCTAAACAACAGATGAAAGAGCAAAAGCAAACCTTATCATTTGATGAATATATAAAACAGGTAAATCAGTAAAAACTGATCGATAAGGGCTTAATATGAAGAAGTTTATCGGATTATTATCTGACCATGATTACGTTATTCGTTATCAGGGGGATAATCTTGTTGAGCTTATTGAGCCCAATCAGCATATTTTAGTCACTAAGCCGTTAATTACATCGAATCAATTAAATATTTTAGTTTGGAATATTTTTAAACAAAAACGTGCCGATAGTTTAACGGTTTTAAAGCAATACATTGATGATTCCGCGCTAATCTTGCTACAAGAGGCACAAACAACTCCGCAATTATTAAATTTTATTAGTCGAAATAATAAAATTGCTGATCATGTTCCTGCTTATTCATTTAATGATATTTATGCTGGCGTAATGACAATTGCGAATTCTCTTCCGATTAGTGTCATTCCGTTTAAAGAGAAAGAACCATTAATTAGGATCCCAAAATCTGCACTTATTACTGAATATTCATTACCTAATACAACAAAAACATTATTGGTCGCCAATATTCATGCGGTTAATTTTAGTTTTGGGGTGAAAATTTACCATCAACAAATCAGAATGTTGTTAAATCAATTAGAAACACATCAGGGCCCCGTAATTCTGGCTGGGGATTTTAATGCCTGGAGTCGGCAGCGGCTACATTTGGTTTACCATCTGATTCGTAAAATCAATTTGAAACCGGTAAATTTTACTACAGATATCCGTAAAACGTTTATGGGACGACCACTTGATTTTGTATTTTATCGAGGTCTAAAAATTGAAAAGGCGGAAATTATTCATACTCTAGCTTCTGATCATAATCCGCTGTTAGTAAATTTTTTATTTGAATAACTTTCGTGATTTGTTACCGATTACTCTTGGTTAATATTAATAAATAATCAGGGGAAGCATACTATCTTTCCCTGATTAAAAAACTATTTATCGATTATGATGAGCTACCATTTTTAATTTCGATTTTTAATTTATCACCTAATTTCAGCTTGTGCGGGTTTTGAATTTTATTCCATTTCACAATATCGCTTATTTTAACATTATATTTTTTGGCAATTGATGACAAATTATCACCTGATTTTATTTGGTGAACAATTTGACTATAACGTTTGTGTTCTTTTTCATAGAATCGAATATCTCTATCGGTAATATTAACGTATTTTGTATTAGTTAAATTAGCATTAAAATAGTTATATTTTGATTCAATTGGTCCATCTTCGAGTTGAAGTAAATCGATTATTTGAGAATCGGTCAAATTCGATGCTTGCAGTTTTTGGTAAAGCGTTTGAGCGTAATTTGCCGGAATGAATAAATGGTAAGGGCCTTTTACTACTTTTTTGAGGTATCCAGCATTATATTCCAGTAATTCATCCATCGATATACCTGAATATTCAGCAATTTTCTCTAAACTAATTTGTTTAGAGAGATCGAGTCTCACTAATGAATTTTCATATTCACAATTAGGTAAGACAATATTATATTGATTGTTATTTCTAATAATATCAGTGATAGCTAAAAATTTTGGTATATATTGCATTGTTTCTTTTGGTAGATTTAGCGCCCAAAAATTAGTGGGTAGACCTTTAGATTTATTCCAAGCAATTGCTCTTTTAACGCGACCTTCACCCGCATTGTAAGCCGCTAAAGTGAGTAACCAATCGCCTTCAAATTGTTGATTTAAGTATTGTAAAAGATTAATAGCTGTATCGGTTGACTCAATCAGATCTCTTCTTGGATCATACCAACTATTTTTGGTTAAACCATATTGCTCAGCGGTAATTGGAACAATTTGCCAGAGGCCAGCTGCTTTTGCATAAGAGGTTGCTAAGGGATTATAAGCACTCTCAATCAGTGGAACTAAAGCCAGTTCTACTGGCATATTGCGTTCATTTAATTGATTAAGAATATAATAAATATACGGTTCTGAACGTAATACATTTGTCTCTAGCGATAACTTATTTTTGATTAATTTATCTTTTTCAGTGACAATTCGTTTATTATCTGGAATTTCAATCTGTAATTGATTTTGAATAAATGACCAAGGATCTTGGGTTATTTTTTGGGAATCCCCACTGACTAATGATGTTTGTAATTTTTTTTCATCAATAGACTTAGCAAATGATTTAGCTGATTTTGTTGTTTGACAGCCGGTTGCTAACACGGCTAATAATAGCACAGCTACTAAGCTAGTTTTATGATTACGTAATTTGCTGCTAATGCTCATTCTTAAAAAGAGTCCTTTTGTATTCTAAAAAATTGAAATAGTTTTAATGGCGTATCACAGTCGAATTGTTGTTGTAATTCAAGATTATCACAACGCAAAAATAAGTTTATTTTTTTCTCTCTTGCTAATGTTGTGGGTAGTGTGATGACCTGATTTTCTATTTGTTGATAATAGTTAATAATATCTTGATCGTGAGGAACTAAATGGTGTGCAAATTTGAGGTTACTTAAGGTGTATTCATGAGCCGGGCAAATAATCGTATCATTGGGCAGTAAACTTAACTGTACTAGTGAGTTAAACATTTGCCGATACGTTCCTTCAAAAATACGCCCACAGCCAGCAGAAAAGAGTGTATCACCACAAAATAAATAAGGCTGCATATAGTAACTGACGTGACCAAGAGTATGTCCCGGAGTTGGGATAATTTGAAATGTCATATCCGAGATAGTCACTGTTGATTGTGATGAAATATTCGTGATAGGTAAATCAATTTCACTTGGACCAAATACTAATAAATCTGGAAACTGTTTTTGTAGTTCTAGCACGCCGCCAATATGATCATTATGATGATGGGTTAATAAAATACCCGCTGGCGTTAATTGTTTATGAGATAAATATTCAATGACAGGTGCTGCTGTGCCGGGATCAATAATGACCACTTGCTGGTGCTGATTTTCTATCAGCCAAATATAGTTATCGGCTAAAGCAGGAATAATATGTAGTACATTATTCATCATGATATGGTTACCTATACGTTAGAAGCGTTAATGTTTACTCTTGGCTAAAACCATGGTCATCTAAGGTCGGATTACTAGCAGACTCTTTGGCAATAAGATCACAGCGTTCATTCTCTATATGACCCGCATGACCTTTGACCCAAATCCAATTTACGTTGTGCTGGTGGACAACTGTATCTAATCTTACCCACAAATCAGCATTTTTAACGGATTTTTTATTTGCTGTTTTCCAACCATTTTTTTTCCAATTATGGATCCATGACAAAATACCATTACGCAGATATTGACTATCCGAATATAGCGTGACATCACATTTTTGTGTTAATGCCTCAAGCGCAACAATAGCGGCTAATAGTTCCATGCGGTTATTGGTCGTTAAAAAATAGCCTTGAGTTAAAATTTTCTCATTATTTTTATATTTTATTATTGCACCGTAGCCGCCAGGTCCCGGATTACCAAGGCAAGAGCCATCAGTATAAATATCAATTTTTTTTAACATGCCAAAAGAGTTTTTGAATTTGTAAAATAAACGGTAAACTATATTACAGAATTAATTAGTAATTAAAAACATTAAAATTGACAATGAATAGTAAAAATATTATCACACCAAATAGACAAATTGTTCTTGATACCGAAACAACAGGTATGAATCAAGATGGTAAAAATCATTATGAAGGTCATAAAATCATTGAAATTGGTGCCGTCGAGGTTGTTAATCGTCGATTAACAGGAAACCACTTTCATGTTTATCTCAATCCACAACGCTTAGTTGATCCTGAAGCCTTTGCTGTGCATGGTATCAGTGATGAGTTTTTGCAGGATAAACCTTTATTTAGCGATGTGGCTAATGATTTTATTCAATTCATTGATGGTTCGGAATTAATTATTCATAATGCCTCGTTCGACGTCGGCTTTATGGACTATGAGTTTAGGCTCGCCAATGTTGATTTTATAACAGCTAAGCACTGTGTTGTAACCGATACGCTAGCAATGGCTCGTAAGATATTTCCAGGTAAACGAAATAACTTAGATGTATTGTGCGAACGTTATCAAATCGACAACTCTCATCGTACTCTACATGGCGCATTACTCGATGCTGAAATTTTAGCTGAAGTTTATTTAGCGATGACTGGTGGTCAAACGTCACTCTCATTTAATCATGAGGATGGTGGTCAAGTAAACTCAGCTTCGGGACAAGGCGGTGCACAAAAAATTCATCGTGATCATTTTAATTTAAAAATTATTAAAGCGAGTGATGATGAATTAGTCATTCATAATGAGTGGCTTGATAAAATTGATAAAAAGAGTGGTGGATCGATTTGGCGTAAATAGAATCACTTATGCTTTTTGTGATGATTTTATGTTCAATTAACATCATGAGCAAAGAATTCTATTGACGATTTCAGAATAAATCTTTAATATTCAGCCTACCTAATCGCAGCGACTGCGAATTGGTTGAAATAAAAGCGGAGCGGTAGTTCAGTTGGTTAGAATACCTGCCTGTCACGCAGGGGGTCGCGGGTTCGAGCCCCGTCCGTTCCGCCAATTTTATTAATAGACTCGAATTTTAAGAGACACTTAAATAAGTGTCTTTTTTATTGTCAAAAATCACCATATCATCTGTATTCGATCTTCTAAAATCACTCTCTTTAGCTGAAAAATTGCAGTCTGATAAAAATATTTATCTCATGTAATCTTTCTTTGTTTACCTTTTATAACAGATTTCAATGCTTATCATAAACCTGCTACCGATAACTTATTTTTTTGTTTTATATGATTTATCTTGTATGATTAGAGAAAAAATTATTATATAGGAAATAGGGATGCAATATGAAAAAGTTATTGATAGGATTACTATTAATTGGTTTTAATAGTGCTGCTACAGAAGTAACAGAAGATATGCTTATTGGTAAATGGAAGTGCATGGGGACTGTATTTAAACAAGCTAGATATGATGAAAAGGGTAATTTAGGTAAGTTTACCTCTACAGTTTCTGGACCTTGGGCAACAACCTTTATCACATATGAAAAAACAGCTGATTCTATGACGATTAAATATGATAATCTCAAACCGATCAAATATGTTTTTGAACGCTATTTTGAAGAAGGCTTTCAACCATCAGGATTACCTAATCAGCAAGGTGGTTATGATTATGAAACAAGTCTGACGGAAGAGTACATTTTTATCTCACAGGACCAATTCAAAACTACCGGTAATATCATCGTAAGAGATTTTGTATCAAAACAAAAGATCATGCTTAAATATAACGAAATGTTATGTGATCGATTAGGTTAATAGCGTCATTATATAAAATGATCAATAAACGGTTAAATTAGTTGCAACTTTTATTTTCAATTAAAGTCCGTTTATCTAACAAATGATATGATTAATATGGTTAATTTGTAAAATTGACTTTCAAAACAATAGCATTAAATTTTAATTGCTTTTGCGTATATTTTACGATTAACCATAGACATACTAATAATTTTAGTGTAAATTGTGTGCCATCTCTTACGAGATTCCTCTCTGTTTACCTGTTTTCTCCATCATTTTTTATGATTGTATAAGTAGGTGTGCAATATTACTTTAGTAATATCCAATTTTTGAAATTAAGTGAAAAACGTTTTATTGTATTAAAGAGATGATATTTAGATTATTCATTGCGTTTGTTAATGTATTAATGAGCGTAAACATAAACAACTAATTGACGCATATCGAAATTATCCTCAAGAATCTATTAAATTATGAATCTAACTGAACTGAAAACAAAACCTGTATCTGAGCTCGTTGCGCTTGGTGAAAAAACAATGGGGCTTGAAAATTTAGCCCGTCTACGTAAACAAGACATTATTTTTGCAATTTTAAAACAACATGCTAAAAGTGGTGAAGACATTTTTGGTGATGGCGTACTAGAAATTTTGCAAGACGGTTTTGGCTTTTTACGTTCTGCTGATAGTTCCTACTTGGCTGGTCCAGATGATATTTATGTATCACCAAGCCAAATTCGACGATTTAATTTAAGAACAGGTGATACGATATCAGGTAAAATCAGACCACCTAAAGAGGGCGAACGCTATTTTGCGCTACTCAAAGTCAATGAAGTTAACCACGATAAACCAGAAGATGCCCGCAACAAAATCCTATTTGAAAACTTAACACCACTACATGCCAATTCAAGACTCAGAATGGAACGAGGTAATGGTTCTACTGAAGATTTAACAACTCGTGTATTAGATTTAGCTTCACCGATTGGTAAAGGTCAACGTGGTTTGATTGTTGCTCCTCCAAAAGCCGGTAAAACAATGTTGCTACAAAATATCGCACAAAGTTTAGCAACTAATTATCCTGAATGTGAATTAATGGTGTTACTGATTGATGAACGTCCTGAAGAAGTGACTGAAATGCAGCGCTTAGTAAAAGGCGAGGTGATTGCTTCAACGTTTGATGAACCTGCTGCTCGCCATGTACAAGTCGCTGAAATGGTTATTGAACGTGCTAAACGTTTAGTTGAACATAAAAAAGATGTAATTATTCTATTAGACTCCATTACGCGTCTAGCTCGTGCTTATAATACTGTTGTACCAGCTTCAGGTAAAATATTGACAGGTGGTGTCGATGCTAATGCTTTACACCGACCAAAACGCTTTTTTGGTGCAGCTCGTAATGTTGAGGAAGGCGGTAGCTTAACAATTATTGCTACAGCACTGGTTGACACCGGTTCAAAAATGGATGAAGTTATATACGAAGAGTTTAAAGGTACCGGTAATATGGAACTTCATTTATCTCGTAAAATTGCTGAACGTCGTGTATTCCCTGCAATTGACTTTAACCGCTCTGGTACTCGTAAAGAAGAGCTAATGACATCGCCTGATGAGTTACAAAAAATGTGGATTCTTCGTAAGATTCTTAACCCAATGGGTGAAATCGATGCAATGGAATTCCTGATTGATAAACTGTCAATGACTAAAACAAATGAAGAGTTCTTTGAGATGATGAAGCGTTCATAAGCTTTATCAATTAGAAAAACAGTTAATTACTTAACAAATTGATTTTTAATTATAAACAAAAGCTACTTCATTTGAGTGGCTTTTTTTATCTACTCAAGTGTGGTTTAATAACTAAGTAAACTAATCAACTATTCGCTTATTTGATTATTGTCTAAAGCGATAAAATGAATAAGTGATACTGAGCTAAAAGGAAAAGTTAAAATGTCTAAACAAGAAATTGGTGTTATTGGCATGGCGGTGATGGGCCGTAATTTAGCATTAAATATTGAAAGTAGAGGTTATTCTGTTTCAATTTATAACCGTTCTAAAGATAAAACTGATGAAGTTATTGCTGAGCATCCGGGTAAAAAGCTAGTTCCTTACTATTCTCTACAAGATTTTGTTAATTCTCTAGAAAAACCTCGCCGAGTATTAATCATGGTACAAGCGGGTAAAGGCACTGATGCCGTTATCGATGAGCTACGCCCTTTATTGGATAAAGGGGATATTATTATTGATGGTGGTAATGCTTATTTTGAAGATACTATTCGTCGTAATAAAGCATTATCTGATGCAGGTTTTAATTTTATTGGTACTGGTGTATCTGGTGGCGAAGAAGGGGCGCTTAAAGGTCCTTCAATCATGCCTGGCGGTCAAAAAGAAGCGTATCAGTTAGTTGCCCCAATTCTTGAAAAAATTGCTGCTAAAGCTAATGGTGAGCCTTGTGTTGCTTATATTGGTCCAAATGGTGCGGGTCATTATGTCAAAATGGCACATAACGGGATCGAATATGGTGATATGCAGCTAATTGCAGAAAGTTATTCTCTACTTAAACATGCTGCTGGTTTATCAAATGATGAACTTGCTGAGACATTTACTCAATGGAATCAAGGTGAGCTTAATAGCTATTTGATCGAAATTACTGCTGACATCTTCAAATATAAAGAAGAGTCAGGTAAATATTTAGTAGATGTTATTTTAGATGCAGCTGGTAATAAAGGTACTGGTAAATGGACTAGCCAAAGTGCATTAGATCTTGGTGAGCCATTATCATTAATTACTGAATCTGTTTTTGCCCGTTATTTATCAGCAATTAAAGATCAGCGTGTTGCCGCATCAAAAGTATTAGCTGGACCGCAAGTGAAAGTACAAGCAGATAAAGCTGAGTTGATTGAAAAAATTCGTAAAGCGCTTTATTTAGGTAAAATTATCTCTTATGCGCAAGGTTTTTCTCAATTGAAAGCTGCATCAGAAACTTATCAATGGGATCTGAATTATGCTGAAATAGCAAAAATCTTCCGAGCGGGTTGTATTATTCGTGCTCAGTTCTTACAAAAAATTACTGATGCTTATGAAGGTAATGCTGACGTAGCTAATTTACTATTAACACCATACTTCAAACAGACTGTTGAAGCTTACCAACAATCATTACGTGATGTTGTGGCTTTAGCGGTACAAAATGGTATTCCTGTTCCGACATTATCAGCAGCTATTGCTTATTATGATAGTTATCGTAGTGAAGTATTGCCAGCTAATTTAATTCAAGCTCAGCGAGATTATTTTGGTGCGCATACTTATAAACGTACTGATAAAGATGGCGTATTCCATACCGACTGGATGGGTATTGAAGGTAAAGCGTAGTCATGACATTTATAATTTAGGCGGCAATTGTCGCCTAAATTAGGTCTTTGAGCATAAATATCGATTCCCCACTGTATTACCCCCTCTTTCATATTCAACCTATTTTATAGCTATTTGAGTCTGTACATAGAACATCATGAAATATCGAGTTATTTACGATGACTTTGGCTTGTATATTTTATTTATATATAAAAAAAGCGAACTCGGGGGTGAGTTCGCAAAATAATAAGGAATAGGAAAACAATGAATAATCATTGAGTTTGTATTATCTTTCGTTTCGCCTATTTTGTCTGTTAAATAACTGTAATGTTTAATTAAAGAATTAGCCCTATTGTGTAAGCAAAAAAGATTATTTGATGATAATCACTTTTATCGCTTTTTTTATACTAGATTAATACATAACAGCAACTTTATAACGAGCAATTTAGCTTAAAACGGTAACGTAAATAGTCTGATTAAAAAAAGCGTTTAACCAAAAAAAGTTTCCAGCCATTTAACACCAAAAGCACCCGGTGCTAACATCGCAAAAGCCCAAATCGGTGCCGAGGTAATATTACCGATATTAAATTTAATGGTTGGCATGTGCATTGCTCCCGCAACCAACGGAACAAATGCACGCAAAGGGCCAAAAAATCGACCGATAAAAACACCAGCAAGCCCATAACGGATAAAAAATTGCTCAGCACGATAAACCATTTTAGGGTGCTTATTAAGTGGCCAAGAGCGAATAATCTTTTGATGGTAATGTTTACCAAGCCAAAATGAGATTAAATCACCAAATATAGCACCGAATGTGGCTGCCAATAAGGTCGGAACGAAAGGGATTAAATCAGCACCAACTAAGGCGCCAGCCGCTAATAAAATTGCTGTAGCAGGAATTAGTAGCGAGATAATTGCGAGTGATTCACCAAAAGCTAATAAAAATATGATGGGGAGTGCCCAAATTTGGTGATTTTTAATAAACTCCATTACAATGTGTGTGATTTCTTGAATTGACATAATTTCTAAACTCAAAGCAGTACTGTTTCTTTATCTAAGTTACTATTTTACAATAAGCGACTATAATCACATAAATAAATCTGATCACATTTGATGAAATGAAGGTAATACAATGGCTAATACAAGCAAAACTATTTCGGTAATTAAATTTAATGACCTCACCATGGGGTGTTTACAAGATGATACGATTGCCATTGAAAAACCGGTTGCACTTGTTTATAACGGCATTTCACATGTGGTAATGATGGCAACACCCAAAGATTTAGAACATTTCGCTATTGGCTTTTCATTAACTGAAGGCATTATTGAATCACCCAATGAAATTTATGGCATTGATATAGAGCAGACAGCGCAGGGGATTGAAGTTCTTATTGAGCTTTCATCGCGACGTTTTGCTGAGCTAAAACATAAGCGCCGTAATTTAACCGGACGTACTGGTTGTGGAATTTGTGGCACAGAACAAATTGATGAAGTATGTAAAGTATTGCCACATTTACCTGAGACGACCCAAATTTCGATTACTGATTTTGCCAATACACTGCAATATCTTAAGCAAGTACAAATTGTTGGAGAACAGACTGGATGCACTCACGCTGCTGTCTGGTTAAGTTTGACCGGACAGTTTATTGCCGGTTTTGAAGATATAGGACGGCATGTTGCTTTAGACAAGCTACTGGGCTACCGAGCGAAACAACAGAACCAGCAAGGTATTATTTTAGTCTCTAGCCGGGCGAGTTATGAAATGGTGCAAAAAGCTGCAAATTGTGGCGTTGAAGTGTTATTCGCGGTATCCGCTGCGACCTCAATGGCCGTTGATATGGCAAAACAGTGTAATCTAACATTAGTTGGTTTTTTCCGCGGGCATAAAGGGGTTATTTATAGTGGTGAACAGCGTTTGTCTTAGTTAGTTATTACTGCTAGTAATATCAAAAATCAATAATATTGAGATGTTTCTTGTTATCTGTGATTCTGCTGCTTTTTACTTGTCAAATAGACTCCATTAAATAATAAACAGAAAAGCAGGAATGTGTTGCCACACATGTTCGTAGCTTTATCAAAAACGAAACCTCTTACAATTCGTGGCATTATTTAAACCTCTTAAAGCAAAAACCAGGAGCGTTACGGAATGGCGAGCCCTTCTTTGGTTGGCAACTGCCTGAATCAATTAAAACGTTACAAAGCTATTTATTAAAAAAGCCCAAAGGTGATAGGGCTATGGTTGAGTTACTCACACTGATTGCCGAACACGGTGAAGAAGTCGGTATTACGGCGGCAGAAATAGCGTTAGAAGAAAAAATACCGACTGTTGAAGCAGTACATAATATTATTAATCGGCTTCTTGAACCTGTTCCTCCAAAACTAAAGATAAAAGAAATCCCCTTAAATACACCACCACAAAGCAATTGTCAGCGGTATAACACATTGTTAATAGGAGTCCATAATGCCACGTCTTGAATGTTTATCCTTAATTGAACAACTTAAACTGAGTACGATGTACAAACACTTTGATGAGGTTGTCACCGAGGGTATTAAGCGTAAACGCTCAACGCTTGATATTTTGCATCGATTATTAACGATAGAACAAACAGAAAGAAATATTCGCAGCATTGAATATCGAATTAACCAAGCAAAGTTTCCCCAGCATAAAAGCCTTGCTGATTTTGATTTCAAAAATACCCCCTTAAATAAACCGGCGATAACGTTATTTATGGATAATGATTTTATTGAAAATAAACGCAATATTATTTTTGTTGGCGGTCCTGGCACGGGGAAAACCCATTTAGCGACTGCGATTGGTATTAACGCAGCAACGATGGGTAAAAAAGTGCGTTTTTGGAATGTATTAGACTTGGTTAATAAGTTAGAACTGGATAAAGAAATGCAGAAATATAAGCTGAGCAATCAACTGATTAAGCATGACTTGATTATACTTGATGAATTAGGTTATTTACCGTTTAGTCAAAAAGGAGGGGCATTGCTATTTCATCTTATTAGCCAACTTCACGAACACGTTAGTATTATTATGACGACAAATTTAGTTTTTTCAGAATAGGCAACTTTATTTACTGATGAAAAAATGACAACAGCCTTACTCGATAGGCTAGTATACCACTGCGATATTATTGAAACAGGTAGTGAATCTTATCGCTTTAAAAATCGTACCTAAAGTGGTGCACTTTTCAACAATATTTGACAGTTCAATTGCACCTAATGATAAAATTTTCTTAGGTTCTGCTTCGGGTTTGATATCTCCCGCTTCGAGTTGCTGAATAAAACGTGGAAAGCGGTTGATTCCATGAGAGTAAACGCCTGACTCCGTTGTTTGCGCAAACATAGTGGCACAAGCTTCGGCTTTTTGTTTACTGACTCCTCGTGCAAGGAGTATCCGTTCAAACTCATTTTTTAACTGTTGAAATGTGACGATCATGTTGGTATTTTCTCCTGTTTAAGTCTATTTTATGAATAATCTGTTTCATTGTTTAAAATTGAATTTCATTATATGAAATATAACATAGCGTTGATCTGCTTAAATCGTCAACAAAAAAAGTAGAATAAGTGATTATTTATGGTGAAAATGTGATGAGTTGCACAAATTATATTGGCTGCAATTTTGTGTGATTTTGTTTAGAATAGAGCAAATTAAGATTCTAGCGCTTAAAAAAGAACAAACGATTAGACTAAATAGGTTGGAAAAATGGATTCGATGATAAGTCAAAAAAGTTCTAAATCACAAGGTAATCAAAGCCTATTTAGAGGATTACAACTTATTGAGGTATTAAGTAATTATCCTAATGGTTGCCCACTGGCTACTTTAGCTGAAAAAGCGAGTATGAATAAAAGTACAGTTCATCGTATCTTGCAAGAGTTGCAGTCTTGCGGCTATGTTACTGCTACGCAGACATTTGGTAGCTATCGTTTAACCGCTAAATTTGTTGCTGTTGGTCAAAAAGCATTATCTTCCCTTAATATTATTAATGTGGCGGCTCCTCATTTAGAAAAATTGAATCTGACTACTGGCGAAACCGTTAATTTTTCGATGTTTGAACGTGAGCAAGCAGTATTCATTTACAAATTAGAACCTACAATGGGCATGTTAAAAACTAGAGCTTATATTGGTCAGCCTTTATCGTTATACTGTTCTGCAATGGGTAAGATTTTTTTAGCCTATCATCCAAATCGTAAGTACGTTGACCATTATTGGCAACAAAATAACGATCTTATTCGTCAGTTAACTGTAAATACGATTACTCGCCTTGAGGATATGCATAACGAATTATCTACCATTCGGCAAACAGCTATCGCTTATGATAAGGAAGAGAATGAAATTGGGGTATCTTGTATTGCTTTACCGATTTTTGATGTTGCACATAAAGTAAATTATTCCGTATCGATTTCATTATCAACTGCGCGTTTACAGCAACATGATATTAATGGGATAACTAAAGTTTTGATGGATGCGGCAAAGGCTATTTCTCATGAATTAGGGTATTACGATGAATACCCATTATTATTTGATATGTAATAAATCGCTTTTATTTTTTAATTGCTTTTGATAATAAAGTGGCTTGTTGGGCTATTTTTCACTCTGAAGACTGTATTTGCTTCAATATCGTTATTTAAAATGACTTGAATCCAGATAGTATGATTGTCTATTTTAAGTGTGGAAAGGATACTGCCTGTTTCTCGCCAGTTTTCCCCCATTTGCTGTTCAATACCGTCACCAATTTGTGGTAGTTCATCTGATGAACCAATGAGTAGATATAGTGCTCGTTTATTGATTCCACGATATTGAGCTCTGGCCACCATCTCTTGTCCACAGTAACACCCTTTATCAAAACTGATTGCATTAAAATTTTGTAAATTAAAGGCTTGCGGTAAATATTGGTTAGCTAAAGGCTGATCAATGATCGGATAATTAGACTCCATATCTAATAATTGCCATTGTTCACTATCGGCTTGATGTAAGGTTGTAAATTGATTAATTTGCTCGTCGATTGGTGCGATAACAATATAGCGATTAGTCGGAAAATCGAGTTTTAAATAGCTAATATTACCTACTGTGAGACAGTTTTGCTCTATTGAAAATTCAGGTATTAGCTCTGATAAGTTATCACCAGCAATTCCAACCATCGTCAGTGAACTCTCAATTTCAAAACTGATTTTAGAAAATACAGCATATTTTTTTAGCTCTTTTAACTGAGTTTCAACTAAACTTTTGCGGATAATGTAATAAATATCATCGCCACGTTTAAATAGCAGGATGTTACTTAATACTTTACCTTTTGGATCACATTGAGCCGCAAAAAGCCAGTGGGTATCACTGAGTTTATTAATATCAGCGGTTAATTGCCCCTGTAAAAATTTACTATTATCTTGACCTGATACCTTAACTAATAGCCAGTTATCTAATGAAATTTTACTTGATGGTAGCGACTGCGATGTATACAACATAACCAATGACCTTTTTAAATAATTTTAGCAATAATAACATATAAGCATAAAATTTTTATAGTCAAAAGACAATCAATAAAAGTATGTGAAGATAAACAACGATTAATGATGCTTTTCTTGATATCATTAATCGATATCATCACTTGACTAATTATGGGTAAAAACCACGATATAATGTTGTAACAGCTTGATCTACTCTCGGCCCCATACCCAAAATCAATGCTTGATCAATCATAACAATACGTTTATTTTTCCAAGCATTTGTATGGGTAATACCTGCTGATTGGATTAAATTCTCTAAACCACCAATCGCGTCAATTGATTGGGTTGTGACAATTAAAACATCAGGATTAGCTGTAATTAATGCTTCACTGCTGTAATTTTTATAATTATTATGCGTCGCAATATTGTTACCGCCTGCTAGCGTGATAATACTATCGGCAACAGTATTTTTCCCTGCTACTTGTGTTACTCCTGACATACTTAACAAAAACATCACATTAGGCTTGACCTTTTGCTGTGCAATAGCTCGCTCAATTTGACTAATCTCTTTCGAGATATGTTCAGTTAGCTGTTTTGCTTCTTGTTTTTTATTCAATATATCACCAATCAGGTTAATATTATTAAAAAGTAAATCAAGATTATTTGGGACGCGTTGTAAACGAACTACTTTTACATTACTGGCTTGTAATTGAGTGAATATCTGTTCTGGTCCAGAGTCTTGCCAAGTGATAAAAAGAGTCGGTTTTAATGATAAGATCCCTTCAATACTGAGTTGCTTCCAGTAGCCTATTTGTGGTAACTCTTTAATCTCGGGTGGATAAGTACTCGTCATATCAACACCGACGAGTTCAGTTTGATCATTGATGGCATAAATTATTTCTGTTATTGAACCGCCAGCCGTGACTAGACGCTCTTGAGCATGAATAGTTGGAATTACCGTCGCAACAATAATCAAAAATAGTTTTTTTAGGTGATAAGTCATGAGATGAACTCCTCGTTTATTTTAAAAATTCAAACTACCACTAATAACTGCATTAAATTTAGCCGCCGGAATACTTTCATGGGCTGTTGTATAGTTTTTGTTTAAGATATTATTAAGATCTAGTCCAATTTGATACTGACGTTTTTGACCAAATGATGCTGTCATTGATAGGTTTAATGTTGACCAACCGGCATAGTGATAGGTGGTATCTCCGCTTCGGTTATTTGCATTAGTTGCAGTACGAATAAATAAGTTACTATCAAGATCGGTATTAAGGCGATCAATGATATAACTGTTTTTAATACCTATTGTGCTGGAAAGGGCTGGGCTACCGCTATCAAAAGTTTTATAGCTGTCGGTTTCTACCTGACGACGGATATAGTTAGCGGTAATATACGGGATAATTTCCCACTTTAAATACTCGAGAGTTAACTCTACACCATAGGTTTTTGCACGATTAGCATTAATATAGTATCGGTTAGTTGTTCCGACGGCTCCAGAACAAACCGCAGAACCATTGCAGACTTGGTCGGTAATGTAGTTTTTAGCTGTAGAATAATAAACGGATGAATCAATTAACCAAGTATTATCATTAAAACGCAAACCAATTTCGTAATTATTAGCTTTTTCTGCTTCTAGATTAGGATTTCCATAAATTACTTGTTGGTGAGCTGAGGTGATGCCATAAAGATGAGCCAGCGTTGGATAGACATAACCCTGTGCAAATGATGCTCTAAATAATGTATTTTCAACACCTTGATAAGTCAATCCTGTTGAGATGATCATATTGTTATTATGATTAGTTCTAGCTTTATCAATCGTTATTGTTGATGTCGGTGTACCTGATACAGGCGTTTTAGTTAACTCACTACGCCCATTTTTGAGTTTCGATTCTATCCAGTATTGTCGAATACCAATATTCCATGCGAAATCATCAGTAATCGACCAGTCATTTTGTGCAAACAGTGCAATAGTGGATTGTTGCCATGTATTATTTTGCCATTTGTTTTCTACATAGTCGCGACTAGGGATTGGTGTATTGATAGTATTTTTGGTAGTAGAAGTTTGCTTAACTTCATCTTGTTGATATTGTAGACCCGTAATTAAATTAATATTTTTACTCGGTTTCCAGTTAATTTGGGTCGTTAGACCAAGACTATTTTGTGTATCATCGGTATGGGTATTTGTACCAATTTTCATTGTTGGAATAGGGGCAATAAGAATATTATTTCTAAATTGTCGCTTTAATTTTTGATAATAACCATCAACATGAATTTTATCGATTATGCCGTTATCGACTTGATAATCATAGAAGATCCCCATTTTTTCACGTTCTAATTTAGGGATTTTTACCGAGAACTCTTTAATGTCTGGGGTATTAGGATCTGCTTCATAATAGGTATTTGTTTCAAGTTGATAATGTTCTAAAGAGAGTCCTAATTTATGTTTGTCTAATGTATAACCAAGCCAGGCACTAGCACTGTTATTATTAAAATCGGTATCTTTCAATCTTCCTTGTCGTGTTTTACGATCCCCTTGATCCGAATAAGTGCCACTTAGTCGGTAATCAAAATTATCGACTGAACCATAAACCGAACCTTGTTGTGTAAACCCATCAGTCGCTCCATTATAAATTGATTTAAGATGACCATCAAACTTTTCCCCGTTATTACTGCCTTTACGAGTGATAAAATTAACAACTCCACCAATTGCTTGTGAGCCATACAAGACTGAATTTGGACCTTTAACGACCTCGATTCTATCTACCGATTCCATATCAATTAAAATTCCAGCACTTGAACCATGTCCTGAACGATGATAAGTAATTTCTTGTCCATCGATAAGGATCAGCACCCTTGAAGGTGCTTCACCACGAATCATCAGTTGTTTACGTCCAGCAAGAGAATTATCACTAATCTCAATACCAGGAATATCTCGTAGAGTCTCAATAATTGAGTCGCCATTATGTTTTTTTATTTCATCCTCATTCACTGCAACTACAGGCATTGAACTGTCCCAAATAGATTTTTCTCCGCGGTCCGAAGTGACAGTAATCGTCTCTAGGGAAGAGGGGGTTTTATTATTTGAGTTATTTAGCTCGGATGTTTGAGCTTTAGATATGGGGATAGTAATAAGTAATGGGACAAAATAGAGCAAATTTTTGTTACGTAAACGAACCATAGTTAACCTCAATTCAAATGCAAATGATAATCGTTATCAATTGTATTGTAAAAAATGCGTAAATCAAGCATTAAAAATAAATTAAATTTAACTTGATAAATGAGAATGATTATCGTTTAATGTTTGGATTGTTTTTTTGGAGGTGATGATGAAATTAGATTTAACTTCGTTTTATGCTCAACTTGAGGGGACTCCTTTTCGTGAACGATGGGCAGTTATGCCATTTCGTGGGGCAACACCGATCAATTCAAGCGAAATTGAATCAGCATGGATGCAATTACATCAACAAGTATTGCCTAAAAATAAACGTTTGCTGTATGTACATATCCCTTTTTGTGCAACTCATTGTACATTCTGTGGATTTTATCAAAACCCATTAAGTAAGCACGATACGGAGTTGTATTGCCAATATTTACTACAAGATATTGAGCTCAATTCTAATTCAGTGCTGTCGCAGTCATCACCAATTCATGCGGTCTATTTTGGCGGGGGGACACCAAGTGCGCTTACAGCAAACCAGCTACACCGTTTAATTACCGCCATTAGAACCCAGTATCCTTTAGCACCTGATTGTGAGATCACAATAGAGGGACGCGTGCTTAATTTTACAGATGAAAAAATTGATGCTTGTATTGAAGCTGGTGCAAATCGTTTTTCTATTGGTGTACAGACTTTTAATACCGCTATTCGCCAACGTTTAGCACGAACCTCAAATCAGCAGCAAACCATTGATTTTATTCAGCGATTAGGTGAACGAGATAAAGCTGCGGTAGTTTGTGATCTTATTTTTGGTTTACCGAGACAAACGCTACAGACTTGGCAAGAAGATCTGACGATCATTCGTGATTTCCCCTTAGATGGTGTTGATCTTTATGCCTTAAATCTATTATCAACAACACCATTATTTAAAAGTGTTGAAAATCAAAGAATTACCTTACCTACGGTGGCAGAAAATTATCAGTTCTATCGGACAGGAGTAGAAATCCTAGCCAATTACGGTTGGGGACAACTATCTAATAGCCACTGGGGTAGAACAACGCGTGAACGCAATCTTTATAATATCCTAATTAAACAAGGAGCAGATTATTTAGCGTTCGGTTCATGTGCCGGTGGTAAGCTGGCGGATAAGTCTTTTATGTTACAGCGGAATTTAACCGGCTATTATGCTCAGCTAGATCAGCAAAAAAAACCATTAGCAATGCTGTTACAAGGAAATAAGCAGCTCAATTGGTTACATCTGTTACAAGGGGGAATTGAACGTGGACGAGTTAATCTTAACGAGATAATGGCCCAACCAGAATTACTGCTACCGCTCATTACACAGTGGCATCAAGCCGGTTTGCTTGTTGAAAATGGTTTATGTTTTAATTTAACGACTAGTGGACGTTTTTGGGCGAGTAATCTGCTTAGTGCATTACAGCGGTTATTGTTACAGATTAATGAGCCAGAGCTTGCAAAATTATCGGTACAACGCCCTGATTTATCAACGATGAAGGCTGATTCAGCGGAGGGGAATGCAAAAATGAAACATAGTCATGCCCATGCCCAGAAAATAACTAATTAACCCTTATAACTTTTATTATGCAGGAGGAAATGATGACTAAACCAACTTTAAACGAATTTATGGCTACCCGTCCAGAGGGTACTTTAGAGAAAATTGCTCAGGATTATCAAGTTTCATTATTAGAGGTGATTAAGGCAAGTAGTGAACACCATCTTATTTCTGGACGCTATTTTGAGCATATTTGGAATGAAGTCATTAATTGGGGAAAAATAACCATATTAGTTAATACTCCTGATATTATTTTTGAATTTGCAGGCAACCTACCAACAGCCTCTTCTCGACATGGCTATTATAATATGCAGGGTAAAGAGGGGTTTAGCGGCCATATAAAATCAGACAATTGTCAGTATATTGCTTTTGTTGAACGAAAATTTATGGGGAGTGATACCGCTGGTATTATTTTTATTAATGGTAGCGGTGAAGCGATGTTTAAAATTTTTGTCGGTCGTGATGAACAACGTAATTTACTGCAAAGCCAACTTAGTGCATTTCGAAAATTAGCACAGATAAAAGAGGAATCTTAATGCGTTGTTTATTAATTTTTGGAGCTAGTCGTGGTACTGGTGCTCAGGTGGTTAAATATGCACAGCAGCAAGGGTATCGTTGTGTTGCAGTAGTAAGAAATAAAGAGAGCTATGACTATTTACAGTCCTTAGGAGTGGAAGTTATTTTGGGGGATGCAAATGATGAGCAGGTGGTTACGCAAGCCTGTTCATTAGCTGGAACTGACTGTACCATTATTTCGACATTAGGTGGTAAGCAAGCCAATTATCAACCACAGTGCAATATTATTAACCATGCCGAAAAGCAGGGGATTAAACGTATGATATTGGTGAGTTCATTAGGTTGTGGCGATAGTTGGGTGACCCTGAGTAAACGGGCTAAACAAGCATTTGGTAACTCCGTAAGGGAGAAGACGTTTGCTGAAGTGTGGCTACAGACCAGCCAATTAGATTATTGTATTTTTCGACCCGGTGGATTAATGGATGGGGAACCAACTCATCATGCACAGTGTTATGTGCAACAGGAAGTTCATGGTTATATTATGCGTAGTGATCTAGCATTAGCTATTTTACAGCGGGCTGCACAACCTTCATTGCAAGCCGCTATTTTTTCGATTATTGATCCTCAGCTAATTGTCGAGCGCAATAAGTAGCCGAGTTTTGTCATGATGAGTGATTATCAATGAAAAAACAGTACATCATTTATGGATTAGCGGTTACTTTGATGGTAGCTATTATCAGCTCCGTAAATATTGGTGCATTATCATTATCATTTAGTGATTTGCTATCGTTACCTCTTAGTGATCCTTTATGGGATATTTGGCTCAATATCCGTTTACCGCGAGTCTTTTTAGCTGTCTTAATTGGTATTGCTTTAGCAACTTCAGGCGTTGTTATGCAGGGGTTATTTCGTAACCCCTTAGCGGATGCCGGACTGCTAGGGATTAGTAGTGGTGCGGCGCTATTTGTTGGTTTATTGATTGTTGTTCCTGTGAGTTTACCTGCTTTTCTTACACTATATGGACAGATTATTGCTGGTTTCATTGGTGGTTTAGTTATCTGTTGTCTTATTTATGTTTTAAGTCATAGTCGTAATAATTCAACGACCAAATTATTATTGGCGGGGATTGCGATAAATGCCTTAGCCGCTTCATTAATTGGTATTCTCAGTTATATTGCCGATGATCAGCAGTTACGCCAATTTTCCTTATGGACTATGGGACATTTAGGTAAAGGGCAATGGCAATATGTGGGTGTTTCAGCACTGTTCATTATTCCAGCGACGATATTGATTTTATCGATGAGTCATTCGCTTAATCTTCTGCAATTAGGCGATGAAGATGCTCATTATTTAGGGGTAAATGTTCAGCAAACTAAACGCCGACTATTGCTTTTAAGTGCACTACTTATTGGTACAGCAGTTTCCCTGAGTGGTATTATTGCTTTTGTTGGTTTGGCTGTTCCGCATATGTTACGTTTAAAAGTTGGCGCTGATCACCGTTTATTAGTACCTGCGACAATTTTAGGTGGTGGCTGCTTACTACTCGTTGCTGATACGATTGCACGTATTGCAGTTGCTCCTAACGAGATGCCCGTCGGCTTATTAACTAGCTTAATTGGCGGTCCTTATTTTATGTGGCTTATTTTAAGAAAAAAAGGAACCCTATAATGTTGCAAGCGGAGCACCTTTCTTATCAAATTGGTGGTGAGACATTAATTGACGATGTTTCATTGACTATCGGAAAAGGAGAGTTAGTGGTCATCATTGGGACTAATGGGGCCGGTAAATCCACACTATTGCGGTTATTAACTGGTTTTTTAACCCCAACGGACGGGGAGTGTCGATTACTTGGCAAGCCCTTAAAACAGTGGTGTCATCAATCTTTAGCTCAAGTGAGAACAGTGATGCGACAAAATAGCCACATTGCTTTTCCCTTTTCAGCAAAAGAGGTGATAGCGATGGGAAGATCACCTTATGGTTCGGTAAATCTGCAAAATGCGTTAGCTGATGTGATAGCGAAAACCCATTGCCAAACACTTTGCCACAAAAATTATCAACAATTATCAGGCGGAGAGCAGCAGCGGGTACAGTTGGCTCGAGTTTTAGTTCAACTATGGTCAGCTAAATCAGAACCTAGATTACTGTTTTTAGATGAGCCAACATCTGCGCTTGATCTCTATCATCAACAACAGATGTTACGTCTACTCAAAACATTAACAGAAAAAAACTCATATAGTATTTGCTGCATTTTGCATGATCTTAATTTAGCTGCTTTATATGCAGATCGAATTTTTTTACTTCATGATGGTAAATTAGTCGCACAAGGCGGTGTTAAAGACGTTTTATCAACAGAGATTTTAACTCAATGGTATAAAGCAGATTTATCAGTCGGTTATCATGATCAATGCCCCGTTCCTCATGTTTTTTTGACACCATAATTCTACAAATACACTTGATTAATACTTTTGTTGGCTATGTTGTACTAAAAATTGCGACATTGGACACATATTTATCTTAATACGAAAAATTAATAATTATACGGTTCATTATTGTGTTAGGGTATTAATCTCATTTAACCATTATACTAATTCGAAGATAACGAGGGTTATGATCATGACATCATTATCTAAAATAACGTGGTCGTGTCGGCGAGGAATGAAAGAACTCGAACTGTATTTACTACCGTTTGTTGAAAATAATTTTTGTTTATTAAATGAACAGCAAATTATTTATCTTGAACAGTTGCTAGCACTTGATGATTTGGTTCTCTTTGCGTGTTTTTTTGAGCAAGAGAAGTTGACAAATCCTCATCAACAAGCATTAGTTAATTTAATCAAATTATATCATCAATAGCATGTGGCGAGCTGAATTAATCAATTCAGTTAAACAACGCTATTTGGTGACGTTATTTTATCTATTACTGATTATGGCTTTGATGCATAATTTAGCGGATACTATTTTGGATGATCTTCTATTTGTACTGATTATTTTAGTAATTTATCAGTGGTGGAAAGGTATTTGTTATTTAAAAACAATTCGTGGTGAACTAGCACTGTTTTACCACAAAAATCAGTTATATTGGTCACGTCAGCGATGGGATATTGTTAAACCCCCTCTCTTTTTTCGTTATGCAATCATTATTCATCTTATTTCAAAACGTAATAGGAAAAAACGAGTTTTATTCTTAATGGATGATAGTTTTAATTGTCAAGATTGGCATAGCCTACACTATTTTTTACATCATAATGAAAGCCTTCGAAAAAACAATAATCAGTGATTTATTTAATTTTTATTCGTATTTTAAATTAGGAAAATAATTTCCCATTAAATTATGCTGACTGCAGAAGCTTAGCTAGCATCTCGGTTAGAGATGCTTGATAAAGCGCGAGCTTTTGGGGAAATATTCAGTCAGGTAAGTAAGACTCGATTAAGACGTCTTAAATCCGTTAATGGTCGGCTGCCAATTGATTCAACAATAGTATTTCGTGACGGAAGTAACTCGATAATAAAAGAGAATTAAACATTTTTAATATTGAAAAATATTGAGTTCTCTATTTTTATACTAAAATCACATATTACAATAAAAAAATAACGAAAAACTCCATTGTTTACTCTGACTTACTGTCTAATCCTAATTGGTAAAGCTGGTTTTTTTTGAGTCCATACATATCAGCAACAATTGCAGCCGCTTTTTTTAATGGTAGCTCTTGTTGCAGCCGTTTAAGCAGTTTTATGGCATCCGGATCTAACTCTTGTGCAAGATCTTTTTTATAGCCTTCAAGGATCAGGACAAATTCCCCTTTTTGACGATTTTCATCTTCATTAAGCCATGTAATTAGTTGATGTACAGGGCAACGAATAATGGTTTCCCAAGATTTAGTGAGCTCTTTTGCTAATACGAGTAATTTTTCTTGACCAAAAACCTGTTCAATATCTTGTAGACTATCCATAATCCGGTGAGTCGATTCATAAAAAACCAATGTTCTAGGCTCTTCAAGCAAACTATTTAAGTATTCAATTCGTGCCTTACTTTTTGCTGGTAAGAAACCTTCATAGCAGAATCGATCGGTTGGCAAGCCCGATGCACATAATGCAGCAATCGCAGCACAAGCACCAGGTACTGGCACAACGCGAATATTATTTTCGTGACAACATTTAACTAAGTGATAACCCGGATCGTTGATTAGCGGCGTTCCTGCATCGGAGATAAGTGCAATGGATAACCCTGATTGTAGTTTCTCAACCAACTGAGCGGCTTTTTGTTGTTCATTGTGGTCGTGTAGTGGGTACAGTTTAGCTTGAATAGCCAAATGCTGTAATAAAATACCACTATGCCTCGTATCTTCAGCTGCAACGAGATCAACATGTTTTAAGATATCAATGGCACGTAGTGTTATGTCGCCCAAATTACCGATTGGAGTAGCAACAATATAGAGTGTAGCGGGTTGAATAATAGTTGATGATGTCATAATTACTGTAAGTTAGAGCTCATTTTGCTATTAAATTAGCACAAAAAAAGCGGAGTTCCGAGTAATTATTATATATGATATAAAACAGGTGATTATTAACTGTTAATAATGATTATACTAATAAGCATTCATTATCATGTTTTTTTGTATAATACGTGTATAATAATTGCAGCTTAAACTGAGTTTTTTGTTAATTAACGTTAAACTAGTTAATAAAATAAATAAAAATATGTTAGGGAGTATTGCTTTGATAACGCAAGATAATCTAAAAATAAATCGTAATTTTGCTAAAATATCGTCTATTAGTCTATTAGCTTTTTCGTTAATTGCCTGTTCACAAACTAATTCAGCACAAATTAAAGATTTATCTGATTCACCATCGTCGACAGTTAGGTCGAATAATAATAGTACCTCATATGATAGTTCATCTGCCTATGTTGCGCCGCCGAAGAATATTACTGCAGGATCGGTTAATACCACTAATAACGTTAATACTTCAACCTCTACAGTGAAATCTAATGGCAATATAGTTACGACAACGCAAGAGCGTATAGTTTATAATCGTAATTATGATGAGATTCCAAAAGGTGGTTATAAAGATAACTCATATACTGTGCAACGCGGCGATACACTGTTTTATGTCGCGTGGATCACCGGGAATGATTTCCGTTCATTAGCAGCTAAAAATAATATTGCGGCACCTTATGAATTAAGTGTCGGTCAGGTATTGGATGTGAGCGGCGGCACAACTGTTGTTGTTACACAGCAGACTACTACGAATGCTAACACCGCAAAACCAATCGCAACAACGACTACCACCACAACAACAACATCAAGTAAAATTCAGCCGCCAACGCAAGTTACTACAACTGCGACTAAAACTGAGTCGACGACGGCAAGCACTGCAGTGACTAGTCCATCGGCAACGGTTGCTAATATTACTTGGCAATGGCCAGTAAAAGGTAAGTTAATCGAAACATTTTCAAACTCAACTAAAGGGATTGATATTGCTGGTTCATTAGGTGATAGTATTCAAGCTGCAGCAGCAGGTCGAGTGGTTTATGCCGGTAATGCTTTACCAGGTTATGGTAATTTAATTATTATTAAACACAATGATGATTATTTAACTGCTTATGCTCATAACCAAAGCATTTTAGTTAAAGAACAACAAGATGTTAAAGCTGGACA